>JACQDL010000028.1 GCA_016201065.1 Actinomycetota bacterium
ACTCCCGGTGAAGATGATCTTTCGTAGGACCACCTTCATACCGGGGGTTCCGCGTCTTTTGTCGCACCCGCCCCGGCGTGTCGCACCACCACCCCAACAATCACACACAGTCACAACCGGTTACGCGGAATGCCTCATTGCTCGACGGCGCGCTGTCCGAGGGAACGTCAACATCGTGGTCAGTTCCCTGGGGAGAAGACGCAATGATGAATTCCGCTTCCAACGAGCTGCTTAGACAGATGATTGCAAGAGCTGGCGGTCGGTAGCGATGCGGCAATCGTCATGTATGGGTTGGGTTCCTCTTAACGCAACCCATACACATACCTAATCTATGAACACACAACCGGAAGGTGAGAGGTTTGGCCGATTTCGAGAACGCGAGTTATGAGGTTCAAACAGCTTGGAACGATATTGCCAAATTGGCGCAAACTGCACTTGAGCTGGCGGGACTACCTGCTACTCTACTTGCTCAAGACTCAAACATCGTTGGTGCCGAGATTGAAGTTGATCTTGGCAGTGACGAAGCAGGCGGAGTATTTGTTGAATGGCGTCCACTTGTTCGCCTATCCAAAGCCGCCGCGGAGAGTGTTCAGAGCAACAGGTTCGACGACCCATCGATCCGGCACTCCGGCGCCGTGAAGCTCGCTATGCGCCGTGCGATCATCGAAATACTGAGTTCAGCGGGATTCATTGCCGAGGAGTCGCAGGAGGATATGCGACCGCTATCCGTTCGCATCGTCTCCGCGCCCAAAGATGACAGGGCATACTAATGAGAATCTATATTTTCGGACTGCTGTACCCATCCCGAGCTGTACAAACGCCATTGATCGAGTCCGAAAACGGCGGATTCAAGCGGTCGTGGCGACACATGACGGGTCATTTGATGGGCACGGCCGGTTTACTGTGAGTGGTTCGGCATGCGATCAAGGAGTGCTTCCGTGGATCGCGTCGTCGATGAGACCGAGACTGCTATTCACATGAGCAAGCCGGCATAGGAGAACTCTCCTGTTTCGGCCGTGGGGTGGGTGGTTCGGCGGGCCGGTTGTTCAGCCGTGGTCGTGAGTCGGCTGCCTCGTGTGGGGCGAACAGTTTCACCGCCTCCACCCCGGTGTTGTTGGCGGATGGGTCCAGGGAGCCGATCGGCAGGGTCAGGGTTGGTGAGAAGGTCCTGGCGACGGACCCGTGGACGGGGAGGACGGCTGCCCGAACGGTGGAGAGGGTCATCGTCCATGGTGGGAGGCACACCATGGTGGATGTCGCCTTCGGTGATGGCAGCACCCTCACCGCGACCGATCATCACCCGTTCTGGGATGCGAGGACGGGGGTGTTCACCGACGCGGTGAACCTGCATCCTGGGGACAGGGTGCGGGAACCTTCGGGGAGGTTGTTGTTCGTCCGTATGATCCATGCTCATGTGGAGGACGTCACCGCGTACAACCTCACGGTGGAGGGCATTCACACCTTCTACGCCGGCACCACCCCAGTGCTGGTCCACAACGAGACCTGCCCAGTCTCGGTAAATGATGCAGGGCGCTTTGCTGACCTGAAGGGCGAGGTGGGGGACGGTCTGACGGCACATCACATGCCTCAGGATGCGCTTGGGTTTGCGGAACGGTCAGAAGGTGGTGCGATTGTGATGACGCAAGTTGACCACATGCTTACTCGCACTTATGGCGCGAGAGGTGCTGCCACCAAGTTCGCGGAATCAGGCCTGCCGTTCAGGACGGTTCTTGCGCGGGATATTTTCGATATCCGAAGAATTGGGCAACAGCAGTACGGCGATCCTAGCTACTTCAACAAAGGCATTCAGGGACTTCTCATTTACTATCGAAAGACCGGTCAGCTGTAGTTAGGGATGACATGTCAATTCGGCAAGCAGTTGAGGATCTAATTAGGGCAGGGGTTCTCCCCTCGGAGGGCGAAGCCACCGAGAATGAGCTTGAGGAGCGGCAGCGTCTGCTTGGGCTGGTTAATCCGCCCGTATCGGACGAGGAGGCCCAGATGCTCTTGACGCTCTTTGGTCCCGATGGATGTTTCGGACTAGCGTGGTCTTTGTTGCATTTGATCGAAACCGCTCCGAGTGTCTTGACCGCGAATTACTCGCAGAATTCGGAGAATGAATGGGTCAAGTTGCTGGAAGAGCGTCGCGCGGCCGGTGGTGAGCAATGAGCCATTTCGGTAACGCCGCATGACTCCGTGTGCTAAGGCGAACCTATTGTTCTTGACTGTGGCACCGCTTCTGAGCTGCACGGATACCATTGATCTGGTCCAGAAGCCAACGTTCTCATTTGCGACCGACGGTTGTACTGGGTTGGCGACGCGCCGAACTCGTTGCGGTACAAGACAAAGAGCCAGAACCTCGGTACCTACTTTCCCCGCCGGGATCTTGAAGACCGAGTCATGTGGCGTCGTGCGGGGTCATCGCTGTGGGTGGGTCAGGCCGCGAGGTGAGCTCGGTGGGCGAGGTCGGTGATCTGGGATATGCCGGGGATGAGGAACCGTTGGGCCAAGTGGGTCAGGGACAGGGCATGGGTCAGGCCGGTGGGGGTGAGTCCCGGCGGGGGTGCGAGGTGGTGGCGTAGATCGCGGTTAGTGAAGCCGGCGGGTAGGAGGGCCAGAGCGCCGCAGACGTTGAGGAGGGCCTGGACCCGGGGGTCGGTGAACCGCATGCCGGTGTCGGTGACGACACCTGAATGGTGACCCTGGCCAGGGACAACAACATCTCGGTGTCCACCGCGTACGACTACCTGGCCGAGGGGATCGCGGTGCTGGCGGCACGCAGCCCCCCGCATGGTGCGTTGCTGGCCGCCAAGAGCCGCCGGCCCGAAGCGTTGGATGGGTAGCCGACGTGTGACCACCTGTATCCAAGCGATCAGGGGCGGGGGATCAGCGTCGCGCGCTGCACGGCTCGGCTGATGTCGGTCGGCGTGACGATCCCGATGAGGTGACCGTCGCCGTCCACGACGAGCGCGCGGCCGTCGGCGTACTGGTTCAGCCGGGGCAGCAGGTCATTGATCGGTTCGTCCGGCGAGGCGATGGGCAACTCCTCCAGCGGGCAGGCGATGTCGCGCAACCGGGTGGTGGCCCGCCGCTCGGGCGGCACCGCTTTGATCCGGTTGAGCGTGATCAGGCCGACCGGCCGGCCACCGTCGGTGAGCGGGAACGCCGAATGCCGGGACTCCCACAGGTAGCCGTCGAGGAGCTGGGCGACGTCGAGGTCCGGGGACACGGTCACCGGCTCACCGGACATCACGTCACCGACCCGGATGCCCGCGAGCGTGGCGGCCAACCGTGTCCCCTGTTCCTCCATCGTCGCCGTACCCACCAGGAACCAGCCGATCAGCGCCAGCCACAGACCACTCAGCGCGGCACCACCGAGAAACTCCCAGAACCCGAGCGCGATCAGGAGAGCGCCGAGAACCCGACCGGCCCGGGCCGCGGTCACGGCCGCCCAGGTCCGGTCACCCCGCCACCGCCACAGCGCCGCCCGCAGGATCCGCCCACCGTCCAGCGGGGCCGCGGGCAGTGAGTTGAACACCGCGAGCAGGATGTTGATCCCGGCGAGCCAGGCGATCGTGCCCACGACCAAGCCATCCTGGCCAGCCGCCACGAGCAGCGCGGCGATCGCGCCGAAGCCGACCCCGAGCAGCAGGCTCACCAGCGGACCCACACCCGCGATCCGCAGGTCCGCGCCTGGCGTGCGGGCCTCGCCACGCAACCGGGCCACGCCACCGAACATCCACAGCGTGATCCCCTCGACCGACAGCCCGTTGCGCCTGGCGACGACGGCGTGGGACAGCTCGTGCGCCAGCAGCCCGAGGAAGAACACCACGGCAGCGGAGGTCCCGGCGATCCCGTACGCCCACGCCGAATGGTCCGGGTAGTCGGCGGGGAGCCGCCCCGCCGACAGTGACGTCGCGATCAGCATGAAGATGACCAGAACACTCCAGTTCACGCCGACGTCGACGCCGACGATCCGTGCCAGCCGGAAACTCGCGGTCATGGCGGTGCCTCCTGAGCCGGCGGGTCGGTCGGACTCGGTCGGGCTCGCTCGCGCGCCTGCCGGCGCGCCCCGGTTCCCTCCATCGTGCGCCTCCGAGCCAGATCCCGCATCGTGGCCCAGCTCCCGGATCGTGGCCCAGTTCCCGGATCGTGGCGTGCCGGCGAGGACCACCGACCGTTCGCCGACGACGACTACCGGCGGTACTTCCACCAGCCTCTGGCCAGCGTCTGGCCAGCGTCTGACCAGCGGTGGCGTGCGGGCGTTCGAGTCGCCGGTCACGTTCGTGCGCCGGTTGCAGAGCGTGGGGATCGTCACCGGGGTGTTCTCCGCCAGCCGGAACTGCCGATCGGTGCTCGACGCGGACCCGGCCCGCTGCATTGGCGTGGACCGGACCGGTCACCCGGACCAGCTGCGCCGGCGCGGCGGCAGGGCTCGACCGGCTGGCCTGCCGGTGCCCGGTCGCCGTGGTCAGTGGCCGCGACCTGGGTGACGTGCGGGGCGGGTGGGGTTGGCGGAGATCTGGTACGCCGGCAGCCACGGCCTCGAACTCGCCCGCCCCGATGGCCGGCTGGTGTACGTGCTGACGTGGACGGGGGTCGCCTGCGCCCCAACGGGCGGCCCACCGGGACAGCCAGCGGGCCAAAAGACCTATTCCTGCACAATTTTCGATTTCGTCGACCCGAAGTCCGGTGAGGTCCTCTACTCGGTGGAAAGCCCGGCGCCGTAGCCCGGGCAGCGGGGCGCGAGGACAGCGTTGGGGTCCCCAGGCTGCGTTGGTCCACTGAAGTGGGACCGAAGGGAGCATGACTGATGGAAGTGGTGCACTCCCGGTGTGCCGGGATGGACATCTCGAAGAAGGACGCCAGGGTCTGCGTCCGGATCGCGGGTGCGGGCCGGCGCAAGACGGTCGAAACCGTCACGACGTGGGGATCGATGACCAACCAGATCCTCGCGCTGCGCGACCACCTGGCCGCCGAGCAGGTCACGTGCGTGGTGATGGGGGCGACCAGTGACTACTGGAAGCCGTTCTACTACCTCCTGGAGGACGTGCCGGGGTGGAGGTGCTGCTGGTCAATGCCCGGCACGTGAAGAACCTACCCGGCCGCAAGACCGACGTCGCCGACGCGACCTGGCTGGCACAACTCGGCGCCCACGGGCTGGTCCGGGGCTCGTTCGTACCGCCCGAGCCGATCCGGCAGCTGCGGGACCTCACCCGAACCAGGACGGCGATCACCCGCGAACGGTCCCGGGAGGCGCAGCGGCTGGAGAAGCTCCTCGAAGACACCGGGATCACACTCTCGACGGTGGCATCCGACATCCTGGGTGTGTCCGGGCGGGCGATACCGGAGCGGCTCATCGCCGGTGAGCGCGACCCCACGGCGCTGGCCGATCTGGCCAAGCGTCGACCGCGGTCGAAGATCCCCAGCCCCACCGAGGCGCTCGTCGGCCGGTTCGCCGAGCACCACGCCTTCCTGGCCCGGGTGCACCTGGACCTCATCGACCGCCACACCACCGCGATCGACCAGCTCACACAGCGTATCGAGGTGCTGATCGAGCCGTTTCAGGGCTTCCACGACCTGATCTGTTCCATCCCCGGCATCAGCACCCGGATCGCCGACGTCATCATCGCCGAGACCGGCGCCGACATGGCCGTGTTCCCCACCACCAAGCACCTGGCGTCGTGGGCCGGCACCACACCGGGCAACAACGAACCCGCCGGGAAGGTGAGGTCCAGCCGCACCCGGCCGGGCAACCCCTACCTGCAAGGCGCACTCGGCCAGGCGGCGATGTGGGCCACCCAGAGCCCCCGCACCTTCCCCGGCGCCCGGTACCGGCGCACCGCCAGCCGCCGCGGCCCACCACGAGCCAACGTCGCGGTCCAGCACACCCTGCTGACCGCGATCTGGCACACGGGCACCACCGGCACCCTGCACGAGGACCTCGGCGGGGACCACCACAGCCGACTCAACCCCGAACGCACACGCACACCAGCGATCCGACAACTGGAAGCCATCGGCTACCGAGTCACCCTCAACCAAGCCTCCTAACCGGCCCCCCGACGCGACGACCCACCCAACTGGGTGAATCTTTCGCGTCAGCGGGGTAGGCGGGGTAGGCGGGGTAGGCGGGGTCTCCGACATCCGTCGGTCTCGACCCAGCCCGTAGTACGTTCAAATATGATATGCTAACTAGGATTACAATTCATAAATGAGCTGTAAGGAGAAGGCGGTGGCTGCGAGCAAGACCCCGACGGCGGTGTCGCGCTCCTTGCGCAGGCTCGGCGAGGACCTCAGCACGTGGCGCAAGCTGCGTCAGCTCACCGCCAGCGAGGTCGCCGACCGGGCCGGGGTCGGGGTGAGCACCGTGCTACGGCTGGAGAAGGGTGACGGCGCCACCCTGGAGAACGTCCTTCGTGTCGCTCGGGCGCTCGGCGTTCTCAAGGCTCTCACCGATGCCCTCGACCCTCGCGCCACGGATCTCGGACGGCTCCGCGCCGACGAGGCTCTGCCCGAACGCGTCCGTCACCGGAGGGCGACGTGACCGGAGTGACCGTGTACGTCGCCCTGGACGGCCACGATGTGCTCGCCGGCACCCTGTACTCGCACCGGCGTCGCGGCACGGAGTCCGCCACCTATGCCTACGCACCCACATATCTCGCCACCCCGGGTGCCTACGCACTCGACCCGGAGCTCCCTCTCACCAGCGGCACCCATCAGACACGAGTGGGCAGGGCTCTGTTCGGGGCCCTCACCGACAGCGCGCCGGACCGCTGGGGACGCACCCTCGTCACCCGTCGTGAAGCTGCGCTCGCCCGCGTCGAGGGGAGAGCCCCCCGGGCGCTCGCCGAGATCGACTACCTGCTGGGCGTGCGGGACGACCTGCGTCAGGGTGCTCTGAGGTTTCGCGTCGGCACGGGGCCGTTTCTCGCCGACGACGACGCGGGCGTGCCCGCGCTGACCGACCTACCCGCGCTGCTCGAGCTGGCGGCACGCGCCGACAGTGACACCGCCGACCTACCCGATCTTCAACGCCTCGTCCGTGTCGGGAGCTCCCTGGGCGGGGCGCGCCCGAAAGCGCACGTGCTCGACCGCAACGGCCGCGTCGCGATCGCCAAGTTCCCCAGCGCCAACCATGACACGTGGAACGTCATGGCGTGGGAGAAGGTCGCCCTCGACCTCGCCGAGCGCGCGGGCATCGACGTGCCACCGTCGCGGCTGCTGCACCTCGCCGGCCGCAGCGTCCTGATCGTCGACCGGTTCGACCGCGACAGCACCGGCCACCGGATCGGCTACGTCAGCGCGATGACCATGCTTGAGGCGTCCGACGGCGAGCAGCGCAGCTACCTCGAGATCGCGGAGGTCGTCGAGACCGCGTCCGTGCGCGCCACCGAGGAACTACGCCAACTCTGGCGCCGCATCGTGTTCTCGGTGCTGATCTCGAACACCGACGACCATCTGCGTAACCACGGGTTTCTGCACGAGCGTGGCGACGTGTGGAGGCTCGCGCCGGCGTTCGACCTCAACCCGAACCCGGCGCCGGGACCCAAGTACCTCAGCACTGCGATCGACGACATCAGCGACACCGCGAGCCTCGCCTCCGCTCTTGCCGTGGCCGAGCACTTCCGGCTGTCCGACACCCAGGCCCGCGCGGCGCTGCGTGAGGTCGGGGTGGCCGTGAGCGGGTGGCGCGAGGTCGCCGGACAGCACGGGCTCACCCCGTCCGAGATCGCGGCCATGGAGTCGGCGTTCACAGCCGGCGATGACGCCGCCGCCTTGACAGGGTCGGGCTAGGCTCGGCCAGTGGCGGTCGTTGAGCTCCCGGTGAGGGTCGCGAGGGTTGCGTGTCCGCACGACTGCCCGGACACATGTGCGTGGACGGTAACGGTGCGAGACGGCCGGGTCGAGGAGCTGACCGCGGACGCCGACCATCCGTTCACCCGTGGCGGCCTGTGCCCGAAGGTGAACCGATTCCTGGAGGACCGGACCTACCAGCATGATCGACTGCTGAGGCCGCTGCGCCGGACCGGGAGCAAGGGGGCGGCGGAGTTCGAGCCCGTCTCCTGGGAGGTGGCGCTCGACGAGATCGCCGGCCGGCTCGGCGCCGTGATCGACGGCTCCGGCGGTGAGGCGATCACGATGGGAACCGGAACCGGGCTGCTGCCCGAGGACCCCTCGACGCGTTCGGTGAACATGGTGCAGCTGGGGCGGGCTCTCACGGGTCTCGAACCCCCGGTCCGCGCGCTCGTCGTCTACAGCGCCAACCCCGCGGTGACCGCCCCGAACCAGAACCTCGTCCGCCAGGGGCTCGGTCGCGACGACCTCTTCACCGTGGTGATCGACCACGTGGTGACCGACACCGCGCGGTACGCCGACTACGTCCTCCCGGCCACGACCCAGGTGGAGCACCACGACATGATGTGGTCCTGGGGTCATACCTACCTCGCCCGCAACGAACCCGCGATCGATCCGGTGGGTGAGGCGCTCCCGAATGCGGAGATCTTCCGGAGGCTTGGGCGTCGGATGGGGTTCGCGGAGCCGGCCTTCAAGACCGGCGACGAGGAGCTCGTGGCCGGGAGAGCCCGATGGGGGACCAGCGGCTCGCCGCCCGGTACCCGCTGTCGCTGGTGACGGCCAAGGGGGCCCACCACTTCCTGAACTCCAGCTACGGCAACATCGAACGCGCCATCGGGGCCGAGCGAACCCCGACCCTGGAGATGAGCGTCGACGACGCGACCGCGCGGGGCATCGTCGACGGCGACACGGTGCGTGTGTTCAACGGCTGGGGGTCCCTGGAGCTGCCCGCGAAGGTCGGGGACGTCGTTCGGCCGGGTGTGGTGTCGATGCCCTCTGGCTGGTGGGCCTCGCCGGCCAGCCGAGGCGGTGACGGTGGCGTCACCGGAGTCACCCGGATACGCGCCATAGTGGACGTTGCGCGGCGAAGGAGCAGGATGGCAAGTCAGACGCTGGTCGGCAAGGTCGGGTTGGTGGTCAGCGCGGTGCGCGGCGGCCCTCGCCCGGGGGAGGTGCGGGTGGTTGTTGGCGGTATCGCCCACTACTACATCGCGTACGCTGCTGTCGCGGTACCAACCGGCGCGGAGGTACTCGTCATCAACAACCGTGGCGCGCGTCAGGTCGACGTCGAGCCATGGCCGAGCATACCGACCAGCGATACCATCCCCGGTCGGACGGAGAGGTCAGAGTAGTGTTCGGTTACCGCGTTCCCGCTCCCAATGAAGCCCTTCTGATCAGTGGAAGGAAGCAGCGCGGAGCGATGCGCTTCCGTTCAAGATTGTCACCGGGCACGGCGTCTTCGTGGTCCCGGTCTTTTCCAGAGCCTCCCGACTGACGCTGGCGATGCAAGAGGCGGAGGTCATCGAGGACTGCTTCACGAAGCAGGGGCTGACCTTGGCCGTGCAGGCCGTCATCGCGTTCAAGGTCGGCGACGACCACGAGTCGATCGCCGCCGCAGCGCGGCGGTTCCAGGGTGATCAGTCCCAGATGGCCACCCTCGTCGGGCGGATCTTCAGCGGACACCTGCGCAGCATCATCGGCAGCATGACGGTCGAGGCGATCATCCGGGAGCAGCAGACCCTCGCCGACGCCATCGTCGACGCGAGCAAGACCGAGATGGGACGGATCGGCCTGGCAGTCGACTCGTTGCAGATCAGCAGCATCGACGACAAGGGCGCCGGATACATCAGGGCCCTCGCGGCCCCACACCAGGCCAAGGTCAACCAGGACGCCAAGGTGGCCCAAGCGGCCGCCGACCAAGCCAGCGCGATGGCGTACCAGGAGAGCATGCGCAACCAGGCCGAGTACGCCCGGCAGACGGCCATCGCCCAGGCGCAGTACCAGGCCGAGATCGATCAGGCCCAGCAGACCGCCGCCCAGGCCGGGCCGTTGGCCGCGGCGCGCGCCCAGCAGGCGGTCCTCGTCGAGCAGTCCCTCGTCGCGCAGAAGAATGCCGAACTGCGGCAGGCCGAGCTGATCGCCGAGGTCGTCCGCCCGGCGCAGGCCGAAGCCGAACGGATCACCACACTGGCTCGCGCGCAGGCCGACGCCACGAAGCTGTCCGCCCAGGGTCTGCAGGGCGCGAACCTCACGGTGCTCGACGGTGCCGAAGGGCTCAGCAGCGTGGTCGCGTCCCTCGCCGGGCAAGGTCTGGCACTGCTGGAGTCGGTACGCAACGGGATCGGCAGGGCCGAGGAGGTCGAGGTGGCCGAGGCCACCGGGAGACCTGCCGTCGTCACCGGCTGACGGTCCTTCCGGTTCGCACGCCCACGAGGCGGTGTGGTGCGGTCGGTGACCGCCCGGGCCGTCGCCGTCAGCCGAGCCGCCGGGCACGCCGGCGGCGGGAACGGAGCGGGCACGACGGTGGCACGACCGTCCGACGACAAAGCCAAGGTCTCGGGGGATGACCCCGGTGACCTGGGCTTTTGGTGTGGAGCGGGTGACCGGGATCGAACCGGCATGGCCAGCTTGGAAGGCTGGGGCTCTGCCATTGAGCTACACCCGCGTGCCGGCACGTGGCTGGCGCGCCCAGCGTACCGGGTCCCGGGCCCAACGACATGCCGATGTTCAGCTGCGGGTGATCGGGTCCGCGACACCCCGGTCGGGACGGCAAGATGTGGGCATACGCGGTTGTTCGCGCCATACGACACATTTTGATCCGCCGCGTTCCGTGCGCTGGGCGGCGGGCTTGTTGGCGACGCCAACACGGTGCATGCGTGTTCGCCGAACTACATCGACCGCAATGCCTTTGGGTGCATCTCCGCGTAGCAGGCTGGTCCGGGCGCGTCGGTGCAGTGGGGTGTGACCCCGAAGGTATCTCTTGTGCGGATCGTCGTCCGAGTATATGCGGGTCCGCGCAAGGTGGACGGCAAGAGCCAGACCTACGAACCGCATGGCTCGGTGCCGGCGGCCACGATCCGGAAGGCGGGCAGCGGCTCGGTCTTCCGCGTGGAGGGCGAAACGTACGATAGCGAAGGACGCGCGACGCAGTTCTTTCTCCGGTGCCGATTGGCGTGATGACCTTGGCCGATGTTCGGGTGAGCCGGTGGACGCCGCAGCGTATTGAGGCTGCTGGGCGGTTCTTGATCGAGCGGATTCTGGCCGATTTCGGCCCGGTCGCCGGTCGCTCCGACCTGATCGCAGTACGGGTGGACCCGACGTGGGCGGCGGACGGCGGCTGGCCGGAGGGGCGGCCGCCAGAGGACCCGGTCGAGCCGGGGGATGTGGTGGCCACGCTGTTGGGTGGCCGGCATGAGTTTGTGGCACGTCTGGACGAGGGGGTCGAGTACGCCTGCTGGGTGGTCGCGGACCAGCTACAGGACGGCGTCATGGACGACCTTGCTCGGCCGTGGCCGGAGCTGGAGGACAGCGAGGGTCGGATCGTTGGGGTGCTTGAGCCCCAGTTCGAACCGCTGATGCTGGCCCATTGGGCGCTTCGGGGCGCGCCGTTCTGTGCCGTCGGCCACCTTCATGATGCCGTGGCGGCGGCGGGATGGCGGTTCGTGGCGAGCTGACGCCTCACCCATCGGGGCGAAGCGGCCTCGGTCTGCGGCACGGCGGCCCCTCCGGCAAGATGAGCGCATGCCTGTTCGCTCGACCGACACTTCGCCCCGTTTGAGGCATTGTGCCGCGCGACCGGTGGCTCCGGCGTGGCGCTGACGGCTCGATTCCGCCCGGGCGCGACCCGGCGGCCGTTCGTGGACCGGGAGCCTGTGATCGAGCTCTTCGATGAGCTGGTGGCCCGGAGCGGCGAACCTCAGGTGCTGGTGCTGACCGGCCTCGGCGGCATCGGAAAGTCCCGGCTCGTCACCGAGCTGCGGTCGCGCCTCACCGATCGGTACGCCTCCGCGGTGCTGGACCTGCAGGTGCCGGCGCAGCGCCAGCCGGAGGCCGCGCTGGCGACCCTTCGAGCCGAGTTCGGCCGGCAACAGGTGTCGTTCCACCGCTTCGACATCGCGTACGCCGTGCTCTGGCAGCGGCTCCACCCGCATCTGCGGATCACCGCCGACGGGCTGCCCCTGGTGGCCCAGAGCGAGATCCTGACCGAGATCCTCGACGCCGCCGCCGGCCTCCCGGTCTTCGGTACGGCGGCCAAGCTGCTGGACTCCGGCAGCCGGCGACTGCGGCGCTGGCAGACGGTGCGGCGGGACCCGACCCTCTCCGAGCTGGACCTGCTGTCCCTGCCACGTCTGGTGGACGCGGTGTCCTACCTGTTCGCGGAGGACCTGAAGGCGCGGGGCGGCCCGTATGCGCTGTTCGTGGATGCGTACGACGCGCTCGTCGGCGGCGTCGAACGGGTCGGCTGGGCGGCCGCCGATGATGGCTGGCTCCGCGACATCGTCGCCCAGCTCGACACCGCGATCGTCGTGGTCGCCAGCCGGGAACCGCTGGGCTGGGAGATCCACGACCCGGAGTGGGCGACCCGGTTGCGGACCGTCGACGTCACTGATCTTCCGATGGCGGCCCGTGAGGAGCTGCTGGCGGTGGCTGGCATCACCGATCCCACGGAACGTCGTGCGATCGCGATCTCCAGCGCTGGCGTGCCGTTCTACCTGCATCTGGCGCTTGACGCGCACGGCCGGTTGCCGACCGGCGACGCCCGGATCACAGTCTCGCCGGAGGCGATCCTGGAACGGTTCCTCCGGCATGTCGAGCCCGCGCAGGTCCGTGCCCTGGAACTGCTCAGCGTGGCCAGGACGATCGACGGCGAGATCTTCGCGACGGTCGCCACCGAGTTCGGAGTGCCATCCGGCCGGCTCGCGTGGCAGTCGATGGTCGGCTATTCGTTCGTGTACGGCGTGAGGTCCGGGACCGACGTCGGCGAGGGGACCGAGCCGACCCGGTTCCGGTTGCACCAGCTGATGCTGCGGGCGTTGCAGCGGAGGCTGACGCCAGCGCTGGTGATCTCGCTGCACCGCCTGCTCTACCAGCTGTGGCAGCAGCGGAGCGTGGAGCCCGGTCAGCGCGTGCCGGCGTTGCGTGAGGCGGTCTATCACGGCGTGCGGGCCGGCGAGGTCGGCGCGGCGGAGCTGCTCGGGTACGTCGACCAGATCGCGGCCGCCGGTGGCAAACGCGGCATCGATGGTGTGCTGGCCGACCTGCTGGATCACCTCGCCGACATGCCAGCGATCGACCGTGAGCATGCGGAACTGGCCGAGCTGGCTCGTTGCCTGGAGGTCGAGGCGGCGTTGCTGCTCGGCGACGCGGCGGGTGGGGTCGAGCTCACCCGCGATCTCGGTCCGGTCCGGCCGGGTCCGGTGGCCGAGCGGCTGGCTGTGGCCGCCGGCAACGCTCGGCGGATTCTTGGCCGCACCGACGAGGCGCTGGCGATCTTCCGGACGGTGTGGGCCTCGGGCACGACCCGGGCCAGGTTGACCGCCGGGCTCTGGGCGGCCGACCTGGACATGTGCCAGGGGCGCTTCGCCGATGCGCTCGCGCTGACCGAGGAGCTCGGCGCCGCGTGCCCGCCGGACGACGACGAGTTCCACGGCGACCTCGCGCGGCTCCGGTCGCTCGCCTACCGGTTCGGCGCCGATCTGGCCGGCGCGGATCGGCAGCTGGTCGAGGCGGAACGTCGGTACGCCGCGGCAGGCTCCGTGATCGGCGCGGCGAATATCGCCACCAATCGGGCGGAACTTCTTGCGTTCGCCGATCCGGAGTCGGCCATCCCCGCCGTCGGCGTGGCCATCGAGGCGCAGCGTGAGCTCGGGGCGCTCCACGAGCAGGGCAAGGCGTACACGGCACTCGGCGTGGCGCGGCTCATGCTCGGTGACCTGGCGGCCGCGGAGCATGCCCTCGACGCGGGTTGCGATGCGCTGGAGCGGGCGAACTACCGCTCGGGCCGGGCGCGCGCCGAACTCTTCCGCGCGGCGTTGCGGATCCGGCAGGGGCGCCGCGCGGACGCCGTGGCCAGCGCGCGCACGGCCGTCGCCGAGCTGGGCGCGGCCGCCGTCTACCCGACGCTGGTCATGCTGGCCGACGCGATGTTCGGGCTGGCCGGTTGGCCGGACCCGGACCTCGCCGTGGCGGCGGCACGCTGCGGTCGTCAGGTCCAGCCCTTTGTCGGTGGTCCAACCCTGTCCGAGGCCCTTGGTCGGCAGGCCGGTCGTCTCATCGGCGTCGAAACCGACGATCTCTACCGGGAGGCGATCAACCGGTCGGACCTGGCGTCCGGCTTCTACAACCACAACGTGCAGGTCGACACGGTTGCCGGCGTGGTGAACGTCCGCGTCGCGGTGCCCGGCGCAGACCAGATGGACCTGCGGATCTGGCCCGAAGCCGAGGTGCTGCGGGCGCTGGCGTCGCATGTCCCGCGGGTGCCCCGGGTGCGTTTCGCCAGTGCCGATCCGGCGTTCCAGGTCCAGGACCACATCGAGGGTGTCCTGCTGGACGAGATGGCGCCGCGCGGTGTCGCGGTGCCGGCGCAGGTGCCGCACGATGTGGCGACGCTGTTCGGCCGGCTGAGCGCGGTGCCGGCGGCCGAGCGTCCGGCCGGCTGGCCCGCGGACGGGGACACGCCCGGCTTCGCGGCTCGGTTGTCCGCCGTCACGGAGACCGTGTACGCGGCGCACGCCGGCGAGTTCGGCGCGCTGTTCGGCCGCCTCGGCATCCCGGCGCGACCGGTCGAGGCGGCGATCGCCGGCTGGGCCGGCCTGGCCGCGCGCCCGTTCCGGCTCGTCCACGCCGACGTGCACCGCAAGAACATGATCGTGGCTGACGGTGTGGTCTGGTTCCTCGACTGGGAGCTGGCCCTCTGGGGTGACCCGGTGTACGACGTGGCGAGCCACCTGCACAAGATGGCGTACCTGCCAGCCGAGCAGGAGACGTTCCTGGCGGCCTGGGAGCGGGCCGAGCCGGCCGCGGCAGGACCCGGCTGGCAGGACGACCTTTCCGCCTACCTGCGGCACGAACGGGTCAAGTCGGCCGTCGTCGACACGGTCAGGTACAGCAAGCTCATCGCGGCCGGGGGGTGCTCGCCGGATCAGGAACGCGCTCACCCGAAAGCTGGCCGGCAAGCTGCGGGCGGCGTACGAGGTGTGGGGGCAGCCGGCGGCCAGCTTCGACGAGGACGACTTGCTGGTGATCCTGCGCGCCGGCGGGCGGGGGTGAGGTCGGGGTGAGGGCCCGCGTTCGGAGGAAACGGTGGCCACACCCTAGACTCGGCTCCGTCACTCGGGGTGTGGCGCAGTTTGGTAGCGCACTCGCTTTGGGAGCGAGGGGCCGTGGGTTCAAATCCCGCCACCCCGACCACGAGGCTGGGTCGCCGGCCCGCCTCAGGCGTCCGTCCAGCCCGATCCCGGCCCGGCCACCGGTTCCCCAAGGAGAACTCACGTGAAGAGCACCGTCGAAACCGTCAGCCCGACGCGGGTACGGCTCGCCGTGGAGGTGCCCTTCGAGGAGCTCAAGCCAAGCATGGATCGGGCGTACAAGACGATCGCGAAGCAGGTCAAGGTGCCGGGGTTCCGCCCCGGCCGGGTGCCCGCCGCGATCATCGACCAGCGGATCGGTCAGGCCGCCGTGCTCGACGAGGCCGTGCAGGACGCCGTGCCCCGCGCGTACGCCGAGGCGGTGCGTGACAACGAGGTTCGGGCGCTCGGGCAGCCGGACATCGAGCTGACAAGTGTGGACGCCGGAGCGGGCATCTCGTTCACCGCCGAGGTGGACGTCCGGCCCCAGTTCGCCCTTCCCGCGCTGGACACGATCGCCGTGACGGTCCCCGGCCTGGCGGTCACCGACGAGGACGTCGACGAACGGCTCGGCGTGCTGCGGGAGAAGGTCGCGATGCTCAGGGCGGTCGACCGACCGGTCGCCGCCGGGGACTACGTGAACCTCGACTTCGCCGCCGGGGTGGACGGTGCGGAGATCGAGAGCCGTGCCGGGATGTCGTACGAGGTGGGCAGCGGGCAGCTCATCGACGGACTCGATGAGGCGCTGCTCGGCGCGGTCGTGGCCGAGGAACGCAGCTTCAGCGCCGAGTTGCTCGGTGGCGAGCACGCCGGCAAGACCGCCGAGGTCACGGTGACCGTCCGTTCGGTCAAGGAGAAGGAGCTGCCCGAGCTGGACGACGAGTTCGCCCAGGCGGCCAGCGAGTTCGACACCGTCGAGGAGCTGCGGGCCGACATCCGCGACAGGATCGGCCAGATCAAGCTCGTCGAGCAGGTTGTTCAGGCGCGCGACCTGGTGCTGGAGGCGCTGCTGGCGGCCGCTGACGTGCCGCTGCCGGCGTCGGTCGTCGACGCCGAGTTCGACTGGCGGTGGGAGGCGTTGGCCCGGCGGCTGTCCTCGGCCGGCCTCTCCCTGGACGGGTACCTGGCCGATCAGGACCAGGCGCGGGAAGAGTTGGAGGCGGAGGTCCGGACGGCGGCCGAGCATGCCGTGAAGGCGCAGCTGGTGCTCGATGCCCTCGCCGAGACCGAGCAGGTCGGCGTCTCCGACCAGGAGCTCTCCGAGCACGTCGTGCTCCAGGCCGAGCGGTACGGCGTGCCACCACAGCAGTTCGTGCAGCAGATCGCCGACTCCGGCAGCTTCGGGGCGGTCGTCGCCGAGATCCGCCGCGAGAAGGCCCTGACGATCGCCGTGGACGCGGCGGCGGTGACCGACGAGGACGGCGGCATCGTCGACCCGGTGGCGCTGGGCGGCGCGGCACTGGAGCCTACCGCGGAGCCGGCCGGCGCAGGGTCCTGAGCCCCATCCGGGCCAGCCGCCCGGATCGCTCAAGCCGACAGCGAACACGCCCGGGTTGGGGAGTCACCGTCGTGGGCCGAGCGTTAGGGTCGTCGAGTCGGTCGCCTCACCGTCCGGCTCAGCCGATCAGCACCCGTTCGCAAAGGTAGGCAGCATGACCCAAATCGACCCGGTGATGCCGATCCGTGTGGTGCCCGACATGCGGGCCTCCGGCGCGGGGATGAACCTGCACGACTCGGTCTACGACCGGCTGCTGCGCGAGCGGATCATCTTCCTCGGCCAGGCGGTGGACGACACGCTCGCCAACCAGATCTGCGCCCAGCTGCTCCTGTTGGCCGCCGAGGACCCGGCCCGCGACGTGCACCTCTACGTCAACTCGCCGGGCGGTTCGGTCACCGCCGGGATGGCGATCTACGACACCATGCAGTTCGTGGACTGCGACGTCGCCACCTACGCGATGGGGCTGGCCGCCTCGATGGGGCAGTTCCTGCTCTGCGCGGGTACGCCGGGCAAGCGGTACGCCCTGCCGCACGCCCGGATCCTGATGCACCAGCCGTCGGCCGGTGTCGGCGGGACCGCGTCGGACATCCGGATCCAGGCCGAGCAGCTCAAGCTGACCAAGCGGGAGATGGCGGAGCTGATCGCGCAGCACACCGGCCAGACGGTGGAGACCATCACCGCCGACTCCGACCGGGACCGGTGGTTCACCGCCGAGCAGGCACGCGAGTACGGCTTCGTCGACCACGTCATCAGCCGCGCCAGCGATGGCGTCGGCCCGGCCTGACATCCGTCGCCCGGGCCACCACAGCGCAGGCTACTTTCCGCGGAGGACCATCGTGAGCGAGCTCTACACTCCACAGAGCCGGTACGTGCTGCCGTCGTTCGTCGAACGCACCAGCTACGGCGTCAAGGAGATGAACCCGTACAACAAGCTCTTCGAGGAGCGGATCATCTTCCTCGGCGTGCAGATCGACGATGCGTCCGCCAACGACGTCATGGCGCAGCTGCTGTGCCTGGAGTCGATGGACCCGGACCGGGACATCATCGTCTACATCAACTCACCCGGCGGGTCGTTCACCGCGCTGACCGCGATCTACGACACGATGCAGTTCGTCCGCCCGGAGATCCAGACGGTCTGCATGGGACAGGCCGCATCCGCCGCCGCGGTGCTCCTGGCCGCCGGTACGCCGGGCAAGCGGATGGCGCTGCCGAACTCCCGGATCCTCATCCACCAGCCCTCCGGTGGCTCCGAGGGCGGCCAGCAGGTCTCCGACCTGGAGATCACCGCGAACGAGATCCAGCGGATGCGGGTCCTGCTGGAGGAGCTGCTGGCCCGGCACACCGGTCAGTCCGTCGAGCGGGTCCGCGTCGACATCGAGCGGGACAAGATCCTCACCGCGGAGGAGGCCAAGGAGTACGGTTTTGTGGACGAGGTTCTCTCCACCCGCAAGCTCAGCGCGCTCCAGCCGCATTGACCGGTCGGGCTCGCTGAGTGGGCGGCCACACGGCAAACTGGATGCAACGGCCACCCAACGCGGTAGCGTCAGGTACACCACCGGCGCGGGATGGTGACGGTGTGGACGAGGGAGGTCACGTAGGTGGCACGCATCGGTGACGGCGGTGACCTGCTCAAGTGCTCGTTCTGTGGGAAGTCGCAGAAGCAGGTCAAGAAGCTCATCGCTGGGCCCGGCGTCTACATCTGTGACGAGTGCATCGACCTGTGCAACGAGATCATCGAAGAGGAGCTGTCGGAGTCCACCGAGCTGAAGTTCGATGAGCTCCCCAAACCGCGGGAGATCCGCGAGTTCCTCGACGCCTACGTGGTGGGCCAGGATCAGGCGAAGAAGACGCTCGCCGTCGCGGTCTACAACCACTACAAGAGGGTGCAGGCCGGCGGCGAGCGGGGCAGTCACCGCGATGACGCCGTGGAGCTGGCCAAGTCCAACATCCTGCTGATCGGCCCGACCGGGTGTGGCAAGACCTACCTGGCGCAGACCCTGGCGAAGATGCTGAACGTGCCCTTCGCGATCGCCGATGCCACCGCGCTGACCGAGGCGGGGTATGTCGGCGAGGATGTGGAAAACATCCTGCTCAAACTCATACAAGCTGCGGATTACGACGTAAAGCGGGCCGAAACCGGGATCATCTATATCGACGAGGTCGACAAGATCGCACGGAAGTCGGAGAACCCGTCGATCACCCGGGACGTGTCCGGAGAGGGCGTCCAGCAGGCTCTGCTGAAGATCCTGGAGGGCACCACCGCGAGCGTGCCGCCGCAGGGCGGCCGGAAGCACCCGCACCAGGAGTTCATCCAGATCGACACCACCAACGTGCTGTTCATCGTGGGCGGTGCCTTCGCCGGCCTGGAGAAGATCATCGAGCAGCGGGTCGGGAAGAAGGGCCTCGGCTTCGGGGCCGAGCTGCGCAGCAAGTACGACCTGGACGTGGGTGGCGTGTTCGCCGATGTCATGCCCGAGGACCTGCTGAAGTTCGGCATGATCCCGGAGTTCATCGGCAGGCTGCCCGTGCTCACCCATGTCCGCAACCTCGACCGGGACGCGCTGATCCGGATCCTCACCGAGCCGCGCAACGCCCTGGTGAAGCAGTATCAGCGGCTGTTCGAGCTCGACGGCGTCGAGCTGGAGTTCACCGGCGAGGCGCTGGAGGCCATCGCCGACCAGGCCATCCTGCGCGGGACCGGCGCCCGGGGCCTTCGAGCGATCATGGAAGAGGTGCTGCTCTCGGTGATGTTCGACGTGCCGAGCCGGACCGATGTGGCCCGGGTGGTCATCACCCGTGAGGCCGTGCTGGAGAACGTCAACCCGACGATCGTGCCACGGGATGCGGCCGCGAAGCGGCAGCGCGAGCCGCGCGAGAAGTCGGCGTAATACCGGATCGCCGGGAACACCGCGGTGCCGGCGGGTTCCGGCGCACCGGGCCGGTGGGAGCCGGCCGGCGGGCCGGCCCGGCTGCGGGATCGGGTAGCGGGGGGATCGGGTAGCGGGGGCGGACCCGATCGCCGCGGTCAGGGATCTGATTCGGCGCCGGCCGGGCGGCTCACTACCATGCGAGAGGTGACCACCACGACACCGCCGCAGCGCCCCCCGACCGAGCTACCGACCCAGTACCAGCCGGTAGCCGTCGAGGGTCCGTTGTATGAGCGGTGGGCCAAGGCGGGGTACTTCGAGGCGGACCCGGCCAGCGGCAGGCCGACGTACACCATCGTGATCCCCCCGCCGAACGTGACCGGCTCGCTGCACATGGGGCACGCCCTCGACCACACCCTGATCGACGCCCTGATCCGCCGCCGCCGGATGCAGGGATACGAGGCGCTGTGGCTGCCGGGGATGGACCACGCCGGCATCGCCACCCAGAACGTCGTCGAGCGGGAGCTCGCCAGGCAGGGGCTGTCCCGGCACGACCTCGGGCGTGAGGCGTTCGTGGCGCGGGTATGGGAGTGGAAGGCCGCCTCCGGCGGGACCATCCTCAACCAGATGCGCCGGCTCGGCGACAGCGTCGACTGGTCCCGCGAGCGGTTCACGATGGACGAGGGGCTCTCCCGCGCGGTGCTGACGATCTTCAAGCGGCTCTACGACGACGGGCTGATCTACCAGGCCGAGCGGATCATCAACTGGTGCCCGCGGTGCATGACCGCGCTCTCCGACATCGAGGTCGACCACCGGGAGCTCGACGGTGAGCTCACCTCGATCCGGTACGGCGACGGCGACGGCGCCGTCGTGGTGGCCACCACCCGCCCGGAGACCATGCTCGGCGACACTGCGGTGGCGGTGCATCCCGAGGACGGGCGGTACGCGCACCTCGTCGGCACCGAGGTGGAGCTGCCGCTGACCGGTCGGCGGATCCCGATCGTCGCCGACCCGCACGTGGACCCGGAGTTCGGCACCGGCGCGGTGAAGGTCACCCCGGCGCACGACCCGAACGACTTCGAGATCGGCCAGCGGCACGGCCTGGCCGCGATCACCGTGCTGGACGAGCGGGGCACGATCACCGCGCACGGCCCGTTCCAGGGGCTGGACCGGTTCGAGGCCCGGCCGGCCGTGGTGGCGGCGCTGCGCGCGCTGGGACGGGTCGTCGCCGAGCAGCGCCCGTACCGGCATGCCGTCGGGCACTGCTCGCGCTGCGACACGGTGGTGGAGCCGCGGCTGTCGGTGCAGTGGTTCGTCCGGGTCGAGCAGCTGGCCCAGGCGGCCGGCGACGCGGTCCGCGAGGGCCGGGTCCAGATTCACCCACCGGCGTCGGCGAAGCGGTATTTCGACTGGGTCGACAACATGCGTGACTGGTGCATCTCCCGCCAGCTGTGGTGGGGGCACCGGATCCCGATCTGGTACGGCCCGAACGGCGAGGTGGTGTGCGTCGGCGCCGACGAGGAGCCACCCACCGGCGAGGGCTGGCGGCAGGACCCGGACGTGCTGGACACCTGGTTCTCCTCCGCGCTCTGGCCGTTCTCCACCCTGGGGTGGCCGAGCGACACCGCCGACCTACGCGCCTTCTACCCGACCAGCGCGCTGGTCACCGGCTACGACATCCTGTTCTTCTGGGTCGTCCGGATGATGATGTTCGGGTTGTACGCGATGGACGGCATCCCGCCGTTCGAGACGGTGGCGCTGCACGGTCTGATCCGGGACAGCCACGGCAGGAAGATGTCGAAGTCGCGCGGCAACACCGTCGACCCGCTGGAGTGGCTGGACCGGTACGGGGCGGACGCCCTGCGCTTCACCGTGGCCCGCGGCGCCAGCCCGGGTGGGGACCAGGCGATCAGCGAGGAGTGGGCGGCCGGCTCCCGCAACTTCTGCAACAAGCTGTGGAACGCCGCCCGGTTCGCGCTGCTCAACGGCGCGACCACGGGCGCCGCGCTGCCCGACCCGGCCGAGCTGTCCGCCGCCGATCGGTGGATCCTCTCCCGGCTCCAGCAGGCCATCACCGACGTCGACGGGCACCTCGACGGCTACGAGTTCGGCAAGGCCACCGAGCTGCTCCACCACGTCGTCTGGGATGACTTCTGCGACTGGTACGTCGAGCTCGCCAAGACCCCGCTGGCCACCGGCGGGGAGGCGGCGGAGCGCACCCGCGCGGTGCTCGGGCACGTGCTCGACACGCTGCTGCGGCTGCTGCACCCGGTGGTGCCGTTCGTCACCGAGACGCTGTGGACCGCGCTGACCGGCGAGGAGACGCTGATGCTCGCCGCCTGGCCGGTCGCCGACCCGGCCCGAAACGACCCGGCCGCGGAGGCCGCGCTCGCCGAGCTGCAACGGGTGGTCACCGAGGTCCGCCGGTTCCGTTCCGACCAGGGGCTGCGCCCCGGCCAGCGGGTCGCCGCCCGGCTGTCCGGAGTGGCGGGCACGGCGCTGGCCGGGTTCGAGCCGCAGATCCGGGCGCTGGGACGGCTCACCGAGGACGGCGCCGGGTTCACCCCGACCGCGAGCCTGCCCGTCGCCGGCCTGGTGGTGGAGGTGGACACCTCCGTCGCCATCGACGTGGCCGCCGAGCGGGCCCGGCTCGGTAGGGACCTTGCCGCCGCGCAACGGGAGACGCAGCAGGCGGAGGCGAAGCTCGGCAACGGGGCCTTCACCGGCAAGGCGCCGGCCGCCGTGGTGGACAGGATGCGGGCCCGGCTTGCGGTCGCCGAAGCCGACATCGCCCGGATCACCGCTCAGCTCTCGGCCCTGCCCGGATGACCGCCCCGGATGGCCGGCCCGAGGACGCTCCGGCCGCTCCGCGCCGGGTCGACCCGGTGGGCGCGGAGCTGGCCCGGGTCGAGGCCGCGCTGGCCGCCCGCTGGCCGGAGTCGAAGATCGTGCCGACGACTGCGCGCATCCGCTCGCTGCTGGAGCTGCTCGGCAACCCGCAAGCGACGTACCCGGTCATCCACCTCACCGGCACCAACGGCAAGACCTCGACCGCCCGCATGGTGGACGCGCTGCTGCGGGCCTTCGGCGTGCGGGTCGGCCGGATGACCAGCCCGCACCTGGTCAGTGTCACGGAGCGGATCGCGGTCGACGGCGAGGCGATCGCGGCCGAGGAGTTCGTCCGGAGCTACGACGAGCTCGCGCCGTACCTGCACCTGGTCGACCAGGGGCAGGACGTGCCGCTGGTGTACTTCGAGGTGCTCACCGCGATGGGGTACGCCGCGTTCGCCGACGCCCCCGTCGAGGTGGCGGTGGTCGAGGTGGGGCTGGGTGGGCGCTGGGACGCCACCAACGTGGCCGACGGTCAGGTTTCGGTGATCACTCCGGTCGAGTACGACCACACCGCGCTGCTCGGCGGCACCCTCGCCGAGATCGCCACGGAGAAGGCCGGCATCATCAAGCCGGCGGCGACGGCCATCCTCGCCGCGCAGCCACCGGAGGTACTCCCGGTGCTGCTGGCGCAGGCCGCGGAGGTGGGTGCCAGCGTGGCCCGGCAGGGGCTGGAGTTCGGGGTCGCGGACCGCCGGATCGGGGTCGGCGGGCAGCAGCTACGGTTGCGCGGGCTGGCCGGCGAGTACGACGAGGTGTTCCTCCCGCTGCACGGCGCCTTCCAGGCACAGAACGCGGCGTGCGCGCTCGCCGCCGTCGAGGCGTTCTTCGGCCGGGGTGGGAGCACCGGCCGGCTCGACCCGGAGCTGGTCCGGGAGGGGTTCGCCGCGGTGCGCTCCCCCGGGCGGCTGGAGGTGGTGCGCACCGCACCGACCGTCCTCCTCGACGCGGCGCACAACCCCGCCGGGATGACCGCCACGGCGGCCGCGGTCGGTGAGGCGTTCGGGTTCCGCCGGCTGGTCGCGGTGGTCGCGACGCTCGCCGACAAGGATGTCCGCGGGATGCTCGTGGCCCTGGAGCCGGTGGTGGATGAGGTCGTGGTCACCGAGAACCGCTCGTACCGGCGGCTCCCGGCCGACGAGCTGGCGGCCATCGCGGTGGCGGTCTTCGGCGCCGGTCGGGTCACGGTGGAGCTGCGCCTCGACGACGCCATCGAGGCGGCGATCCGGCTCGCCGAGGAGGGCGGCACCAACCATCCGCTCGGCGGTGCCGGTGTGCTGGTCACCGGCTCGGTGGTCACCGCCGGCGAGGCCCGGACCCTCCTTGGTGCGCGGTGACGGAGCCAGGTACCGCACCCGACCCACGTACCGCGCGGGCCGTGCGCGGCGCGTTCGCCGGCACGCTGGCGCTGGAGGCGATCGTCGTGCTGCTGGTGCCCCGCACGGTCGCCCGTTTCGGGGCTGGCCTGACCTGGACGCGGTTGGCGATCCTGCTCGGGTTGGCCGCGCTGTTCGTGCTCGGGGCGGCGCTCCAGCGGCGCCGGCACGGGTTGTTGTTCGGCACGGTGTTGCAGCTGGGGCTGCTGGCCTGCGGCCTGCTGACCCAGGCGATGTTCCTGCTCGGGGTGGTCTTCGGGCTGGTCTGGTACTACCTGCTTCGGGTGCGCCGCGACCTGCTCGGCGGGAACCTGCTGCCTCGTTGGCGCGACCAGCCCGGTTGATGGCCTGTCGTCCCGACCGGGTGGTCGATCCGTACTCCGCATCGGTATGCCGGGTAAGATCGGCCGCCGTGACCCTCTTCGACATGATCGCCGGGCAGCGGCGCGAGCTCTCCGACCTGTTCGCTGCCCTCCCGGAGGGGCAGCTCCGCAGCCAGAGCCTGTGCTCCGGGTGGACCGTGCACGACATCGCCGCGCACCTGGCGATGGAGCTGGAGACCCGGCCGAGCCAGCTGATCCGGGCGATGCTCGCCAGTCGGGGGGACACCAACCGGGCGATCTTCGCGCTGACCGCGCGCCACACCTCCCGCTCGACCGCGGAGCTTGCCGAGGTCCTGCGGCGGCGCGCCGACGACCGGCGGACGCTGCCCGGAACCGGTCCCGAGGCGCCGTTGACCGACCTGGTGGTGCACGGGCTCGACGTTCGGGTCCCGCTGGGCCTGCATGCCGAGGTTCCGGCGGATCAGGCCCGGGTCGTGTTGGACTTCCTCACCACCACTCCGGCCCGCGGCTTCGTCCCGAAGGGGCGGCTGGCCGGGCTGCGGTTCGAGGCGACCGACCTGGGCTGGGCGCGGGGTACCGGTGCCCTGGTACGCGGCCCGGTGGTCGCGCTGGTGCTGGCGATCACCGGGCGAGGTGCCGGCCTGGCCGACCTCACCGGCGACGGCGTGCCGGTGCTGCGGGAGCGCATCAGCTGAACCGACCCACCCGGTGCGGCCCGCGCGGTGCACCGCCGGTCGCGGTGGGTAGGCTGCCGGCGGCACAACGGCGTACCGCACGAGGAGAGCTGTGAGCACCGAGCGCACCCTGGTCCTGGTCAAGCCCGACGGCGTCGCCCGCGGGCTGGTCGGAGAGGTCATCGGCCGGATCGAACGCAAGGGCCTGACCGTCGTGGCGCTGGAGCTGCGCACGCTGGACCGGGCCACGGCCCAGACCCACTACGCCGAGCACGTCGAGAAGCCGTTCTTCGGTGAGCTGGTCGACTTCATCACCTCCGGCCCGTTGGTCGCGGCCGTGGTCGAGGGTCCGCGGGCGATCGAGGCGTTCCGCCAGCTCGCCGGCGCGACCGACCCCGTGCGGGCCGGCACCGGCAGCATCCGGGGTGACCTCGCCACCGAGGTGCAGAACAACATCGTGCACGGATCGGACTCGGCCGACTCGGCGAAGCGGGAGATCGCGCTCTTCTTCCCCGACCTGGGCTAGTTCCGCGCCCGGCGGACCCCGCCCGGACCGGAAAATGACGGGCCGCGTGTCGCACCCGATCGGTACCGTCTGGGTATGCCCGTTCCCGAGGCGCCGGACGGCGGCGCGCCGCCGTACATCAGCGCCCGCGGCCTGACGAAGCGCTTCGGCGACTTCGTCGCCGTCGCGGGGATCGACTTCGACGTCGCGCGGGGCGAGGCCTTCGGGTTCCTCGGGCCGAACGGCGCCGGAAAGAGTTCCACCATGCGGATGATCGGTTGCGTCTCGCCGGTCACCGGGGGGACGCTGCGGGTCCTGGGGCTGGATCCGGTCACCGATGGTGCCCGGATCAGGGCCCGGCTCGGCGTGGTGCCGCAGGAGGACACCCTCGACCTGGAGCTCAGCGTCGCGGAGAACCTCTACATCTACGGACGGTACTTCGGGCTGCCGCGCCGGGTGATCCGGGAGCGGACCGCGGAGCTGCTGGAGTTCGTCCAGCTCGCCGAGCGCGCCAATGACCTGGTCGAGCCGCTGTCCGGGGGGATGAAACGGCGGCTGACGATCGCCCGGTCGCTGATCAACGAGCCGGACGTGCTGCTCCTCGACGAACCGACCACCGGGCTGGACCCGCAGGCCCGGCACGCGCTGTGGGACCGGCTGTTCCGGCTCAAGCAGCAGGGGGTCACGCTGGTGCTCACCACCCACTACATGGACGAGGCCGAGCAGCTCTGCGACCGGTTGGTGGTGATGGACAAGGGCGCCATCGCCGCCGAGGGTTCGCCGCGTCAGCTCATCGATGCCTACTCCACCCGGGAGGTCGTCGAGCTCCGCTTCGGGGAGGGGGAGCAGCAGGACGTGTCCGGCAAGGTCGACGGGCTCGCCGAGCGGGTCGAGGTGCTTCCCGACCGGCTGTTGCTGTACGTCGCCAACGGCGACGCGACGCTCGCCGAGGTGCACGCCCGGGGGCTGGCGCCGTCCTCGGCCCTGGTCCGCCGCTCCACGCTGGAGGATGTGTTCCTCCGGCTGACCGGCCGGACGCTGGTGGACTGATGGGCTCGATCGCGCTGCGCTCCCTCGACTACTGGCTGATCCGGTACCGGCGCACCTGGCGCGGCTCGGCGGCCTCGACCGTGCTCACCCCGGTGCTCTTCCTCGCCGCGATGGGCGTCGGCCTGGGATCGCTGGTGGACCGGTCCGGCTCCGCCGGGAACCTCGGTGGGGTGAGCTACCTCGCCTTCCTCGCTCCGGGCGTGCTCGCGGCGACGGCGATGCAGACCGCCGCCGGAGAGGCCACCTACCCGGTGCTGACCGGGACCCGGTGGGTCAGGACCTACCACGCGATGATCGCGACGCCGCTGAGCGCGGCGGAGGTGTTCACCGGCCACCTGGTCTGGATGGTGGTGCGGGTCGCGATGACCTGCCTGGCGTTCGTCGCGGCGATGGCGGCCTTCGGCACGCTGCACTCGGCGTGGGCGCCGCTGGCGCTGCCGGCGGCGATCCTCACCGGTCTGGCGCACCTCACCCCGGTCGCGGCCTTCTCGGCCCGGTTGCGCAACGACGCCGGGCTGGCCGCGCTGTTCCGGTTCGGCATCATGCCGATGTTCCTGTTCTCCGGCGCGTTCTTCCCGGTCTCGCAGCTGCCCGCGCTGCTGCGGGCGGTCGCCTACGGGACGCCGGTCTGGCACGGGGTGGCGCTGTGCCGGGGGTTCACCCTCGGCCAGGGGCTCACCGTCGGGTCGGCGCTGCTGCACGCCGGGTACCTCACCGGTTGGTCGGCGGTCGGGTTCGTGCTGGCCCGGCGGAGCTACCAGCGGGCGCTGGTCCGGTGACGCCGGCGCGACGCGCCGGCCGTGGCGCGCACCTGCTCGTCGAGCGGAACGCCCGGGTCTACCGGCGGGCCTGGATGCTCGTGGTCAGCGGCTTCTTCGAGCCGCTGTTCTACCTGTTCAGCGTCGGCGTCGGGGTGGGGGCGCTGGTCGGTCACGTCGCGCTCGCCGACGGCCGGGTCGTGGCCTACCCCGCGTTCGTCGCGCCCGCGCTGCTGGCCGCCTCGGCGATGAACGGGGCGATCTACGACTCGACGTTCAACATCTTCTTCAAGCTGAAGTACGCCAAGGTCTACGACGCGGTGCTGGCCACCCCGATGACCACGGCCGACGTGGCGGCCGGGGAGATCGGGTGGGCACTGATCCGCGGCGCGCTGTACGCCGGTGGGTTCATGGTCGTGATGCTCGGCATGGGGTTGGTCGGGTCGTGGTGGGCGCTGCTGGCGCTGCCGGCGGCCATCCTGGTCGGGTTCGCCTTCGCCGCCGTCGGGATGGCCGCGACGTCGTACATGAGGAGCTGGCAGGATTTCGAGTGGGTGACCCTCGCGATCCTGCCGATGTTCCTGTTCGCGACGACCTTCTACCCGCTGTCGGTCTACCCGCGTCCGGTGCAGCTCCTCGTCGAGGTGGCCCCGCTGTTCCACGCCATCGAGCTGATCCGGGGGCTGACGACCGGGGCGGTCGGCATCGGGCTGCTCGGGCATGTGTGCTACCTGGCGGCATTGGGATTGGTGGGTGTATGGATGAGTACGATCCGTTTGGCGCGCTTGCTGCTCACCTGATCGGCTGAAGTCTGGCATGGTGCAGCGTCGCGGAAGTGCCGTCCGAGGTGGTAGACCGGTTGGGGTGGCGCAGCGTCGACACCGCCGCTGGCACCGGTACGCTCCTGCACGTCGGGGGCTGCCACACGTTGAGGGATCGCCTAAACAAGAGGGTTGTGCGTATGTCGCGCTCTTCCATGTCGTTTCTCGGCCGGGACATGGCGATCGATCTGGGCACGGCGAATACGTTGGTGTATGTCCGGGGCCGGGGCGTGGTGCTCGACGAGCCGTCGGTCGTCGCGATCAACACCAACACCGGCGAGGTCCTCGCGGTCGGCGTCGAGGCGAAGCGCATGATCGGCCGCACGCCGGGCAACATCGTCGCGGTCCGCCCGCTGAAGGACGGCGTGATCGCCGACTTCGACACGACGGAGCGGATGCTTCGCTATTTCATCCGAAAGGTGCATCGGCGGCGATACCTGGTGCGCGGGCCACGGATCGTCATCTGCGTGCCCTCCGGCATCACCGGCGTGGAGCGGCGTGCGGTCAAGGAGTCGACGTACAACGCGGGAGCGAGCCGGGTCCACATCATCGAGGAGCCGATGGCCGCGGCGATCGGTGCCGGCCTGCCGGTGTCGGAACCGACCGGCAACATGGTCGTCGACATCGGAGGCGGCACCACCGAGGTCGCGGTGATCTCCCTCGGCGGGATCGTCACCAGCCAGAGCGTCCGCATCGCCGGCGACGAGATCGACGCCGCGATCATCAGCTTCGTGAAGAAGGAGTACTCGCTCATGCTGGGCGAGCGGACCGCGGAGGATATCAAGATCGCGATTGGCTCGGCGTTCCCCACCCCGGACGAGAGCAACGCCGAGATCCGCGGCCGGGACCTGGTCAGCGGGCTGCCGAAGACGATCGTGGTCTCCGCCGAGGAGATCCGCAAGGCGATCGAGGAGCCGGTGAACGCGATCGTGGACGCGGTGAAGACCACCCTCGACCGGTGCCCGCCGGAGCTGTCCGGGGACGTCATGGACCGCGGCATCGTGCTGACCGGGGGCGGTGCGCACCTGCGCGGGCTGGACGAGCGGCTCCGGCACGAGACCGGCATGCCGATCATCATCGCCGACGACCCGCTGAAGTCGGTGGTGCTCGGCTCGGGACGGTGCGTCGAGGACTTCGACGCGGTCCGGCAGCTGTTCGCCGTCGAATCCCGGTAGGGCACCGGGAGATGAGGCGCCCCACCCGCCGCCAGCGGCTGGCGCTGGCCGCGCTGCTGGCACTCGCCGTCGTCCTGGTCACCGTGGACTACCAGGGGCGTGCGTTCGGCGGCCTCCGCGCCGGGACCGAGTCGGTCTTCGGCCCGCTTCAGCACGGGGTGTCCGCGGTGGTCGGCCCGGTCGGGCGGTTCCTTGGTGGCATCCCGCATCTGGCCAGCTCGGGTCGGCGGATCGACGCGCTGCGGCAGCAGAACGACGACCTGCGCCGGCAGCTCGCCGAGCAGGCGCTGGATACCGCCCGGGCCGAGCAGCTCAGCCGGCTCACCCTGCTGGCCGGGCTCGGGCAGTACCGGGTGCTGCCCGCGGCGGTCATCGGCTTCGGCCCGGGCCCGGGCTTCGAGTGGGTCGCGACCCTCGATGTCGGCGCCCGGGACCGGGTCGTGCCGGGCCAGACCGTGGTCAGCGGGGACGGCCTGGTCGGCCGGGTCAAGCAGGTCGGCGCCACGACCTGCACGGTGGTGCTGGCCGCCGACCCGGGATCGTCGGTGGGGGGCCGGATCGCCGGATCGGGGCAGCTCGGCCTGGTGACCGGCAACGGCACCGCCGCGATGCGGCTCACCCTGCTCGACCCGAACGCGCGGGTGAGTGCCGGAGATCGGCTGGTCACCGGGCCCTACGGGGCGTCGACGTACGTCGCGGGCGTGCCGATCGGGGAGATCACGGAGGTCGGCGCGGACACCGGCGGCGTCGGCCCACGGACGGCCACGGTCCGGCCCTACGTCGCCTTCACCCGGCTGGACCTGGTCGGGGTGGTGCTGACCGGACCGCGCACGGACCCACGCGACTCGGTGCTTCCCCCGAAGCCGCCCCGATGACGGCTGCCCGGACCGCTGGGGCGCTGCTCGCGGTGTGCGTGGCCGTGCTGCTGCAGGCGACGGTGATCTCCCGGCTGCCGCTGCCGGGCGGGACGCCGAGCCTCGTGCTGCTGCTCGTGATCGCGATCGGGTTCTCGGCCGGCACCACGGCCGGGCTGTTCGCCGGGTTCGTCGCCGGCGCCACGGTCGATCTGATGTCGGACCACCCGTTGGGCGTGGCCGCGATCTGTCTGGCGCTGGGCGGGTTCGTCGCCGGGACGCTGCTCGACAACGGAACGCGCGGTGTCGCGCGGTCGTTGCTGCTGGTGGTGACGATCGCGGGCGTTGTCCAGCTGCTGTACGCGGCACTGCTCGCGCTGCTCGGCGCGCGCGGCGGCAGCGTGCTGCACGGGCTGGCCGGCGCGGTCGGCTACGACGCTCTGCTCGCCCCGCTGGTGCTCCCGGTGGTGGCGGCGGTCGAGCGTCGGCTCCGGAGTGTCCGATGAGCCTCGGGAGTAGCTGATGAACGACGGATCCCCGCTGCGGCTGTTCGCGTTCCGGGTGCTGGTGATCTCGATGGTGGTCACCCTGGGCGCCCGGCTGTACTACCTGCAGATCCTGGGCAAGGAACGGATCGTGCAGACGGCCACCGCCCAGCACGTGCGTGAGGTCGTCATCCCGTCGCCGCGCGGGCCGGTCGTCGACGACCGGGGCCGGCCGCTGGTGCGCAACCGGTCCTCGCTGGTGGTCACGGTCAACCGCAGCGAGCTGATCGGGATGCCCGACCGGGGAGCGCAGGTGCTCGCCCGGCTCGCGGGCGTGGTGCACCTCCGGGTGGACCAGCTCAGCAAGATGATCACGCCGTGCCAGGCCGGGGTGCCGAAGCCGTGCTGGCGCGGCTCGCCGTACCAGCCGGTGCCGGTGGTCACCGACACCACCCCCGGGGTGGCGCTGCGGATCGCCGAGCACGCCGAGGACTTCCCCGGCGTCACCGCTCAGGTGGAGACGGTGCGGGAGTACCCGCACGGCACGATGGCGGCGCAGACGGTGGGGTACGTCGGCCCGATCACACAGGAGGAGCTGGACAACGCCGCCGCGGCCGGCAGGACCGACCGCCACCAGGACGACCTGGTCGGGCGGGCCGGGCTGGAGCGGCAGTACGAGGAGGCGCTGCGCGGGACCGACGGCATCCAGCGGGTGCTCGTCGACAACCGCGGTGTGGTCACCGGCACCGGCTCGCTCACCCCGCCCATCCCCGGCAGCACCCTGGTCACGAGCCTCGACACCGATCTCCAGGCGCTGGTGGAAACGGCGCTGGCCGACCAGGTCACGCTGCGCCGCACCCAGTTCGACGCCAAGAACGGCCGGAACTTCGCGGCCACCACCGGCGCGCTGGTCGTGCTCGACCCGCAGACCGGGCGGGTGCTGGCGCTGGCCAGCTACCCCACCTACGACCCGACCGTGTTCGTCGGCGGGATCTCGGCGACCGAGCTGGACAAGCTGGTGTCGCCCGCCGCCGGGGCGCCGCTGGTGTCCCGCGCGGTGGCCGGCCAGTTCGCCGCGGGTTCGACGTTCAAGCTGGTCAGCACGTCGGCGGACGTCATGTCCGGCCTGGGCAGCCTGTCCGGGAAGTACTCCTGCCCGCCGCGGCTGCAGGTCGGTAACCGGACCAAGACCAACTACGACTCGGAGAGCCTGTCCGGCCCGGTCGACTTCCACCTGGCGCTCGCCTTCTCCTGCGACACGTTCTTCTACCAGTTCGCGATGAACGCGTGGTACGGCGACCAGAACCTGGTCTCCGCGGGCAAGAAGCCCAACGAGTACCAGCAGGCCATGGCCCGCGCCTTCGGCTTCGGCAGCGATCCGGGCCTCGACGTACCCGGCGGGGAGCAGACCTCGGGCAGGATCCCCGATCGGGGCTACCTGCAGCGCCGCTGGGAGCAGAACAGGGCGCAGTACTGCGCGAACGCCAAGCGCGGTTACCCGGACGTGGCGGATCCGGAGCGGCGCACCTTCCTCACCGCGCTGGCCAGCGAGAACTGCACGGATGGCTGGCGGTTCCGGATCGGCGACGCCGCGGACATGGCCATCGGGCAGGGGGAGGCGACCGTCAGCCCGCTCCAGCTCGCCCTCGCCTACTCCGCGCTGGTCAACGGCGGCCGGCTGTACGGGCCGACGGTCGGCCGGGCGATCGTCGGCCCGGACGGCACGGTGACCTCGGCCATCACGCCGAAGCTGGTCCGGAAGGTCCCGGTGCGACCGGACGTGCTCGACTACATCAAGTCCTCGCTGGTGTTCAACCAGGGCTTCCCGGTCTCCGGGCAGCGGGCGTTCGAGGGCTTCCCGCTGGACCGGTATCCGGTGGCCGGAAAGACCGGCACGGCCGAGGTGTTCGGCAAGCAGGACACCTCGTGGTTCGCCTCGTGGGCACCGGCGAACCGACCGCAGTACGTCGTCGTCGGCATGATGGAGCAGGCCGGTCTCGGCTCGCAGGCGGCGGCGCCGATGGTGCGCAAGGTCTACGAGGGTCTCTTCGGCATCGGCCGGCCGCCGGTGTTCCCCGGCGGCCGTGCCCCCGCAACGATTCCGAAGATCACTCCGTACCAGGTCGGCGCGCCGGCCAACCCGGCTCCGGCTCCGGCCCCGGCCCCGCCCGCCATTCCGGGCCGGTTCAGCCCGGTCCAGCGTTGGTCGCGCCGGTCGGGCCGGTCGGGACGGTCGGGACGGTCGCGGGGGCGGGCGGCGAAGCGGTGACCGGCGTCGAGGAGGGGCGGGCCCACCGGCATGCTCCGGACCAGCCGGCCCGGACCCGCGCCGGTTGGGCGGTGCTCCAGCGGGCCGACTGGTGGGTCCTCGGGTCCGCGCTGGTGCTGTCCCTGCTCGGCGCGCTCCTGGTGTGGTCGGCGACCCGCACCCGGCTGCTGGATGCCGGGGACAACCCGCAGTCCTTCTTCCAGCGACACCTGATCAACCTCGCGGTCGGGCTGGTCGTCGGGTTGGTGACCGCGGCCGTCGACTACCGGACGCTGCGCGCCTCCGCTCCGGTGGTGTACCTGGTCGCCTGCCTGGGGCTGGTGGCGGTGCTGCTCGTCGGTGTGACGATCAACGGCTCGCACTCGTGGATCGTGCTCGCCGGTGGATACCAGGTCCAGCCGGCCGAGTTCGCCAAGGTCGGGCTGGTCGTCTCGATCGCGATGCTGCTGACCGAGCGGCAGCGGCGCGAGGACGTCCGCCGCTCCCTCGACGTACCGCTGGTGCTCGCGGTGGCGGCCGTGCCGACCGGACTGATCATGTTCCAGCCGGATCTCGGCACGATCCTGGTGCTCGCGTTCACCATGCTCGCCGTGCTCACCGTGGCGGGTGTGGGCCCGCGATGGGTGGCGGGTCTGCTGCTGGTCGGCGTGATCGCCGTCTACGGTGCGGTGCATTTCGGCGTGCTCAAGGAGTACCAGCTCGATCGTTTCCGGGCGTTCACCCACCCGCATTCGGACGCCCAGGGCGTCGGGTACAACACGATCCAGGCACGCATCGCGATCGGCGACGGCGGGTTGACCGGCTCCGGCCTGTTCAAGGGAAGCCAGACCAACGGCAAGTTCGTGCCCGAGCAGCAGACGGACTTCGTGTTCACCGTCGCGGGGGAGGAGCTCGGGTTCGTCGGCGCGGGCGGCGTCATCGCGCTCTTCGGGCTCCTGCTCTGGCGCGCCCTGCGGATCGCCGCACGGTCGCCGGACGAGTTCGGCCTGCTGGTCGCCGTGGGGATCGCGGCCTGGTTCTCCTTCCAGGTGTTCGTGAACATCGGGATGACCCTCGGGATCACACCGGTCACCGGCCTGCCGCTGCCGTTCGTCTCCTACGGGGGCTCGTCCATGCTCGCCAACTGGATCGCCGTCGGCCTGCTCCTCAACATGCACCGGCGCAGCGAGTCACCGGAGACGTGAGCGGCCGGCCCGCTCCAGCCGGCCCGCTCCAGCCGGCCCGCTCCGGCCGTCCGGCGACGGAGCGTCGCTAAGCTGACGCCATGAGTGCCGAGTCGCTGTTCCCCCGGCTGGAGCCGTTGCTGCCGCTGGTCAGCAAGCCCATCCAGTACGTCGGCGGCGAGCTCAACTCGACCCTGAAGGAGTGGGACGCGGCCGCCGTGCGGTGGGCGCTGATGTATCCGGACGCCTACGAGGTGGGGCTGCCGAACCAGGGGCTGCAGATCCTCTACGAGGTGATCAACGAGCGTCCCGACGCACTGGCCGAGCGCACCTACAGCGTGTGGCCGGACCTGGAGTCGCTGATGCGCGAGCACGGGGTCGGTCAGTTCACCGTCGACGGGCACCGTCCGGTGGCGGCGTTCGACCTCTTCGGCGTGAGCTTCGCGACCGAGCTGGGGTACACCAACCTGCTCACCGCGCTGGACCTCGCGGGGATCCCGCTGGACGCCATCGACCGGAACGACCACCCCATCGTCGTCGCCGGCGGTCACGCGGCGTTCAACCCCGAGCCCATCGCCGACTTCATCGACGTCGCCGTGCTCGGCGACGGCGAGCAGGTGGTGGGTGAGATCACCGACGTGGTCCGCGACCACAAGGCCGCCGGCAGTCCCGGTGGCCGGCGCGGGCTGCTGCTGCGGCTGGCCGGCGTCCCGGGGGTGTACGTACCCCGGTTCTACGACGTCGACTACCTCCCCGACGGGCGGATCCGCAGGGTCACGCCGAACACCGCCGGGGTGCCGTTCCGGGTGACCAAGCGCACCGTCTCCGACCTGGACGAGTGGCCGTATCCCAAGCAGCCGCTGGTGCCGCTGGCCGAGACGGTGCACGAGCGGATGAGCGTGGAGATCTTCCGTGGTTGCACCCGCGGTTGCCGGTTCTGCCAGGCGGGGATGATCACCAGGCCGGTGCGCGAGCGGTCGATCACCGCGATCGGGGCGATGGTCGACGCCGGCCTGCGCCGGACCGGGTTCGAGGAGGTCGGCCTGCTGTCGCTGTCCAGTGCCGACCACTCCGAGATCGGCGCGATCGCGCACGGGCTGGCCGACCGGTACGAGGGCACCCACATCGGGTTGTCGCTGCCGTCGACCCGGGTGGATGCGTTCAACGTCGAGCTCGCGGGCGAGCTGTCCCGCAACGGGCGCCGCTCCGGCCTCACCTTCGCGCCCGAGGGCGGCAGCGAGCGGCTGCGCAAGGTGATCAACAAGATGGTCTCCAAGGAGGACCTGATCCGCACCGTCTGCACGGCGTACGAGCACGGCTGGCGGCAGGTGAAGCTGTACTTCATGTGCGGCCTGCCGACCGAGACCGACGAGGACGTGCTGGAGATCGCCCAGCTGGCGCACGAGGTCATCGCGGCGGGACGCGCAGCGACCGGGCACAAGGACGTCCGGTGCACGGTGTCGATCGGCGCCTTCGTGCCGAAGCCGCACACCCCGTTCCAGTGGGCCGGCCAGTGTGACTGGCGCACCGTGGACGCCCGCCTGCGGCTGCTGCGGGACGCCGTGAACGCCGACCGGCGGCTGGGGCGCAGCGTCGGGGTCCGCTACCACGACGGGCGGCCCGCGATCATCGAGGGACTGTTGTCCCGGGGCGACCGGCGGGTGGGCGCGGTGATCCGGGCGGTCTGGTCGGCCGGCGGCCGGTTCGACGGGTGGTCCGAGCACTTCTCGTACGCCCGCTGGGAGGCCGCCTGCGTGGCCGTGCTGCCCGAGCACGGCGTCAGCCTGGACTGGTACACCACCCGGGAGCGGGACGAGCACGAGGTGCTGCCCTGGGACCATCTGGACTCCGGCCTGGACCGTGAGTGGCTGTGGGCGGACTGGCGGGACGCGCTCACCGGGGTCGAGGTCGAGGACTGCCGCTGGACGCCGTGCTTCGACTGCGGGGTGTGTCCGGGGCTGGGCAGCGAGATCCAGATCGGTCCGACCGGCCGGACCCTGCTCCCTCTCATCCCGCTGCCCGCCGCCGGGTCGGCGCGGCAGGTCCCGACGAGGAGCGCATCCTGAGCCAGCGGCGTCCCGATCACCCGCCACCACCTCCGGTCGTCCAACGGGTCCGGATCCGCTACGCCAAGCGCGGCCGGCTGCGGTTCACCTCGCACCGGGACTTCGCTCGGGCCTTCGAGCGTGCGCTGCGCCGCGCGGGCGTGCCGATGGCGTACTCGGCGGGATTCACGCCCCACCCGAAGATCTCCTACGTCGGTGCGGCACCCACCGGGGTCGCCAGCGAGGCCGAGTACCTGGAGATCGGCGTGGCCGAGCGGGTCGAACCGGACCGGCTGCGGGACGCGCTTGACGCGGCGCTGCCGGCCGGCCTGGACATCGTGGAATGTGTCGAGGCCGGGCCGGGTGGGCTGGCCGAGCGGATCGACGCCAGCCGCTGGCAGGTGGAGCTGCCCGGGGTGACGCCCGAGGCCGTCAGGGCCGCGCTGACCCGTTTCCTGGCCGAGGATCGGATCGAGGTCGAGCGGTTGACCAAGGACGGCCGGCGGTCCCTGGACGCCCGCGGAGCCGTGGTGTCAGCCCAGCTCAGTGCCGATGTCCCAGGTGCCGGCCGCGTGCCCTCCCCGTCCCTGAGCGACCCCTGTGCCATACTCGACGTGGTTGTGCGGCAGGCGACGCCCGCCGTCCGACCAGACGACGTCTTGGCCGCACTGCGTGCCGTCGCCGATCTGGTGCCGCCGAGTCCCCCGCGGGCGACCCGGCTGGCCCAGGGTCTGCTCGACGGTACCGGCAGGCTGGCTGACCCGCTCGGACCGGATCGTCGGGCCGCTCTCGCTGCCAGGGAGAGTGCGCCGGGGCCGTTGGGGGCGCTGGCCTGAGGCGTGCCGCGGGTCGTCTCCGGTGGGCTGTGGCCTGCCGGGTCGCACTGCTCAGACTTCGGTCGCTGGCCTCGGCCACGACCCCAAACACCGCGGTCCCGCGCGGTCGCAAGGCGCCAGCGCCATGCGCCCGGGAGCGCTGAGGAGAACCTCTTTACATGCTCGATACCGAGCCCGCCGAAGGCGCAGGCGTGACGCCTGCGACCGACCGTGTGACCGAACAGCCACCCACCACCACGACTACCCGCCGTCGGCGGGTCACCAAGGCCGTCTCCGCTGCACCGGCCGCGGCCGAGCCGGGTCCGGCAGCAGCTGAGCCGGGCACCGCAGCGCCGGTCGAGCCAGCGTCAGCCGAGCCGGCACCGGTCAAGAAGGCAACCCGGTCCCGCCGGAAGGCGGCCGCACCGGCCACCGGGTCGACCGATTCTGGGTCGACCGATTCCGGGTCGACCGATGCGGAAGGGTCGTCCGGCAATGCCGAGCAGCCGGCGCCGCCGGTCAAGAAGGCGACGCGGTCACGCCGGAAGGTGGCAGCACCGGAAGTAGACGCCGCGGCCACCATCGTGCCGGCCACCACCGCAGCGGTCCCCCCCGTGACGCCCGCGGTGCCGGCGGTCACGTTCATGCCCCCACCGCCCCCACCGCCCGTTCCGGTCGGATCGCCGGCCGCCACGGGTCCCGACGGCACCGGAGCAGCCCCGCCCCAGCGGCGGCGGACCGTCCGGACCGCCGTCGAGCCCGTCGTGCCCAGCACCGAGGACGCGGCGGAGCAGCCCGACGCGGACGACGACGTGGACAGCGAACGCCGGCGTCGGCGGCGCGGCCGGCGCGGGCGCGGCCGGAGTCGCGACCTGGCCGACGATGCTGACGCGACGTCCGGCAGCGATGATGCGGACCGGTCCGAGGACGACGAGAGCGATTCCGAGGACACCGAGCCGGCGGAGCCGGTCGACGGCGACGAGCCGGACCGCCCGTCAGGAGCCACCCGCCGGCGGCGGCGCCGCAAGCGGCGGGTGTCGGCCGGTGGCGGGGAGGACGCGTCCGGGGACGACCCGCCCAACACGGTGGTGCACGTTCGCGAGTCACGCCCGGCCGGTGACGAGGTGCAGTCCGTCCGCGGTTCGACCCGGCTGGAGGCCAAGCGGCAGCGCCGGCGCGAGGGTCGGGAGACCCAGCGGCGGCGCCCGCCGATCCTGTCCGAGGCGGAGTTCCTGGCACGCCGGGAGGCGGTTGACCGGACGATGGTCGTCCGCCAGCGGGGCGACCGTACCCAGATCGCCGTCCTTGAGGACGACGTGCTGGTCGAGCACTACGTGACCAAGTCCGGGTCGACCTCCTACGCGGGCAACGTCTACCTCGGTCGGGTGCAGAACGTGCTGCCGAGCATGGAGGCGGCGTTCGTCGACATCGGCAAGGGGCGCAACGCCGTGCTCTACGCGGGTGAGGTCAACTGGGACGTCGCCGGGCTGGAGGGCAAGGCGCGCTCGATCGAGCAGGCCCTGAAGTCCGGTGACTCGGTGCTGGTGCAGGTCACCAAGGATCCGATCGGGCACAAGGGTGCCCGGCTGACCAGCCAGATCAGCCTCCCCGGGAGGTACCTCGTGTACGTGCCCGGCGGGTCGATGACCGGGATCAGCCGCAAGCTGCCGGACACCGAACGGCAGCGGCTGAAGGACATCCTCAAGCGGATCGTTCCCGACCGCGCCGGAGTGATCATCCGGACCGCGGCGGAGGGCGCCAGCGAGGAGGAGCTGACCCGCGACGTCGCCCGGCTGCAGGCTCAGTGGCAGGTGATCCAGGAGCGGGCCGCCAGGGGAGCCGCGCCGGTCCTTCTCTCCGAGGAGCCGGACCTGGTGATCCGGGTCGTCCGGGACATCTTCAACGAGGACTTCAACACGCTGGTCGTGTCCGGGGGCGAGGCATGGAACACCCTGCACGACTACCTCAGCCAGGTGGCCCCGGATCTCGCACCACGACTGTCCAAGCACACGGCTGAGACGGATGTCTTCGCCGACCTGCGCATCGACGAGCAGCTCATGAAGGCGTTGGACCGCAAGGTGTGGCTGCCCTCCGGCGGGTCGCTGGTCATCGACCGCACCGAGGCGATGACCGTGGTCGACGTGAACACCGGCAAGTTCACCGGCAAGGGCGGCAACCTTGAGGAGACCGTCACCCGCAACAACCTGGAGGCGGCGGAGGAGATCGTCCACCAGCTCCGGCTGCGCGACATCGGCGGGATCATCGTCATCGACTTCATCGACATGGTGCTCGAGAGCAACCGCGACCTGGTGTTGCGCCGGTTGATGGAATGCCTGGGCCGGGACCGGACCAAGCACCAGGTCGCCGAGGTGACCTCGCTCGGGCTGGTCCAGATGACCCGCAAGCGGGTGGGCCAGGGGTTGCTGGAGTCCTTCTCGGAGCCGTGCGAGGCGTGCAAGGCCCGGGGGTTGGTGATCCACGCGGAGCCGGTCGACGGATCGGGCCGGTCGACGACCGTCGCACCGGTGGTGGAGGTCGCCGGGCCGAAGCGTGAGGCCGCCGCGCAGGGCGGTGCCGCTGCGGCGTCCGGTACGGCGTCCGGTCCGTCAGCGAGGCGGGGGCGTGCGGCACGGGTGGCTCAGGGAGGTCCGGCCAGCGGCGCGATCCAGGACGAGGTCGGTCCGGCAGCGGTGGTCGGCCCACCGGAGCCGACCACCCCGGCAGAGCAGACCACCCCGGCAGAGCCGGCCAGTCCACCGGAGCCGGCCAGCCCGGCAGCGGAGGTCACCGCGCCGGCGCCGGGGGGTGCGCCCGGTGGCGAGCCGGTGGTCACGCGCCGCCCGCGCCGTCGGCGGGTGGTGACCCGGCCCGCCGGGTCGCCCGTGTCGGCGGCCGGATGATCGGTTGCGGCGGCCCGGTTTGGTGCGGCCTCGCGCTGGCAGGTATCCTGGGGCTTCGCGTGTCAGCGACACGTCGTCTCGCCGTGCCCCGGTCGGGGAGTCCGAGATCTCACGTAGCGTAGTCAGGAGCTGTTTCGTGTACGCGATCGTCAAGACCGGCGGCAAGCAGTACAAGGTCGCTGTGGGCGACGTCGTCGAGGTGGAGAAGGTCGTCGGCGAGCCCGGCGCGGCCGTGGCGTTCCCGGCCCTGCTGTTGGTCGACGGCGAGGCTGTCACGACCGACGCCGAGACGTTGGCGAAGATCTCGGTGACCGGTGAGGTCGTCGCCCACACCAAGGGCCCGAAGATCCGGATCCACAAGTTCAAGAACAAGACCGGTTACCACAAGCGCCAGGGCCACCGGCAGCCGTTGACCCAGGTCAGGGTCACCGGCATCGAGAGCGGGAAGTAGGCCCTCTGAGGCGCCGTGCGCGCCGGAACGGGAAGCAGACATGGCACACAAGAAGGGCGCATCCAGCTCCAAGAACGGCCGCGACTCCAATGCTCAGCGGCTGGGTGTGAAGCGCTTCGGCGGGCAGCAGGTCAACGCAGGCGAGATCTTGGTCCGGCAGCGGGGCACGAAGTTCCACCCGGGAGTCAACGTGGGCCGGGGTCGGGATGACACGTTGTTCGCGCTCGCCGCAGGTGCGGTGAGGTTCGGCGAGACACGGGGGCGCAAGACGGTCAACATCGTGCCGGCAGGGGTCTGACGGCCACCAGACAGTCACCCGAAAGGGCGGGCCGGGACACCACCGGCCCGCCCTTTGGCGTGACTTGGGGGAGGAGGCGCGCATGGCGTCGTTCGTCGATCGGGTTGTGGTGCACGCGGTCGCCGGCAGCGGCGGACACGGCTGCGCGTCGATCCATCGGGAGAAGTTCCGGCCGCTCGGCGGGCCGGACGGAGGCAACGGAGGCAACGGCGGGGAGGTGCTGCTGGTCGTCGACCCCAGCGTGCACACCCTGCTGGACTTCCACTACCACCCGCACCAGCGGGCCACCAACGGCCGCGGCGGGCAGGGGGACAACCGGGACGGGGCGAACGGAGCGGACCTGGAGCTCCGGGTGCCCAACGGGACAGTGGTCCGCGCCGCCGACGGCGAGGTGGTGGTGGACCTCACCGGTGCCGGGACCCGGTTCGTGCTGGCCCGGGGCGGGCGTGGTGGTCTCGGAAACGCCGCGCTGGCCTCGATCCGCCGGAAGGCGCCCGGTTTCGCCCTGCTCGGCGAGGTGGGGCAGCAGCGCGACGTCGTTCTTGAGCTCAAGAGCGTCGCCGACGTCGGCCTCGTCGGCTTCCCCAACGCGGGCAAGTCGTCGCTGATCGCCGCGATGTCCGCGGCCCGCCCGAAGATCGCCGACTACCCGTTCACCACGCTGGCGCCGAACCTCGGCGTCGTGAGTGCGGGCGACGTCGTGTTCACGATGGCCGACGTGCCGGGACTGCTCCCCGGCGCGGCCGCCGGCCGGGGCCTCGGCCTGGAGTTCCTCCGGCACGTCGAGCGGTGCGCGGTCCTGGTGCACGTCATCGACTGCGCGACCGCGGAGCCGGGGCGGGACCCGGTCGCGGATGTCGAGGTGATCGAGGCCGAGCTGCGCCAGTACAGCAGCGACCTGGGTGGTGCGCTGGCCGAGCGCGCCCGGGTCGTGGTGCTGAACAAGATCGACGTCCCGGACGGGCGTGACCTGGCCGGGATGGTGCGCGCCGACCTGGTGGCCCGCGGCTACCAGGTCTTCGAGGTCAGCGCGGTCAGCCACGAGGGGCTCGCCGCGTTCGGATACGCCCTCGGTGAGCGGGTGCAGGCATACCGTGCGGCGCTGCCGCCGGTCGAGCCGACCCGGACCGTGCTGCGGCCGGCCGCGGTGGGTGGGCAACAGTTCCGGGTGGAGCCCGATCCGGAGGACCCCCAGCACTTCACCGTGTCCGGGGACAAGCCGTCCCGCTGGGTCCGGCAGACCGACTTCACCAACGAGGAGGCGGTCGGCTACCTCGCCGACCGGCTCGCCCGGCTCGGCGTGGAGCAGGCCCTGGCCGACGCCGGGGCTCGACCGGGCGCCGAGGTCACCATCGAGGAGGTCACCTTCGACTGGGAGCCGACCGGTGTCAACGCCGAGCCGGCGGAGTTCGTCTCGGGTGCGCGGGGCACCGACGCGCGGCTGGAGCGGCGTACCCGGGTGGGGGCGTCCGATCGGCTGGCTGCCCGGCGGGCCCGGCGCGGGGAGCGGGACCATTCGGTCGACGCCGGGACGACCGGGCCGGAGCGGTGACCGTTGCGGGCCGGCGGGCGTTCGGGCTGGCCAGCCGGATCGTGGTGAAGATCGGTTCGTCGTCACTGACCAGCCTGACCGGCGGGTTGGACACCGACCGGGTGGACACCCTCACCGACGCGCTGGCCGCCCGCCGGAAGGCCGGTTCGCAGGTGGTGCTCGTCTCCTCCGGAGCCATCGCGGCCGGGCTGGCCCCGCTCGGGCTGCCACGCCGCCCCCGCGACCTGGCCACCCAGCAGGCAGCGGCGAGCGTTGGCCAGCTGCTCCTGGTGGAGCGGTACGCGGCCAGCTTCGCCCGGCACGGCCTCACCGTCGGCCAGGTGCTGCTGTCCGCCGACGACCTGCACCGCCGGGCGCACTACCGCAACGCGCACCGCAACCTGGAGCGGCTGCTGGCCCTCGGCGTGGTGCCGATCGTCAACGAGAACGACGCGGTGGCCACCGAGGAGATCCGGTTCGGGGACAACGACCGGCTCGCCGCGCTGGTGGCCCACCTGGTGGCCGCCAATGGCCTGGTGCTGCTGTCCGACGTGGACGGGCTCTACGACGGCGACCCGCGCCGCGGCACGGCGCGGCTGATCCGGGACGTGGCCGGCCCGGCGGACCTGGTCGGGGTCCAGACCGGCCGGCCCGGGGCGTCGGGGCTGGGCACCGGGGGCATGCAGACCAAGCTGGAGGCGGCCAGGATCGCCGCAGGTGCCGGTATCCCGGTCCTGCTCACGGGCGCGGACCGGGTCGCCGAGGCGCTCGCGACGGAGGGGGCGGTGCGGCCCGGGACCTACTTCGCACCCGACCCGCGGCGCACCGCGTCCCGGCTGTTCTGGCTGCGGCACGCCACCCGATCCCGGGGCGCGCTGGTGCTCGACGCGGGGGCGGTCACCGCGGTGGTGGAGCGGCGTAAGTCGCTGCTGCCGGCCGGCGTGGTCGAGGTGCGGGGCAGCTTCGACGCCGGCGACCCGGTGGAGCTGGTCGACGTGCATGGCCACGCGGTGGCCCGCGGCCTGGTCAGCTACGACGCCGAGGAGCTGCCTCCCCTGCTCGGCCGCTCGACCAGGGACCTCCCGCCGGAGTACCGGCGGGAGGTCGTGCACCGCGACGACGTCGTGATCCTCTGAGCCGGGCTACCCTGTGCGAATGTCCGTCGAGACCGAGGTCCGGGATGCCGCCGTGCGGGCCCGGGTCGCCGCCGCCGAGCTCGCCACGATGACCCGGCGGGCCAAGGACGGCGCGCTGCGGGCGATGGCCGACGCGCTCCAGGCCGCCTCGGCGGAGGCGCTCGCGGCCAACGCCGTGGATCTGGGTCGGGGCCGCGCCGACGGGATGGCCGAGGCCCTGCTGGACCGGCTCGCCCTGTCCGAGCAGCGGATCACCGCGATGGCCGACGGGCTGCGCGAGCTGGCCGCGTTGCCGGACCCGGTCGGTGTGGTGGTGCGCGGTGACACCCTGCCCAACGGGCTGGAGGTGCGGCAGATCCGGGTGCCGCTCGGGGTGGTCGGGATCGTGTACGAGGCGCGCCCCAACGTGACCGTGGACGCGGCCGGGATCACCCTCAAGAGTGGCAACGCGGTGCTCCTGCGCGGGTCGGCGTCGGCGTATGAGTCCAACCGGGTGTTGGTTGCGGTGCTGGCCGAGGCCGCCGCCAAGGCCGGGATGCCCGAGCACGCCATCCAGCTCCTGCCGGCCGACCGGGAGTCGGTGGCGCAGCTGATGCGTGCCCGCGGTCTCGTCGATGTGATCATCCCGCGGGGTGGGGCCGGCCTGATCGAGCATGTGGTGACCAGCTCGGTCGTCCCGGTGATCGAGACCGGGGTCGGCAACTGCCACGTGTATGTCGACGCCGACGCCGACCTCGAGATGGCGGTGGTGATCACTCTCAACGCGAAGACCCAGCGGCCGAGCGTGTGCAACGCGGCCGAGACGTTGCTGGTGCACCGGCGGGTGGCCGACGGCTTCCTCCCGCTCGTCCTGCCGGCCCTGGACGAGGCCGGGGTGCGGCTGCACGCCGACCCGGAGACGGCCCGCGCCGCGGAGCTGGCCGGGGTGGAGACGGTGCCGGCCGTGGAGGCGGACTGGGCCACCGAGTACCTCTCCGCGGAGCTGGCGGTGCGGGTGGTGGAGTCGCTCGACGACGCGGTCGCGCACATCCGGCGGTGGGGCACCGGGCACACCGAGGCCATCGTGACCGGCTCGCAGGCGGCGGCCCGCCGGTTCGCCGCGCTGGTGGACAGCGCGGCGGTGATGGTCAACGCCTCGACCCGGTTCACGGATGGCGCCGAGCTCGGGTTCGGTGCCGAGATCGGGATCTCCACCCAGAAGCTGCACGCCCGCGGTCCGATGGGGCTGCAGGAGCTGACCAGCACGAAGTTCGTCATCACCGGCGACGGCCAGGTCCGCGGCTGACCGCAGTCCTGCCGGTGCCGCTGCCCTACCGTTTCGGGTGGCGTACTACACCCGTTCGGGGGGCGTTGCGCCACGGCGTCTGGCGTGTCGGAGTGAGGCATTCCTAGGCTGAGTCCGCTCATGTGAGCCGGGATCGCCCTACCGGTGCGACGGCTCGCGGCGAGCGTTCGGCGACGCGCAGGGGGAGCCGATGGCGTCCGTCGTGGGGGCTGGAGCGCAAGCGCCCATCACGCGGGTCGACCGATTCCGGGTGTCCCCTCGGGTGTCCACGTTGGCGTCCACCTCAGCGGCGTTGGTCCTGCTACTCGCTCTGGCGATCGGTCTGGGCAGCCAGGGAGCGTTCTACTCCGGGGCGAGGGCGCGCCTTGTTGGTGGGGTTGCTCTTGCGCTGGTGCTTGCGCTGATCGCTCGGGGACCGTCGTTGGCGTCCCGGTTCGGGCAACCGGTGCCGATGCTGCTCCTGCTGGCCGGCTGGATGGCCGTTGACGGCGCGCTGCACGAGACCGTGGCCGCTGGTCTGGCCGCTGCCGCACTGGTGGCCGGGGTTGTCGCGGTCCTGGTGGTCATGCGCAGCCTGGCGCCCACCGACCGGGCGCTGGTCGGCGACATCCTCCCGCTGGTCGGCGCCCTGATCGCCGGCACCGCGTGGTACGGCGCGGCCGCGCACGTCACCGGCTGGGTGGTGCTGGGCCAGGGTGTGTGGCGCGCCGCCGGCGCGCTGACCTACCCCAACGCGACCGCTGCCGTCGTGGTACCGGTGGCGTTGCTGACCCTTGCCCGGTTGACCCCCACGACGAGGCAGCCCGGTGCGGCGGGGGAGGAACCGCGGTCGGGTCCTGGCTGGCCAGCCGGTTCGGCGCTGGTCACCCTCATGTTCACGGCCGTCGCGGCGACCCTCAGCCGTGGCGGCCTGCTCGCGCTCGGTGTGGGGCTGGTCGTTCTCGTGACCCTCGGCGACGGCGGCGCGCGTCGCGCGGTGGTGGGTCCACTGCTGGGAGCGGTCGTGGCCTTCCTCGGCCTGCTGCCGTCGCTGCCCGCCGAGGCAGGCCCGAACCTGCCGGTGGCCACCGGCGCGCTGGTGCTCGGGCTTCTCGCCGGATGGCTGGTCGGCCGGCCCGGGCCGGCCCGGTTCCGGCGGGCGCACCTCTCCGGTGGGCTCGCGGCCGGCGGTCTCCTGCTTGCCTTGGTCGCCCTGTTGGCCGGGGTGTGGCTCGCGCTGGTGGGCCCGCAGCGCGTCGGCCGGGCGGTCACCAGCATCGCCGCCGCGCGGCTGACCGTCGGTTCCAGCGACCGTTCGGAGGCGATCTCGGCCGCCCTGACCAGCTACGCGTCGACCCCGATCATCGGCACCGGCCCCGGCCGGGCGCAGGTGAGCTGGCGCGATCCGGCCGGCGCCAGCCATACCGTGCGCTACCTGCACCAGGAGTACCTGCAGGTGCTGGTCGAGTTCGGTGCCGTCGGTGGTCTGCTGCTGCTTGGCGTCGTCGTGGCGAGCGTGCGGTCGGCGTGGCGGACCGCACCGCGCGGATCGGTACCGATCGCCACGCGGCGCAGCTGGCTCGGCGCCGTCGCGGCCACGTTGGCGTTCGCCGCGCACAGCGCCGTCGACTTCCTGTGGCACGTACCCGCGTTGCCACTGCTCGCGGCCACGGTGTTCGCCTTCGCCCTCACCGGTCCGGATCTCCGGCCCGCAGGGCGCGACCAGTCGGCGACACCGTACGACGAAAAGGGGGAACGGCAATGATCTTCACCAAGGCACGAGCCGTCGCAGCGACGGTCGTCCTGGCTGGCGGTGTGACCGTCCTCGCGCCGGCGGCACCGGCGCTGGCCTACATCTCCCCGCCGCTGGTCCTGCTGGGCGAGGCGCAGAGCCCGGCGTACCTCGTGGCGAAGGGCGCTGCGGCTGACGTGACGGTCGAGTACACATGCTCGGCCGACAGCATGTACATCGATCTGCAGCTCACCGAGCGGGTCGGCAAGAAGATCGCGTCCGGGTGGGGTTACACCTCCGTCGGGTGCAACGCGACCACGCAGCGGACCGTGATCCGGGTCAACGCGAACCCGTACGGGGCCGCCTTCGCCAAGGGAACCGCCGTCGCGGACACCTATGTCTGGGGTTGCCGGTTCACTGGCGAGCAGTACTTCTGCGGGAGCGACCATGTGAGCCAGACCATCAGTCTGAAGTAGCGGTCGGGCCGGGTCGGGCCGGTCCGCTGCCGCTGCCGTCGATCACGAGCAGGAGCGGTAGCGGACCGTGTCGGTGCCGAACGGGTCGGCGAGGCCGTGGGCCGCGCCGACCCGCCGCCGCAGGTCGGTCAGCAGCTGTTGCTGCGCGCCCCCGGCGACCACGATGCTGCCCCAGGTGCAGTGGCCCGAGCCGGCGCGGAAGGTCACGTAGGCGTCGCCGAGGACCGATGCCGAGGCCCCGGCGTCGAGCACCCGGCGGCCGGAGGTGATGACCATCGCGAGGCCGAAGCGCCCCAGGCTGCCGGAGTCGACGATCGGCCCCGGCACGGCCGGCGGGCGGACCGTCGCCGGCGGGGTGCCCCCGGTGTACAGGCGGGGGTCGAGGATCTGCGCCGTGGAGAGCGGAGGCCGGCGGAACGCCCCGTCCACCGCCGCGTTCCCGCCGTCGGCCGCGAGCTGGGTGACGAAGGGGCGCCCGTACCTGACGGTGAACTGCCTGGCGTTGCCCGGGTAGTCGGTGGGGGGCGGACCGTTGTCCCGTCGCTGTCGGATCTGGGCCTGCTCGGCTCCCGGCCGGGTGCCGACGTAGGCCAGCTCCACCCGGGCCGCATCCCCCTCGATCAGGGCCGACAGCGCCCGGGCCTGGTCGAGGTTGGCCGCGGCTCGTTGGGTGAGCGCCCGCAACCCGAAGCGCTGGTCGTCGAGTGCCCGGGTCAGCTCGCGGACCAGCCCCGCCCGGGTCGCCGCGTCGACCGGGCCGTCGACCGGGCCGTCGACCAGGAACAGCGCGTGGCGGGCAGGGCTGTAGTGGACGCCCGGCGCGGCCGGGGTGCTGGTGGGGTCCAGGTGCAGCGCGCGTTCGGTGGCGTGCCGGTCCGGTGGGTGGACGCCGTCCGGGGCGGGAAGCGCTTCGGCGGCGATCCGGGCCAGCGTCGCCGCGTCGGTCACGGAGAACTGGATCGGGCCGGTGAACGTCAGGCCGCGGGTGCGTTCGACGAAGGACTCCAGCACCGACAGCGTGTCGGGGATCGAACCGGTGCGGCCCGGCGCGTACTCACCCGGGCCGGGCCTGGTCGAACGACCCGGGAACAGCAGGCCGAGGGTCGCCAGGCCCGCCAGCAGCACCGCGCCCGCACCGGCCCCCCGACCGCGCGCCCGGCGGAGGGCGGCCTCGCGATCGGGGGGCATGGTGGTCGCTGGCGTGTCGCTCACGACCAAGACAATAATAGGTGCGAATCAGGGCAAGGTGGTTTTCTGGCCCGAAAAGTCGGAGCGTGCCGGGCGACCTGCTGTCAAGATGTGATGTGCATCACAACCGCGTCTCGCTGGCCGGTTTCGCGCCTCTCACTACGGGTGCATCGGTCTTCCGCGGTGCAGCTCCACGCCGGCATCGGCCGGTCGCACGGGGGGACCGGCCGATGCCCGGACCTGGTCGCCGGGTACGGCGCGGCGTCACCGCGTCCCGCCGGCCGACGTAACATTCGCGGCCATGAGGCGCATCGGGGTGATGGGTGGCACGTTCGACCCGATCCATCACGGCCATCTCGTGGCCGCCAGCGAGGCCGCCGCGCTGTTCCACCTCGACGAGGTCGTGTTCGTGCCGACCGGCGAGCCGTGGCAGAAGACCGACCGCCAGGTCAGCCCGGCGGAGCACCGGTATCTCATGGCGGTCATCGCGACCGCATCCAACCCGCGGTTCTGGGTCAGCCGGGTGGACATCGACCGGCCCGGGCCGACGTACACCATCCACACCCTCCAGGAGCTGTCCAGCCAGTTCCCGGATGCGGAGCTGCACTTCATCACGGGAGCCGACGCGCTCGACCAGATCCTTTCCTGGAAGGACGTCACCGAGCTCTTCGCGCTGGCGCACTTCATCGGCGTCACCCGGCCGGGCTATCCGCTCTCCGGTGCCCATCTGCCGGACGACGCGGTCAGCCTGCTGGAGGTGCCGGCGATGGCGATCTCGTCCAGCGTGTGCCGGGACCGGGTGCGGGCCGGCCTGCCCGTCTGGTACCTGGTACCGGACGGTGTCGTGCAGTACATCATCAAACACCGCTTGTACCCGGCGTGAGAGGCTGGCAGCCGTGACCGCATCTGACCGTGCCGAGCAGCTTGCGCGCGTCGCCGCGCAGGCCGCCGATGACAAGCTCGCTGCCGATGTCGTGGCCATCGACGTCAGCGAGCATCTGGTGATCACCGACGTGTTCCTGGTCGCCTCGGCGACGAACGAGCGGCAGGTCGGCGCGATCGTGGACGAGATCGAGGCCCGGCTGGCGGCGGCCGGCGTGAAGCCGGTCCGCCGGGAGGGCGAACGGGATGGTCGGTGGGTGCTGCTGGACTACATCGACCTCGTCGTGCACGTCCAGCACACCGAGGAACGCAGCTTCTACGGGTTGGATCGGCTGTGGAAGGACTGCCCAGTGATCGCGTTGCCCGAGCCGGTGGCCTCGGGCTCGATCCCCCATGTTGTCCGCTCGCCGGGCGACCTGCCAGGCCCCGCGCGAGAACTGCCCTGATCCGGTGGACACCCGCCGGGTCGTGCTCTGGCGGCACGGCCAGACGATGTGGAACGCCGAGCGCCGCTACCAGGGCCAGACCGACATCCCGCTCGACGAGACGGGCCTCGCGCAGGCCCAGCGCGCCGCGCGCCAGCTCGCCGCGCTCGGCCCGCACGTCATCGTCTCCTCCGACCTGACCCGTGCCGCCGAGACCGCGCAGGCGTTGGCCGAGCTCACCGGGATTCCCGTCCGGTACGACCGGCGGCTGCGCGAACGGTCCGGCGGCGTGTGGGAGGGGCTGACCAACGACGAGATCCGCGAGGGGTACCCCGTCGAGTGGGCCCGCTGGGACCCACCCGGCGGCGAGGACGACGGCGAGCTCGCCAAGCGGATGGCGGCGGCGGTCACCGACGCGGTGGGCCTGCTACCGGACGGTGGCACCCTCGTGGTCGCCAGCCACGGCAGCGCGATCCGCGCCGGGTTGGGGCGGCTGCTCGACCTGGCCGAGGGGCGCTGGCGGATGCTCGGTCCGGTGCAGAACTGCTCCTGGTCGGTGATCGCGCAGGCGCCCGAGGGCTGGGACTACACCGGCTGGCGGCTGGTGGAGCACAACGCCGGCACGCTGCCGCTGCCGGTGCTCTCCGACGACCGGTGAGAGCGCAGCGCGACGATCTCCAACTCGCTGAACAGCCGGACCAGCGGCCGGATGTCAGCGTCGTTGGCCGCATCGAGCGCGGACAGGTAGTCCGGACGGTCGTGCCGGCCAACGACCAGTGGCGCGTGGTCGCTCTGGAGCTGCACGAGCAGCGTGAGAGCCCGAGCCACCCGGCCGTTGCCGTCCTCGAACGGATGGATGCTGACGAAGGCGTGCTCGGGCGCGGTACCATCCGGGCATGAGGCTTGGCGGCCGCCTGCTCCTTACCGGGCCGTGCTGACAGCGGACGGGAAGGTCGGCGCCATGCCCGACGGGGTGACGGTGCGCAAGGTCGTCGTCGTACCCGGGCGGTTGGTCAACTTCGTTGCCGGCTGAGCCGGACCGGTGCGCCGGGGACGGCCCGGTTGCCGTGGTGACCGATTCCACGGCGTACCTTCCCGCTGAGGTGCAGGCCGAGTGTGGGGTCACGGTGATCCCGCTGTGGGTGAGCGTGGCGGGACGGTCCGGTGCCGAGGGCACCGAGGTGACCCCGGCGGCGGTGGTCCGGGCGCTGTCCCTGCGGCGGGGGCCGGTGCACACGTCACGGCCGACTCCGGAGGCGTTCGGCGAGGCGTTCCGGCGGCTGCTGGACGGTGGCGCCGGTGGAGTGGTGTCGGTGCACCTGTCGAGCCGGCTGTCGGGGACCTGGGAGTCGGCCCGTCTCGCCGCGGCGGAGTGCGGCGGGGACGCGGTGGTGCGGGTCGTGGACTCCCGGTCCACCGGGATGGGGCTGGGGTTCGCCGTGATCGCCGCGGCTCGGGCCGCCCGCGCGGGAGGTTCGCTGGCCGAGGTGTCCGCGGCGGCGGCGCGGACCGCGGCCCTGACCACCTCGCTGTTCTACGTCGACACGCTGGAGCACCTGCGGCGAGGCGGCCGGATCGGTGCCGCGCAGGCACTCGTCGGCACCGCGCTGGCGGTCAAGCCGATCCTGCTGATCCGGGACGGCGAGATCGTGCTGGCGGAGAAGGTCCGCACCACGTCGAGGGGGATCGCCCGGCTGGAGGCGCTGGCGCTGGCCGCCGCCGGTACGGCGCCGGTGGACATCGCCGTGCAGCACCTGGCGGCGCTGGAGCGTGCCACGGCGCTCGCCCAGCGGCTCGTGGCCGCGGCACCCGGGGTGCGGCACTGCTACGCCACCGAGGTGGGCGCCGCGGTGGGCGCGCACACCGGGCCGGGGCTGCTCGGCGTCGCCGTCGCCCCCTGCTGATCCGTTCGTCCACAGCCCACCGGGTCATCCACAGCTCCGGCTGAGCATCTACCCGCCGGGTCCGGGCCTGCCTAGCGTCGTGCCGTGCTCGTCCTCACGCCCCGCTCCCGCCGTGCCGCGCGGGAGGCTCACCGGCTGCTCCGTGCCCGGCTGGCCACCATCGGCGTGGTGGGCGGCCCGACGTCAGGAGGTGGCCCGACGATGTCCGAGACACCGCCCGCGCGCCAGGACCCGCCGCCACCAGATCCGCCGCCACCAGATCCGCCGCCACCAGATCCGCCGTCAGGAGGTCACGAGGCTGCTGCCGGAGGGTGGGGCTGGCGGAGCGGCCTGTGGGTGGCCTCGCGGAGCGCCGTCGCCGGAGTGATCGTGGTGGCCATGCTCGCGGCCGCGCTCGTCGGCGCCCTGCTGTGGCGGTCCCGGCCGCAGCCGGTTGCGGTCCCGCCGGTGTCCGAGGCCGGCTCGACAGCTGGCGCGCGTCCCTCCAATGGCGCGCGGCTGCCCGGAGGTGCGGGCAGTCCCGTGCCCGGCACCTCAGCGTCGAGCCTGGTGATCGCGGTCGTGGGGAAGGTGCGCCGGCCGGGGCTGGTCACCCTGCCGGCCGGCGCCCGCCTCGTCGACGCGCTCCGGGCGGCCGGCGGGGCGCTGCCCGGGGTGGACCTCACCCCGCTCAACCAGGCCCGCCGGGTGGTGGACGGCGAGCAGATCGTGGTTGGAGCTCCGGCGGCTGGCGTTGGCGCCGGTGGAGGCCCCGGCACCCCCACCGGGGCGGTGAACCTCAACACCGCGACCCTCCAGGAGCTCGACTCGCTGCCCGGGGTGGGGCCGGTGCTGGCCCAGCGGATCACCGACTGGCGGGTTGAGCACTCAGGATTCCAGTCGGTCGATCAGCTCCGGGAGGTCTCCGGGATCGGGGACCGGACGTTCGAGCGGCTGCGCGACTTGGTGACCGTGTGAGTGGCGGCCCGGCGTCACCACTGCCGGCACCGCCGGCGGTACTCGACGCCCGCCTTGTTCCGTCGGCGCTCGCGGTCTGGCTGGCCAGCTACCTCGCGGTGCGCGGTACCGCCGCTGCCGTGGCGTGGGCCGCCGGTGGGCTGGCGGCTGGCGGGCTCGCGCTGCTCGCGCTGCTCACCCTGGGCGCCCTGGGTGCTCCGGGCGGTGGCACTGCGGGCCGGCGCGTCCGGTGGTGGAGCGGTGACCGGATCTGGTCCGGCCGCCGGAAGCACCGGTCCGGCTGGTGCCGGCGGACGGCCCGGGTGGTCGGGTTCGCGGCCTGCTGTGCCGCAGCGGCGCTCCTTGCGGGCGCGATGCGGTTGGCCGCGCGGGATGCCTCCCCGGTGCGGGAGCTGGCCAGCCGGTCGGTGACCGCGGAGGTCTGGCTGACGGTCGCCGACGACCCACGGCGGCCGGCCGCTCGGGGTGCTGGTGGCGCGCCTCCCGGGGTGATCGTCCCAGCGAGGCTCGACCGGGTGCGGGTCGGGTCCGCCGGATGGCGCCTCGCCGATCGGGTGCTGGTGCTGGCTCCCGCCGAGGTGTGGGCGGATCTGCTGCCTAGCCAGCGCGTGCGGGCGACCGTCGGCATCAGGCCCCCGCGCGGCGGGGACCTCACGGTGGCGGTCCTCACCACCAGGGTGCCACCGGCCGAGGTCGCTGCCCCGTCGTGGCCGCACCGGGCCGCTGGCCGGCTCCGGTCCGGGCTGCGGGACGCCGTCCACGGGCTCCCACCCGGAGCGGCCGGCCTGGTGCCGGCGCTCGTGGTCGGCGACGAGTCCGCGATGGACCCGGTGGTGGTCGCGAACTTCCGGGCCACCGGCCTGTCCCACCTGACCGCCGTCAGCGGGATGAACGTGACGTTGATCGTGGGTGCGGTGCTGCTCGCGCTGCGGGCGGTGTCCGCCGGCCCGCGAACGTCCGCGGTCGTGGCCGGCGTGGCGCTGGTCGGGTTCGTGGTGTTGGCCCGGCCGTCGCCGAGTGTGCTGCGGGCCGCGGTGATGGGGGGCATCGCGTTGCTCGCGCTCGCCCTGGGTCGGCCCCGGGCGGTGTTGCCGGCATTGGCCGCGAGCGTGCTGGGGTTGCTGCTGTGGCGGCCGGAGCTGGCGAGGTCGGCGGGGTTCGCGCTGTCGGTGCTGGCCACGGCGGGCCTGGTGGTGCTGGCGCCGGGGTGGGCGGCCGCGTTGCGGCGGCGCCGGGTGCCGGCGGGGCTCGCCGAGGCGGTGGCGGTGCCGGCGGCGGCGTTCGTGGTCACCGCGCCGGTGCTCGCCGGGCTGGGTGGTGCGGTGAGCCTGGTCACGGTTCCGGCGAACCTGCTGGCCGGCCCCGCTGTGGCGCCGTGCACGGTGCTCGGGCTGCTCGCCGCGGTGCTCTCTCCGGTGTCGGAGCCCGCCGCGCGGGTTGCGGCCTGGCTCGCGGGCGTGCCGGCGCGGTGGATCGTGGCGGTCGCGGACCGGGGCGCCGCCGCACCTCAGGCGGTGCTGCCGTGGCCCGCCGGAGCTGGTGGTGTGCTGCTGCTGGTCGGGGTGCTGGCGGGCCTGTTCGCCGGGGCGCGGGTGCCGGTGGCCCGCCGGTCGTTGCTCGCCGCCGGGCTGGGGGCGCTACTCGTCGTCATCGCCCTGCCGGTGGCCCGGGTCGGTGCAGGCTGGCCTCCGCCGGGTTGGCTGGTCGTCGCCTGCGATGTGGCACAGGGGGACGCGGTGGTGGTCCGGCTGGCGGGCGATTCGGCGGTGATGGTCGACACCGGTCCCGATCCGGTCGCCGTGGACGGGTGCCTGCGCCGTCTCGGGGTGCGACGGATTCCGTTGCTGGTCCTCACCCACCTGCACGCCGACCACGTCGGTGGCCTGCGTGGCGCATTGCACGGGCGCGGGGTTGGCGCGATCCAGGTCGGGCCGTCGCATGAGCCGGCGTGGGCGTGGCGGCTGGTGGCCGAGGACGCCGCCGCGCATCGGGTCCCGGTGGTGCCGGCAGCGGTGGGGGAGGTGCGGATCGTGGACGGGGTCCGCGTTGAGGTACTCGCCCCACGTGGCGCCTTTCACGGCACCCGTTCCGACCCGAACAACTCCTCGATCGTGCTGCGGGTCGAGACCCGTGGCCGGGTCCTGCTGCTCACCGGTGACGTGGAGGTTGAGGCGCAGCGGGCGTTGCTGCGGGACCGGCCGGGCTCGCTGGCCGCCGACGTGCTGAAGGTCCCGCACCACGGCTCGGTGTACAGCGACCGGGACTTCCTGGCCGCCGTGGGAGCGCGGCTGGGGATCGTGTCCGTCGGTGCGGGCAACGACTACGGGCACCCCTCGCCGCTGCTGCTGGCCGAGCTGGCCCGGTTGGGGGTGCGCACCCTCCGCACCGATCTGAACGGCGACGTCGCCGTCTGCGACCAAGCTGGTCAGCTGGTCGCCTACCCGCGCTCCCGCAGCCCACCCGATCCCTGAACGCGGCTCCGATACCGTGGCACTGGTGTCGACTGGCTGACATAGTGCAGCTCGGGCCGAGAACCGCGACGGCCGCGACGGCCGAACGTCACGCGCGGGGTACGGGCGCGATGTCGGGTCGGCGTGCCAGGATCTCGGGGGTGACCACCACCACTGCCGCGCCCGCGCCGTTGCGCCTCGTGCTCGGCGATGAGGAACTGCTCTGCACGCGGGCCGTCGCCGAGGTCGTCCGTCAGGCCCGCCAGCTCGACCCCGAGTGTGACGTGCGCGACCTGGTCGCCAGCGCGGTCCCGCCGGGCGAGCTGTTCGACCTGCTCAGCCCGACCCTGTTCGGTGGACGGCGGGTGATCGTGCTGCGGGCGGCGCAGGAAGCCGGTAAGGAGCTGGTCGCCGCGCTGGCGGCGTACGTCCGCGATCCGGCCGTCGAGATCAGCCTGGTCGTCGTGCATTCTGGCGGTGCCCGCGGCAAGGTCCTGATCGACGCGATGCGGGCGGCCGGCGGCGAGGTCGTGGAGTGCCCCAAGCTTTCCCGCGCCGAGGAGCGGCTGGACTTCATCCGCCGCGAGGTGACCCGCGCCGGGGGTGCGATCGGCGCCGCCGCGGCCGCCGCACTGCTCGACGCGGTCGGCAGCGACCTGCGTGAGCTGGCGATGGTGTGCAGCCAGATTGTCGCGGACACCGGTGGCCAGGTCGATCTCGCCGCGGTGACCCGGTACCACCGGGGCCGGGCCGAGGTCAGTGGCTTCGTCGTGGCCGACCGGGCCGTCGTCGGCGACGTACCCGGCGCGCTGGAGGCGTTGCGCTGGGCGCTGGCGGTGGGGGTCGCGCACGTGCTGGTCGCCGACGCGCTCGCCGACGGGGTGCGCACCATCGCCCGGGTGACCGGGGCAGGGCAGGGCAACCCCTACCAGCTGGCCAGCACGCTCGGCATGCCGCCGTGGAAGGTGAAGCGGGCGCAAGGGCAGGCGCGGGGGTGGTCCGAGCCAGGGCTGCGGAACGCGATGCGGCTGGTCGCCGACCTCAACGCGGAGGTCAAGGGGGTTGCCGCCGATCCGTCGTACGCGCTGGAGCGGGCCATCATCGAACTGGCCAGGGTCCGCCAGGCCACCCGCTGATCAGAGGCTGTTTGCCCGCACCGTCATGGCCGACTTCTTGTTCGCGGCCTGGTTCTTGTGGATCACGCCCTTGCTCGCGGCCTTGTCGAGGTCGCGGGACGCGGCACGCAGCGCGGTCGCCGCCATCTCCCGGTCGCCGGTCTCGGCGGCCTCCCGGAACTTCCGGATGGAGGTCTTCAGGGCGGACTTCACCGACTTGTTGCGCTGCCGGCGCTTCTCGTTCTGCTTGATCCTCTTGATCTGGGACTTGATGTTCGCCACGCGTAAGCCTCTGTGAGTTCGGGCCGGGTAGTCGGATGCGCGCACCACGGGATCTGCCGCGCAGGCGCGAGGAGCAACGCTATCAGCCGCCCCTGCCGGCACCCAAAATCGTCCACCGATCCGCATGATGTGCCACGTGACGAGCTGTGCACGCTCGACACGGTGAGCATGCCCGAGCTGCCCGTCTTCGCCGGAGCCGCCACCCAGCTGCGCGGCGCCGTCGGCTGGTGCTGATCGGATGTTCCGTGCTGCGTGGCTGCGCAGGCCATCCCGCAGCTGGCGGTGCTGGCCGTGCGTGGGCAGCACGTTGTCGCGAGGGTGGTGGATCGGCGGGACCTTCACGTCAGTGTCGAGCGTGCCGGGCGCTCCCGGCCGCGCACCGAGCACTGCTACCCGCTGGTCCGCGCGGACGGAGCGTCGGAGCTGGGCACCTTGTGCCTCATCGATCGACAGCTTGCGATCGACAGCTTGCGATCGACAGCGAGATCACGGTCGTGGTCGATCCAGGTGGCCTGGTCACGCCGGCGCTGCCGGAGCATGCAGCCCGCCTCTCGTTCTGGGTGCTCTGGGGCCTGGCGAGCCTGGTCGTCGTGGTTGCCTTGTCGTGGGTGCTCGGGGGCCAGGTCCTGCTGGGCCCGGTGACTCTGGCGGACCGAGGGTGACGCGGTTTCGGCCGGACCGTGGCGTTCGTGCGCTAAGCGGAACGGGTGGCTTTGCCTGGGCGATCAAGGGACAGGCGGATCGGTAACGTCGTGAAGCCGTCCGGAAAGGAGGGATCAGCGGGATGAGCGGCCATGGCGGCATCTCGATCAGTGGTGGTTCGGTCAACATCGGGGCGCTCGCTCAGGGCGACGGCGCGTGCGTGAACGTCTCGGGTGATGGCGCCGTGACCGGTCGAGCGGCATACGAGCTGCCGTCGGCCGGTGACGAGGCGGCGCTGCTGAGGCTCGCCATGGCCGTCGGTATCGGGGCGGTCCGGCTGGCGGAACTGCGGGAGGCGCTGGCGAGGGACCGTGATGAGGCCGGAGCGGAGCAGCCGCGGGCGGTGGGCACGCGGCTGCGCGGATGGCTCGTCAGGGCCTCCGCCGATGTGGGCACCCAGGCCGCCGGGGGAGTGCTCAGCGCAGCGATCGTCGGGTTCCTCGGCGGCTGAGCACGGCGATCGTGGCGGCCGCCAGCGAGTGCGGACGTGACACGGTTGGGGCTGTCCGTGTCGTGGATCATCGCTCGTTCGGGGAGTTGCGGTGACTGGTCCAGGATTGAACGGGAGTCCCGACGATACTCAGTGTCATGGATTGGGGCACCCGGGTCACCGTCGAGGCGCTGGTCGAGTGCGATGACCGCCTCCTCATGGTGCGGCACGTGCGTGATGGGGTGGTGCGCTGGGAGGTCCCGGGCGGCTACGTCGAGGCCGGCGAGACGTTGGAGCAGGCCACGGCCCGCGAGGTCGTGGAGGAGACGGGCGCCGTGGTGACGGTCGGCGCGCTGGCGGCGGTGCGGGTGATGGAGGCCGCCTTCCGGAGCCGGCGCAGCCTGAGCTCGATCTTCCGGGCCCGCCTCCGGCTGGCCTCGGCCAGGTTGACGCCGCAGGTGTCGGAGGGTGTGGTCGCGGTGGACTGGGTGGTCCCCACCGAGTTGGACGTCGGCGACATCCACCCGATCCACCGTCCGCTGGTCACCGAATGGTGGCCGCACCGGGGTGCCCGGGCCACCCCACTGTTCTACCTGGCCGACCAGGTGCTCGACGCGGAGGGCCGGCGTACCGCTGTCCTACGCTGACATGCCGTTCGGGTCGACGTGCGACGATGGGGCGGTCTCCCGACGTACGACGAAGTGGACCCTGTGAGCGCGCACACCGACCCGGCGATGATCCGCAACTTCTGCATCATCGCTCATATCGATCATGGCAAGTCCACGCTCGCGGACCGGATGCTGCAGCTCACCGGCGTCGTCGACGCCCGCCAGATGCGGGCGCAGTACCTGGACCGGATGGACATCGAGCGCGAGCGCGGCATCACCATCAAGGCCCAGAGCGTCCGGCTGCCCTGGCACGGCGCCGACGGCCATGACTACGTACTGCACCTCATCGACACCCCAGGCCACGTCGACTTCACCTACGAGGTCTCCCGGTCCCTGGCCGCCTGCGAGGGTGCGGTGCTGCTCGTCGACGCCGCCCAGGGCATCGAGGCGCAGACGCTCGCCAACCTCTACCTGGCGCTGGAGAACGACCTGCACGTCATCCCCGTGCTCAACAAGATCGACCTGCCGGCCGCGCAGCCGGACCGGTACGCCGCCGAGATCGGGCACATCATCGGCTGCGACCCCGACAGCGTGCTGCGGGTCTCGGCGAAGACCGGCCACGGCGTGCCCGAGCTGATCGAGATGATCGTGCGTGACGTGCCCGCGCCGACCGGTGACCCGGACGCGCCCTCGCGAGCCATGATCTTCGACTCGGTGTACGACACCTACCGCGGTGTGGTCACCTACGTGCGGGTCTACGACGGCCGGATCAACGCCCGGCAGCGAATCCGGATGATGTCCACCGGGGTCACCCACGAGATGCTCGAGGTCGGTGTGATCTCCCCGGAGCCCGTCCCCACCGCGGGGCTCGGGGTCGGCGAGGTCGGCTACCTGATCACCGGTGTGAAGGACGTCCGGCAGTCCCGGGTCGGCGACACGGTCACCGACGCGATCAAGCCGGCCACGGTCGCGCTCGGCGGCTACCGCGACCCCAGGCCGATGGTCTACGCCGGCCTCTACCCGATCGACGGATCCGACTACCCGCTGCTGCGCGACGCCCTGGACAAGCTCCAGCTCAACGACGCCGCGCTGGTCTACGAGCCGGAGACCTCGGCGGCCCTCGGCTTCGGCTTCCGCTGCGGGTTCCTCGGCCTGCTGCACCTGGAGATCGTCCGGGAGCGGCTGGAGCGTGAGTTCAACCTCGACCTGATCTCCACCGCGCCGAACGTCGTCTACCGGGTGGCGATGGACGACGGTGTCGAGCACACGGTCACCAACCCGAGCGACTGGCCCGAGGGCAAGATCGCGGCCGTGTACGAACCGGTCGTCAAGGGCATGATCATTTCCCCGGCGGAGTACATCGGCGCGATCATGGAGCTGTGCCAGGGGCGGCGCGGCGCGCTCGCCGGCATGGACTACCTGTCCGAGTCGCGGGTGGAGCTGCGCTACACGCTGCCGATGGCCGAGATCATCTTCGACTTCTTCGACCAGCTCAAGTCGCGCACCCGCGGCTACGCGTCGCTGGACTACGAGGCCGCGGGCGAGCAGGGGGCGGAGCTGGTCAAGGTCGACATCCTGCTGCACGGCGACAAGGTCGACGCCTTCAGCGCGATCGTGCACAAGGACAAGGCCTACGGGTACGGCGTGCAGCTCACCGCCCGGCTGCGGAAGCTGATCCCGCGCCAGCAGTTCGAGGTGCCGATCCAGGCGGCCGTCGGCTCCCGGGTGATCGCCCGGGAGACCATCCGGGCCATCCGCAAGGACGTGCTGGCCAAGTGCTACGGCGGTGACATCACCCGCAAGCGCAAGCTGCTGGAGAAACAGAAGGAAGGCAAGAAGCGGATGAAGATGGTCGGCCGGGTCGAGGTGCCCCAGGAGGCCTTCATCGCGGCGCTGTCCACCTCCGACGACGACGCGAAGCGGTAGCCGACCGCCGGTGATCATCCGCGTTGCTCCACCCGGGTGATCGCTGGCGGCGGGAATGGGCGACTTGCCGGGACTAGCTGGATTCGCCAGGTAAGGGATGATAGCGTCCTATCTCGCTAATAGGACAACTTGGGCATTCCTCACCGGGGGTAGCCGTGGCCGGTTTCAACGTCGTACCCGAGGACATCCAGCAGGCCGGCCAGCAGGCCGTCACGTTGGCTCAGGACATCTCGAACATCGTGTCGTCCTGCTCCGCACTCATCGAGGCAGCCGGCTCGGGCAACATGGGCTTCATGACGGTGCCGGCGCTCGCCGCGCTGACCGTCGCGCAGTTCGGGGCGATCGCCAACCTCGGGTCGCAGATGGACGAGCACGGTCGGATGCTGCACGCCGCCGCACAGAGCTACCAGGCGACCGATCAGCACGTCGCCACCGCCTCCAACCAGAACCAGCAGGCCTTCGACGCGGTCGGTGCCAACGCGGCAGCCCTGGTCAAGGTGCTCGAGCAGGACCTCGCCGTCCTGCGGGACATCGCGACCGGCGGTACAGGCGCGGGCAGCGGCGCGAGCATCCCGTGGACCGGCTCCGACCGGTCCGAGACGGGCCCCTCCGGAACGACGGCGGTATGACATGGTGGCCTACGAACAGCTGATGCAGTGCCGGCCAGATGGGTTCAGCCACGCCGGGGAGACCTACCAGAAGATGGCCACCGGCTTCGGCCAGGTGATGTCGACCCTGCAGAAGGTCAACCAGGTCGTCTCGGCGGCCGAGCACTGGCAGGGAACCGCGCAGAAGCTCGCCGTGGAGCGGTCCGGCAAGCTGGCCAGCGGCGTGCAGTCCACCGGCCAGGAGACCGCAGCCGCCGGCAAGGCGCTGATCACGTTCGGCCGTGCCCTGCACGCCGCCCAGGCGCAGCTGAGGGCCGCCGTCGCGGAGGCCAGGGCTGCCCAGCTCATCGTGCTGCCCTCCGGCGACACCATGATCCCCGGCTGGGCTTACACCTACCCGGCGAACATCAGCGTGCTGCCGGCCATGCAGGCCGTGAAGCTGGTCGTGGACGCGCAGATCAAGCTCGCGCTGATGGAGGCAACCGCCGCGGACATGGCCTGTGCGGGGGTGATCGGCAAGCTCGCGGCCGGCAAGCTCATCCAGGAGTTCGGCAGCTCCAAGACGGCCCGGGTCGCGGCGAGTGGCGCCGCGGTGGTCAGCGCGGTCGAGGGTCTCGCCAAGACGCTGGAGCAGATCAACGGGGCCGACGGCGCCGGGTCCACCGGCGGCCAGAGCGTGGCACCCGCGCAGCCGGCGACCCGGACCGGCCAGCCGGTCTCCGGCCTGATCGGCTCCAGCGCGCTGGCCACGGTGCTCGGCGCGCTCGGGGTCGGCGGGTCCGGGACGCAGCTGGCGGTCGCCAACCCGGGTCGTGAGGTCACCGTGAACGGCCGGCACTACGTGATCTACGGCGATGAGGTGCGGGAAGGTGGCTCGGTGTCGTGGCGGGGCCGCAACCCGGGCAACATCCGGCACGGCGACCACTTCGGCGCGCTGCCCGGGATGACCGTGCATGCCGGCGTCAACGGGCAGTTCGCGGTGTTCCCCGACGAGCAGACCGGGATGACCGCGATCAGGCAGGTGCTGCACAACTACGGGCACGTCACCATCGACCAGGCGATGAACCGCTACGCGCCAGCGGCCGACCACAACAACCCCACGGTGTACGCGGCCTCGGTGGCCCGGCAGATCGGCGTCCCCCCCGGCAGCTACGTCGACAGCCTGGACAGCCAGCAGATGGACAGCTTCGCCCAGGCGATCAGGCGAGTGGAGGGCTGGCGGGAAGGCCACGTCTACCAGCTCGACGACCCCACCCTGCCGGTCGAGGTGCGCCAGGCCATCGCCGGCCAGTGAGGGCGCACCGCACAAACGTCCAGCTCGGGGCTTGCCATCGTTTCGTACGATAGGCGCATGGCTGGATCGGTGATCGCGGTGAACGTCGGCAGGGTCGCCGAGGTGGGCTGGGCCGGTGGGCGGGTCCGGACGGCCATCGACAAGCGGAGCCACGAGGGTAGGCTCGCGGTCGGTCCCGCTGGCGTCGCGGGGGATGAGCACGCCGACGTCACCCACGGCGGGGTCCACCAGGCGGTGTACGCCTATGCCCGCGAGGATGCCGAGTTCTGGGAGCGCGAGCTCGGCCGGGAGATCCCCGCGGGCCGGTTCGGCGAGAACCTCACCACCGTCGGCATCGAGGTGTCCAGCGCGGTGAGCGGCGCGCGTTGGCGGGTCGGAACGGCGCTGCTGGAGGTCACCATCCCGCGGATGCCGTGCAAGACCTTCGCCGGATTTTGGGACGTGCCGCAGCTCGTCAAGCGGTTCACGGCGGCCGGCCGGCCGGGCGCGTACCTGAGTGTCATCGAGGCCGGGGAGATCGGCGCTGGGGACATGATCGAGGTCGTCGACCACCCCGATCACGGCGTCACCGTCGCCCAGCTGATGGCGGCCCGGGCCGGTGACCGGAGCCGGCTGGAGCAGATCAGGTCGCTTGCGCTGTCACCGAAATGGCAGGCCTGGCTGGCCAGCGTCGACCCTGGTTGATGAGCACGCCGGCGGCGGTGGGCTTCCTGCCGGGTCGGATAGTGTCCCGGTTGCCGCCGCCGGCGTGGCACCAGTCTTCGCGACCGCGGTGTGCCGCGGAATTGACGCCGGTGATCACCAACCGTGTACGGCGGGTGTGATCACTACCCGTGATAGCAGCGATCCCAGCGCCCGGCGCCGCTGGTCAGGACACGATGTCCTTGCCCGCGAAGTGCCGCCACGCCAGCACCAGGAACACCGCGGAGTAGGCCACCGAGGCGACGGCGCCCTTGGCCATCGCGTCGTACTGCACCGGGATGGTCAGCGCGTCGGTCCAGGCGAACTGGTAGTGCGTCGGCAGCACCTCGCGCAGCGACCCGAGCGCGGTGATCGCATCCAGGATGTTGGAGATGATGACCAGCCCGACCGCGCCGCCGACCGCGCCCAGCGGCGCATCGGTGACGGTCGACAGCCAGAACGCCAGCGACCCCACGGTGAGCATCCACACCGCGAGATAGGCCACGACCAGACCGAGTCGCGCCAGCCCCTCGGCGGCGGGGTAGGAGTCACCGAGCGGTGTGCGCACGGTCGTCCAGCCGTAGACCACCCACCCCGACACCAGCGCCACGGCCGGCAGCAGCAGCAGCGACAGCACGCTGTAGCCGAGCGCCACCAGCAGCTTCTGCCGCAGCAGCCGCCCCCGGGGCACCGGTGCGGCGAGCAGGTAGCGCAGCGTCGACCAGCTCGCCTCGCTGGCCACCGTGTCACCGCAGAACAGCGCCACGATCACGACCAGCAGGAAACCGGCGGAGGCGAAGAGCGTGAAGATGGCGAAGTTGACCGCGCCGGAGGTGGCCAGGTCGACCAGGCTGACCTGGCCGGGCTGGGTGTCCTGGGTGCCGGCGATCTGGAACGCGCCGATCAGCAGGAACGGCAGCAGCACCAGGAAACCCAGCGCGAAGACCGTACGGCGGCGGCGGAGCTGGCGCACCGCCTCCACCCGCAGCGGCAACGTGCCGTGCGTCGTCGTCAAACCGGCTCCTGTTCGAGCATCCGCAGGAAGGCATCCTCCAGCCGGCCGGTGCCGGCCAGCTCCGCCACCGGACCCGCCGCGACAAGGTGCCCCTCGTTCATCACGACCACGTGGCTACAGGTCTGCTCGATCTCGGCGAGCAGGTGGCTGGACACCACGACGGTGCGGCCCCGCTCGGCGTACCCGCGCAGCACGTCCCGCATGGCCCGGATCTGCGGTGGGTCCAGCCCGTTCGTCGGCTCGTCGAGCACCAGCAGGTCGGGCAGCCCGAGCATGGCCTGGGCGATGGCCAGCCGCTGCTTCATGCCGTGGCTGTAGCCGCGGACCCGGCGGTGCACCGCCGCACCGAGGCCGGCGACGTCCAGCACCTCGGTGAGCTGCGCCTCGGCCAGCGGCCGGCCGGTCGCCCGCCAGTACAGGGTGAGGTTCTCCAGGCCCGACAGGTGCGGCAGGAAGCCGGGCCCCTCGACGAACGCCCCGACCCGGGCCAGCACCGGCGCCCCCGGCGTGATGGTGTCCCCGAAGACCCGCACCTCGCCGGCCGTCGGCAGCACCAGCCCCATCAACACCCGCAGCGTGGTCGTCTTGCCGGCGCCGTTGGGTCCGAGCAGTCCGCACACCTGGCCGCGCTCCACCCGGAAGGACAGCCCGTCGACGGCGACGAGACCGGAGGCGTAGGCCTTGACCAGATCGGTGATCACCAGCGGCGTGCCGGCCAGCTCGGGGCGGCGGGCCAGCACGCCCCGGCGCCGGGACCGCCGGCCGATCTGCCAGCCGGCCAGCGCGGCGAGCGCGACCACCGCCAGGCCGCCGGCCAGCCACCACACCGGTGACAGGCCGCTCGCGGCGGGCGCGCCGGGGACCAGCGGCACGCTGAGCTGGCTGCCCGGGGCGAGCGAGATCTGGTACTGCGCCGGCTCCAGCGGGCCGCCGTACGCCTGGTCGGTGGTGGAGAGCACCAGTCGCAGCCGGTGCCCGGTGTCGAAGCGGTGCATGATCGCCGGCAGGGTGAGGTGCACGGTCGCCGGCTCGCCCGGCCGCAGCCCGGTCAGCCGGAGCGGGGCGACCAGCCGCTGGGGCAGCTCCGCCCGCCCCGCCGTGTCGACGTCGTAGAGCTTGCCGAAGAGCACCGCCTCGGTGCCGGCGGAGGCGACCGTGAGGTCCACCCGCGGCGCGCCGACCACCTCGATCGACGCGCCGAGCGGCGCCGACTGGAACGCGGCGAGCTGGCCCGGCAGATCCCGGCCCAGACCGGACAGCGCCAGCGCCGGCACGTCGCCGAGGCCGGGCAGCGAGCTGATCGCGGCCGGGTTGCCGCCCGGCGGGTTGAGCGCGACCTGTGGCGGACCGGCCAGCGGCACCGAGCGGCGGGCCGGCTCAGCCGGGTACGCCGGCGCCACCACGGTCCTGGTGCGCGGCGCGGAGGAGTCGGAGGTGCGTGGCGGGCTGATCCGGGAGTACTCGAAGGCGGTGCCCGGGTCGGGGCCACCGCGCAGGTAGTGGTCGAACCAGCCGGCCACCAGGCCGCGCAGCCGGTCGGTCTCGGCCAGCTCGCCGCCGGCGTCGTGCCCACCGGCGTACCAGACGACCTTCACCGGGGTGCCGTGCGCGGCGATCCCGCGGGCGTTCGCGTCGGCCTCCGACAGCGGGAACAGCGAGTCCGTCTCGCCCTGCACCAGCAGGGTCGGCGCGTGGATGCGATCGAGCACGCCGGCCGGGCTGGACCGGTGCAGCAGCGCCATCAGCTCGGGTGTCGCCCGGCTGGTCCGGGCGGCCTGCTGGTAGGCCTGGCACACCGCGGGTACGAACGCACCGCACACGTCGCCCGAGCTCGCCCCGGCGGCGAACAGCAGGCCGGCCCACGACCGCTTGTACACGCCGTCCTCGGGTGCCGCACCGGTGATCGACTCGGGAAAGAGCGACCGGCCCAGGTCGTTCCAGGTGATCAGGGGCGCGATCGCGTCGATCCGCGGGTCGTCGGCCGCCGCGAGCAGCGCCAGCGCGCCGCCGTAGGAGCCGCCGGTCACCCCGACCCTGGGGTCGCCCGGCCGGTCCAGCCGCACCTCCGGCCGGCGGGCGAGCCAGTCGATCAGGCCGATCGCATCGGCGACCTCGTAGTCGGGGGAGTCCAGGGCGATCTTCCCGGTCGAGGAGCCGAACCCGCGTGCGGTGTAGGTAAGGACCAGGTAGCCGCGGCCGGCCAGGTCGCGGGCGTTCTCGGCGACGTCGTCCTTGGTCTGGCGGAAGCCGTGCGCGAGGACGACCGCGGGTGCGCGATGCGCGGCGTCCACCCCGGCGGGTACGAAGAGCGTCGCGTCCAGGCTGGCGTGCTCGTCGTGGTTGGGCCCGTCGACGACCTCGATCCGCACGTCGAGGGTGCGCACGACCGGGCCGCCGGCCGTCAGTGCGGCCGCGGTCCCTCCGGCGGCGAGGAGGAGCACGGCCACGGCCGCCGCGAGCCGGTGCCGGCGGGGACGGGCCAGGAAGGCGTGCCAGAGAGGGGGGATGCGCGCTGCCACGCCGCTCACGGTAGCTGCCGCGCGGTGCGGCGGCGCAGGCCGGTCCGGGCCGGTCGCCGCCCGCGGCTCAGCCGGGGTGGCCGCCGGGGTGGCCGCCGGCCAATGCCTCGGCCGTCCGGCGGAGCAGCTCGGCGGAGGTGAATGGCTTCGCCAGCAGGTGATCCGGGCGGGCGGTGGCCGGGCGGGGCGCGTCCGGATAGCCGGACATGAAGAGCCGCCGGATCTGCGGGTGCCGCCGGCTCGCCGCGTCAGCCAGCTCGAAGCCGTTCATGCCGGGCATCACCACGTCGGTGAGCAGCAGGTCGATGGCGCTGCCGTGGCGCTCCAGAATCGCCAGGGCGGTGGCCGCGCCGTCGGCATCGAGCACGGTGAACCCTTCGCGTTCCAGCACCATCCGGGTCAGCCGGCGGACCTCCGGCTCGTCCTCCACGAGCAGGACCGTCTGCCCCCCGCGACCGGCCACCACCGGCTCGGCCGGCGCGGTGGGCTGGCTGCTGGTCGCGGTGGCCGGCAGGTAGACCCGGAACGCGGTCCCCGCGCCGGGTGCGCTGTCCACCGCGATCGTGCCGCCACACCGGTCGGCCACCACGTAGCTGCTCGCCAGGCCGAGTCCGGTCCGCCGGGCCCGCCCCGCCGGGCGGGTGAACGGTTCGAAGAGGGACGCCGTGAGCTCCTCGGCCATGCCGGGTCCGTTGTCCCGGACGGTGAGCACGGCGTACCGGCCGGGGAGCAGGCCGAGCCCGGTGGCGGCGGCCGGGTCGAGCTCGCGCCGTTCGGTCTCGACCGCGATCCGGCCGCCGTCGGGCAGCTCGTCACGGGCATGCAGGGCGAGGTTGAGCACCACCTGCTCCAGCTCGCCGGTGTCGGCCTCCACCAGGCCCAGCTCCGGCTCCAGCCGGACGGCCAGCTCGATGTCCTCGCGGAGCAGCCGGTGCAGCAGGTCGGCGGCGCGGCGCACCACGCCGTTGAGGTCGACCGGGCCGGGGTCGCGGGCCGATCGACGGCCGAAGGTGAGCAGCTGCCGGGTCAGCGTGCTCGCACGTTCGCTCGCGTTGCGGATCGCGCCGAGGAGCTGGCAGGTGGTCTCCGACAGCCCCGGCTCGGTCTCGATCAGCTCCAGGCTGGTGCGTACCACCGTGAGCAGGTTGTTGAAGTCGTGCGCGAGCCCACCGGCCAACCTCCCGATGGTCTCGCTCTTCTCGGCCTCCCGCAGCCGGTCGAGCACCAGCCGTTGCTCGGTGGTGTCCTGGATGACGGCAAGCCTCGCCGGTGTGCCGAGCCAGTCCACGTCGACGCCGCGGACCTCACCGAGCCGGCGGGACCCGCCGCGGGTCAGCTCCACCTCACGCCGCTGCCGGCCGGCTGGCAGCTCGACCGACCTGCCGAGCAGATCCTCACCACCGGACGGTCCGAGCAGGTCGGCTGCCGCCTTGTTGGCGTAGCGCACCACGCCGTCCGGGTCCAGCACGACCATGCCGTCAGGGGCGGCCGACAGCAGCGTGTGAAGCTGCTGGGACCAGACCTCGGCACGGTGCCGGGCCACGGCGTGCAGCACCCCGCGGGCGAGCAGCCCGGCGGGCGGTTCGTGCAGCCAGAACGCCGTTCCGTCCGCTCCGGTGCCGGTGGGCGGGTTCGCCGGGTCCGTCCCGCACACCACGACGGCCACGTCGGGGGCCGCTCGCTGCAGCTCGCCCACGACGGCGGCGACGCCGAGTCCGCCGGCGTCGACCAGGACGCCGTCGACCCCACCGCGCGCCAGCAGGAGCTGCGCCTCGGCAAGGCTCGTCGCCGTGGTGACCACGAGGCGGTCGGGCATCAGTTCGCGCAGCTGCCGGGCCGCCTGGTCGGACCCGGGTCCGGCCAGGAGCACCAGGCGTAGCCGGCGCGGGTCCGGCCGGTCCCGTGGGGTGAGATCCGGCGGGGTGCTGGGTGCGGGCACCGTGGGCGGGGCTGGCCAGTGGCTGGCCAGCGGCTGCTGGCTCGGGTCGATGCGCCGAGATGCTGGCCCACCACGCACTGTTGGTCCACCCCGTTGTCTGTTCGGCCCGGTGCCGCGCCCGCGACCGGCTGGCGGCCGGCAGGACACTATCTTACTTTCGGTAACCGAGTGAATTCGTCATGTAGCGTCACTCGAATGGCGGATGGCTCGCCCCATCTGCGCGAACGCCGATCGCCGCGAACCCCGTTAGCATTGGGTAGATGGCGACGATGCGGCTGGCCGATGCGCGCGCGGGGCTCTCGGAGCTGGTCACGACGGTCGAGCGGAGCGAGACCCGGATCCTCGTGACGAGGGACGGTTCCCCGGCGGCGGTGCTCATTGGCGTGGTCGAGCTGCGGAGCCTTGAGGAGACCATCGAGATCCTCGTGAGGGCCGAGCTTCATGGCGCGTTGCAGGTCGCGCGGCGCCAGGCCGCCCGTGGCGAGGTCGCCGACCAGGCCGCGCTCGCCGGGATGCTGCCGGAGCGCGATCCGGCTGAGCTCAGGCCCGGACGGTGAGTTCGGGTCACCCCCGCGCGGCGTACCGGCTACGGATCACCTACGACGCCCAGCGCGCGCTCACCCAGGCCCCACCGGTCGGGCTCTCCTCGACGACCGCGTGGGAGGCGTACACGTTCATCACCAGCGATCTCCTCACCGACCCCGCCGCCGCGGGCATCCCGCTGGCCGCCACCCTGACCGGGGTGTGGAGCGCCCACCGCGACGGCTACCGGGTGCTCTACGAGATGGATGAGATCGAACGGGTCGTCACGGTCCTGGTGATCCGGCGTGAGCCCGGGATCAACCCGGCACCGTGAAGACGATCTTCCCGGCGGTCCGCCCGTCGAGCATCCGGGTGAACCCGTCCCGGGCCGCGTCCAGCGGCAGCACGGTGTCGATGGTGGGACGCAGGCCGGTCGTGCGCAGCAGCGAGATCAGTCCGGCCAGCTCGGCGCGGGTGCCCATGGTGGACCCGACCACGGACAGCTGCAGGAAGAACACCCTGGAGAGCTCGGCCGGTGGGTTCGGGCCGGTGGTGGCGCCGGCGACGACGATGGTGCCGCCTGGGCGTACCGCGCGCAGCGAGTGCGCCCAGGTCGCCTGCCCGACCGTTTCCAGCACCGCGTCGACCCGTTCCGGCAGCCGGGCGCCCGGCTCGAACGCGGCGTGCGCGCCCAGCGCCACGGCGGCGGACCGCTTTGACTCCGTGCGGCCGGTCACCCACACCCGGTAACCGCCGACCCGGGCCAGCGCGATCGCGGCGGTCGCGACACCACCCGAGGCGCCCTGCACCAGCACCGTGTCCCCGGGGCGCAGCCCCGACCTCACGAACAGCATCCGGTAGGCCGTCAGCCACGCGGTGGGCAGGCATGCCGCCTCGGCGAAGGTCAGCTCCGCCGGCTTGACCAGCAGGTTGCGGCGGGGCACCGCGACCCGCTCGGCGAGCGTGCCCTGGTGCACCTCGGACAGCAGCGACCGCTTCGGGTCGTGCGTCTCGTCGCCGTCCCACTCCGGCGAGCTGATCACCGCGTGCACCACGACCTCGGCGCCGGTCCGCTCGTCGACCCCGGCCGCGTCGCAGCCGAGGATCATCGGGAACCGGTCGACCGCGATCCCCACCCCGCGCAGCGTGAACAGGTCGTGGTGGTTCAGCGACGCGGCCCGGACCGCGACCGTGGTCCAGCCCTCGGGGACCGCCGGCTCGGGGCGCTCTCCGATCGCGAGGCCGGCCAGCGGGTCCTCGGCGTGCGGGGCGGTGGCGTAGACGGCGCGCATGGGGCCGAGACTACTGTCATGGCAATGCCGCAGGTACGTCGACCGTTGCTGGTCCTGATGCTGCTCGGGGCGCTGCTCGGCGGCGGGTACGCCGCGCAGGGGCTCCGCTCGCCGGCGACCGGACCGGCACCGGCTCCCTCCTCCGTACCGGCTCCCTCCGTACCGGCCGCCTCCGTGGCGGCCCTGTCCACGCTGCCGCCGCAGGTGGCTGACACCTACCGGCTGGTGCGGCGGGGCGGGCCGTTCCCGTACGCCCGCGACGGCGTCGTCTTCGCCAACCGGGAGGCGCTGCTGCCCGACCGGTCGGGCGGCTACTACCGCGAGTACACCGTGCCCACGCCGGGAACTCCGGACCGGGGGGCTCGCCGGCTGATCGTCGGCGCCGGCGGCGAGGTCTACTACACCGCCGACCGCTACCTCTCCTTCCGCCTGGTGGACGTGCGGCGGTGAGCCGCCCGGAACGGGTGCCCGGCCCGCTCCGGGCGGTGCTGCTGGCGGTGGGTGCCGCCGGGTGCACGCCCCGCGTCGTGTCCGGGCCGGCGAGCAAGGCCGAGTTCCTCGACGCGGTCGCCGAGGCGTTCGCCTTTCCGCCCTGGTTCGGTCGCAACTACGACGCCCTCGCCGACTGCCTCGCCGACCTGTCCTGGTTGCCCGGCGGCCGCTTCGCCCTGGTCTGGGTCGGGTGGGAGCGGCTGCGGGCCGCCGACCCCGCGGCCTTCGACGTGCTCCAGGAGATCCTCGCCGCGGCGGTCACGGCGGACCGGTTGGCCGTGTACCTGGTGGACGACCCGCCCGGCTAGCCGGACCGGCGGCCATCAGCCCCGGCCGCTCTGCGGCCATCAGCCCCGGCGGACCAGTCCGCGTAGCTTCCAGAACACGCTCGACTCCATGTCGGCGATGCGTCGCCGGGCGTCGGCCAGATCGGCGCGGACCGACCGGTGCCGCTCCTCCCGCGTCTCCTGCTCCGCCATCCAGGTCGCTGGCGGGTCCTGCGGGCGCATCGTCCGCAGGTCACCCATGTTGCTGTTGAGCGGGTCGACATCGGGCCACTTCGCGAGCAGGTGCTCGCGGGCGGTGTGGAAGGCGCCAGAGAGGTGGGCGAACAGCGAGTTGTGGAAGCACGGGGCGTCCAGCACGACCACAGCGAGGTCCTGCTGGCGCGCAGCCAGGCACAGGTCGACGCCGTAGAGGTGGAAGCCGAGCGCCGGGTCGAAGCGGAGCGTGGTGTCGCGGTGGACCGCGAGCACGATCTCGTCGAGGGTGTCCACCCGTGCCGGCAGCGGCACCGGCTTGTCGAGCAGGGTTTCCCGGTCGAGCACCCGGCCGACGTGCTCGGGTTCACCGTTGGTGAGCCGGAGCCCGAACGCGCCGGCCACCCCGACCGGTCCGAACCGCCGCTCCGCCTCGGCGAGCTGCGCGACGAACCGGGAGTCCCAGCCGTGCGGGAGGTAGATGTCCTGCTGCACGAAGACGACCAGGTCGTGGGAGGCTGCGGCGAGACCGGCGTGGAACCCATCGGCCGCGCTCGCCTCGCCCCGCCGGAGGATCACCTCGTGCGGTGTTCCGGGCTGAAGGCAGGGCGAGCGCAGCAGGTTGGAGGCGAGCTGGTCCTCGTCGTTCACGCACGCGACGAAGCTGATCGGGCGCGCCGCGAAGCGGTCCGGCACGTCCGGCAACATGGTGGCGGTGAAGATGAGCTGGTAGGCGTCGAGGAATTTCAGGGCGCGCTGCGGGTCGACCCCGAAATACTCCAGCAGCGGGGTCGCGGCCGGGATCATGTGGTCGGTGCCACCCGAGGCGATGATGTCGGTGAGTTCGGGCAGGAAGCTCGCGTCCAGCAGCATCTTGATGAACGTCGCGTGGGTGAAGAAACGGATGTGGGTCGCGTCCAGCAGCCCGTTCGGCTGGTACATCAGGTCGCTGCGCAGCAGCGCCTTGATGATCGAGAAGTGCGCGATGTTCGGCACGCAGACGGCGAGCACACCGTTGCCGGTGAGCAGCTCGCGGGCTTCCCGCAGCACCGCCTCCGGGTCGAGCAGGTGTTCCAGCACGTCACCGAAGATCACGCAGTCGAAGGAGCGCGGCGGCAGCGCCGGCAGACCTGACTGCACATCGGCGACATGCACCTCGTCCAGCCGCCCGGCCGCCACCGCCGCGGCCTCCGGGTCGTGCTCGACACCGACCACGTAGCGGTGCGGATCGGCCCGCTTCAGCTCGGCGCCGAGCCGGCCGCGCGCGCAGCCGATCTCCAGGATCCGGGTGGCGGCGGCTGGCACCGCGCGGAGGAGGTGCTCGTTGACGCCGTCGAAGTACTCATCCGGCTGTGGCTGTGGGAACACCGGGCAAAAATAGCGGACCCAGGCCCGAGGTCCGTCGACGCCGTGACCAGCCGGTGTGGAAGGGGGGAGTCGAACCCGTTCCGACGGCCTCCCGATGGGCGTCCGAGCTCTGACCGGCACCGAAACCGACCAGATCGTCCCGAAACGCCTCCCTCTGATCCAGTAGTCACAGCGTCCGTGTTGACGCGGCTAACAGGGATCTTCCGCTTACGCAGCGTAGCGCGGGCGATACTTCTCCGACGATCGTGGTTCCGTCGGGATTTGGCCCAACAAGCCGTGATCGCCGAGCGTAGTTCGACTAGTTGGGCTAGCGACGAGGCAGCCCTGCCAACGGACACGATCGGGGACACGCGGCACGATCACCCGCGCTGTCGGACGGCACCGACGATGATCCGGGCCATGACGGAGGACGCAGGCTCAAGCCGGACCGGCACGTGGCGGAAGCGGCGGGCAGCAGTCTGGGCAACGATCTGGAACTTACGAGACTGGGTGAATCCTGCGACGGAACGAAACCTTTTCCTGGTCATGGCCGCCTTGCTCACTGCCACGTGGCTGCTGCCCTGGCATCTGGTTCTCGGCTCCGCGCGCAGATTCCTGGCGTATTCTATCGTGCTGTGGACGTGACCGTTTGGGGCCCCCGTGGTTTTCCTCGTGGCTATGCTTTGCGTGGCAGTGGCGAAATTCAAGACGGAGCGGTGGGGTCGACCTGAAGGCTAAAGGAGGGGGCTACGCAATAGGCAGGTGTCCAACGAGGCTCCGCCCCCGCTAAGGCAGACGTAAGCGGCTGAAGTTCCACATATATATGGAGTTGTGCTGCTACATCCGGCCTCGCATTCACCTGAGAGAATGGGCGAAACCATGGATATTCTCAGTGGAGTCATCGGTCCAGTCCTCTTGTTTGTCTTCGCCCTCGTGTTTGGCGGTCTTTGGATCTTTGGATGGTCATCCTTCATAGTGATGCTGTTTTCTGAGAAGGTCGCGCCGGGCGAAGTCATCGCCTCCTATCGTCGCGGTTCCCGAAGGATCGAAAGGCTCTATGGGCCCGGCCGGTACTGGCGTATCCCACGCCCGCACGTGGTGTGGCTTCGGGTTCGTGTTGACCAGCCGGTGGACTTCACGTCAAGGCCGGTGGAGGCCCGTACGTACGACAATGCATCTGTCATCGTCACCGTTCGCCTCGCCTCGGACGTAGCCGTCGCGGACCGCTATGGCCGCAATTAAACAAAATCGGCCTCGCCCATCGGGATTGAGAGGTGCTCGAAGTCGTATCTGAACGTCCCATTCTTGATGAACAATTCGAAGGCGCTGAAGGTGTGGTCGGCGGTCTCTCGCTGGATGTTC
>JACQDL010000030.1 GCA_016201065.1 Actinomycetota bacterium
ACTCCCGGTGAAGATGATCTTTCGTAGGACCACCTTCATACCGGGGGTTCCGCGTCTTTTGTCGCACCCGCCCCGGCGTGTCGCACCACCACCCCAACAATCACACACAGTCACAACCGGTTACGCGGAATGCCTCATTGCGGTGACGACGTTCGCCACGATCGGCCCGGCGTGGTTGGCGGAGAAGCCGTGCGCGATCGGGTGAGCCGTGGTGACCGCGTCCAGCAGGCCGTACCGGTAGTCCAGAAAGATGATCTTGGTCTGATCGGGCGGGTGGCGCCGGATGATCCCTTGCGTGATCACCCGCAGCAGGTTCGTCTTTCCACTCTGGGCGTCGCCGAAGAACACGAAGTGTGGGTCCGAGCCAAAGTCGAGCGTGACCGTAGCCAGGTGATCCTCGTCGATCCCGATCGGGATGCCGGGGCCGGCGTCCGGCCCGGGCTGCGGGAGATCGGCGAACGGGTACCGTTCGGGAAGCATCCGGATCACCGGTGCTCCCGGTCCGGTCCACGCCCCGGCCACCCTCGCGACGAGGTCGGCCACGCCGTCGACGAGCGTCTCGGGTCGCTGGTCGCCGTCGACCCGCGGCAGAGCCGACAGGAAGTGCAGCGTGTCAGCCGTCAAGCCACGCCCCGGCGTCTTCGCCGGCACGTTGAGGGCCGCCCGGCGTTCGATCTCCGACTCCGACGGATCACCCAACCGCAGCTCCAGCCTGGTGCCGATGAGGTCACGCAGCGCCGGCCGTACCTCCATCCAGCGCTGCACGGTGATCAACACGTGGATGCCGTAGCTCAGCCCTCGCGCCGCGAGGCCGGTGACCCGCTGTTCCAGGACCTCGTAGTCGCTGCGCAGCACGCCCCAGCCATCGACGACGAGAAACACGTCGCCGTAGCCGTCCCGGGGCAGCGCGCCCTCCCGGGTGAGCCGTCGGTAGGTCGTCATCGAGTCGACCCGATGTTCGGTGAACATCCGTTCGCGGGATTCCAGGAGGCTGCCGATCTCGGCCAGCGTCCGCCGGATCAGATCCGGTTCGAGTCGACCCGCCACCGAGCCGACGTGCGGCAACCCGAGCAGCGGCGCCAGCGTGCCACCACCGAAGTCCAGCCCGTAGAACTGCACCTCGGCGGGCATGTGGGTGAGGCTCAGGGCGGCGATCAGGCTCCGGGCGAGGGTGCTCTTCCCGCTCTGCGGACCGCCCGCGATGACGACGTGTCCCCCCGATCCGGACAGGTCGACCCACATGGGTTCGCGACGCTGGTGGTATGGCTTGTCGACCAGCCCGACCGGCACCCGCAGGGTGCCCCGGCCGTCCCAGCCGGCCGGCCCGAGACCGTGCCGCGGGTCCGCTGCCAGTGGCGGAAACAGCTGGTCGAGGGTCGGCGGCTCGGCGAGCGGCGGCAGCCAGACCTGGTGCGCCGGTCGCCCCCGGCCGACCAGCCGCGCCACCATCACCTCGAGCAGGGTCTGTCCGGCCGAGTCGGCCGGCCTGCCGTGCTCGGCCCCGGCCTCGGCCGCCGGCCCGGGCGCCACCGGCGCAAGGTAGCGGGTCGAGTACGGCACGATCTGCTGGGCCGCCACCGCAGCCGGGCGGGCCTCCCCGGCCTTCGGGCCCGAGTCGCTGCCGGAGACGTACGCTGCCTTGAACCGCAGCATGGTGCTGGTATCGATCTTGAGGTAGCCGTGTCCGGGTCCGTTGGGCAGCTCATAGGCGTCGGGCACGCCGAGCACGACCCGGGACTCGATGGCGGAGAAGGTGCGCAGGCCGACCCGGTAGGACAGGTAGGTGTCCAGGCCGCGCAACCGGCCCTCCTCCAGCCGCTGGCTGGCCAGCAGGAGGTGCACCCCCAGCGACCGGCCGATCCGGCCGATCGCGATGAACAGGTCGATGAGCTCCGGCTTCGCGGACAACAGCTCGGAGAACTCGTCAACGACGACGAACAGGCTCGGCAACGGCTTGAGCGGGGCGCCGCTCTCCCGGGCCTTCTCGTAGTCCCTGAGGTTCGCGTAGTTACCGGCGTCGCGCAGGAGCTCCTGCCGGCGGTTCAGCTCGCCGTCGATGGCATCGCGCATCCGGTCGACCAGGGACAGGTCGTCGGACAGGTTGGTGATCACCGCGGAGGTGTGCGGCAGCGCATCGAGCCGGGAGAACGTCGCGCCACCCTTGAAGTCGACGAGCACGAAGTTCAGGGTTTCCGAGGAGTGGGTCACCGCGAGGCCGAGCACGAGGGTGCGGAGCAGCTCGGACTTGCCCGAGCCGGTGGCCCCGATCACCAGCCCGTGTGGGCCCATGCCATCCTGGGCCGCTTCCTTGATGTCCAGCTCGATCGGCTCACTGTTCGGGCCGACCCCGATGGGCACCCGTAGCCGGTCCCGTGGCGGGCGGGGCCGCCAGGTCTGCGCCGGGTCGATCTGGTACGGATCTCCCAGGCCGAGCAGCTGGGTCAGACCGAGGTCCTGGCTCAGCGAGTCCTCGGCGTCGCCCCGCTCGCTCGCCCGCAGCGGCGCGAGCTGCCGTGCCAGCGCTTCGACCTGGGCCGGGCTCAGCGTGTCCGGTCGGCCGATCCGGCTGGCCACGTCCTTGTTCGTCCGATCGTGGGTCAGCATGTCGATCTTGTCGGCCCGCACGGCCAGGCGCAGGGTGCCGCGTTCGACGTCTCTCGGCACCGTCCCGGACAGGTCGAGCACGGTCACCCCAGCCACGCCGGCCGCGGCCAGCTGCGAGTCGATCGAGGTCCGGCCGCCGTCCAGGACCACCACGTGGTGGCATCCGGTCGAGCTGCTGCTGCCGGCACCGAACCTCGGCCGCTGCCTGAGGTCGTCGCCGAGCATGTTCTCGATCTCGACCAGGCTCTCGGCGTACATCCGGACCGACCCGGCCGCGTCGACGTCGGTGGGGTGCAGACCGTGCGGCAGCCACTTCACCCAGTCCCAGTCGGGCGCCTGCTCCGCGTGGGCGCACACCGCGATCCGCAGCTCGTCCGGGGAGTGGAAGGTGACCAGGTGCGCGACCATCGCCCGGATCAGGCCCAGGATGGCGTCACGCTCACCCCGGAAGGTGATCCGGGCGAACCCCCGGACCGAGACGGCGACCGGGAGCTCCGCAACCGTGGAATGGGTCCGCACGAACCGGCGCAGGGCCCCGGCCGACACGGGTTCGAGGTCCTCGACCGGCTTGGTGTCCGGCGGGACGAGCTGCACGGCGAGGCGCTGGGAACCCAGGCCGATCCGGACCGCCCCGAAGTCCTCATCGCCGAGCCGGCGCTCCCACAGCCGGCCGGAGAGCGCGACCGACCACAGCGAGTCCGGATCCGGGTTGCGCCACAACAACGCCTCGCGTTGCTGCTGGGCGGCCCGGCGGACGCGCCGCCGCACCTGGGACAGGTACCGGGCGAAGTCCCGCCGCTCCGCGTCGAGCCTGCGCCTCGTCTCGCCCGCACCACGTCCCAGCTGCCCCGCGAACATCCCCGCCATGGATACCGCGTACAACACGCCGGCGACGATCGTGATGGCCTGCGCGCCCGGCCCGATGAACATGAAGGCCATGGCTGCCCCACCGGCGAGCATGGGCAGATAGGTCAGCACCGCGCCGAAACCGCCGCCGGCGCTCTCCGGGAGGTCGGGCGGGGACTCCAGCACGATCTCGCCGTGGGGCAGTTCGGGGGCCGGCCGCCGCGCTGGCCGCCGGAAGATCACCGTGCTCACCGGGACGCGCTCCCTTGGGTCTCACCTGATCTGCCCGATCCGTCCGACTCACCGTATCGTCGCGGCACAAATGGTGATGTTGGGTAGTCTTCCGGTGCCACGGCGTGACCCGGCGTGCGGGGTGCCGGGGCTGGGAGGGATCGTGAGTTCGAACGCCGGAGTCGGGCTGTGCCGGGTCACCGTCATCGCGCCGCACAGCCGGGTCGATGTGGCGCTGCCCATCGACGTGCCTCTCGCCGAGTTGTTGCCGACCCTGCTGCGGCACGCCGGCGCCGATCTCGCCGACGCCGGGCTGGCACCCGGCGGCTGGTCGCTGCAGCGGCTGGGCGAGACGCCGTTCGACAGCAGCAGGAGCGCCGGCGGCCTGGCGATCCGGGACGGCGAGATCCTGTACCTGCGCCCCCGCCAGGCCCAGCTGCCCGAACTGGCCTTCGATGACGTCATCGACGCCATCGCGACCGCGTCGAGGAGCCGGCCGGGGCGGTGGCAGGACAGCACGACCCGGTGGTTCGGGCTCACCAGTGCCGCCGTGGTGCTGTTCCTGGCCGCACTGATCCTTGCCCGGTCCGGACCGTCGTGGCTGGCACCCAGCCTGGTGTCCGGCGGCGTCGCCGCCGGGCTGGCGGTGGCGGCGGCCGTCCTGTCCCGAGCGCTGGGTGACGCGCGCTCCGGCGTCGCGCTCGGGTACGCCGCGCTGCCGTTCGCGTTCCTGTCCGGCGCGACCGCGTCGGGTGGCGACACGGCGCTGGTCGACTTCGGCGCGCTGCAGCTGGTCACCGGATCGGCGGCACTGATGGCGATCGCGGCGGTTGCGGCCATCGCGGTGGCCGACAGCGTGCCCGGGTTCGCCGGGGTGGCGGCCGCGGCGATGGTCGGCACCGCCGTCGCGTTGCTGGACCTGCTGACCGGTCTGACCGGTCCGGGCACGGCGGCACTCGCGGTGACCTTCGTGCTCGCGATGACCCCGCTGATTCCGATGGTCGCGTTCCGCCTCGCCGACCTGCCGCTGCCATTCGTGCCGCTGTCCGCCGACGACCTGCGTCGGGACACCTGCTCGGTGCCCGGCCGCGACGTGTTGCGCAGGACCGCGCAGGCCGACCGGTTCGTGACCGGGATGACCGGCGCGTCGGCGGGGCTGATCACGGGTTGCGAGTGGCTGCTCTGCCGGCCCGCGACCGGGACGGCACCCTGGCTGGTGGCGGTCGTGGCGGCCGCCGTGGCGCTGCGGGCACGGTTGTTCTCCGGGCGGCTCCAGCGGCGCTGGTTGCTGGCTGCCGCACTGGGCGGGCTCGTGCTGCTTGCCGGCGCGGTGGCGGACCAGCACGGGCAGCTGGTCCAGCTGATCCTCGTCGCGGTGCCGTTGCTGGTGGCCGCGGCCGCGCTGGTGCTGGCCGCGCTGCGGGTGCCGGGCCGCCGGGTGCCGCCGTTCTGGGGTCGCACGACGGACATCGTCGAGGCGCTGCTGGTCGTCGCGGTGCTGCCGATGGCCTTGGCCGTCGTCGGGCTCTACGGCTACCTGCGGGGGGTCACCGGCTAGCCGTCGAGCAGGGTCGGCGGGCCGAACACGGTCTCCTCGATCGAGGTGGGGGCGAGGTTGACGAACTGGGCCGTCGCGACCGCGATCAGGGCAACCGTGTCGTCCGGCATCTGGGGTAGCCACCGGGTGATGGCCTCCGGGAGGCCGAAGGCCGCCTGGATCGTCGGCACCGTCTCGGGTTGCGCCCGCTGGACCAGGACCAGGTCGAACGCCTGGAGCAGGCCCTCCATCTGCGGGGTGACGAACGGCCGGAGTACCGCCTGCGTCTGCCACGAACCCAGGTCGGAACGAAGCTGAGCCTCGCCCATCCCGGCGTCCTCGACGATCAGTGACGGGCGCGTCGCGGTGGCTCCGTGCGGGCTCAGGGTGCCCGCCGGCATGATCGCCGCCCACTGCGCTGGCGCGGCACGGACCAGCGGTTCCCAGGTCGCCGGCCGTGGCGTCAACACGCTCACCTGGGCCGCCACCGCCAGCGCCCGGAAGGCAAGCAGCTTGCCGAGGTAGGCGGCCCCGAAGACACCGATCTGGGTGGGCCGGTCGCGGAAGATCCGTGCGATCACCGGTTGCCGGTGTCCGTCGTGGCCCACCACCAGACCGCCGGGCGCCAGCGGGATGTCGAGCTGCGGCAAGGCGTCGGTCTGCAGGACGTGCCCGGAGATCGGGCGCGCGAGGTTCACAGCCGCCCCCCGCCCAGCGGCAGGGTCGCGACGAGCCCGAGGGCCTGCTCACCGTCCAGCCGGTACAGTCCGATGCCGGCGGTGTGGCAGGCCCGGAGAAGCGCATGGCCCGCGTGGTTGGCGGCGGCGGGCGACGGTGCGGACAGCCGGACCAGGCAGCGGAACCGGGCGCCCTCGGTCCGCTCCGGGTGCAGGGTGAGGGAGATGGAGCAGGAGAGGGCGGGCACGGCGGCCGCGGCCTCCTGGAGGAGCTTCATCGGGATTCCCCGAACCGGCCAGGACCGGACCCACCAGCTCACGTGCACTGTGCCGTCCCCCCGCCAGTGCGTCCACGTCTCCTCGCTCCGGCGGGTGCCCGGCGGGGCGTTGCGGGCGTGCGTGCCGGCGGAGAGGGCGAGCACGGACCGGACCGTCTCCTCGTCCAGCGGGGTACCGGCGACTCCGGCGGAATCCAGCAGTTCGAGGATCCGCGCGATGCACCGCCGGACCGCCCGGTGCACGCCCTCGACGCCACCACCGCGGACCTCGATCGCATCCGGGCAGTGCGCCGGGTCGAGCCGCACGGCGACCCACAGGTGTTGGTCTCCCGGCGTGCGGAGCCGGTTGACCTGCTGGTAGGAGGCCGCGGCCGGGGCCTGGCTGGGGATCATGCCGGTTGGGGCGGGGGTGATGTACCGCAACACCTGCACGCTGGCCAGGTCGATGTCGTCGACGACGAGAGCGCCGGCCAGATCCCGGACCGGCAGCCAGCCGACCTGCTGCGGGCGCGCCACGATGTCGGTGCCGGCCTGCACCGCCACCAGGCCGATCCAGGACTGCCCGTCGTGGATGATGCCGATCCGCTTCCCCGACCGCAGCACGGCGCCGGTCAGGTCGAGGTCGGGCAGGAGCTCACGGAGCGCCGCCAACCGTGGATCCGCCGGGCCGGCTGGTACCGGGACCCGCTGCCGGGCTCGGAACCGGGACCGGACGCCGTACGCCTGGTAGAGCCAGCGACCACGGCGGCGCACCACGGTCAGGGCCAGCACCCCGATGGCGAGCACGCCCGCGGCGATCGTCGGCGGACCCGGTCGTACGGCGGCCGCCAGCACCGCGGCGAGGGACGCCTGCCACGCGGTGATCTGGCCGACGGAGAGCCCGAGGAGGTGGCCCGGCACCGATTCCATCGTCGGCCGGGCGCGCTCGGGAGTGCGGGGGGCGTGTCGCGGGCCCGGCGCAACGCCGGGCGCGGTGGTCATCGGTCCGGCCCCCTCTCGGCAGGTACCCCAGCAGCAATGCCAGCGACTTAAGGGGTTTCCGGGTGTCTTGGCTAGGCGACAGCTGGTTACGTTCAGTGACGCAGGGCGGGGGTGGCGGGGCCGGCACCCTTCGGCCCGGCTGAACCCTGGGAAAGAAGGAGGCTCCTGGTAGAA
>JACQDL010000033.1 GCA_016201065.1 Actinomycetota bacterium
CACCCTCATGGACCGGGCCGGGCTCACCGCCCGCGCCGCCGCCGACCAACTCGGCCACGCCAAGGTCTCCATGACCCAAGACCACTACTTCGGCCGCCGAACCGCCCGCACCGGCGCCGCCGACGTCCTGGAATCCGTACAACAGCCTCCCACCGGCACCGACGACGAGCCGGAGGCGGGCACCGAAAACCATGCATAAACCATGCGCACGATCTTGAAACCGGCGGCCTGCACGCCGTTGACCTGCGATGTGGAGCCGACGCCCGGACTCGAACCGGGAACCTGCCGATTACAAGTCGGCTGCGCTGCCAGTTGCGCCACGCCGGCATGACCGCCCGCATTGGCCGGGGTCCCTCACCGGCCGGGGCCCAGCGTAGCGCCTCGACGCGGCGGTGGGCTGGTGACGGGAGTTGCCCGTCACCAGCCCACCCGGCCGGCCCGGGGTTACCCGGCCTGCGTCACGATCCCGAACGCCGCTCCGGACGGGTCCGCGCAGGTCACGAACCGCCCGTAGGAGGAGTCGACCGGACCGGCCACCAGCGCACCACCGGTCGCGGTGACCTTGGCAACCGTCGCGTCGACGTCCGCCACCGTGAAGTAGCAAAGCCACCTCGACGGGCCGGCCTGACCCGCCGGAATCTGGTACCGCCCGGCGACGGTCTCGCCACCGACCTTGAGCATGGTGTAGTTGGGGTCCGGAAGGCCGTCCGCCTTCTCGAACTCGTAGCCGAACACGGCGCCGTAGAACTTGTCGGCGGCGTCCGCGTCGCTGGTCGCCAGCTCGCTCCAACGCGGCGCAGCGGGCTCATTGACGAGCTGCGCACCGAGGTGCTGCTTGGCCTCCCAGAACCCGACGTTGGCACCGGTGGGGTCCTGCACGAACCCCCGGCGCCCGAACTCACCGGACGCCGTGGCCGGCATGGTGACAGTGCCGCCTGCCGCGGCGGCCGCCGCCATGGTCGCGTCCAGATCGGCCGTGGCGAGGTAGGTGGACCACGTCGGCGCATCACCCGAGCCCGGGACAATCGGCCCGATTCCCGCGACGGGCTTGTCCCGCAGGAAGGCGATGCCGTAGTTGCCGAACTCCTCACCCTGGCTGCGCACCTCCCAGCCGAACAGGTCGGAGTAGAACTTGGTCGCGGCCTGAATGTCGGTGGTGCCCAGATCGACCCAGTTAGGTTCGCCTGACTGGTAGCTGGTCCGCTCGGACATCGCACTCCCTATGGTCTGGTAGTGATGAGAACGTCCAGTTTGCCACCACCGATGTGACGCTCTTCACGCGGCCGTCGGGATCGCGCACCGTGCCTGGAACTCAGCCTCGACGGTCAGCCTCGACGGGCCGCCCGCCGCCTGCGGGCCACCTCGGCCAACCCGATCGCGGCGGCCACGCTCGCGTTCAGCGACTCGGTCGCCGTAGTGATCGGGATCGACACCCTGATATCGCAGGTCTCCCCGACCAACCGGGACAACCCGCGCCCCTCGGAACCGATCACGAGCACGACCGGGTCCACCGCGACCCCAAGATCGTCCAGGGACGTGGCCCCGGCCGGGTCAAGGCCAACCACCGTCAGCCCAGCCTTCGCGTACGTCGTCAGGGTGCGCACCAGGTTGGTCACCCGCGCCACCGGCAGTCTCGCCGCGGCACCGGCCGAGGTACGCCACGCCGCCGCGGTGATCCCGGCCGCCCGGCGCTCCGGAACCAGCACGCCGTTCGCCCCGAACGCCGCCGCCGACCGGACGATGGCTCCGAGGTTGCGCGGATCGACGACGCCGTCGAGCGCCACAAAGAGCGCTGGCTCCGCCAGCTCACTACTGGCCTGGAGCAGGTCGAGTGGATCGGCGTATCGGTACGGCGGCACCTGCAGGGCCACGCCCTGATGCAGCTGGGCGCCGGTCCGCCGATCGAGCTCGGCCCGGCTCACCTCCAGGATGGAGATACCACGGTCACCGGCCGCCCGAATCGCCCCGGTGACCCGCTCGTCGGAGTCAATGCCGAGCGCGAGGTAGAGCGCGGTCGCGGGCACCTCCGCGCGCAGTGCCTCCGCGACCGGGTTCCGCCCGACCAACAGCTCCGGACCGTCCGGTGCGGGCCGCCGCTGGGCCGCGCGGGCAGTGGCGGCCACGGCGCCGGCAGCCCGCTTGACGGCCGGGTGTCCGGTCCGGTGTTCCGCCCGCGGCGTCGGCCCCTTCCCCTCCAGGCCACGGCGACGCTGGCCGCCCGAGCCGACGACCGCGCCCTTCTTGCTCCCAGGATTGCGCCGTGCGCCCCGACGCTGCGAGTTCCCCGCCATCAGTACTGCCCCGATCGTCCGCTGTGCGTCCACCGTGATCCCTGCGGGGTGTCCTCGACAACGATCCCCGCCCCGACAAGCTCTGCCCGGATCGCGTCCGCAGCACCGTAGTCCCTGCGCTCGCGGGCGGCCTGACGCTGCGCCAGGGCCAGCGCCACCAGCCGGTCAATGACGGCCTGGAGCCCACCCCCGCCGGCGACCGCCCAGGGTGGGGCGAGCGGGTCCAGCCCGAGGACGCCGAGCATGGCGCGCACCGACGCCTGCATGCTCGCGACCGCGCCTCGGTGTCCCGCCGCCAGCGCGATGTTGCCTTCCCGGACCACCTCGTGGATCGCGGCGAGGGCGGCCGGCGTTCCGAGATCGTCATCCATCGCCTCGGTGAAGTCGGCGCAGAGCAGCCCGGGTGGCTGGTCGGTACCGACCAGGTCGGCCGCCCGCAGCACGAAGCCCTCCAGCCGCCGGTAGGCGGCGGCAGCCTCGCCGAGCGCATCCTCGGAGAAGTCGATCATGGACCGGTAGTGCGGACCGACCAGGTAGTAGCGCAGCTCCACCGGCCGGACCCTGGTCACCAGGTCGGGGATCAGCAGCGAGTTGCCGAGCGACTTGCTCATCTTCTCGCCACCCACCGTGAGCAGCCCGTTGTGCAGCCAGCAGCGGGCGAACCCGTAGCCCGCCGCGCGCGACTGGGCGATCTCGTTCTCGTGGTGCGGGAAGATCAGATCAGTACCGCCACCGTGAATGTCGAACGTGTCACCGAGGTACTTGCCGGCCATGGCCGAGCACTCCAGATGCCAGCCAGGTCGCCCTGGGCCCCATGGGGTCTCCCACTCCGGCTCGCCTGGCTTCGCGCCCTTCCACAGTGTGAAGTCCAACGGCTCGCGCTTGGCTCCGGACCCGTCCTCGGCGGAACGCATCTTGTCGATCCGCTGACCCGACAGCGCACCGTACTCAGCGTAGCCGCGCACATCGAAGTAGACGTCCCCGCCGGCGGCGTAGCCATGTCCCCTGTCGATCAGCCGACGGATCAGGGCGATCATCTCCGGGATGTGCCCGGTGGCCCGCGGCTCCACCGTCGGTGGCAGGCAGCCCAGCACGTCGTACGCCCAGGTGAAGGCCCGCTCGTTGCGGGCGGCGACCTGCCACCATGGCAGCCCGTCGGCCGTCGCGACGCGCAGGACCTTGTCATCGATGTCCGTCACGTTGCGGCAGAACGTCACGTCGAGGCCGGTGCGGGTCAACCACCGGCGGAGTACGTCGAAATTCACGCCGGACCGGATGTGCCCGATGTGGGGCGGTGCCTGGACCGTAGCCCCGCACAGGTAGATGGAGGCGCGGCCGGTAGCCAACGGCGTGAAGTCGCGGACCGATCGGGTGCTCGTGTCGTACAACCGCAGCGTCACCGGGCAATAGTACGGCCGGTCGGCCGGCCCGTTTCGATGACGATCATTGAGGCGATCGGTCAGCCGAGATAACGCTGCACCACGTCGAGTGTGACGATGCCGTGGCCGACGGCGAACTCGACGAGCTGCTCCTTGCGGCCGCCGCGCCGTGGCGCGCCGGATGCCAGCCGGACCACTGCCTGCTCCTGCTGTTCGGCGGAGGCCCGGCGGGCCCGCTCGGCGGTCCACGCCCGCTCCCCGATCGGCAGCTTGGCACGCACATCGTCCAGCCTCCGGTCGACCCACTCGCCGCGTCGTACCTGGGCCAGCAGCCCACAGTCATAGAGTCGGTCAGCGACCTGCTGGCTGGTCGGGATCCACGGGCTCTCCGGATATCGCAGCGTCGGCTCGCAGAGCGCGACCAGGCACAGGTGGTAGGCCGTCCCCTCGGCCAGCGCCCACGCCGGACGGGTCCGGTCCGCACCGGCGGCCGCGCTGGTCTCCGCGGCGGCGTCCTCCGTCGGCACGGCCTGCCCCCCGTGCACCTCGAACTCGAACGCGTCGCTGGTCGCGGCGAAGCTCACCCGGGCCCGGTTGCCGTTCACCACCAGATGGGTGTTGCCTGGTCGCAGGGTACGGCGGGCCACCCCGGGCTCGTCCAGCAGCAGCGGGTTCGATCCCGTGTTGGTCACCAGCACGCCGTACGGCGTCGCCTCCACGGTGCCGGCCCGCCGGCTGACCCGCGGGCTCTCGCTCACGGGCAGATCCACCTGCGGCGCCGAGGTACGACCGAACGCCAGCCGCTCACCGAGCAGCAGCGGAAGCGGCGCCTGACCCGGGCAGTCGATCCGGGCCACCAGTGGTGGCACCGCTACCGCCTGCCGTGCGTGCGGGTGCCGAGCTGCTGCCAGATCCGGTCGAGCGCGTCCCCGGGGGTGGTGCCAAACCCGTAGGCCGCCACGACGACGCCGAACAGCAGCGCAGCGACGAGGACCATGACGGCGAGCACGGTCTGCCCGAGCGGGCCGAGCCGGCGCCCCCGCGCGGGCTGGATCGGGGCGGGTGCCCAGACCTGCGCTGGCGGTACCCGAACCGGAGGAGGCTGCACCGGACGGGACACCGCACCGACCGACCGGGACCCGGACGGACCCATCGGCACGCCGTGGGCCGGCACGCCGTGGGCCGGCACTGCCGCAGCGCGCCGCTGTGGCACGGTCGCATCGACCCGGGCCTGCTCCAGCCGCTCCAACCGGCGCGCGAGCTGCTCGTACTGCACCCTCAGCTGATCCCGCTCGTGGGTCACCTCGGCCATGGCCAGGCCGATCTGCCTGGTGCGCGCAAACTCCGCCTCAAGGACCAGCTGGGTGTCCGGCTCATCCCTGGCGGCGAGCTGCCGCTCGATCTCGCGGACCCGATCCGACTCCGCCGCGAGCTGGGCTGCCGCCCGCCGCCCGTCCCGCGCCTGCTGCGCCAGCGCCGGCACGACCACGTCGAGCAGATGTCGGTAGGAGTCGATGACGAGCCCGGGGGATCCGACGAACGCGCCCTGCAGCCGACCGAGCGGCTTGGTCTGGTACAGCGCGAGAAGCTGGCCGTCCGCCGGCAACAGCGCCGCGATCCGCGGCCGTTCGTCAGGCCACGGCACCGCCTCGAAGTCCTCCGACAGGACCAGGGCGGCGAGACGGGTGCGGAGCTGCTCCGCCGTCCGCACCGAACGCACTGCCGGGTCGTGGACCAGGCAGTCCTTGAGCAGCGCCCGCCAACCGGCGGAGAGACGGTCGTCCACCGTGTACCGACCGGCGCACACCAGCTCGTACTGCTGCTCCGGGGTGTGCGCGGTGGTGATGTGCCGGCCGGTCAGGATCCGATGCATGGTGACCGCCAGCGCCCACACGTCGCCGGCCTGGCTCGCCCGCCACCCCTCGGCCGGCGGTCGCCGCACCCCATCGGCCCCGAGATCACCCTGGTCGCGGGTCTCGGGCGGCCAGTACGCGATGGTCCGGGCCTGCCCGATGGGCACCGCCCGGGTCGACTCCAGTGGTGCGGAGATGCCGAAGTCCGCGATGGTGAAGCGGGGGCCGACCCGCAGCAGGTTCGTCGGCTTGATGTCCCCGTGCACGAAACGGCGGGCGTGGATGTGCTCAAGCCCGGCGGCGACCTCCTCGAAGACCGCCGCCCATGCGCGCTCGGCCGGCGCGCACCGGTCTCCCAGGTCGTAGAGGTCCTCCGCGGCGAGCTCCAGGACCATCCCGACGCATCGCTGGGTGTGCTGCCCGGGCAGCTCGAACCGGAACGACGTGATCATCGCGAGGACGTTGTCGTGCCCCTCCACCGCGACGCACGTCTCGGCTTCGGCGGAGAGCTGGTCGAGCTCCTCGGGGGTCCCCCACACACATTTCAGGGCCCGCTCGTCCGGGCCGAACCCGGATACGGTCTCCGGCGTGGCCGGCTCGGTGCGGTACACCGAGGAGAACCCGCCGTCGGCGAGGTAGGCCAGGATCCGCCAGGAGCTGGTCGACCCGGCCCCCACGACGGCACCGACGTCCAGGGAGACATTGCGCAGCGCGCCACCTCCCCCGCCGGACGCTCCGGTGTCCGCTCCCTGCGGCTGCGCGGCATCGGGCGCCGCCGGCCCGTCGATCGTGCCGGCCGGCGGCTCCGCCGCCTCCTCCGCCATCACGGCCGGGCCACGTGCGTCGCCGAGCTCCTCCCCGTCGACAGAACCCGGGTCAAGCGTGGCCGGCATCCCACCAGCACCTCCCGGAAATCCCAATCGACCGCTCTCGCGGTGAGCCTAGCGGGATCGCCCGACACGCGCCGTTGCTCCGCCGCGGGAGGCCCGGGGGATTCCCCCCTTCCCGGCCACTCCGACCCAGATCACGCTGGGGCCAGCACGATCCGAGGGGGAGATCATCGATGGTTGCCACACAACCCGGCACGACGGTGTCGTGGGCCGGCCTGACCGCGGAAGGCCGCAGCGAGCTGGTGCGCTTCGCGCAGGCACGGCTGGGCCGGACCCGCCTGCCCGGTATCGACGCCGAGGACGTCGTCCAGGAGGTCCTGCTACGGATGATCGACCGTGGTGCGATCCAGTCGACTCGGACCGGGCCGGCCAGCGCCCGACGGGGGCCACAGGGGGCCGCGACGCTCATCGAGCATCCAGCGGCGTACCTGCGGCGGGCGGTGGCGAACGAGTGCGTCTCCCGGTGGCGCAGGCTCCACCGGGAGACGCTGACCGGTGAGCTGCCGGAGCAGTGGACAGATGATCACGCGGAGCTCAGGGCGAGCTGGCTGGCAGTCTCGGCCGCGCTCGGCCGGCTCACGCCACGACAGCAGCAGATCCTGGCCCGGGGCTTCCTGCTCGATCACTCCGACGACCAGATCGCGACCGACCTGCAGATCAGTCCGGTCACGGTGCGCACGATGCGCCGCCGCGCGCTGGCCCAGCTCCGGGTGCTCATGGAGCTGCCGCCACGCCCACCGCGGCAGGAGGCGCTGCGGGCGACGGCCTGACGGTCACGCCTGTGGCGGCGTCCGCCTGGTCCACACGGCGCCGGTGTCGAACACGGCCATCGCGACCGCGATGGCCGCCAACCCCTCACCGCGCCCGGTCAGGCCGAGGCCGTCGGTGGTCGTGGCGGACACCGAGACGGGTGCGCCGACCGCGGCCGCCAGAACCCGCTCGGCCTCACCCCGCCGCAAGCCGATCTTGGGTCGGTTCCCGATGATCTGCACGGACACGTTGCCTACCGAGAACCCCGCGGTACCGAGACGGCGCGCCGTCTCCTCGACGAGGGATACCCCGGAGGCGTTCGCCCACTTCGGCTCGCCGGTGCCGAACGCCGAGCCCAGGTCACCGAGCCCGGCCGCCGCGAGCATCGCATCGACGATCGCGTGGGCCGCGACATCGCCGTCCGAATGCCCCGCGCACCCATCGACGCCATCCCACCTCAGACCAGCAAGCCAGCACGGGCGACCGTGCTCTACCGGGTGGACGTCGGTTCCGATACCAACCCGAGGGATCATGCTCACCCGACGTATCCAACCATCTGCGTTCCGGTGACGAGGCCGATCGGCGACGTTGTGGTCACCTTCACTCGGCCGGCTCAGCCGCGAGGTCGGCGTGGAGCAACGCCTCCGCGAGCAGCAGGTCGACCGAATAGGTGATCTTGATCGCGGTCGGCGAACCCGGCACCGTCATCACGGGAATCCCCAACGCTTCGACCAAGGCCGCATCGTCGGTCGCCGGAGCGGCTGGATCGGCCTCGGCGTGCGCCCGGACCAGCACCGAACGACGAAACCCCTGCGGCGTCTGGACCGCGCGGATCGTGTCCCGAGGAATGGTGCGGACGACCCGCCCCGCCCCGTCAACGGTCTTGAGGGTGTCGACCACGGGCAGCACCGGCACGGCGGCGGAGGCACCGGCCAGCACCGCCTCAACGACCGCATCCACCACTCCGGGTGGGACCAGCGGCCGCGCCGCGTCATGGATCAGCACGACGTCAACCGGCGGTGGCAGCACCGCCAGCCCGGCGGCCACCGACGCATGCCTCGACTCCCCACCGCACACCACCGTGGCCGCCGGACCAAGGAGCGACCCCACCTCGGCCAGCCGGTCCGGCAAGGTGACCACGATGACCGACTCCACGTACTGGGACGCCCGCAGCGCGCGCACCGCGTGCACGAACAGTGGGACACCGCCCAGCGGGCGAAACGCCTTGGGTAGGCCACCACCGAGCCGCAGCCCACGCCCGGCAGCCGGAATGATGGCTGCGACGGTCATCGCGCCGCAACCTCCGGCCGGGATGCGAGCCGCAGCCCGGTGATCAGCGTCAGCTCGCCAGGACGTCGTCGAGCAGCGCTTCGGCCTTGTCTTCGTTGGTGTTTTCCGCGAGCGCGAGCTCGCTCACCAGGATCTGCCGTGCCTTGGCGAGCATCCGCTTCTCGCCAGCTGACAGACCCCGCTCCCGATCGCGTCGCCACAGGTCGCGCACCACCTCGGCCACCTTGTGGACGTCGCCGGAAGCGAGCTTCTCAAGGTTCGCTTTGTACCGGCGCGACCAGTTGGTCGGCTCTTCGGTGTGCGGAGCACGCAGGACCTCGAAGACGCGCTCCAGTCCCTCCTGACCCACGACATCACGAACGCCGACGACCTCCGCGTTGTCCGCAGGAACCCGGACGGTGAGATCGCCTTGCGCGACCTTGAGCACCAGGTAGGTCTTAGCTTCGCCCTTGATGACGCGACTCTCGATGGCTTCGATCATGGCGGCCCCGTGATGGGGATAGACGACAGTCTCGCCGACCTTGAAAACCATGTGCCTGTGACCCCTTTCGCTGGATCAAGGCTACCACGCGAGTGGCCGGGACGGCCGGTAACGGAACCGCATATGCGCAGGTCAGGGCCTCAATACGGGGGCAATCCGGGGTTGACATAGTGGAAACAATCTGCTTCCGCCGTGCTACCTGCGGTCGAAGAACAGACATCACACGGCCGGGTGACGACCGGGCACGCCCCGGCGCTGGCGCGCGACACCGTTCGAGCGCACGCTGGACAGATGGCGGAAGAGGACCCCCCGGGCCGGGAGAGCAGGCCGGTTGACGGCTGGCCGCCGGACTTCGAGCGGCTGGTCATCCCCGATGACGCCCGGGAGTTGGACCTCGACGCGCGCGCCCTGGCCCGGGAACGGCGCGCCGCCGCTCGCACCAGGCGAGTACGCCGGCTGCTCGGCCTCGGACATGGACGGCCCGCCGCGGCGTCCGTCGGGATCCTGATCACCGCCGCGGTCCTGACCGTGACCAGCGTGGTCATGTTGCTCCGCCCGACGGTACGGCCGATACCGGACAGCGTGCCACTGGCCACCGGCAAGGGGCAGCCGGACGGCACCGTGGGTGGGCTGCTGCCCGACCTGAAGATCAACCGCGAGGGTTTCGGCCCGGTGCTGGCACGCGGGTTCCGCCCCGCCGTGATCGTGCTGATCCCGGTGGGCGGGCCACCGGCCCCGGTGTTGCACGCGGCCGCGGACACGGCGAACAAACACAACCTCTACGTGCTCGCGGTGAGCACCCAGCTGCCGGAGCTGCCGGCCGACCTGAGCCGCAGCAACCTGATCCGGGCCGCCGACCCCGACCGTGGCCTCCTGTCGGCATACCGGGTCGCCACCACGCCGGTGCTTCTGCTGGTCCGCGCCAATGGCATCGTCGCCCAGATCCTGACCGACAACCCACCCACGTCTGCTCTGGACGCCGAGGCCAGCCTGCTCGCCGGCTGACCTCCATCGGCAGCTGCCGCAGCGGGGATGCGGCGGAAACCGCCCGGACCGGGCCGGCTACGCTGGGCGGGCGACTGTGACCGGGCGAGGGAAGGTTGGTTGCTGTGAGCCGCTCGATCCGCACCACCCGGGCAGCAGGACTTGCCGCGCTGGCGCTGGCTGGCCTGTTCACCACCGCATGCAGCGCTGGGCAGACCGCCCAGACATCGGTCGAGCGGTCGGCCGTGGATGGCGCCTCGGGCACCGCTGGTTCGATCGCGCTGCGCAATGTGCGGCTCGCCTACCCCGCCTCCGGGCGGTACCAGGCCGGATCGAATGCCGCGCTCGCGTTTGCCGCCGTCAACTCCGGGCTCAAGGACGACTCCTTGGTCTCGATCCGGACCGATGCCGCGGCCGGGGTTTCCCTCATGGCAGCTCCGAGCACCACTTCGGGTACCACCACCGGAGCCCGGCCCGCAGCTCTCGCACCGGTGCTGATCCCGGCAGGACAGCTCGTCACCTTCGGCGCCGACGGTGTCGGCATCCAGCTGGTAGGTCTGACCAGCCAGCTCCGGTCCGCCCAGAACGTGCCGATCACATTCAGCTTCGCCTCCGGTGGCAGCGTCACCATCAACGTTCCGGTGACGACCCCGGAGACCGAGGTGCCGCGACCGCCGAGCGGTACGTCGGGCTCCTGACGGCGACCGGCCGTTGGACGGGGTAGGTGTTCGCCGGCCGATGAGGTTGTCGGACGCCCGTCCTAGGGTGATGCCGTGACCAAGACCGCCACCAAGTCCAGAGAACGGCCGAGCTACCGGTGCGAGGAGTGCGGCTACACGGTCTCCAAGTGGGTGGGCCGGTGTCCTGAGTGTCAGGCGTGGGGATCGATCACCGAGCCTGGCGCGATCGCTGCCGCGTTGCGCGCGATCTCCGCCGGACCGGTCAGCGCACCAGCCCGCCCGATCGCCGAGGTCGACGTCGAGGCTGCGCGGTCGCGGCCGACCGGCGTGTCCGAACTGGACCGGGTCCTCGGCGGCGGCTTGGTGCCGGGCGCCGTGCTGCTGCTCGCCGGCGAGCCGGGGGTGGGCAAGTCGACCCTGCTGCTGGAGGTCGCCCGGCAGTACGCGGCAACGGCGGACGGCGTCCCCGCCCTCTACCTGACCGGGGAGGAGTCCGCCGCGCAGGTCCGGTTGCGGGCGGAGCGGCTCGATGCCCTGCATCCGGCGCTGTACCTGGCAGCCGAGACCGACCTCAGCGCGGTGCTGGGGCATCTTGACGCGGTCCGCCCCGGGCTGGTGGTCGTCGACTCGGTGCAGACCGTCAGCTCCGGTGCCGTGGATGGGGCGGCCGGTGGGGTGACCCAGATCCGGGCAGTCACCGCGGCGCTCATCGCGGTCGCGAAGGAACGCGGCATCGCCACGATCCTGGTCGGGCATGTCACCAAGGACGGCGCCATCGCGGGTCCGCGGGTCCTGGAGCACCTCGTCGACGTGGTCCTGCACTTCGAGGGAGACCGGCACTCGGCGCTGCGGCTGGTGCGTGGTGTCAAGAACCGGTTCGGGCCGGCCGATGAGGTCGGCTGTTTCGAGCTGCACGACGCCGGCATCCGCGGAGTTGCCGACCCGTCCGGGCTATTCCTGTCGAGGCGGGCCGAGCCCGTGCCGGGTACCTGCGTGTCGGTCACCCTCGAGGGCAATCGACCACTGCTCGCCGAGGTGCAAGCCTTGGTCGCCCGGTCGTCCTACGGCACACCGCGCCGCGCGGTCAGCGGCCTCGACTCGGCCCGGGTGGCGATGGTGCTCGCCGTGACGGAGCGACGCGGCCGAGTGCAACTCGGCATCTCCGACGTGTACTGCGCAACGGTCGGTGGCATGCGGGTGACGGAGCCGGCAGCCGACCTCGCGCTGGCCCTCGCGCTGGCGTCGGCTGCCCACGACACACCGCTGCCGACCGATCTCGTCGCGATCGGCGAGGTCGGCCTCTCCGGCGATGTCCGCCGGGTCCCCGGTGTCGGCCGGCGCCTCGGTGAGGCCGCCCGGCTCGGCTTCCGCCGCGCCCTGATCCCGACCAACAGCGGACCGTCCCGCCGCGATTCGGACCCGACGCCCAGCGGGCTCGACGTGATCGAGGTCGCCGATCTGTCCGCTGCGCTGGGCATCCTGCGCCAGTAGCCCGCACTCGAAGCCGCGGCGATGGATGGCGGGCATTGCCCGATCGGGTACTCGGGGCGCACGGTCGGGCGTGTCGCGGCACGCGATCCCCGTAGACTTGCCGAGTCATGGTCCAGAACAGGAGCCCTTACCGTGCTTACCGCTGACCGAGATGACAAGCTGCGGTCAACTCTGGGACTGCTCGCGCCCGGTACCGCACTGCGAGACGGCCTGGAGCGGATCCTCCGGGGGAACACCGGCGCACTGATCGTGATGGGCAACGACAAGGTCGTCGAGTCCATCTGCACCGGCGGCTTTCCACTGGACGTCGAGTTCTCGGCGACCCGGCTGCGCGAGCTGGCCAAGATGGACGGCGCCGTCGTGCTCGCCTCGGACTCGACAAGAATCGTGCGGGCCGCGGTTCATCTCATGCCGGACCCCTCGGTGCCCACCGAGGAGTCCGGCACCCGGCACCGGACCGCCGAACGGGTCGCCATCCAGTCCGGCTTCCCGGTAATCTCCGTCAGCCAGTCAATGCGGATCATCAGCCTCTATGTCGACGGCCGCCGGTACGTGCTGGACAACTCCGCGGCGATCCTGTCCCGGGCGAACCAGGCGCTGGCGACCCTGGAGCGGTACAAGCTCCGGCTCGACGAGGTCGCCGGCACGCTGTCCGCGTTGGAGATCGAGGACCTGGTGACGGTCCGGGATTCGATGAGTGTCAGCCAGCGGCTGGAGATGGTGCGCCGGATCGCCGACGAGATCCAGAGGTACGTCGTCGAGCTCGGCACGGACGGTCGGCTGCTCGCCTTGCAGCTCGGGGAGCTGATGGCCGGCGTCGACGACGAGCGCGAGCTGGTCGCCCGCGACTACATGCCCACCGGCCGCCGGTCCCGCGGCCTCGATCAGGTGCTCACCGACCTGAACGCGCTGTCGGCCACGGAGCTGCTCGATCTCACGCTGGTCGCCCGGGCCATGGGGTACTCCGCGAGTCCGGAAGCACTGGAGAGCGCGGTGAGCCCGCGCGGCTACCGGCTGCTGGCCAAGGTGCCCAGGCTTCCCGGCGCGGTCGTCGACCGGCTCGTCGACCACTTCGGCGGGTTGCAGAAGCTCCTCGCGGCCACCGTCGACGACCTGCAGGCCGTGGAGGGGGTCGGCGAGGCCCGGGCACGCAGCGTCCGGGAGGGCCTGTCCAGGCTCGCCGAGTCGAGCATCCTGGAGCGGTACGTCTAGGACCCACCCGGGACGGGACCCCAGCCAGCTCAGACCAGGACGAGCCGGGCTGCCGGGCTCTTCAAGGCACCGAGCAGGCCGATCAGGCGGTAGGTACCCGCGCTGACCCTGGTCCGGGTGCCCACACAGCCAGGTTGGGAGTTCCAGCCCGACCAGGTCACTGTCGAGAGGACGGCTTGGCCGGGCGCCAAGAGCTGGACGTCCCTGGTGTCGTCGGCGTAGCAGTCGTCACTCGACCACACCCGGACCTCACCCGAGTAGATCTGAATCTGCTCCTGCTGAGCGCCCACGTCGCGACGACATGGGACCGAGGACGTGTTCCGAACGGTCAAGATCAGCTCAGGTGTGTCGCCGATCTGGTAGGACTCCTTGGCGGTCGACACGGACACCGCGATCGCGCTGTCGGGGCACAGACCGGGACCGGCCGTCGTACCAGGTCCGGCCGCCGAGCCCGGCGGAGGCGACCCGACTCCGGTGACCGCGCCAGGTGAGCCCTCGGCGGTGACCCGGGTCCCGGGTGCCGGACCGCCCACCTCGCTGGAGGGCACGGTCAGTGGGCCGGACGGCAGGCTGGTGGCGGTTGCTGTGGGGGTACCGGTCGCTGAACCCGCACCGGTGGTGCGCGACCCACCGCCGGTGCACATCGTGAGCGTGAGCAACAACACCACCGTGAGCACCCCGCCGATGAGGACAAGGCGCCTCCGCCAGTAGACCGCAGGTGGCAACGGACCGACCGGTTGCAGCATGATCAGGTACCGTACCGCTTCCGATCAGGTTGCCGCACGAGCCGCGCCGGGTCCCCGCACCATATGACAATCCCACCCATCAAGCCTCGCTCGGTGCCGCGGGATCGGCGTGCGACAATGCCGCCGATGATCCCCGTCGCCCCGCTGTTGGAGTGGTATCACGCCAATGCCCGGCTGCTCCCCTGGCGGGAGCCGAGCACCACACCATGGGGGGTCCTGGTCAGCGAGCTCATGCTGCAGCAGACGCCGGTCGCCAGGGTCGTACCCGCCTACCTGGCGTGGCTCGCACGGTGGCCGGCGCCCGCCGGCCTCGCTGCCGCCACGCCGGCCGACGCGGTCCGGATGTGGGGCAAGCTCGGCTACCCGCGCCGCGCCCTGCGACTGTACGAGTGCGCGCTCATCCTCACCCGGCGGCACGATGGGACCGTCCCCGCCGAACTGGACGCCCTGCTGGGCCTGCCCGGAGTCGGCGCGTACACGGCCCGGGCGGTGGCGGCCTTCGCGTTCGGCCAGCGTTGTCCGGTGGTCGACACGAACGTGCGCCGGGTGGTCGCCCGCGCCGTACACCAGACCGCGGACCCAGGACCCCCATCGACGGTCCGGGACCTCGCGGTGGTGGCGGCGCTGCTACCGGACGAGGCGCCGGTCGCGGTCCGCTGGTCGGCCGCGCTGATGGAGCTTGGCCAAGTCGTCTGCACCGCCCGGCAGCCGCACTGCCCGAGGTGTCCGATCCGGTCCGGCTGCCGCTGGCTCGCCGCCGGCAGACCTCCCTACACGGGTCCGGCTCGCCGGGCGCAGCGCTTCGCCGGGACCGACCGCCAGGCCCGCGGAATGCTCCTGGACGTGCTGCGCGCCGCACCGGACGCGGTCACTGCGGAGGCACTGGCTGCCGCCTGGCACGATTCGGACCAACGGGATCGCGCGCTGGACGGACTCGTCGCCGACGGACTGGTCGATCCCCTGCCCGATGGCCGCTTCACGCTGCCCGGCGCGCAACCAGCCGGACGGTGAGGGACCCGACCCCTTTCGGAGGTCGGGTCCCTCGACGCTGCCGGTAGCTCGACACTGCCGGTAGCTCGACACTGCCGGTAGCTCGACACTGCCGGTAGCTCGACACTGCCGGTAGCTCGACACTGCCGGTAGCTCGACACTGCCGGTAGCTCAGTCGGCCCGTGCACCGTCCGCGCCACCCAGGTTCACCGGCACCGCGTCCGGTACCGCGTCCGGCACCGCCACCGGTCGAGGCTCGCCACGGAAGGTGAACCCGGTCGAGGCGCCGTTCGTGTCGACCTCGACGTCGATGACGACGATCTGGCCGGGGCCGAGCTCGCCGAAGAGGATCTTCTCGCTGAGCGGGTCCTCGACCTCGCGCTGGATCGCCCGCCGCAGCGGCCGGGCGCCGAGGACGGGGTCGTAGCCACGGTCGGCGATCAGCCGCTTCGCTGCATCGGTGACCTCCATCGACATGTCCTTGTTCTTCAGCTGCGAGTCGATCCTGGCCAGCATCATGTCAACGATCCTGACCACCTCAGGCTTGGTGAGCTGGTGGAACACGATGGTGTCGTCGATGCGGTTGAGGAACTCGGGACGGAAGTGCTGCTTCATCTCGTCCTGGACCCGCTGCTTCATCCGGTCGTAGTCACTGGCGGTATCGCCGACCGACTGGAAGCCCAGGCTCACGGACTTCGCGATGTCCCGGGTACCAAGGTTCGATGTCAGGATGATCACCGTGTTCTTGAAGTCCACGATGCGGCCCTGGCCGTCGGTGAGCCGGCCGTCCTCCAGCACCTGGAGCAGCGTGTTGAAGACGTCCTGATGGGCCTTCTCCACCTCGTCGAAGAGCACGACAGAGAACGGCTTGCGGCGCACCTTCTCCGTCAGCTGACCACCCTCGTCGTAGCCGACGTACCCGGGCGGCGCGCCCACCAGGCGAGAGACTGTGTACCGATCATGGAATTCGGACATGTCCAGCTGGATCAGCGCATCTTCGTCACCGAACAGGAACTCCGCCAGGGCCTTGGACAGCTCGGTCTTTCCGACCCCGGACGGACCGGCGAAGATGAACGAGCCGGATGGCCGCTTCGGGTCCTTCAACCCGGCCCGCGTCCGCCGGATCGCCTGCGACACCGCCTTGATCGCCTGCTCCTGACCGACGATCCGCTTGTGCAGCTCCTCCTCCATACGGAGCAGCCGCGCGGTCTCCTCCTCGGTGAGCTTGAACACCGGGATACCGGTCCAGGAGGCCAGCACCTCTGCGATCTGCTCGTCGTCGACCTCGGCCACGACGTCCATGTCGCCGGCCTTCCACTCCTTCTCCCGCTGCGTCTTCTCCGCCAGCAGGGTCTTCTCACGATCGCGGAGCGCGGCGGCCTTCTCGAAGTCCTGCGCGTCGATCGCGGACTCCTTCTCCCGCCGGACACCCGCGATCTTCTCGTCGAACTCCCGCAGGTCCGGCGGCGCGGTCATCCGCTTGATCCGCATCCGCGATCCGGCCTCGTCGATCAGGTCGATCGCCTTGTCCGGCAGGAACCGGTCGGAGATGTACCGGTCGGCCAGCGTCGCCGCCGCGACCAGCGCCGCGTCCGTGATCGAGACCCGGTGATGCGCCTCATACCGGTCACGCAGTCCCTTGAGGATCTCGATGGTGTGCACCACCGACGGCTCACCCACCTGGATCGGCTGGAAGCGGCGCTCGAGCGCCGCGTCCTTCTCCAGGTACTTCCGGTACTCATCCAGCGTCGTGGCACCGATCGTCTGCAACTCACCCCGGGCCAGCATCGGCTTGAGGATCGAGGCGGCATCGATCGCACCCTCCGCCGCCCCGGCACCGACCAGCGTGTGGATCTCGTCGATGAAGAGGATGATGTCGCCGCGGGTCCGGATCTCCTTGAGCACCTTACGGAGCCGCTCCTCGAAGTCACCGCGATACCGGGACCCCGCGACCAGCGCACCCAGATCCAGGGTGTACAGCTGCTTGTCCTTCAACGTCTCGGGTACCTCGCCCTTGACGATGGCCTGCGACAACCCCTCGACCACGGCGGTCTTGCCGACGCCCGGCTCACCGATCAGAACCGGGTTGTTCTTCGTCCGGCGGGACAGGACCTGCATGACCCGCTCGATCTCTTTCTCCCGGCCGATGACCGGATCGAGCTTGCCCTCACGGGCGGCCTGGGTCAGGTTGCGGCCGAACTGGTCGAGCACCAGGGACGATGTCGGTGCGGTCTCCCCGCTCGTGGTGCCGGCCGGCTCCTTCCCACCCTGGTACCCCGACAGCAGCTGGATCACCTGCTGGCGGACCCGGGTCAGGTCGGCACCGAGCTTGACGAGCACCTGGGCCGCCACGCCCTCACCCTCACGGATCAGCCCCAGCAGGATGTGCTCGGTGCCGATGTAGTTGTGGCCGAGCTGCAAGGCCTCCCGCAGGGACAGCTCCAGCACCTTCTTGGCGCGCGGGGTGAACGGGATGTGCCCGCTGGGCGCCTGCTGACCCTGGCCGATGATCTCTTCGACCTGTTGCCGGACACCCTCCAGTGAGATGCCGAGCGACTCCAGGGCCTTCGCGGCCACGCCCTCGCCCTCGTGGATGAGCCCGAGCAGGATGTGCTCGGTCCCGATGTAGTTGTGGTTGAGCATCCGGGCCTCTTCTTGCGCCAGGACCACAACTCGCCGGGCTCGGTCGGTGAATCTCTCGAACATGTCAACTCCTCGCGTGCCTCACGACACGGTGCGGGGCCGGCTGGAGCCATCTCGCGTGCGAGCGACCGCACCCGAGCCGCTCCTCCTCACTCTATCCCCGGCTATCGGCCGGGTACGCCGTCGTTCGAGGGATGCTGACGACCGCGCACGCCGACCGACCCCGGTGTCGGTATCCCCAAAGCCTGCCGAACATCAGGTCAAACGCCTACCTGACGACGGTGTTCCGGACTACGCCGTCAGCGAACGGCAACCTCACCAGGGACGACACCCGCTCTGGTCGCCGCCAGGCGACCAGCCGTCCAGCGCCCGGCGCCGGGCGGCTCGGAGCGGGCACGCCGACCGTGCGTGACCGAGGACACCCCGCGGTGCCCCCGTCCGGCGTGCCGGCAACCTCCGGACACGAAGTCGGCGGCCCCGGCAGGAGCCGTGGCCGCCGACGGTGGTCGGAGCTGAGGTCAGACCGTCGCGTTGTACTTCTCGACAATAGTGGCCGGAATCCGCCCACGGTCGCTGACCTGCAGGCCTTCTTTCTTCGCCCACGACCGAATCGCCGCTGCCTGCTCGCGATCCATCGTGGCCCGCCCGGTCCGGCCGGAGCGGGGGCGCCCGACCGGCCGAACCCCGGCGCGGGTAACCTTGCGCCCCGCTCCGACAAAGCTGGCCAGCGACTCCCGCAGCTTCGCCGCGTTGGAGTCGGACAGGTCGATCTCGAAGGTGTCACCATCGAGACCAAAGGTCACGGTCTCTGTCGCCTGACCACCATCGAGGTCGTCGAGCAACAGTACCTGGATCTTCTGTGCCACGGTACGTCCTTTCCACAAAGAGGTTCGGTGTCACCGGGGCGCGTGACACCAGCCCATCCTACGACCGCAATCGCAGATTCGTGAATTCTAGCCAATGGACTCGCCGAGAGTAACCGGCGGTCCCCGGCCGCACCGGAGCTACTCCGGAGCTACTCCGGGCGGACCAGCGGGAAGAGGACCGTCTCCCGGATCCCGAGGCCGGTCAGCGCCATCAGCAGCCGGTCGATTCCCATTCCCATTCCACCGGACGGCGGCATCCCGTACTCCATGGCCCGCAGGAAGTCCTCGTCGAGCTGCATCGCCTCGGCGTCACCCTTCGCGGCGAGTAGCGACTGAGCCACGAGGCGTTGCCGTTGAATCACGGGATCGACCAGCTCGGAGTAGCCGGTCGCCAGCTCGAACCCATCGACGTAGAGGTCCCACTTCTCGGCCAGGCCCGGTGCGCTCCGGTGGGGCCTGGTCAGCGGAGCCGTTTCCGCTGGGAAGTCCCAGACGAAGGTCGGACGGCGCAGTCCGGGCACGACCAGCTCCTCGAAAATTTCCTCGACGACCTTGCCGGTCACCCAGCCCGGATCGACGGCGATACCAAGCTTCTCCGCCAACGTAACCAGATGATCGCGCGAAGTATCCGGGTCGATGAGCTCGCCGAGCACGTCCGAGACGGCGCCGTAGAGCCCTGTCCGGTCCCAGGTGCCACCCAGGTCCCGCTCGGTCCCGTCGGCGTGCCGCACCACCGTGGAGCCGGCGACCGCGCGGGCCGCATCCTGGACGATCTCACGCGTCAGTGTGGCGATGCTCTCGTAGTCCGCGTAACTTTGGTAGGCCTCCAGCATCGCGAACTCCGGGGCGTGCGACGAATCAGCGCCTTCGTTGCGAAAGTTCCGGTTGATTTCGAAGACCCGCTCCAGGCCGCCCACAACGCACCGCTTCAGGTACAACTCCGGCGCGATCCGCAAGTAGAGATCCATGTCATATGCATTGATATGGGTCCGGAACGGTCGAGCCGCGGCACCGCCGTACACGGCCTGCAGCATCGGCGTCTCGACCTCCAGGAAACCGCGCCGATGCAACGAGTCCCGCAGCGTCCGTACCGTAGCCGCCCGGACCTCGACCGTGCGGCGGGCCTCGGGACGCATGATGAGGTCGACATAGCGCTGCCTGACCCGTGTCTCCTCACCCATCGGCTTGTGCGCTACCGGGAGCGGACGCAACGCCTTGGCCGCAAGCAGCCACCGGTCGGCAAGCACCGAGAGCTCGCCACGCCGGGACGAGACAACCTCGCCGTGCACGAACACGTGGTCGCCGAGATCGACGTCGGCCTTCCAGGCCGCGAGCGACTCGGCGCCGACGCCCGCAACACTGAGCATGACCTGCAGCTCGACGCCGGCCTCGCGGATTACGGTGAAGCACAGCTTTCCGGTGTTCCGGACGAATATCACCCGGCCGGTGACGCCGACCCGCTCGCCCGTTCCGACATCCGGTGGCAGGTCGGGGAACCGCTGCCGCACCTCCGCCAGCGAGTGGGACCGCGGCACACCGACCGGATAGGGATTCGCACCGGACGCGAGCAGCCGGTCGTACTTGTCCCGGCGGACCCGCATCTGCTCGGGCAGGTCGTCGGCCACAGGGTCGGTGTTGGGCGGGTCGGTCACGCTCCGCACGGTACCTGAACGGCTGATCGACAGCGCACGGCCCGTCCGCTCCGGTGTCCGTCCGCGCCGAGGTCTGGCGGTCCGGTCGGTACTGATCCACACTCGGCACATGCGCACCGAGGTGTTTGTCGCCGCCTCCGATGATGAGGCCAAGGGTTGCCTGTACTCCGGGGCGGCGGCCGCTGGCGTGCCGGCCGTGCACGCCAGCGACGTGACCGCGCTCGAACTTGACCTGCTCCAGTCCGTACTCACCGGGGAGCCGTTGAAGCGGGTGCTCCGCGAGCCAGGTGGAGGAATTCTTGCCTACGGCGGCACCGAGGGGCCGTGGGTGGAGGGTGTCCGCCCAACGCTCGCCGAGGCACTTGCCGCGCTGGCGCCAGATCGAGTCCCCCTGGTAGCCGGCGCCTGGCACGCCCAACGCGAACTCACCGGGATCGACCTACCGATCGTCGAGCGGCTGCTGACCGAGCTGGTATCCCTGGCCGTCGCGGCCCGGGACAGCGGCGGCCAGCTCTACCTCCGGAACGCGCTGGACGCCACCGGCTGATCCGGCTGCCACCGTCGCGCCGGGTCGGCCATGGGTCAGCGGGTGATGAGCTGGGCCACCGCGTAGATGACCAACCCGGCCAACCCGCCGACAACTGTTCCGTTGACCCGGATCCACTGCAGATCACGCCCCACCTGCAGCTCGATCTTGCGGCTGGTGTGCTCGGCGTCCCAGGACCGCACGGTGCCAGCGACGAGGTCGGCAAGCTCGGCCCGGTAGGAATCGACCAGGTACCCGACGATCCGTTCGAACCACCCATCCACCTTGGCCTGCAGGCTCGCCTCGACCCGGAGCCGCCCGCCCAGCGACACGACGCCGAGCTCAAACCGCCGCCGCAGCTCCGAATCCGCATCCGCGGCTGCCGCTGTCACCGAGCGCTTGATCTCGGCACCCAGGGACGCCGTCCAGCCGCGCACCGCGGGGTGGGCAAGCAGCTCCTCCTTTGCCGCCTCGGCCCGCGCCGCCATCTCCGGGTCGGTGCGCAGTCGGCGGGCGAGCTCGCGTAGCCGAGTGTCGTAGCGACCACGCAGTTCGTGCGCGGGATCGGCGACCATCTCGGCAAGGAAGTCGTGCAGCAGGTGCAGCCCCTTGTCGAACACGACGTCGTCGAGCGACTCCGGAACCCACCAGGGTGACTGCCGGCCGAGCTGCGCCCGGAGCGCGTCACGGTTGTCCTCCAGGAACGACGACAGTCCACGCATCGCCATGTCGAGCAGGACCTGATGATGTCCACCGTCGAGCGCGATCTCCACGAGCCGGGCCACGATCGGCGCGGCCGGAACCGCCCTGACCCTGTGGACCAGGATCTGCTCGACGGCCGCGTGGAGGTCCTCATCCCGCAGGACCTCGTCGAGACCGCCGACCGCGACTCCCGCACTCTCGCCCAGCCGTCGGGCATTGACCGGGCTGGCCAGCCATTCGCCGAGCCGGCCGGCCAGCCCCAGCGACCGCAGCTTGCCCAGCACCACGGCACGCGCGAGGAAGTTCTGCTGGACGAAGGCGCCGAGGCTGTCCCCCAAGGCGTCCTTGCGCTGCGGGATGATCGCCGTGTGCGGGATGGGCAAACCCAACGGATGACGGAACAGCGCCGTCACGGCGAACCAGTCCGCCAACGCTCCGATCATCGACGCCTCCGCGCCGGCCCGCAGGAAGCCGACCCACGGTGCGGGCTGCGGCACCCGAAGCGTGAGGATGAAGATCAGCGCGGCCACCACGAGCAGGCCTCCCGCCAGGGCCTTGGCGCGCCGCAGGCGCCGGAGCCGGTCCCGGTCGTCGACCGAGTGGTCGGCGGCGGGCGGCACCGTCACGAAGCGGTCCGGTGGCCGTCACTGTCCTGCGCGGTTCGTGGCTCGCCGGCCCCACCCGGGGTGGTTGGAGCGGCCGGCGGGTGGGTCTGGTTCCGTTCGAAAACCATCCGAAGACCGAGCAGGGTCAGGTCTGGCTCGTGGTGTTGGATCGTCTCGCACTCGGCCATCACGAGCGGCGCGAGCCCGCCGGTGGCCACCACGACCGGTGGTGCGTCGAGTTCGGCGGCGATCCGCCGGACCAAGCCGTCAACCTGCCCGGCAAAGCCGAACAGCACTCCTGACTGCAGCGCCTCGACGGTCGACTTGCCGATCGCCGATCTCGGCCGGGCCGGTTCGATCTTGAAGAGGCGGGCGCCACGGGCGGCAAGCGCGTCAATCGAGATCTCGATGCCGGGCGCCAGTGCGCCACCAAGGAACTCACCGCGGGAGCTGACCACGTCGAAGTTCGTAGACGTGCCGAAGTCGACCACGATTGCCGGGCCACCGTAGCGGGTGAAGGCCGCCAGGGTGTTCACGATCCGGTCCGGACCGATCTCCTTGGGGTTGTCGTAGAGCAGCGGTACGCCGGTGCGGATACCCGGCTCGACGATGATCGTCGCGCGGTCCGGGTAGTAGCGCTCCAGCATCTCCCGCAGCTCGCGCAGCACAGCGGGCACGGTCGAGCAGGCGCAGATGCCGGTCACCGGAACGCCGTGCAGCAGACCGCCGAACGTGAGCGCCAGCTCGTCCGCGGTGGACCGGGCATCAGTTTTGATCCGCCACGAACCGTGCAGCCGCTCCCCGTCGAAGACCCCGAGCACCGTGTTGGTGTTCCCGACGTCAATGGTCAGCAGCACCTGGCTCCCCCCGCAGATCCATCGCGATGTCGAGCACCTGAGCCGAGTGGGTGAGCGCGCCGACAGACACGAAGTCCACGCCGGTGACCGCCACCGCCCGCGCCCGATCCAGGGTGAGCCCACCGCTGGCCTCCAGCCGGACCGGCCGGCCGGCCTCCCGAGCCACCCGCACCGCCTCGACCATCTGGTCGGTGGACATGTTGTCCAGCAGCAGCTGATCGGCCCCGGCCCCGACCACCTGACGGACCTGCTCCACGGTCGTGCACTCCACCTCGACCGGTAGTCGCGGGAACAGCCGCCGGACCGCCACGAACGCCTCGGTCACCCCGCCGGCCGCAACGACGTGGTTGTCCTTGACCAAAGCCTGGTCCGACAGGGACATCCGGTGGTTCGTGCCGCCGCCGCAACGCACGGCGTACTTCTCCAGGGCCCGCAGGCCGGGGATCGTCTTCCGGGTGTCCCGCACCACAGCTCCGGTGCCGGCCAACGCGTCGACCCACGCCCTGGTGGCGGTGGCGACACCGGAGAGGTGGCAGAGCAGGTTCAATGCGGTGCGCTCTGCGGTGAGCAGCCGGCGGGTCGGCCCGATGATCGTGGCCAGGCGGTCGCCCCGGTGCACGGTGTCGCCATCCGCACGGTGCAGATCGACCCGCAGCGTGCCCTCCCCGACGGTGTCGAACACCGCCGTCGCGATCGGCAACCCGGCCAGCACCCCGTCGGCTCGCGCGATGAGGTCAGCGGTGTCCGACCGATCGGCCGGGATCGTCGCCACGCTGGTCACGTCGACGCCATCGGTGAGGTCCTCGGCCAGCGCCATCCGGATCAGGCCGGACACGTAGTCCGGATCAAGACCGAGCGCGGTGAGGTCGTCGCGGGTGGAGGTGTTCATTGCCTCGCCTCAAAGGTGTCGGTGAGCGTGCCGTCGGCGCCGAGGGCCAGCCGAAGCTGGCCGCGCCACCGCTCATCGTCGCGGTCGGGGAAGTCCTCCCGCCAATGACTGCCCCTGCTCTCGGTCCGCCTCGTGGCGGCGACCACCAGCGCCGAGGCCACCGTATGCAGGTCGGTGACCTCCCACGCGTCCGGTTCCGCCTTGCCGCGCCCGGAGCGGCCCAGGGCGTCGAGCTCGGCCCGCGCGGCCGCCAGACCTTCGGCGGTGCGGCTCACGCCGGCTCCGCGCAGCATGGCGTCCTGCAGGGGCTCGCGGATGTCGGGGTCGAGCAAGCCAGCCGTCCCGTCCCCGACCGAGACCGGGTCGGCCTGGGGTGGCAGCCCGGCGCGGGCCAGCTCGGCGCCGATCCGGCCGGCGAACACCAGCCCCTCGAGCAGCGAGTTGGACGCCAGGCGGTTGGCGCCATGCACACCTGTGCACGCCGTCTCGCCACAGGCGTAGAGACCCGGCACCCCGGTGCGGCCGGACAGGTCGGTGCGCACGCCTCCGCTGGCATAGTGCGCCGCCGGCGCCACCGGGATCTGCTCGGTCACCGGATCGACGCCGGCGGCGCGGCAGCTGGCCACGATCGAGGGAAACCGGTCACGCAGCATCTCCTCGCCGAGCCCACGGGCGTCGAGCCACACGTGCGGCACCCGCTGTTCCCGCATCACCCGGGTGATCGCCTTGGCGACCACGTCGCGGGGCGCCAGCTCGGCGAGCTCGTGCACCGCGGGCATGAACCGCCGCCCCGCCGCGTCCCGCAGCAACGCGCCCTCACCGCGCAGGGCCTCGGTGATGAGCGGCAGCTGACCGCGGCCCGCACCGGGCCGGTAGAGCACCGTCGGATGGAACTGGACGAACTCCAGATCCGCCAGCTCGGCGCCGGCGCGCAGGGCGAGCGCGACCCCGTCGCCGGTGGACACGGCCGGGTTCGTGGTCACCGAGTAGATCTGGCCCATGCCGCCGGTGGCGAGCACGACGGCCCGCGCCAGCACGGCGCCCACGCCATCCGGCGTCCCTTCGCCGAGCACGTGCAACGTCACCCCGGCAGCCTGGCCGTCCGTACCCCGGAGAAGATCCAGTACCGAGGCGTGCTCGATCACCGTGATCGCCGGCCCACCGCCGACCGGGTCGCCGAAACGCCGGACCGCGGCCTCCAGCGCCCGCTGGATCTCCGCACCGGTCGCGTCGCCGCCGGCGTGCGCGATGCGCCTGCGGTGGTGCCCGCCCTCGCGGGTCAACGCGAGGGCTCCGTGGCCGTCCCGGTCGAACCGGGCGCCCAGGCCGATCAGCTCGCGCAGCCGCTGCGGCCCCTCGGTGACGAGCACCCGGACCGCGTCCTCGTCGCACATGCCGGCCCCGGCCGCCAAGGTGTCGGCCAGGTGCTCGGCCGGCGAGTCGGCGGGACCGAGGGCCGCGGCGATGCCGCCCTGCGCCCACCGGGTCGAACCATCCTCGATGGTGACCTTGGTCACCACGGTGACCTGGTACCCCGCATCGCGTGCGTTCAGGGCCGTCGACAGTCCCGCGATCCCCGAACCCACGACCACCACGTCGGCGTGCCGGACCCAGCCCGGGCTCGGCGCGTCCAGCCGCGTGGGAAGACGCATCACCGGTCACCGATCCGATCGCTCCGCCGGGTGTCGCTGCCCGGTACCGGCGCGGCCGGGTCGTCACCCAGCGCGATGATCTTGTTGGCCGGGTCGACGTGCACGACCCGGGGCCGGTACGACCGCACCTCACCCTCGTCGAGAAGCCCGTAGGCGAGCACGATCACCAGGTCGCCCGGATGCACGAGGTGGGCGGCGGCGCCGTTGATGCCGATCGTGCCGCTGCCCCGCTCGCCCGGTATCACGTAGGTCTCCAGCCGGGCACCGTTGGTGATGTCGACGATCGCGACCTGCTCGCCTGCCACCAGCTGCGCGGCCTCCAGCAGCTCCTCGTCGACCGTCACCGACCCCACATAATGCAGGTCGGCATGGGTCACGGTGGCCCGATGGATCTTCGACTTCATCATGACGCGGTGCATCACGCCTCCCCGAGCAACACTGGGATGTTGTCGATCAACCGGGTGGTGCCGACCCGCGCAGCCACCAGCAGCCTTGCCGGTCCGCGCTCCGGAGCCGGTCCGAGGTCGGGGGCACGCAGCGTCAGGTAGTCGACCTCCAGGTCGGTGAGGCATCCGCGGGCAGCGTTCAGCACGGCCTCGGCACCGCCCGGTCCCGCGGCCACCCCGGCCCGCAGTGCCCGGATCAACGACCCTGCCCGTTCCCGTTCCGGAGCCGACAGGTAACGGTTGCGGCTGGACAGGGCCAGCCCGCCGGGTTCACGGACGGTCGGACACCCGATGATCCGGACGCCCATGTCCAGTTCGTCCACCATCTGCCGGATCAGTACGAGCTGCTGGTAGTCCTTCTCGCCGAAGTACGCCGCGTCGGGGCGGGCCAGCTGCAGCAGCCTGGCCACGATGGTCAGCACGCCGCGAAAGTGCTCGGGTCTGACCTGTCCCTCAAGCTCGGCGCCCAGCGGTCCCGGGTCCACCGCGGTCCGCGGTGGACCCGTGGGGTACATCTCAGCGACGGACGGTGCGAACACCACCGTGCTGCCGGCCGCCCGGCAGGCCGCGAGGTCCTCGTCGAGGGCGCGCGGGTACCGGTCGATGTCCTCATTCGGGCCGAACTGCAGCGGGTTGACGAAGATGCTGACCAGCACCGCGTCGCAGTCGGCGCTGGCGCTCTCCAGCAACGCGCGGTGTCCGGCGTGCAACGCACCCATGGTCGGCACGAAACCCACCGGACCAGCCACTGGCAGCCCGGCGCGCGCCTGGATCAGCTCCTGGCGGGTTCGTACGACCCTCACGGCCGGCCGCCCTCGGCGGCCAGCACGTCGAGCAACGGCTCGGCCTGGCTCGGCGAGAGCCGCCCCGCGGCCAGTGCCCGGTCGGCGGTCCGGCGGGCCAACGCCACGTAGGCCGCGACCGAGTCCGGTGCCTCCCGCTGGAGCACCCGCAGGTGGGTGGCGACGGTGCCCGCGTCGCCACGGGACACCGGACCGGTGAGCCCGCTGTCACCCAGCCGCAGGGCGTTGTCCAGCGCGGCGTCCAGCAACGGTCCGAGCAACCGGCTCGGGCATTCCACGCCGGCCCGCCGGAGCAGGTCGGCGGCCTCATTCACCAGCGTGACGAGGTGGTTGGCGCCCGTCACCAGCGCCACGTGGTACAGCGCACGGGCGCCGTCGGGCACCCACACCGCCTCGCCGCCCATCTCCAGCACCAGCGCCTCGGCCACTGGCCGGAGGTCGGGCTGGCCCGAACCGTCGGCGCCGGTTGGCGCGGTGACCCCGAAGGCCACACCCGACAGCCGGTCCAGGTCCTCGGGCCGGCCGGTGAAGGTCATCACCGGATGAAGCGCCATCGGCAACGCTCCGGACCGCGCCGCCGGCTGGAGCACGGACAGGCCATGCGCGCCGGAGGTGTGCACCACTATCTGGCCAGGCCGCCACGCGCCGGTCCCGGTCAGCCCGTCGACCAGACCGGCGAGGGTGTCATCCGGGACCGCCAGCAGCACCAGGCCGGCGAGACCGACCACATCGGACGACGGCAACAACGGCACGCCCGGCAGCAAGCGCCCCGCTCTGGCCACCGACTGGCTAGACACGCCGGTGGCAGCGACCACGACGTGCCCGGCCCGGGCAAGAGCCGCGCCCAGCACGGACCCAACCCGGCCGGCGCCGATCACCCCTACGTCAAGCCTCGGGTCCCGGCCGCTTCCGGTCCCGAGCGGGCCGGGGTCGCGCCACGGTGCGGTCATCACAGGTTCCAGTCCTCGTCGCGGTACCGGACGAGGCTAGGGTAGCTGCGAACCTGCCGCCCTGCCGGCGCCCCCAACCGTCGGACGAGCCGGCAACCAGTGGATTCCGCCCGCCGAGAGTGTGCCGACCGCCGCGCCGGCTACGGTGTCCGGGTGGCGCGGAGCTGGCGCGAAGCGATGACCGAGGCGCTGTACGGTCCGGATGGCTTCTACCGGCGCGAGAACCCCGCCGCGCACTTCCGGACCTCGGTCCACTCCTCGCCGTTGTTCGCCGTCGCGCTTGCCACGCTCGCCGAAGGGGTCGACGCGGCGCTGGGCCACCCTGACCGGTTCGACCTCGTCGACGTGGGTGCCGGACGCGGGGAGCTGCTCAGTGCGGTGACGGAGGCGGTCCCGGACGGGTTGCGGCGCCGCCTGCATGCGGTGGCGGTGGAGGTCGCGGCACGCCCACCGGGACTGGACCCGGCGGTCGACTGGACGGACCAGGTCCCACCGGTCACCGGGCTGCTGCTGGCCAACGAGTGGTTGGACAACGTGCCGGTCGACGTGGTCGAGCTGACCGCCGACGGACCCCGCGTGCTGCTCGTCGAGCCGACCGGGGAGGAGTCATTCGGACCGTCAGCCAGCGCAGCCGACCGCGCCTGGCTGGATCGCTGGTGGCCGCTGACGGAGATCGGCAGCAGGGCCGAGGTCGGCCGGTCCCGGGATGATGCCTGGGCCGGGAGCCTCGGTCGACTCCGTCGCGGCGCGGCACTGGCCATCGACTACATGCACGACCGGCCGCGGCGTGCCAGCGGGGGCTACCCCGTTGGCACGCTGACCGGATTCCGGGCGGGCCGGCAGGTGCCGCCGGTACCGGACGGGCTCTGCGACCTCACGGCGCACGTGGCGTTGGACTCGTGCGCCCACGCCGGGCGGTCGGCGGGCGCGCTCGACACCCTCCTGACCACCCAGCGGGCCGCGTTGCGGGCACTCGGCGTACGGGGTCAGCGCCCGCCACATTCGCTGGCCAGCGCGGCTCCGGCGGAGTACGTCGCGGCCCTGAGCCGCGCCGGGCACGCCGCCGAGCTGACCAACCCCACCGGGATGGGGGGCTTCGGGTGGTTGCTCCAGACGATGGGAATCTCCACCCGGACGGCGCTTCCTGGCGTGCCCGAGCTTGGCTGCCGCGCGACATGACATAGGTTTGACCGATGCGCGAACTGCAAACGGTGGTCGCGCGGACCGCCGACCAGCTCGGACTCCACGCCACGGCGCCAACTCTGCTGCTGGGCCTGCTGACTGACGTCGGCCGGCTGGCCGACGAGGCCCTCTCCGGAACGGCGTTCGGCCGGCGGCCCTTTCGCCCCACCGATGACTGGGCTCCCCGGCTGGCCGACATCGCCTTCACACTGATCAACCTCGCCGACCAGACCGGGGTCGATCTCGGCAACGCCCTGCGTGCGGCACTGGGTCGGTACCAGGCCGTACCCGCCGCGCCGGTGGTTGACGACCTTCCGTTCTAGCGATACCCCGGCGTCGACGGGCCGCCCAGCGCCGTTCGCCCGACCGTGGCAGACTGCCAGCCGTGGCTGAGCGGGAGGTGACCGTCGGCATCGGTGCGGACGCGGGCGAGGCCGTTGCGCTGCCCACCGCCGACATGGTGCTGAACATCGGTCCACAGCACCCGTCCACCCACGGGGTGCTGCGGCTTCGGTTGACCCTGGACGGTGAGCGGATCATCACGGCCGATCCGGTGGTCGGGTACATGCACCGCGGTGCGGAGAAGCTGTTCGAGGTCCGCGACTACCGGCAGATCACCGTGCTGGCGAACCGGCATGACTGGCTCTCGGCGTTCTCCTCGGAGCTTGGGGTCGTGCTCGCCGTCGAGCTCCTGCTCGGCATGGAGGTGCCCGACCGGGCGATCTGGTTACGCACGCTGATGGCCGAGCTCAACCGCGTGCTCAACCACCTGACCTTCCTCGGCAGCTACCCGCTGGAGATCGGCGCGATCACGCCGGTGTTCTACGCGTTCACCGAGCGCGAGGTGATCCAGGCCGTCATGGAGGAGGCGGCGGGTGGCCGGATGCACTTCATGTTCAACCGGGTCGGTGGGGTCAAGGAGGAGGTGCCGGCCGGCTGGACCGGGCGGGTCCGGGCGGCTACCGATGGCGTACGCCGCCAGCTCCCCGCGATGGATCGGCTCCTGCGCGGCAACGACATCTTCCGTGCCCGAACCCAGGGTGTCGGGGTGCTCACCCCGAGGGACGTCGCCGGGTACGGCGTGTCCGGTCCGATCGCCCGGGCCAGCGGAGTCGACTTCGATCTCCGCCGGGACGAGCCGTACCTCGCCTACGGCGAGCTGTCCGACGTCCTGCGGGTGGTGACCCGGGAGACCGGAGACTGCCTGGCCCGCTTCGAGGTGCTGCTGGACCAGGTGTACGCCTCGCTGGAGCTGATCGATGCCTGCCTGGACCGGTTGCCCGGTGGTCCGGTGAACCAGAAGCTGCCCAAGACGGTGAAGGCCCCCGAGGGCGCCGCCTACGTCTGGACCGAGAACCCGCTGGGTCTCAACGGCTACTACCTCGTCTCCCGCGGGGAGAAGACCCCGTGGCGGCTGAAGTTGCGGTCCGCGTCGTTCAACAACATCCAGGCCCTGGCGGTGTTGCTGCCGGGCGTGCTGCTGCCGGATCTCGTCGCGATCCTGGGCTCGCTGTTCTTCGTCGTCGGCGACATCGACAGGTGACCTGACGACTACCGTCACGCAACCGCCCGCCCGGCTGCCCCATGGCACCCGGCCCCGGTCAGCGTTCGCGCACGGACCGGGGCCGCTCGTCGTCCTCGCCGTCATCCCGATACCGTCGCCGGCGCGGCTGCTGCGGCGCCGTGTCGTACGGGTCGGGTGCGGGTGGTTGCGAGTGCCGGCCACCGCGCGGCTCCCCGGGCCGGCCCTGATCCCTCTCGTCGTGCCGGGCCACGTGCCGGCCGCTGCGCTCGGACCGATCCGCCCGCTCTGATCTGCCCGGCATGTCCCGGTAGCTCGGCTCATCGGGATGCCTCGGCGGGGCGGGTCGGGCCGGCGCGGCACCCTCAGGTTGGACGGCGAACTCGCCCGTGTCGGAGCCGAACCGGGTCCGGTCGAACGGCACGCCCGACGACACCGAACCTGGAGGCAGCGGGTCGGAGAGTGGGTCCGGATGGCGCGGCGGCTCAGCCCGGTACGGCGGCTCAGCCCGGTGCGGCGGCGGTGGAGCCGGTGGGGCGGCCTGCCGGCCGGAGGATGCCGGCGGGGGCGGCCCCCGCCGGGCACGAGCCGGCTCATGTTCGGCCGGCGCCGACCCCGCCCAGGGGCCACTCGGACCAGCGACCGGGTGCGGCAGGCGCGGCGCGGCATAGTCGTCCATGGTGGGCCGCGGCGAGGACTCCCAGCGCTCCGCGGGCGGGGAGAGTTCCGCGCGCGGCGAGGCCGGCTCGCCGATGACCGATGGCACGCCCGCGGCGTGCGGTCGGTCATCGGCGCGGAATCCGCGCAGACCCGGCGGGGTGCCGGTGAGCCGGGTCGACTCGGCGTGCCAGGCGATCCGTTCCAGACGGAGCTCACCGTCAAGCCGGTCGACGATGTCCTTACGGAGTCCCTGCACCTCATGCCGGAGCTCCTCGACCTGGCGGTGCAGGCCGTCCTGCGCTTCCCGGCGCAGGTCTGCCTCGATCCGCGACTCATGCTCACGGCGGGCGGCAACCTCCCGGTCCAGCTCCACCTGGTATTCGCGGCGCAGCTCGAGCTCACGGCTCGGTGCCGGCTCGTCGGCGGCCGGGTTTCGGCGGATGCTGGCCATGGTCGCGACCACGAAGGCCCAGAGCGCGACCACGACCGCGAGCCGCAACACCCGAAGGTTGTCGGTGAGGATCAGCGCACCGGTAGCGGCAATGGCCAGCAGCGCGCCCACCCCGAGCGTGACAAGCCGACCGCGGCTCTGCGACGCTCGTCGGGGGTCGGAACGGCCAACCATGTGATCGAGAGTACGGCGCCGGGTTATCGCGCTGTTGCCCGGCGCGCCGTCACCCGAGGCTCCCGTCGGAGGAGAAGACCAGACCGATCTGGATCTTTCCCTGCCTCAGGGCGGTCTTGGTGAGCGGGCCGCCGGTGTCCAGCACCACGAAGTTCGTGAAGGTGATCCCGTAGACCTCGGTCAGGCCGGACCTGCAGAAGGGTCGTTGTTGACACTCGGTCGGCCCACCCAGGACGAGGCTCCCTCCGGCGCACCTCGTCGCCACGTCCGACAGCGTCCTCACCCCATTTGTCTCCGCGAACGCCCTGGTCACGGCGAACGCGTTCTGGTCAGCCGCCCGCGCCGGCAGACCGAAGACGAGGTTGGCGCCGCGGCCGAGCTCCGTCAGCGCTCCCATCGTGGCGTTGAGATCGCCACTGGCTCTGGTTGCGGCCTGCGAGCCGTTCTGCTGCTGGTTGAGGAACTCGGTCAGAGTGCCGACGTACTCCGGCATCACGTCGATCTCGCCCGAGGACAGCGACCTCAGGTACAGCTCACGGTTTCCCACCTCCCGAACCGTGGCGTCGAACCCGGCTGCGGAGAGCGCCCTGGCATAGATGGTGGCCAGGATCTTGCTCTCGCCGAAGTTCGCCGCGCCGACCCGGATCGGACCGGAGCCGCCGGAGAGGCCCTCGGCCACTCCGCTGTCCCTGACATAGCCGTCCGCGACGCTGCTGGCGGTCTTGCGGTCGATGTCGACCTGCCGATTGAGGGCGACCAGACGGTCGGTCGTCAACGAGGCGCTGACCTTGTCCACCGCCTTGACCAGCGCCGGTGTGGCCCGCGGTCGGTGGATCGCCGGGACGACGTTGTCCACGGTCTGCAGGTGCTTGTCGTCGACGAGGACGACAAGATCGTTTCCGGATACGGGCCGGCACCCGGCCGCCCGATCCGCCGCCGGCCCGGACGGGCCAGACCCACCGCACCCGGCAACGGACACACCGGCCAGGATCAGGATGCTTGTGCCGAGCGCGAGCGACCGCATGCGGCGAAGCCAACCCTAGGAAGGCCTCTTTCGCAACACTGTGCGGCCAATCATCCCCGCCGCCCGACCTGGCGCCAGCGCTCGCTGGAGGGTGGCCAACCCGACCTCGATCACGAGCGCGAGCAGAGCGATGAGGAACGCGCCTGCCATCACCTCGCCCGGCCGCTGCAGCCCGAAGCCATCGTTGACGATCGTCCCCAGGCCGCCGCCACCGACCAGAGCGGCCAGCGACGCGGTCGCCACGACCTGGACCGCTGCCGTCCGGAACCCGGTGGCGATCAACGGCAGGGCGAGCGGGATCTCCACCCGCCAGAGCACCTGGGCCGCCGACATCCCCATCCCTCTGGCTGCCTCCACGACATCCCGATCAACCTCGCGCACGCCGACATGGGCGTAGCTGACCAACGGTGGCACCGCAAAGACCGCGAGCGCGACCACGGTCGCCCGGTCGCCGAACCCGATCGGCGTCGCCGCGAACAGCGTCAGCAGGGCGAGCGTCGGCACGGCCCGGGACACCGTGGACAGCACGGCGACCAGCCCGCCACCGCGCCCCAGGTGACCTAGCCAGACCGCGGTCGGCCAGGCCAGCCCACAGGCCAGCCCGACCGCGATCCCGCTGATCGCCAGGTGCTCGGCGGTCAGGGCGGGCACACCCCGGTGACCGTGCCAGTTCAGCGGGTCGGTCAGCCAGCCGACCGCATCGCCGAACGGGTTCATGCGGTCGACCCGGTGGGGGTCGGTCTGCTCCACGGCGCGAGCAGCCTGGCCAGACCGGCCAGTGCGGCGTCGGCCGCAAGGGCGAGCAGCACGCACAGCACCGATCCGGTGACGATCTCGGCGCGATAGAAGTTGTTGTTGAAACCCTCGAAGATGATCTGCCCGAGCCCGCCGTTGCCGACCACCACACCGACCGTGGTCAACGCCACCGTCGACACGGTCGCCACCCTGATCCCGGCCATCAGCACCGGCAGCGCGATCGGGACCTCCACCCGCCACAGCATGCGCGCGTTGCCATATCCCATGCCACGGGCCGCCTCGCGCACGTCGGCCGGCACGGACCGCAGGCCGACCAGGAAGTTCTGCACCAGGACCACCAGTGCGTAGACGACCAGGCCGACGAGCACCGTGTACTGGTTCAACCCGACGAACGGTTCGAGGAAGGCGAACATCGCCAGCGACGGGATGGCGTACAGCGCCCCGGACAGCCCGAGGATCGGCCCGGCGAGCACCCCGAACCTGCGGGCGAGCAGGGCCAGCGGGAACGCGATGACGACCGCGATCAGCACGGCCTGCGCCGTGAGGGTGACGTGCTGGCGGATGGCGGCGAGGATGGTGTCGGAGTTGTCCCGGACGTAGTCGACGGAGAACCACGGGTTGGGCGCCTCGGCGGCCGCGATCGAGAAGGGGAGGGCCACGGGTGGACGCTACCGCGCAACCCGCCATCCAGCTGGCCGGCGTGAGCAAGCGCTATCCGACCGGCACGATCGCTGTGCACGAGCTGGATCTGACCTTCGACGCGGGCCAGACGCTGGTGCTTCTCGGCCCCTCGGGCTGCGGCAAGAGCACCATCCTGCGGATGATCAACCGGCTGGTCGAGCCGTCCGCCGGGCGAATCCTGCTGGCCGGCGAGGATGTGGCCTCGATGGACCCGGTCGCGTTGCGACGCCGCATCGGCTACGTGATCCAGCACGTCGGCCTCTTCCCGCACCGGACCGTCGGGGAGAACGTCGGCACGGTGCCCCGCCTGCTCGGCTGGCCACGGTCACGGGTCCGGGCGCGCACCGCCGAGCTGCTGGAGCTGGTCCAGCTCGACCCGGCGCGATACGCGCAGCGCTACCCGCACCAGCTCTCCGGCGGGCAGCGGCAACGGGTCGGGGTGGCCCGGGCGCTGGCCGCCGACCCGGCCGTGCTCCTCATGGACGAACCCTTCTCCGCCGTCGACCCGATCACGCGCGACCGGCTGCAGACGGAGTTCCGGCGGCTACAGGCTGAGGTCCGGAAGACCGTCGTGTTCGTCACGCACGACATCGAGGAGGCGATCCGGCTCGGTGACCAGATCGCGGTGCTCTCCGACGGCGGGGTGCTGGAGCAGCGTGGCTCGCCGGGGGAACTCCTGGGCCAACCGGCGTCGGAGTTCGTGGCCGACTTCGTCGGTGCCGATCGTGGCCTGAAGCGACTGGCCATCACCCCGATCTCGGACCGCGACCTGGAGCACCCACCGATCGTGCGGCCGACCGACCCGCTTCCGGCCGCCCGCGCGGCGCTGGCCCGCGACGGCGCCCGATGGGCCGTCGTGCTCGACCCCAACGGCGAGCTGCGCGGCTGGTTGTCGGTCGAGCACGCGGCCGACGGCCACGGCACGGTTGCCGGCCGGGTCCGCCGGATGACCGCCTGGGTTCCGCTGGACGCGACCCTCAAGCAGGCCTTCGCGGCAATGCTGCAACACGACGCCGGGTGGGTCGCTGTGCTTGACGGGGCACACTTCCTCGGCGTGCTCACCCCCGAGTCGCTGCACGCGGCGATGCGACGATCGGTGGAGTCCGCCGAGCCGGAGACTGCGGGCGCGGTCTGATGTCCGCCGCCGAAGCCGTACATCGGCAGGATGGCGCCGGGGGGATGCGAGTGCGCCCCCTCATGTGGGCCTTGGATCACGTCGAGTGGGACCCCAGGGGTGTGGGAGACATCGCGATGGCCGTCCGGACCGGGCATCCGGTGTGGTTGCGGGTGGCCAACTTCTTCGACCGGACCCTTGAGCTGCTGCGGGAGTTGGAGCCTCCGCAGCTGGTGCTGTGGAAGCTGGAGTTCTGGGGCACCGACACGCCGTTCGACAAGGTCCCCGCATCGGCGGGCGTCGATCCGGCGGCCCATGCCGAGGAGTTGAGGTCGTTGGGGCATCACGTCGTGCCGTACACCTTCAGCGACTGGTCCCGTGACCGGCTGTCCGCCTTCGTGCCGCCGCTGAAAGGATGGCCGGTCGCCGTGCTCCCGATCGCCAACAAGCGTCCGGTCGCGGGTCAGAGTCGAGAGATCGTGCGAGCTCGGTTCGGCGTCGGACACGACGACGTGCTCGTCGGCGCGGGCGGTCTGTTGCACCCGGCGAAGGGAGTCGAGGAGGTCGTCGAGGGCTTTCTGCGCACATGGCCGGACCCCGGGGCGCACATGTTGTGCAGCCTGGTACCGGACGGTAAGGAGGACACCGAGGATGCCGTTCGGGACAGGTGGTGGGCGAGCTTCGGTGACGGCTGTGAGCGGGTACATCTGCGGGTGAGCCGGTATGGCGACTGGACGTGGATGTCCGCCTTCTACCGGGCGATCGACCTGATGTTGGTGAACTCGGTCAGCGACTCGTGGGGCCGCATGGCGTCCGAACCGCTCGCCTTGGGGGTTCCGACGCTCGTGCGGCGGTCGGACTGCGGCACGAACCACATCGCGCCTGACGTGCTCTTGGTCGACGGGTTCACCGACATGAGCACGCCGGTCTTCCATGCCGCCGTACGAAAGGCCCAGGTATGTGCCGGCGGGCTTGCGCGCTACCTGGAGGAGAAGTACGCACCGGCTGTGGTCGCCGAGCGGTTGCTGGGTCTGCTGCGCTCGCGGACGCCGGACGCCGTGCGTGCCGCCTTCGAGGAGGCTGCCGCCCGCGCCGAGTCGAGGGCCGCATTGGAGGATCTGGCCGCGTTCTGAGCGCACTCACCCGAACATGAGGTCGTCCAGGGCGAGCCGGTCGGCCGGGCCGACGATCTCGTCCTTGTAGGGGAACTGGCCGTAGCAGAGCGAGAACCGCATTCTCCGGTGGAGCGCGTCGGTGAGGTTGTGGACGGCGGAAAAGATCCCCGGACGCAGTGCCGCGTGGCGTGGGTGCCAGGTGGCCATGAGATCGAAGGACACGCGGCGGCGCTCGTGGAGGCAGACGACGGACCGGGCGATCACCTCGCCACTGCGGGTGAACTCACGGACCACGCATCCACTCATGGCCATGAGTTCCCGGAGGGCGTCGCGCTCGTGGTCGGGCAGCGACCGGCCGTACCGCCATGTCGTGAAGGTCGACCAGTGGTGCAGGAAGTCGCCATGGTCGGCATGCTCCCGCACTTCGGTCTCGCCGTGCTTGCGGAGTAGTCGCCGGTGGCGGCGGTCGGTGTCTGGGTTCGGGACGACGGCGACGAGATCCGTTGCGGGCACTGCGACGAGTTGGCGACCGCGGACGAGCAGATCTGCTCGCTCGGCTGCCCACGCCCGCCAGCGCGGGTCGAGTGCGACCGGCAGCGCGTAGGCGAGTGTGAGGTGGTACTGCCGGTAGTATCGGACGTCGTCCGTCTGAGACAGGTAGGGCCACCGGTCGGCGAGCGCAAGAAGAAGCAGCGCGTCGCCGCGGCTGTGTGGGCACGGCCGTTCGGGCACGACTGGGATCAGCGGCGTTCCCGGCGGGGCGAGTTCCCGCAACGCGTCAACGAGCGTGTGCAATGTCCGTGCTCGTATCGGCGTGCTCCAGCCCGGTCCGGACACGGTGACAGCCTGGGCCGAGGAGGAGAGGGTGACCGCCGGGTGACCGTCACCGCCGAACAGGGTGGCCTTCATGGCCCACCCGCCGGATGCCACGCACCGCACCATTGACCTTTCCGCCGGCAGGGTCGGCTCAGGTTCGGTCGTACACCCAGATCGTGGTCTTGGTGCCGAGCAGCCGGATCTGGTAGCGGTCGCGCGCCCGCAGCTCGGCGGGAACAGCACTGCGCGGAATCTGCGGGGCGAGGAGGACGACACGCCCACCGGGGCGGGTCACCCGGGCCATCTCGGCGAGCACGATGGACAGCCACTCGGCCATGTCGCCCTGCACGTCGTACTGCTGGCCGAAGGGGACGTTCGACACGGACGCCGCGACCGAGGCGTCGGCGCGATCGAGGCTGCCGGCGTCGCCCGCCTTGACCGAGGCGTCGGGTACGTTCCGCCGGGCGATGGCCACCGCGTCCGGGTCGATGTCCACACCGTCGGCGGTCCAGCCGCGCGCCTGGGCCTCGGCGAGGATCGTTCCGGAGCCGCAGCACGGGTCGAAGAGAACGCCGGAGGGTTCGCCGGCCAGGGTCACCATGGCGGCGGCCACGGTCGGCCGCAGCGCCCCCTGGCGCTCGACTTCGCGACCGTCGTGTTGGCGCATCCGCACGTCTGTGAGCCGCAACCCGGCGACGAGGCACCCGGACCGATACTCGCTGATCCATGCCTCGATCTGTGCGGGGTCGGCGAAGCGCCATCTCGACTTGTTGGTGCTGATGACCTGGATGAGCTGGCTGCGCAGTTCGGTGCGTAGGAACGACTGTTCCTGCAGCACGCGCGTGATCACACGGAATGTCATCGACGAGGCCAGGGGACGTACCTCTTCCGCCCACACCGACAGTGCGGGCTGGACCCGCTCGGGTCGCCAGATCCGGCTGGCGATCCAACGAGGGTTGTCGCCTTCGGACCGCAGGGTGCGGCCGACCTCCACGAAGACATCCTCGGTGGTCCGCAGCGACAGCGGGGCGTCCCGCCGGCCTCGGTCCGCCTCGAACAGGACGAAGTCGGCGCGGCCATCGAAACCGGTGTCGGTCACGGTTATGCCCGGGATCTCTCCCAGTTCCCGGCGCACCAAGGGGGCCAGCCCCGGGACGCAGGTGGCGAAGATCCTGGTGGCACCGGGGTGGTTGGTCTGCGCTGCGGACCGCGCCTGATCGGGTCCGGGCAACGTGCGGTGGGTTGCGGCCGGTGACCGGCCGGCCCGGTGTGGTGAGCCTTCCTGCGGGCGAGCACGGCGAGCGGCTCGCTTGGTTGGCTGGGAGCGGGAGGTGCGCACCCAGCCAGGGTAGACAGCCGCATGATCTGGGGGGTGAGGCGAGCCGGTGGCCGGCATGGGTGCCTGGGGAGGGTACCGGTCGGGCGAGGACCGTCACCGCGTCACCAGCGTGGCGACGACCTGGCGGAACTGGTACGCCATGCGGTCCAGGCTGTATCGGCGCGCGAGGTAGGGGCGTCCCCGGTGCCGGCACCGTCGCCCGCCCATCCGCAGCGCGTCGGTGAGGACTGGGAGCAGGTCGGCAGGTTCACGCTCGGGTGACACAAGATGGATGCCATGACCGGGCGGAAGCATGCGGGCGAGGAATCCGACCGGGTGCGCCAGTACGGGGTACCGCAGGCCACCGACTCGGCGGCGACGAGCCCGAAGCCTTCCGCGGCGTTGCCGAGGCACAGGGTCATGTCCGCCTGGCGGTATACGCCGGCATGTGCGGATGCGGCTGCCACGGCAGGATCTCCAGATCGACTCCGACCGCCTGTGCGCGAAGGCGGCTGCTGAAGTCGACTGGGCCAAAGCCGCCGGGTTGGTCGACGCAGGTCAGTCGCGCGGCGGTCCCTGACTGCTGGAGGGCTCGGGCGACGCCGACAGCGCGTTCCGCCCCCTTGTCCCAGCTCGGCCGGCCGGCCACCAGAAGGCGCACCGGACGGCCTGCTCGCCGGGGACGTGGGGATGGCGTGAACACCGACATGTCGATGCCGTTCTCCACGACGGTGACCCCGTGCGCGTCCGGCGCTCGTTCGGCGACCTGGGCGGCCACGTACTCGGAGGGGACGACGAGCCGGTCCCAGGCCCGGTGGCGAAGCACGTCGAGGGTGTGCGGGTAGCCGACGCCTCCGAGACAGCTGACACGCCGCCCGGTCACGGGAATGTTCAGGGTTCTTTCCACGGTCACGACGACGTCCGCGGCGGTGAGCGCGGCGTGGGCTGGTTGGGTCAGCCGGGGCCGGATGTGGCCCTCGTCGCGTACGTGGTCGTCGAAGGGAAAACCCGCGAGCACCCGGGCGGGGAACTGCGGGTGGCACCGTATGCGGTTGGCGGCCTCTGCCGGCTGGCCGTGCACCACGGTCACCTCCATCCGTTCGGCCAGGGCGCGAACGAGGTGGACGGCGACTACCTCGGCGCCGCCGAGCAGGCGATCGGGCTCGAACGGCGGGACCTGCAGTACGCAGACGCGACTTCGGCCGCTCACGGTGTGGGTTCCGGGTCGTCGGCGAAGTTGCCGGCCACCTCATGCCGGTAGCGGGCGGCGAACAGGTCGGCATAGTACCCGCGTCGGTAGCGCCGCGTGCACAGGTCGCCGCCGGGGAACTCCTGCTTGGAAAAACTGTGCGCGGTGTCGCGGTACGCATACAGCGGCTCGGGGAGCTTCCGGAAGCGGCCGGCGAGGAGCTGGTGGAGCATGAAGTCGATGTCCTCGCCGTTCGTGTCCTCGACAAACGGGTAGGCCGCCCACAGGTCTCGGCGGATCGCAAGAAGCTGGTTGAAGAAGGTCGGGTGGCCGACCGTGTCGGGATCGGTGGCGTAGATCCACCGCGGCGGACGGTAGGTGAGGGACGGCGCCAGCGGCAGTGAACGGCCGTCCGCAAGGATGCGGCTCATCCCGGTCGAGACGATGTCCGCGTCGCCGGTCTCGATCACCTGTACGAGCCTGTCGATGGCGTCTGGTCGCAGCAGGTCGTCCCCGTCGAGGTAGGCGATCCATGGCGTGCGGGCCGCCGCGAAGCCGGCGTTGCGGACTCTGCCCGCGCTCCCGCCCGCCACGGCGAGAACCCGCGTATGGCGGGACGGCAGGTACGGCAGGAAACGCCGCAGCTCGTTGGCGACGCCGGGTCCGCCCATGCTGTCGGCGCAGCACACCAGGTCGAAGGCGCGGCTGGTCTGCGCGGCAACGGAGGTCATGGCCTCGGTGAGGAACCGTGTGTGGTGGGCGGTGACCACAAGCGTCAGCGACGGTTCGCCGTCCGTACTCATGTGAGCCTGGCCAGATGGGTGGCGAGCAGATCGGCACCGTCGGGGAGAGCCGCGGGAACGGGCACGCTCAGACCATGCGCATCGTCGCCACGCTCCAGGTAGTGCATGAGGGCACTGGCGACGGTTTCGCCGCCGGGGTCAGCGTGGTGGATGGTCGCGGTGACGTGCTCGGCGACGTGACACACCCCGTCGTCCTCTGCCATCGCCGCCACCGCTTGGGTGGCTTCGGTGAGCCACGGCCACGTGCTCACGTGCGGGTAACCGGTCGCCGCGAGGTCGCGGGCCTGCAGGACCATGCTCATGTTGAAGCCGGGCTGCAGCAGCGGGGTAAGGCCGGCGGCTGCGCATTCGTAGATCGTGGCCAACCCGGGGCTGACGATCAGGTGCGCGGCCCGCTGCACGAGTCCGGCGTAGGTGGCCCGGTCCACGCCGATGCCGACCCGCAGTGCTGGATGCCGGCTCCAGGCGGGCGGTACGAGGTCGGCAAGATCTGAACGGCCGCCGACGATGCGTACGCGCTCGACTCCGGCGTGCTCGACGAGGACCGGCAGCGCGGCGGACAGGAGCCAGCGTACGTATCCGGCGACGAGATCGTCCCGGCCGGGCAGGCGCATGCCACCGAAACTGACCAGCGCCGTGCCCGGCTGCTGCCCGCCACCGACCGGGCGCCACAGGGCAGGGTCGGCGACCGGGCGAATGGTCTCGCGCCGGTCCCCGTTCGGTGTGACCTGGCCGCCGAAGTACGCCTGCACCAGGTGGAAGTCGGCCACGTTCAGCCCGGCCGGCCGCTTCGCCCACATCCAGTCGAGGGTATCGACGATGCCGACCCGGTAGCCCCGGTCGATGGCCCAGGCCGCGAACTCGGGGTTGGTGCAGGAGACGACCACGGAACCTGGCGGGGCGATACCACAGAAGCCAGGCCACGACGACGGCACGAAGGTGTCGAGCTCGTGGCAGACCGCGCCTGGGAGCTGTCGGCCTACGAACTCGGCGGCGGCGCCGGCGGAGACCACCTGCCAGGCATGACGCTCGGCGATCCTGCTCACAAGCGCCAGCATCGTCGAGGCGGGTCCGTATCCGAAGTCCGGGAACTCCAGGAACACCGGCGTCCGGTCAGACCGTGTAGACGTCAAAGCACTTCCCCCTGTGGTCGAAGCCGAATCCGGCGTGAGTGAGCCGTCCCCGCCACCAGTCACCGGGGCGGGTGATGCGGCGGAGAGGGTCGGGGACGTCCTGGGGGTCTCCCTCGTAGTAGCTGGAGAAGAGCAGGAACCGTCCGGTGGCTCGGCGCAGGTTGGTCAACACGTCAGCCAGCTCGTGCTCGTCGAGGTAGAGCAGGACGCCGAGCGCGAAGACGGCCTCCGCAGCCCTAGGAACGCCGTCACGGACGTCGGCGCGAGAGCAGGGCAGCCCGCGGGTGAAGCTCAACGCGTACGCGCTCACGTCGTAGCCGACCGCGTCCACCCCGGAGGTGAGGAGTTCGGCGACGAGGAAGCCCTTCGCGCAGCCCACGTCGACCGCGGACGTCACCCCGCGGCTGCGACAGAACTCCACGGCAGCCTGCCACGGCAGGTAGTCCCCGTCGCCGTTACCGTCCTGGTGGTACCCGCGGTAGCCGTCGGGGTCGTCGAAGTACTCGTACCCGAACTCCCCACGCGCTCTCCAGGCCATACCCCCCACCTCGCTCCGTCGGCTTTCCCCGCACCGGGCTCACCTGCCGCGGCGACGCCACACCGTCACGACGGTGGCGCCGCTGACCCCGACCTGGACCAGGTCGCCGTGCCGGCCGAAAGCGGGCAGCAGTGACCAGTGGTTCAACGGGTAGTGCATGTCGCGGCCGTCCCACGGGCCGCTGTCGTGTTCGAAGAGATTCACGCAGACGTACTCGGCGGCGCTGAACAGCAACTCAGCGAGCACGGCCGGCTCGGGCGCGTGCTCGAGCACGTCGACCGCATAGGCCAGGTCGTGCTGCTCGGTCCCCAGGAGGTCGAGCGAGCGTGTGACACCGTGAGCGCCGTGGTCCCGGTCCAGCCTCCAGGCGGCGTAGCGCAGGCCCGGCGAGTCCATGTCGTAGAGCGTCACGTCGTGGCCGGCCGCCAGAAGCGCTTGAGCGTCAAGACCCGCTCCGCATCCGACATCGGCGAGCGAACGCAGCCCGTTCGCGATGACGAACTCCCGCACCAGCGCGAAGAACGGATCCTTGTGCGGTGTGTAGTGGAAGTGCGTCAACTCGTACAGGTAGCCCTCACTGAGGCATTCCGCGTAACTGGTGCTCACGGTGTGTGATTGCCGGTGTGGGTCAGGTGGTGCGGTGGTGCTCGTGGTGAAGCAGGACCAGGGCTGCGGCGACGATATCGCCGATGCGTTGCGGGCAGCCACGCCAGCG
>JACQDL010000034.1 GCA_016201065.1 Actinomycetota bacterium
CAGCCGGCCCCGGAACCGGCCGTCATCCGGGCACGACAGCCCGGTCCCAGGCATGCCCCAACCCGGAATCACACACCGTAACCAAAACCTTCAGCCCCATGCACCACCCGAAAGCTCTTAAGTCCCGGGCATTGGTACGGACCCACGCCAGGCTCTCCCGCTCCCAAGCGCCGCGGTGGTGGGGGGTCCCGGTGCGGAGGCGCACCGGGAGCACGATCATCGGGATGGACGCCGGCACCAGCCGGTCCAGGATCTCCAGGACCCTGCGGTTGCTGTGCCCAGCACCCGTCCCGCACCCGTACCAGCCGTCGTGCAGGGCCACGACGATCACGTCACGTTTTCCGTTCTCCACCCGTGCACCTCACCATTTCGTCAGGACAGTCGACCCTGGGGCTGCGTTTCCCGGGAGTGCTCATTTGTTTTCGCGGTTCGGTGGGTCAGGAGGTCCGGGGACAGAAGGAGGCTATTCGTGGTGCGTTTCCGCGTCTTCCCGTCTCGCGGGACTCAGGGCGACGTTCCGTGTGCCGCGGAATCGTCGGTGTTCTCCGGCGGCGCGCCCCGGGCCGAGATACCCCGGGGCGGCAGGACACTGGCCGTCGGTGTCCTCCCGCTGCACCTGTTCGCGCAGTGCGACGAAAGCCTTCTCTCCCGGATTTCCCACCGACAGCACAACCCAGATAGGCGACGGCGTGGAGTTCCGGTACGGCCAATCGTTCAATGATCATCGCGTTGTCCACCGCACCACCGTGCACCCGCCCCCGGTGCGCTCGAAACGACCGGTTGTTGTACTCCTGTTGCACTTGTCACCCGTGGTGGCGTGGGCGTGCTTCCATGGACGCTGGAGGGAGGTCGCCCGTGCAGGACGTACCGCAGTGGACGGGCGCGGAGGCCCGGGTGCTCCGTCTCGCCCTCCGGATGAGCATGCGGGCCTACGCCGAGCACCTGGGTGTCTCCCTGCGGACGGTAGCGAAGTGGGAGAGCCCGCGGGCCGACGTGCGTCTCAGACCCGACTCACAGGCGATGCTCGACACAGCCCTCGCGCGGGCCGAGCCCACTGCCCGGGCGAGGTTCGACCAGGTCGTCCCCCCGCGCCACGGCACCGTTACTGTCTCCGACCACGAGACGTGGACGGAGGACCTCGAACGGGCGATCACCTACACCAGCCAGCAGGAGTTCACGTTCGCCTCGACCCTGGTGAATCGTTGGCTCGGCGTCCACGAACCGGCGACGCTGGACGCCCGGGGGCGGTATCTCTATGGTCGGTCCCTGGTGCTCATGGGTGATATCAGGCGTGACCAGGGCGCTATTGTGGGTCCCCTCTCGGCGCGACGTTCCTACCTGTCGGCGCGGGAGGTGTTCTCAGGGCTCTCTATTCCCCGACGCCTCGCCCAGATCGACCTGTCCCTGGCGGTGGTCCAGGAAATGTCCGGGCACTTGGAGATCTCCGCCCGGGCGTATGAGGAACTCGCCGCGGACGACCGGTTGAGTCGTCGTGACCGTGCCCGCGCGCGCCTGTGGGTGGGCACAGCACTCAGCAAGTGCGACCACACCGAATACGCGGTGAGGGCCATCACCCGAGCGACACGGGAGTTCGACGACCTGGGGGAGGTTGAGGACTGGTCGGTGGCCCACCAGAAACTGGCACTGGCCTGCCGGTCGGCCGGTGACATCGACCAAGCACTGAAGTGTCTCACCATCGCACGGAACACCGGGACCACGGGCTCCCCGATGCAGCGTGTCCGTCTGGACACCGCGCATGCCCATATCCTCCTGTCCGACGCGGCGACACGCCAGGAAGGGTTCGGTGTGCTCGACCGGGCGGCGGCGACCGCCCTGCGGCACGGGTTGCGGCACCAGCTGGGCAGCATCGAGAAGATCCGCCGGGAACAGGCAGACACGAGCCAAGGAGACTAGGTGCCCGACAACGACGTTCAGCAACTCACCGCCCGGCAGTTCCAGGACACCCGGCTCATCTGGGACTACCACCAGATGGGTCACCGGCCCGTGCCGTGTTCGGTGGCGATCGGTCTGGGCAGTCACGACCTGGGGGTCGCCACCGCGGCGGCACGCCTGTACGCCGCGGGGCTGTTCCCCCTGCTGGTGTTCAGTGGCGCGAACAGCGCCACCTCCGCGCCGCGGTTCCCGCGCGGTGAGGCCGTGCACTACCGGGAGCACGCCCTGGCCCTGGGGGTACCGGCCGAGGCCATCCTGATCGAGCCCCAGGCGACGAACACCGGCCAGAACATCGCCTACACCCGCCAGATCCTGCGCACCCAGGGCGTGGAGGTCTCCTCGGTGATGCTGATCTCCAAGCCGTACATGCAGCGCCGCTCCTACGCGACCACCCGCAAACTGTGGCCCGACGTCGACGTCGTCTGCGCCTCGGAAGACCTCAGCCTGGAGGAGTACGTCAGATCGATCGGCGACGAGAAGCTGGTCGTCGACATGCTCGTCGGCGACCTCCAACGCGTCATGGAGTACCCCAGGCTCGGGTTCGCCGTCGAGCAGGACGTCCCGCGGGAGGTCATCAGCGCATATGAGCGGCTCCTCCGCGACGGCTTCGACAGCCGCCTCATCGGCTGAGGACACCGCGACCGATGAGGCTGTGAGGGTCCGCGCGATCCATCAGCCCAACTTCTTCCCGAGACTCTCGACGCTGGCCAAGCTGTTCGCCGCGCAGGAGTGGATCATCCTGGACACGGTCCAGTTCACCCGACGCGACTACCAGAACCGGGCCCGGCTCGCCGAACTGGACCGACCGGACACCGATCGCCTCCTCACCCTGCCCGTGCACCTCACACACGGACGATCAACACGGATCCGCGACACCCGGCTGGTGGATCCCGCGCACTCCGCCCGGAAGGTCAACATGCTGATCCGGCAGTACTACCGGCGCAGCAGCCACTGGTCAGACATCAAGGGGCCGCTGGCAAGCGTGGTGGACACCCTGGGACGCTCGGACGATCTGAGTCTGGTCAGCACCGTCTCCACGAGTGCCCTGCTCAGGCACCTCGGCTGGCGGGGAACGATCGTTCCCGCCGACGGTATCCCGGCCCGGTCGGGCCGGACGGAGCGCCTTGTCGATCTCACGGCCGCGACCGGCGGCACGCACTACCTGTGCGGCCCAGGCGGGCTGCGGTACCTCGACGAACGGCTGTTCACCGGTGAGCACCTCACCGTGATCCCGTTCCGGACACCGGTCGACGCTTCTCCCCCGTGGGTGAACGCCCACCGGCTCAGCGCGTTGTGGGCGATGGCCCAACTCGGCGCGGACACCCTCGCCACCGCACTGAGATCACAGCGGGACCTCGTACTCGGCTACTGAGGGCATCACCGTCCCACCCCGGGCCGGGTACTCCCGCAGGTCGGCGGGCAACAGAAGGCGGGTGGCCGGCCGCTGCGGTGGTGGCCGGCCCCTGTCCGTGGCCGGGTGGTGATCGGTTAGTGGCTGGCGTGGGGGTCGGTCTTCAGCGCCCGGGACAGGGCGTCCCAGTCGAGTCCGGTGCTCTGCGCGGTGTCCAGGATTGCGGACAGCACCGCCACCCGGGCCTTGCGGACCGCGTCGTGTGGGGCCATGACCTGGACGTCGTCGAGGAACGCATGCACCGCGGGGACGAGCTGCGCGGCGGAGGCGACCAGCCGGCTCAACGGTGTGTCCTGCACGTATCCCGCTGCCCGGGCCTGCCCCAGGGCCACGGCCAGGTCCGCGGATCGCTGATCGGCGGCTAGGTCCAGGGGGGATCCGGCTACCGGCCGCCCCGCGGTGGCGATCAGGCGGTGGATCCGCTGCACGGCCTCCACGAAAGCGTCGAGGCGGCCCGCGTCCTTGAGTTCCTCCACCTCGGCCAGGACCGCAGTCGCCACGGCCGGCCGGTCCGCCAGCGGCAGCACGGCGACGACGAGATCCACGTCGTGCCCGGCGTCGACGTAGGCGCGTTCCTGCCGGCGGACGACGAACACACGGGCCTGGTCCAGGGCCGCCGCGGTGACCTCCACGTCCTGGGCACGCAGGGCGTCCGCGGCGTCGCCGAGCAGCGCGGTGACGCTCAAACCGGCGAGGCCGGGATGGGTGTTCAGGGTCGCGACCAGGCCGAGGGCGGCCCGCCGCAACCCGAAGGGGTCCTTGCTGCCCGAGGGGTTCGCCCCCGCCGCGAACAGTCCCGCGAGCAGGTCCACCCGGTCGGCCACGGCCAGCACCGCGCCGGGCAGCGTGGACGCCGTAGTGTCCTCCGAGGACCGCGGGCGTTCCATGTCCCCCAGGGCGGTGGCCACGGCCTCGCTCTCACCGGCCGCCCGGGCGTAGTAGGTCGCCATGACCCCGGCCAGGGACGTCATCTCCACGACCATCTGCGACGCCAGATCGAACTTCGCCAGGGCGCCCGCACGTTCCACGGTCGCCCGGTCCTGGGCGGTCAGTCCCACCCGGAGTGAGGCGGCCCGGGCGATCCGGTTGATCCGCTCCGAACGCTGGGCCATCGAACCCAGGCTGGTTTCGAAGGTGAGCCGGTCCAGGGCCGCGTGCAGGTCCTGCGGGCTGCGGCGCCGATCAGCAGCCCAGAAGAACGAGGCGTCCTCGAACCTGGCCCGCAGGACGGCCGCGTTGCCCGCCGCCACGACACCGGTGTCGCAGGAACCGTTGGCGAACGTGCAGAACCGCGCCAGCAGGCCCGTGCCGTCCAGTTGACGCACCGGAAGGTACCGCTGGTGCGTGCGCATCACAGCGATGAGGATCTCCGCAGGCAGGTCCAGGTAACGGTCCTCGAAGGCACCCAGCACCGGCACAGGCCACTCCACCAGGCCAACGATCTCCTCCACGACCGCGCCGTCGAGGTCCACATCGACCCGCCCGCCGACGGAGGCCGCCAAACGGTGCGCCGCACCCAGGATCACCTCCCGGCGTTCCGCACGGTCCAGGAGGATCTCGTGGCCACGCAGGAAGTCCAGGTACCCGTCCGCGCCGGTCACCGGCACCACCGGGGCCACGGCCAGGCGCTGCACCCGGGTCGTGGTGCCCGAGGTCAGCGCCCCCACCGTCACCGGCAGATGCGCCCCACCGAGGACGGCCAGCAGCCACCTGATCGGCCGGACGTAGGTCAGTTCGGGGTCCGACCAGCGCATGTTGCGGTCCGCCCGCAGGTCACGCACCAAGTCCGCGAGCAGCGGGCAGAGCACATCCGCGGCCGCACGACCGCTCACCTGCCGCCTGAGGCACACATACTCCACGCCCGCGGCCACGGTCCGCTCCAACGCGGAGGGCTGAAGGCCGTGTTTCGCGGCGAAGCCCGTCGCAGCCCGGGTCGGCGCACCCGAGGCGTCGAATGCCGCGCTGGCCCGGGGACCCCGGACCGTCTCCACAGCGTCGTCTTCACCCACCGCGACCCGGTCCACGACCGCCACGAGCCGGCGTGGGGTGGCGTAGGTCCGCACTGCACCGACCGCCAGCCGCGTCGCCGCCAGACGCTGCACGAGCGTCTCCCCCAGCCAGGCCCGGGCCCGCTCGACCTCGGCCGCGGGCAACTCCTCCAACCCGATCTCGAACAGCAGCGTGGCCGGTGTCGTGGCCGGACCGGGCAACGGCAACGGTTCCGGCGCGGCCGGTGTCTGGCCGGAACCCAGGGGGAACCCGAGTTCCGCGCGGCGCTCGACCCACAGCGCGGCGACGTCCTTGGACAGGGCACGCATGGTCGCGAAGGCCCGGGCCCGCTCGGCCGTGGAGACCACACCGCGGGCGTCGAGCACGTTGAACGTGTGCGAGCACTTCAGGACGTGGTAGTACGCGGGGACCGGTAGCCGCTTCGTGATCATCAGCTCGGCCTCGGACCGGTGCAGCTCGTACAGGCCGCGGGTGGTCTCGATGCCAGCATCATCGAGGTAGTACCTGCTCATCTCGTACTCGATCTGCCCGAAAGCCTCGCCATACGTGATGCCCGCCGCGTACTGGATCTCCCTGAAGTGGGTGACGCCCTGCAGGGCCATCACGATCCGCTCGACCCCGTAGGTGATCTCCACCGACGTTGGCGACAAGGTCAGGGACCCGGTCTGCTGGAAGTACGTGAACTGCGTGATCTCCATGCCGTCCAGCCACACCTCCCAACCCAGACCCCACGCACCCAACGCCGGAGAAGCCCAGTTGTCCTCCACGAACCGGACATCATGCGCGTCCAGGTCGATGCCGATGGCCCTGAGGGACTCCAGATACAGCTCCTGCGGGTCACCCGGATCGGGCTTGAGGATCACCTGGAACTGGGTGTGGGTCTGCAACCGGTTCGGGTTCTCCCCGTACCGGCTGTCATCGGGGCGCACGCTCGGCTCGACGTAGGCCACCCGCCACGGCTCCGGCCCGAGGACCCGCAACGCGGTCGCCGGGTTCGCCGTCCCCGCACCAACCTCCGTGTTGAACGGCTGGGCGATCAGAGCACCCTTCTCCGCCCAATAGGCCGTGACCCGGGTCAGGACTTCCTGGAAGGTCAGCATCATCAACTTCCAACGAGACAGGAGAGAACGTAGCGCTACGCACACTGCAACCCCAGCGCGTGAAAGGCCGCAGGACTCACTACAGTGCGCCGCCCGGAGTCTATCGGTGACACACCGGCGTCAGCCGACCACGCGGGCGCGCCCCATACCCAGGAACATGGCTCAACGCGGCCACGCACTGGCTCCCAGAGCACCCCGACCCACCACCGGGCAACCCGCGCCACCACCAACGCCGCCGCCGACCTGGACTACCGCGATCACCTGGCACCTGGCGCGGGACTGGCCGACAGCGGCCGGCTGCCTGGTGCTCATCGTGGGCTTGCGCTGGTTGCTGGTGTTGTTCTTCGTTCCCGCGCTGCCGCTGCGCTACGGAATGGTGTACGTCGGGTCGGCCTGGGCGGTCGTGGCGATCGGTGCCGTCCTCGCCGTGGCCGGGACCGGGGAGCCGCTCCGGGTCTTCCGGATTGGGAACCAACCAAGGTTCCCTCCGGGGAGCGAGGATGCGGCTCGGCTCTCCTCGGACTTGATCTGCACCGAACATGGAGCTTGCGGCTCCCGGTTGTGTGTTCGGCATCGTGGCGGGCATCGAGCCGCCGCGCATGGACCGGCGGTGCCCCACCGGAGGGTTGGTGCGTGATGCGTCGAGGGGCACTGGTCGTTGTCGTCGTGCTCGGTGTCGTGGCAGCCGGCGCGGGCGGTTGCGGGCAGCTGCGGCGGCAGGCGAGCGACGGGACGGCCTCGGACGGTGGGGGGACGGCGTCGGGCGGTGGGCCTGCCGCGGGCACCTCCGAGCAGACCGTGACGACGGCCGACGGTCGGCGGCGGACGTTCCGGACGTACGTTCCCGCCTCGGCGGCGGGGAGGACCGGCCTGCCGGTCGTCGTCCTGCTGCACGGTGGCGGCGGCAACGGAGAGACCATCGAGCAGCAGTCGAGGATGAGCGCTGTCGCCGATCGCGCGGGCTTCGTCGCCGTCTACCCCAACGGCACCGGTGGGATCTCCGAGCGGGTGCTGACCTGGAACGCCGGGAGCTGCTGCGGGTACGCACGTGATCATGACGTCGACGACGTGGCGTTCATCTCGGCGATGCTGGACGCGCTTGCCGCCCGGCTGCACACCGACCCGGCGCGGGTGTACGTCACGGGGTTCTCCAACGGTGGGATGATGACCCACCGGCTCGGCTGCGAGCTGACCGACCGGATCACCGCGATCGCGGCCGTCTCCGGCGCCCTCAACGTCGACCACTGCCGACCGACGCGGCCGCTGCCGGTGCTCATCGTGCACGGCACGGCCGACAAGAACGTGCCGTACGGCGGCGGACCGCCGGCCGACCCGCCGTTCCCGGGCGCGGGCTCATGGACGAACAGGTCCGTGCCGGAGGCGGTGTCGTTCTGGACCGGGCAGGACCATTGTCCGGCGACGCCGAGCCGGTCGCGCCAGGGTTCGGTGCTGCGCGACACCTACTCGCCCTGCACGCCGGGAGTGGACGTCACCGTGTACACGATCGAGGGCGGCGGGCACACCTGGCCCGGCGGTAGGAAGGGCAGGGATCGGGCCGACGACCCCGCACCCACGCTCGACGCCAGCGCGGTCATCTGGGACTTCTTCGCCCGGCACGGCGCCCGATGAGGCGGTCGTCGAGGCGGTCGTTGAGGCAGTCGTTGAGTCACCGGTCCCTGACCGTTGGTTACGGGTGGTGACCTGGCAGACTGCGGGAATGCGGGTATACCTCGGTTCTGATCACGCCGGCTTCGAGCTGAAGGCCCACCTGGTCTCGTTCCTCAAGGGTCTCGGTCATGATCCGGTGGACTGCGGGGCGCTCTCCTACGACGCGGATGACGACTACCCGCCGTTCTGCATCGAGGTCGCACGGCAGGCCGTCGGCGACCCGGGCAGCCTGGGTGTGGTGATCGGTGGCTCCGGAAACGGCGAGCAGATCGCGGCGAACAAGGTCGACGGCTGCCGGGCCGCCCTGGTGTGGAGCGAGCAGATCGCCGTCCTCGCCCGCGAGCACAACGACGCGAACGTGATCAGCGTCGGCGCCCGGATGCACACCCCGGAGGAAGCCAGCCGGTTCGTCGAGGTGTTCCTCAGCACGCCGTTCAGCGATGGTGAGCGGCACCGGCGGCGGATCGCCCAGCTCGCCGACTACGAGCGGACCGGTGCGTCGACCGTCAGGTAACCCTCACCCCTCCCGCCGGCTCTCCGGCGGGAGGTAGTGGCGGCGGACGATGACCAGATCGCGCTCGGCGGCCGCGAGGTGTTCCGGGCCGGGGTGGGCCGCGTCGCGGGCCCGCATCGCGCTGGTGACGGTGAGCTGGCTCGGCCCCGCTCCGACGAGGCCGCGCAGCCCGCGCTCGGTGCTGTCCCGGCGCGGGGGCGGCCCCGCAGTGGGTGGTGCCGCAGCGGGGGGTGGCCCCCCGGTGGGCGGCGCAGCGGGCGGTGGGCCGGCCGCGGCCTCGACCCGGCGACGCCGCACCCTGCGCCGGGAAGCGTGCTGATCGGTGGGCGGGTCACGGTCATCCGGGGCCGCCGCTGCGCGCGCCTCCGCGCCGGGCACCTGCGTCACCACAGGGACGGTACGCACCCTGGGCGCGCCAGGCCACTGGTCCTGCTGGTGCGGATCACCGGTCTCAGAAGATCTCGGGGCACCAGGGTTGCGGGTCGGTGTGGAACGCCGCCGAGACCGCGGCCAGGGCGCCGGGGCGCCGCTCCACGACCCGACCGGCCAGCGCGAGGGTCGCCAGCGTCGTGCCGCCGAGGTAGGCGGCGGCGAGTTCGGTGCTGGTCAGCGTCACGTCGGCCGGTGCGGTGGTGGGTTCGCAACTGGCCGTGTCCGGGCCACCGGTCAGCCGCCACCGGCCGGCGTTCCACGGGCAGAACTCGTCGGTGACCTTGAAGACGACGTCCACCTCGCGGGTGTAGCGGCGCGCGGCCAGCGCCCGGCCGACGTCGACGAGGCGGAGCCAGAGCTGGTCGCTGACGGACAGCTCGACGGCGCGCGGGTTGTCCACCAGGTGCGGCAGCGGCTCGTCGACCGGGACCCGGTCGTACCGCACGGTGCGCACGAGGTCCGTGCCGAGCAGGAATGACCACAGCGCCGCGTACGCCGCCGGGGTCAGCCCGATCAGCTCGCGGATCTGTATCTCGCCGTCCGGGTCGTGCTCGCCCCACCTCGGGATGGTCCGGAACACGGCGTATCCGGTGACCTCCCCGCCTTCGTTGGCGCGCAGCGCGAACCGTAGCGGCGGCCCACCGTCGCGGGCGTGCTCCGGGTCGTAGAGCCGCCGATCCCACCATCGGTCGGTCCGGTCCAGGAAGCCGGGGGAGCGGACCCGCTGCGCCTCGTACACCCGGGCCAGCGCCGGCCGGGCCTCCTCCGAGCCGACCAGCCTGATCCGCCCGGTGCCGAGGTCGGTGCCGGGGCGCAGCCTCAGCTCACGGGTCCGGGCGGTGAGCCGGGCCTCCCGGCTGGCCATGCCGTATCCGAACCGCTGGTAGATCGCCGCCTCGGAGGCCCACAGCGCCGCGACCGGCTCGCCGCCGTGCTCGTGCAGGTCGGTGAGCTGGCGGCGCATCATCGAGGTGAGCAGGCCGAGGCGGCGGTGGGTCGCCGCCACCGAGACCGCGGTGACCGCCGCGATCGGGAGCAGCGCGCCGGGCACCGTCATGACCCGGCCGAAGGCGGAGGTCGTGCTCACCATCGTCGTGCCGTCGAACGCGGCGAGGCTGCGGGCCGGTTCGAAGCGGCCGCGGGAGAGCTCCCGGTCGCTGTCGTGGGGGACGTCGTGGAAGGCGTCGACGAGCACCCGGTAGAACTCGGGGAACTCGGCCGCCGAGATCGGCCGGAGGGTCAGATCGGTCATCCTGGATCTCTACCAGCCGTGACCGGGGGACCGCCACCGATTTGCCGCGCCACGACGAGGTCGCGCACCACCGCCTGGGCGACCCGGTGGGTGAAGTCGACCTCGGGGCCGAAGTCGACGACCTCGAAACCGTGCCGGTCGAGCAGCCCCACCACCTCGACGCGCGGCGCGACCAGGGTGTTCCACGAGATCCCCAGCGCACCGCCGGGGACCAGCAGCCGGCCCCACGCCGGCAGTGCGCCGTCGAGGAGCTCCAGCGGTCCGCGGGCGAGCCGGCCGGTCCGGCTCCCGTGCTGTACGCCGTACGGCGCGTCGGTGACCACGACGTCGAATGTGCCGGGGCGGAAGAAGTCACCGGCCGACCGGGTGTCGGCGTGCACGGCGGTGACCTCGACGGTGTCCCCGGCCTGGTACTGCTGCTTCGTCTCGCCGATCACGGCGTGGAAGCGCCGGCCGAGGGTCTTCCCGTGCCGCCGGACCGGGCCGGACTCGGTGCGGTGCTTCAGCCGCTTGCCGGTCAGCCAGCTCCGCAGGAACGCCGCGTAGGCGTCGATGTCCTTGCCGTCGAGGTCGATCCCGGCGGCGTGGTAGCCGTACATCAACGCCTGGTTGAGGGTGGTGCCCCGCCCGCACAGCGGGTCCAGCACCCGCAGCCGTCGGGTGGTCATCTCCGGCGCGGCCGCGCTGGCCAGGACGGTCACGTTGAGCAGCAGCCGGGTGAAGTGCTCGTTGGTCTTACCGGTGTACCTCAGGATGCTGAGCAGGTCGCTGTCGAACCGCGCGAGCGGCCGGACCGGGACCGGCCGGAGCAGCTCGCCGCTCACCTCGAACAGGGCGTAGAGCGCGGACAGGGTGGACAGGGAGCCGATGGCGGCCTCGTCGAGCTCGGCGGCGTCGAAGGTCAGGTACGGCACCCCGCCCAGCGTGCACTGCCCGACGTCGGCGAGCCGGCCGCCGAGCACCGACCGGTTGAGCACGGCCAGCTCGGCCCGCATGAGCTGGACCGAGGCGTCGGCGTAGACCCGGTTGGTGGAGGGGTGGACGAGGACGGCGTAGCGGGGCATGGCGTGGTCCGGGTCAGGTCTGGGTGGGCTACGGGCGGGTCAGGGCGACGACCGGGATGAGCCGGTCGGTCTTCTCCTGGTACTCGCCGAATCCCGGGTAGTGGCTGACCTGGCGGGCGTACAGCTCGTTCCGCTCCGCACCCGCCACGATGGTCGCGGTCATCGCCGCCGTCTCGGTGCCGACCTCGACAGTGACCCGCGGGTTCGCGACGAGGTTGTGGTACCAGGCCGGGTGCTTTGGCGCCCCGGCGTACGAGGCGAAAACGATCAGTCGCTCGTCGTCCGGCAGGTACATCAGGGGTGTGGTCCGCTGCTGGCCGGACCTCGCGCCGGTCGTGGTGAGCAGGAGCATCGGCGCCCCCTCGAACTGGCCACCGACACGGCCGTCGGCGGCACGGAACTCCTCGATGATCGCGCGGTTCCAGTCCTCGTGCGTGGTCATGGTTCCTCCGTGTCCGGTGGCTGTCGGGTGGTGGTGACAACAGGGCAACGCCCACCGGCCGCCGACGATTTCGGCTGGTCGCGACATCTCCCGGTTTCCTTCCCGAGTGGCCCGACGATCGTATACGCACAGTGATCGTCCGTCCGGGGTGAGCGGAGCGGATACGGGGTGTCGAGCGCGGCTGACGGTGCCGCGAACCGCTGCGACATCCGGGCGAGACCCGGCGCAATCCGGCGCCTTGCCGGGGTATATCGTGAGCCGCGGTCCCAGATGTCCCAGCCGGACGTGGCGGGTCGTTGGGACATTCGTTCGATCACTCCACGTAGTTGAACGGCTGGCGATCCGCTCCCGCCCGGGCGGTTCGGGTGCGGACGGAGGAGCCATGGCTCAGCTCGGCCAACAGACGCCGACCGGCCGGGAACGCACGGTGGGCATGGACGAGCTGCTGTTTTCCACGACGGACCGGCGGGGCGTGATCCGGTCGAGCAACTCGGCGCTCACCCGGATCTCCGGGTACTCCACCGAGGAGCTGGCCGGCAGCCCGCACAACCTGATCCGGCATCCCGAGATGCCCGGCGGCGTGTTCAAGATCCTCTGGGATCGGTTGCTGGCCGGCCTGCCGGCCGGCGCGTACCTGCGGAACCTGGCCAAGGACGGCAGCACGTACTGGGTCTTCGCCACGGTGGTGCCGCTCGGCGACGGGTTCCTGTCGGTGCGGATGGCGCCGTGCGACCCGATTTTCGAGTCGGTGCGGCGGCTCTACGGTGAGCTGCGGGTGGTCGAGGAGCAGGCGCTCGCCGCCGGGTTGGGACGCGCGGCGGCTGCCGCCGCCGGAGCCGCGGAGCTGGAACGCCGGCTGGAGCCGCTGGGGTTCGACAGCGTCGAGCAGTTCATGGCGGAGACGCTGCCGGCGGAGGTGGCGGCCCGCAGGTCGCTGGTCAGTGGGGCGTACGCGCGCTCCGCCGCGGTCGGGGCGCCAGCGGAGCTGCTGGCCCTGACCCGCGATCTCGACTCCCGGCTGGAGGAGCTGGTCCGCCGGCTGGACCGGTACCAGAAGCTCTCCAGCGCGCTCGCGACGACCTCACGGTCGGTGCTGATGGCCGGCCGGTCCCTCGACCGGGCCGTCGGTTCCGCCCGGGCCGGGTCGGCCCCGATGCATGCCGACGCGCCCGCGCTGTACTCCGTCGCCGAGGCGATGGCGGTCCCCAGCGACGCGGCGGTCTCCGCGTTCGCCGCGCTGGTCGCCGACCTCGACGCACTGCGGATGCGGGTCGGCGGGCTGCGGTTCCGGATCGCGCTGGCCCGCCTGCACAACGACACCGTGGCCGGGTTCGCCTGCGAGATCGTCGACGGGTTCGCCGACCGGAGCCTGTGCGCCGAGGTGACCCTGCTGTGCGACACCATGTTCGCGGGGTTGCGGGACGTGGACGCGACCATGGCGGACGTCAACGAGGGGCTGGCGAGGGTCGGCGACGTTGTCCAGGTTGCCGGCGAGCGGTTGGACCGGATCCAGCGGTTCCTCACCAAGTGGCGGCACCTGGTCGCCCGGCATCAGCGAGCCGACCAGCTCGCGGCGTACGTCGGCGCGATCGACCAGCAGATGCTGGCCGGCCACACCCAGCTCGTCGAGCTTCGCGCGTTGAGCCAGCGATGCCGGACCGAGATCGTCGGGTTCGACCTGCGGCCGTTCGGCGAGCTGGTGACGGCGATGCGGGCGGTGGTTGTGGCCGGCTGAGCACAGCTGCCGGTGGTTCAGTAGGTGAACTGATCCACCAGATGGCGGACCTCGGCGGCCACGGTCGTGAGGCGGGAGGCCGACTGCTTGGTGCTCGCCGCCCCCTCGGCCGCGGCGACGGCCGCGCTGGCGACGTCGTTGATGTTGTCGGCGATGGCCTGGGAGCCGTTGGCGACGCCGGAGACGCTGCGGCTGATCTCGGCGGTGGTCGCCGACTGCTGTTCGACCGCGGCCGCGATGGTCGACTGCATGTCGCGGATCTGGTTGACCACGCCGGAGATCTTGCCGATCGCGTCGGCCGCGTCGTGGGTGGTCTGCTGGATCGAGGCGATCTTGTTGGTGATGTCCTCGGTGGCCCGCGCCGTCTCCTGGGCGAGGTCCTTCACCTCGCTGGCCACCACGGCGAAGCCCTTGCCGGCGTCCCCGGCCCGCGCCGCCTCGATGGTGGCGTTCAGCGCCAGCAGGTTGGTCTGCTCCGCGATCGAGGTGATGGTCTTGATGATCTCGCCGATCTCGGTGCTGGCCACGTCGAGCTTGCCGACAGCCTCGGTGGTCTGCTCGGCGCTGGTCACCGCCTGGGAGGCCACGCTGGCGGCGGACGCGGCGTTCTGCGCGATCTCCCCGATCGAGCTGGTCATCTCCTCAGTGGCGGCCGACATCGTGTTGACGTCGCCCGACACCTCGTTGGCCGAGCCGGCCACGACGCTGATGGTGGTGGAGGCGCGTTCGGCGCTCTCGCCGACGCTCGCCGAGATCACGGTCAGCTCCTCGGAGGCCGACGCCAGGGTCTGCGCGCTGCGGCCGAGATCGGAGATCGTGGTCTGCACCGCGTCGAGCGCCTCGTTGAGCGCGCCCGCCATCGCGCCGATCTCGTCGCGCCGGTCCGAGCGGGCCCGGACGGTGAGGTCGCGGCGGGCCAGCTTCTGGAGGGTCTCGATGAGCGATCGCATCGGTACCGTGATGGAGCGGGTCACCAGGAACGACACCGCGAGCAGCACGACCAGGGCGATGCCCGAGACGGCCAGGACGGTGGCCTGGATCTGGCTGATCGCCGCGGCTGCGGTGGCGTGCGCGTCGGCCGCGGCCTTGGCGAAGGACTCGATCGCGGTCCTGAGCAGATCGTCGAGCACCTGCGCGCGCTTGCGTTCGCTGGACAGCACCGCCGGCACGTCGCGGACGCCGACGAAGCCCGGCAACAGGGTCTTCGTTTGCTGCATGAAGTCCGTGTAGCGCTGGTGCAGGTCGTCCATGGCCGCCTGGCGGGCGGGCGACAACCCGAGCGCGTTGACGTCCGCCCAGATGCCGTCGGTCCGCTGGATCACCTCGGCAAGGGCGTCGGTGGCCGCGGGAAGGTCGCCGAGCATGGCGTCCCGTTCGGCGATCTGGGCGTCGCTGTGCGCCACGTCCAGCCGGTGCAGCAGCGCCACCGCCGCTGTCCTCCGCTGGGTGGCCGCGTTGGCGTCGGCGATCGTGCTGACCTCGGTGTAGGCCACCCAGCCGATCGTCAGGGCCGCGAGCAGCCCCAGCGCACTCAGGACGCTGAGCTTGTGGCTGATCTTGAGTCGGCCCAGGATCCGCATTGATTCCTCCACATCGGTGGCGGTGCCGCGCCCACCCGCCGATGATCGGCCGGCTGGGATCGGACACCCGCATGGTTCTGCCAGGGCGCTCATCGGTCCGCACGACCCGGTCCTGAGGAAAGCAGCCAGGGCCGTGGTGGCTTTGTCCTCTGTACCGGCCGGTGCCCCGGCGCGCATGATGATCAGGTGAGTACGACCGACCCCGCTCCGGCTGACCTGCCGGTGATGCTGGCCCGCTGGGTCGCCGCCGGCATCATCTCGGCCGACCAGGCGGCCCGGATCCGGGCCGTGGAGGCGACCGCCGGGCCGGTAGCGGAGGCCGGGCCGGTGGCGCGGGGCGCGTCGCTGGTCACCGAGGCGATGGGTTACCTCGGCGGCGTCCTCATCCTGGTTGCCTCGGCGACGATGACCGGCCGGTACTGGGGAAACCTCCCGGCCGGCGGGCGGATCGCGGTGGCCGGGGCGGCCGCGGCGCTGCTGCTGACCGCGGGCGGCGCGGTGCCCCGCAGCCTCGGCGGAGTCGGTGTGCGGTTGCGCGGCGTGCTGTGGCTCGCCTCCTCCGCGGCGGTGGCGGGGTTGCTCGCGCTGGTCGGTTCCGAGGGATTCGTCTGGCGGGATGAGTCGATCGCGTTCCTCGCCTCGTCCGGCACCGCGCTCTACTCCGTGGTGCTCTGGTCCGCGCACCGGCACCTGCTCCAGCACGTCGCCGTCTTCGGGTCGTTGCTCACGACCGCGGGCACGGCCGCCGGCCTGCTCCCCGACCCGGGATCGCTGCCCGGCCTCGCGGTCTGGGGGGTCGGCGCGATGTGGGCCGTCCTCGCCTGGGGCGGGATCGTGCGGCCCCGGCAGCCGGGGATGATCGTCGGCGGCATCGCGGCGGTGCTCGGCGTGGCCGGCCTGGTCCAGGGTGGGTGGGGTGCGGTGCTCGCCCTGCTGACGGTGGGCGCCGTCGTGGTCGCCGCGGTCGCGTTCCGTGACATGGGTCTGCTGGCCCTCGGGGCGATCGGCGCGCTGGTGGTGCTGCCCGCCATGATGGCGCGGTACTTCCCCGGCGCCGTGTCGGCCGCTGCCGTGTTGCTCGTCGCCGGCGTCGGGCTCGTCGTCGCGGCGATCCTCACCGCGCGTCGCCGGCGCGGCACGGCGGAGGGGGCGCTCGTACCCGACCTGAGCGCCGGCACCGCGCGCCCCGCGCTGCTGGTCTGCGCGGGCATCGCGGTCGTCACCGCGGCCACCATCCTCGCCGCTGGTCTCGCCTGACCACCGACCCCGCCCGCCGGGCCGCGGGGTCGGTCGCATGCCGTTAGCACTCCGTAAGGCCGGACCCGGCCGACCCGGGCGAGACTCGACGCATGCGGTGAGGTGAGTCGCACCTCGCCCGGGTCCACAAGGAGCCTCGATGCCGGACCGAGCCGTGACGAGATGGGCGGCCTCCGCGATCGCCGCCGGCAGCCTCGCCCTGCTGGCGGCGTGCGGCGGGGGGAGTGGCCCGACCGCTGGCGCCCGGGCGGCCGGTGCGCCGGCCACGCCGACCAGCGGCACGGCCGCCGCCACCCCGACCGCCGGCGCGGCGCCGTCGCACCCGGCGACAGCGGCGGGCAGCTACATCGACTATCCGACCTTCGCGGCGCACAAGGCGGGCTACGCCGGCGGCCGGGTCGTGCTCTTCTTCAACGCCACCTGGTGCCCGAGCTGCCAGGAGACCGACCACAACCTGACCACCGACCCGGCGGCCATCCCGGCCGGACTGACCATCGTCAAGGTCGACTACGACACTGCGACGGACCTCAGGCGGCAGTACGGTGTCACCCAACAGCACACGTTCGTCGCGATCGGGTCCGACGGGGCGAAGCTCAAGGCGTGGACCGGGACCCTCACCGCCGCCGACATCGCCGCCCGGCTCTGAGCGGGCGGGGCGGCGCTGATGCTGCTGGTGTTGGGTGCGGTGGTGGCCGGGATGCTCACCACCCTGGCGCCGTGCGTGCTGCCGGTCCTTCCGGTGGTCATCGGCGGCGCGATGGCCCCGCAGGCGGTTCCGGTCGCCGTCGCGGTCCCGGCCGGTCTGAGGGGTCCGGCCGGCCCGGGCGGCCCGACCGATCCCGGGGGACCGGCCGGGCCGCCATTGTCGCGGCGGGGTGCCGGCCGCATCCGAAGATCGCTGGGCAGCTACCGGCGCCCGCTCGTGATCACCGCGTCGCTGGGTGCCTCGGTGGTGGTGTTCACGCTGCTGCTGAAGGCCACCACGGCGCTGATCGGGATCCCGCCCGAGGTGTGGCGGTTCCTCAGCGGTGGGCTGCTGGTCACGCTCGGTCTGGTGCAGGTGTTCCCCGCCCTGTGGGAGGCGGTGTCGGAACGGCTGCTGCTCGGCTCCCGGTCGGGTGGCCGCCTGGCCGCCGCCCGGCGGCGGGGTGGGGTCATGGGGGAGGTGCTCACCGGTGCCGCGCTGGGACCGGTGTTCTCCTCGTGCAGCCCGCTGTACGGCTACGTCGTGGTGACCCTGCTCCCGGCGGAGCCGGCGTTCGGGTTGGTGCTGCTGCTGGCGTACACGGCGGGGTTGTGCGCCACCCTGCTGGTGATCGCCATGGCCGGTCAGCGCGCCGTACGTCGGCTGCGCTGGGCGGCCGATCCGGACGGATGGTTCCGGCGGGTGCTGGGCCTCGTCCTGATCGGGGTCGGGCTGCTCGTCCTGCTCGGCGCCGACCGCACCCTGCAGGCGTGGGTGATCCAGCATTCGCCGATCCGGCCGTGGGAGCTGGACACCGGGTTCATTCCGCGCTGAGGCCGGCCCGGATGGCCGCCTCGGCGGCGATGTGGAACGCGCGGTCGACCGCCTCCGCCGGCTCGGTGAGCCCTCCCTCGATCCAGGTGCGGATGGCGGTGACCAGCATGCTCGTGGTCATCGCGGCCAGCAGCGGTGCGGCGACGACCGGTGTGCGGTCGGGACGGACGCGGGCGGTCAGCCGCTCGGTGAACACGGCGGTCAGCTCGGCGTGGAGCGCGGTCATGAACAGGGCCAGCCCGCGTCCCCTGGCCAGCACCTTGTACATGTCGGCCTGGGCGCCGATGTGGTGGAACAGAGCCAGCGTGGGGTACAGCCACGCTCCCCTGCCGGCCGGCGCGGTGCCGTCCAGCCCGGCGATCAGCTGGCGGACCCCGTCGACGAGGAGGTCGTCCTTGTCGGTGAAGTGGGCGTAGAACGTCGAACGCCCGACGTTCGCCCGGTCGGTGATCTCCTGCACGGTGATCGCGTCGTAGCGCTTGACCCGGATGAGGTCGAACACGGCCTGCACGAGCAGCTGCCGGGTCCGCAGCGACCGGCGGTCGGTCTTGGTCTGGCGCATCCGCCCTCCATCCCTGGACAGTTCGCCGCTGGTGTCTGGTAGCAGACGTACCGGCCGATCTGGGGCTTGACCTGCCCGCCCTTGCCAAGACGATACTCCCATACAAGACGCTTGTCTTGTAGAGGACGCTCGTGTATCGCCCGGGGCACCCGTCCGTGACCACCGACCAGGATTCGAGGGAGCACATGACCACGACACGCACGCTCGGCCTGCCCATTGCGGGGCAGCAGGAGACCGGCCGGGGCGAGGCGGCGGTCAGCGTGACCGGCGCGGTGAAGACCTACCGCGACGGCACGGCGGAGTTCGAGGCACTGCGCGGGGTCGACCTGCGCGCTCAGGCGGGTGAGTTCGTGGCCATCGTGGGCCGCTCCGGGTCGGGCAAGTCGACGCTGCTCAACCTGGTCGCCGGCATCGACCGCCCCACCTCGGGCCGGATCGAGGTGGCCGGCACCGTGCTGGGCGACCTGAGCGAGAACAAGCTCGCCGCCTGGCGCGGGAAGACCGTCGGCGTGGTGTTCCAGTTCTTCCAGCTGCTGCCCACCCTCACCGCCGCCGAGAACGTCATGCTGCCGATGGAGCTGTGCCGCACCATCCCGGTACGGCAGCGCCGCCCCCGCGCCCTTGAGCTGCTGGAGCGGGTCGGGATCGCCGCGCTCGCCGACAAGCTCCCTTCGACGCTGTCCGGTGGGGAGCAGCAGCGCGCGGCCATCGCCCGGGCGATGGCCAACGACCCACCGGTCCTCGTCGCCGACGAGCCCACCGGCAACCTCGACGCGCAGACCGGCGACACCGTGCTCGACCTGCTCGCCGAGCTCGCCGCGACCGGGACCTGCGTGCTCATGGTCACCCACGAACGCGACGTCACCCGGTGGGTCCAGCGCACCGTCTCCCTCGCCGACGGACGCATCGCGCCGTCCTCCCCGGCCGACGACGTCACGGAGGCGGTCTCATGCTGAACATGCGGTGGCGCAAGACCCTGCGCGACCTGTGGCAGCAACGCGGCCGCGCGACACTGGTCGTCGTCGCGATGACCCTCGGCGTGTTCGGCGTGGTCTGGGTCTCCGCCAGCTCCGTGGTGCTCTCCCGGGAGCTGCGCGCGCAGTACCTGGCCACCAACCCGGCGTCGGCGACCTTCGTCGCCACCGGCCTCACCCCAGAGGTCGCCGCCGCGACCCGTGCCATGCCGGGCGTCGCCGCCGTGGAGACCGCCACCACCCTGACCGCCCGGGTCCGGGTCGGCCCGTCCGACTACATCCCGATGAGACTGTTCGCCCGGACCGACTTCACCGCCAACTCCATCGCCAGGCTCGTCCCGCAGGAAGGCGTGTGGCCACCCCCGCCGGGGGAGGTCATCATCGAGCGCGCGGCGATGCGGGTCGCGAAGACCGGGCTGGGCGACACCATCGAGCTCGACGTGCCGGGCGGCCGGTCACGCACGCTGCGGGTCGCCGGCACCGTCCACGACCTCGGCCAGGCTCCGGCCTGGCAGGACGGCCTGGTGTACGGCTACGTCACCCCGGGCACCCTCGCCCGGCTGGGCATGTCGCCGGACCCCACCGAGCTGCGGATCCTGGTCGACGGCGACCGCCTCGACCGCTCCCACATCAACAGCGTCGCGACCACGGTCGCCGGGCGGTTGCGGGCCGCCGGTGTGCGGGTGACCCAGGTGTTCGTGCCGATCCCCGGCGTGCATCCGCACCAGAGCCAGATGGACTCGCTGCTGTGGCTGCAACAGTCCTTCGGCGTGCTCGCGCTCGGGCTCAGCGGGCTGCTCGTGGCCACCCTGATGGCGGCGCTGCTGGCCGGCCAGGTCCGCCAGATCGGCGCGATGAAGGCCGTCGGCGCGCGCACCGGGCAGATCCCGGGCAGCTACGCCGGGATGGTCGGTGTGCTCGCCGCGGTCTCCCTGCTCATCGGCTGGCCGTTGGGGTGGCTTGCCGCGCGTGGCTACATCGTGGCGGTCGCGGCGATCCTCAACTTCGACGCTGGCCAGACCGGCCTGCCCGGCTGGCTGGTCATCGGCCAGCTCGCCGGCGCGGTCGCCGTGCCGCTGCTCGCCGCGGCGGTCCCGGTCATCCGGGCGGCCCGCGCCACACCAGCGGCGGCCATGCGGGACCATGGCGTCACCGCGCCCGCCGTGGCCAACCCCACCGGCCTTCGGGCGCGGCTCGCGGCCTGGCTGTCCAGGCGCCCGCTGCCCCGGCTGCCCCTGATGGCCGCCCGCAACGCGTTCCGGCGTCGTGGCCGCGTCGCGGTGACGCTGACCGCCCTCGCCCTCGGTGGCGCGACGTTCATGGCCGCACTCAACCTCAGCACCTCGCTGAACTCCACCATGGACGGCCAGGCCGAGGCACTGCACTACGACGTCGCCGTCAACCTCGACCACCCCTACCCGGCCGACAGGGTCGCCGCGGCGGCACGCGGCGTCTCCGGCGTCTCGCTGGCCGAGACCTGGCTGCGCACGCCGGTCACCGTCGGCGCCGCGGAGACCGCTGCCCTCGCGCCGACCCTGTACGGCGTCCCGGTCGACACCCCGATGCTGCGGATGCCGGTGCTGTCCGGCCGCTGGCTGCGCCCCGGCGACAGCCGCGCGATCGTCGTCAGCCACAACCTCGCCTCGGCGTTCCCCGGGGTCGTGGCCGGCACCGACGTGCAGCTGCGGGTCAACGGCCAGCTCGGCAGCTGGCACGTCGTCGGTGTCGTCCGGCAGGTCGCCGCACCGCCGGCGGCCTGGGTCAGCTACGACGATCTCGCCAGCACGCTCGGCGCGGCCGGGACGACGAACGCCGTGCGCGTCCTCGCCGACAGCCGGGACCCGGACGCCCTGACCGGGACCCGGCGTGCGCTCGACGACGCCCTCACCTCCGCCGGGATCGGGCTGACGTCCAACCAGAACACCGTCGAGGCCCAGCAGGTCCGCCGCGACCACGTCCTGGTCATCGTCACCTTCCTCGGCCTGATGACCCTGCTGAGCATCCTCATCGGCGGCCTCGGCCTGGCCACCACCATGGCGATCAACGTCATCGAGCGGACCCGGGAGATCGGCATCCTGCGCGCCGTCGGCGCCGCCACCCGCACCCTGCTGGCCCTCGTCGCCCTGGAAGGAGGCATCGTCGGGGCGCTGAGCTGGCTACTCTCCCTTGCGCTGTCGATCCCAGCCAGCATCCTCTTCGGCAACATCATGGGCCAGATCATGTTGGAGGCCCCCCTCGACTTCACCGTCAACGGGTGGGGTCCCCTCGTCTGGCTCGCCGTCGTCATCGTCTTCTCCGGCCTCGCCAGCCTCACCCCCGCCCGCCGCGCCGCGGCGCTGACCGTCCGCGACACCCTCGCCTACCAGTGACACCGCACCCCCAGCAGAGAAGGGCTCATCTCATGACCACGATCCAGCGCCGCACCCGCAAGGGACTCGTCATCGTCTCCATCGCCCTCGGTATCGGCCTCGGCCTCCACTTCCTGATCCGGGCGATCATCGCCCTGCACAGCGGCTGAGCCGCGGTCCGTGCCGGTCGGGTGGTCGACGTAGACCCGTGTCTCCCGTCAGGGGAGCTCACCTGGTCGCGCCGGCCGCCCGGCTGGCGGCCGGACGGGGGAGGGGCTTCGGTCCGCCGGGGTGGTGATCTCGTGCGGCGGAGCTGGGCACCGGGACCAGGTCCGGCCCTGCCACACAGGCGGCGGTGAGGATATGTGGCGAGTCCCCATAGGGGCGGCACGGCGATCCTCATATTGTCCATGGTCATGGCACCCGCGACGGACCTGCTCCAGGTCGAGCGGCCCGGTCCGGACCTCAGCGGGCGGACGGCACTGGTCACCGGGGGTGCCGGAGGCATCGGGCGGGCCTGCGGAGGCAGGTTGGCTGCCGCCGGTGCCCGCGTCGTCCTGGCCGACGTGGACGGTCCAGCGGTTGCTGCGGCGGCCGCCGGGATCGGCGCCGAGGCCACTGCCCTGGACCTGTCCGACCCCGCGGGCGTCGCGGCTCTTCCGGCCGAGTTCGACGTCGTGGTGAACAACGCCGGCCTGCAGCACGTGGCGCCGCTCCAGGACTTTCCACCGGAGACATTCCGGCACATCCTGCAGGTGATGCTGGAGGCACCGTTCCTGGTGGTCCAGCGCGTGCTGCCACACATGTACGCCCAGGGGTGGGGGCGGGTGATCAACATTTCTTCGGTGCACGGGCTGCGGGCGTCGGCGTTCAAGGCGGCCTACGTCGCCGCCAAGCACGGCCTTGAGGGGTTGTCGAAGGTCATCGCGCTGGAGGCGGCCGAGCACGGCGTCACCTCCAACTGCATCAACCCCGGCTATGTCCGGACCCCTCTGGTCGAGGGCCAGATCGAGGCCCAGGCCAGGGCACACGGCATCGACGTCTCCGAGGTGGTCTCCCGGATACTGCTGGCGCGCACGCCGATGAAGCGGTTGATCGAACCCGAGGAGGTGGCCGAGCTGGTCGCCTACCTCTGCTCCCCGGCCGCGGCATTCGTCACGGGGGCGTCGATCGTGATCGACGGCGGCTGGACGGCTCAGTAACATCGGCGTCTCCGGTGCGAGGATGGGGCCGATGCCGGATGCGCAGGAGTTCCTCGAGCTACTCGCCCGCGAGGCCGCCGCTGTGGAGTTCGACGGGCCGGTGCTCCGCGCCCGGGCTCGGGGCGAGCCGGCGCCGGTGCTCGCCGAGCTGGAGCGCTCGCGGACGCTCGCCTTGCGCGTGCGCGCCCTCCTGGCGCGGCGGCACCGGCGCGAGGTCGAGCTCACGGGGCTGTTCGAGACAGCAGGTGACCTTGCCGCGTTGCGCGAGGTCGACTCGGTGCTCCAGGCGATCGTCCGCCGGGCCCGGCAGCTGCTCGGCACCGACGTCGCCTACCTGACCTTGCACGACGAGGACCGCGGTGACACCTACATGCGGGTCACCGACGGTGCGGTCTCGGCGTGGTTCCGCGGGCTGCGGCTCGCCTTCGGCGCCGGGCTGGGTGGCCTGGTGGCCCAGACCGGTGTCCCCTACGTCACGTCCAACTACTTCACCGACGAACGCTTCCACCACACCCCGGACATCGACGGCGCGGTCCGCGAGGAAGGGCTGATCGCCATCCTCGGTGTCCCGCTGGCACTGGGAAGCCGCGTGGTGGGCGTGCTGTTCGCCGCCAACCGCAGCGAGCGACCGTTCGCCCGCGAGGAGATCGCCCTGCTGTCCTCCCTCGCCGCGCACGCCGCCGTGGCGCTGGACAGCGCCCGCCTGCTGGAGGAGACGCGGGCGGCGCTCGCGGAGCTCGCGAACGCCAACGCGATGGTCCGCGCGCACAGCGCGGCCGTGGAGCGGGCGGTGTCCATGCACGACCGATTCACGGAGGTGGTGCTGCGCGGGGGAGGCGTCGACGATGTCGCGCTCGCCGTCACCGACGTGCTCGGCGGTGCGCTGGTGGTGCTCGACGCCCATGGCCACCGGCTGGCCTCGGCCGGTGACGTCCGGGACCTCCCGGCGGGCACGGTCGCCACGGCGGTCTCGGCGTCCCGTGCCACCGGGCGGGCCGCCGCCGGGGACGGGCTGTGGGTGGTCGCCGTGGTGGCCGGCTCGGAGTACCTCGGCGCCCTGGTCCACCTCCGCGAGCCGGTACTTGTCGAGGCGGACCAGCGCATCCTGGAACGCGCCGCCCTGGTGACGGCGCTGCTGCTGCTCTTCCGCCGCAGCGTCGCCGAGGCGGAGTCCCGGGTGCGTGGGGAGTTCCTCGACGACCTGCTGACGACCCCGCACCGGGACCCGGGCCTGCTCGCCGAGCGCGCCAGCCGGCTGGGATTCGATCTGGAGGCCCCCTACGTCGTCGTCGTGGCCCGGGTGGACGGCGACCCCGAGCGGGCCGCCTTCTCCGCGTCGCACTACGCCTCCGGTCGCGGGGCGCTGTCGACGACCCACGGCGGCGACGTGGTGCTGCTGCTCCCCTGTCACCACGGAAGGCCCAGCGGGCCCTGCCCCGAACACGCCCGCGACCTGGCCCGGGAGCTCGGCGCCGGCTTCGGGCGGCCGGTCACGGCCGGGTCCGCCGGTCCGGGGCGCGGGACCGAAGGGTTGCGCCGCGCCTACGCCGAAGCGGTCCGTTGCGTCGAGGCCCTGGTGGCGCTCGGTCGTACCGGAGACGCTGCGGGCAGCCACGAGCTCGGCTACGTCGGGCTGCTGCTCAGCGATCGCCGGGACGTCGCCGGTTTCGTCGGCTCGGTGCTCGGCGCCGTCCTGGCCTACGACCAGCGCCGCGGGACCGCGCTGATCGACACCCTGGACGCCTTTTTCGCCACGTCCGGATCGCTGGCGCGGACGGCGGACGAGCTGCACGTCCACGTCAACACCGTCGGCCAGCGGCTGGAGCGCCTCGGCGTCCTGCTCGGGGAGGACTGGCAGGCCCCCGACCGCCGCCTGGACCTGCAGCTAGCGCTGCGGTTGCACCACCTGTCCGTCGGCGGCTAGCTCGTGCGGGCGCTCGGTGTGGGGACTCCCAGCCAGCCTGCCGGCGTCCAGCCGGGTGCGGGCGGAGGCCAGCAGGTCGCGGGTGGTCCCCCACAGGCCGTGCCGGAACAGCAGTATCACCGCGACGAAGATGCTGCCGGTGACGATGCCGATGCCGTCGAAGCCGGACATCGCCAGCGCGTCCTGGAGGCGCACCACCAGGATGGCCCCGAGCACGCTGCCCCACAGCGTCCCGATGCCACCGAGGATCGAGATCATCACGACCTGGCCGGACGTCGTCCAGTACACATCCTCCAGCGAGGCGAAGCCGTGGCTGATCGCGAAGACGCCGCCGGCCAGCCCGGCCAGCCCGGCGGAGAGCACGAACACCGTGACCTTGTACCGGACGACGGGGTAACCCAGGGCCCTGGCCCGGGCGGGGTTGTCCCGCACCGCGACCAGGACGTGGCCGAACGGGGAGTGCACGATGCGCCACGCGACCCAGATCCCGGCCAGCACCATCGGAAGCCCGGCGTAGTAGAAGTAGAACGGGTCGGACAGGTCGACCCCGGGCAGGAAGCGGGGCACCCCCTGCAGGCCGTTCTCGCCGCCGGTCAGGTCACGCCACTGGTTGGCGACGAAGTACAGCATCTGCGCGAAGGCCAGGGTGACCATGGCGAAGTAGATCCCGGTACGGCGGGTGGCCAGGTATCCGATGGGGACGGCGAGCAGCATCGCGGCGGCGGTCCCGGCAAGGACGGCGACCGGGAACGGCAGCCCGCTGCGGATCGCCACGACGCCGGTGACGTAGGCCGACCCGCCCCAGAACGCGGCGTGGCCGAAGGACAGCAGGCCGGTGTAGCCGAGCAGCAGGTCCAGGGACATGGCGAACAGCGCCCAGCACGCGATGTCCATCGCCACCGGCGGGTACACGAACCACGGCAGCGACCCGGCGAGCAGCAGCCCCGCGAGCAGCAGCCCGTACCGTGCCCACGGGGAGCCCGTGGCGATGCGGGTGAGCAGCCACCGGATCATGCTCGTGCCTCCTCCCGGCCGAACAGCCCGGCCGGCCGCCACAGCAGGATCACCGCCATCACGATGAACACCAGGGTCTGCGACAGTGCCGGGACGTAGAGGTTGCCGAGCGCCTGCAGCATGCCAATCGTGAAGCCGGCCAGCACCGAGCCGACGATCGAGCCCAACCCCCCGATGACCACGACGGCGAACACGACCAGGATCAGGTCGGCTCCCATCAGCGGGTTGACGGCCCGCATCGGCGCCGCCAGCACGCCGGAGAAGGCGGCCAGCGCCGTCCCGAAGCCGAACACCGGGGTCACCCACAACCCGACGTTGACCCCCAGCGCCCGGGTGAGATCGCGGCGCTCGGTCGCGCCGCGCACGATCATCCCCACTCGGGTCCGGGTGAGCAGCACCCACACGCCCACGCAGACCGACACGGAGATGGCCAGGACGAACACCTGGTAGGCGGGGTAGCGGAACAGGCCGAGGTTCACCTGGCCGGCCAACCCGCCCGGGACCGGGTAGGGCTGCGACTGCACTCCGTAGGTGCGCTTCATGAGGTCCTGCAACACCAGGGCCACACCGAAGGTGAGCAGGAAGTTGTACAGCGGGTCGAGATCCACCAGCCGGTGGATCAGCAGCCGCTCGATGACCATGCCCAGGATGCCCAGGAGCAGCGGCACGGCCACGAGCGCCACCCAGAACGGGACCCCGAAGGACTCCAGCCCGATGTAGGCGCTGAACGCCCCGAGCATGTAGAAGCTGCCGTGAGCGAAGTTGACCACACCCAGCATGCCGAAGATGACGGCGAGGCCGAGGGCCAGCAGGGCGTAGAAGCTCCCGCTGACCAGGCCGTTGAAGCACTGCTGCACGAAGTCGGACATGCCCCGCCAGCCCTGCCTCAGCCGAGGGTGCAGCCGGCGGCCGCACTCTCGGCGACGGGGCGGAACGCCCGGTCCGCGGGGATCGTCTGGACGATCTTCTCGTAGTCCCAGTCCCGCGTGACGTCGGCCTTCGGCTTGACCTCCGCCAGGTAGACGTCGTGGGTGACCCGGTGGTCGGCGGCGCGGATCGCGGCGTGACGCGCGAACACGTCGTCAAAGGTGTACCCCTCCATCGCCGTCACGACGGCGTCGGCGTCGTCCGTCCCGGCGCGCTGGACCGCCTCCAGGTACTGGAGGGCGGCGGAGTAGTTGGCGGCATGGGCGAACGAGGGGCGGGTGCCGGTGGCTGCCGTGAACCGGTCGGCCCACTGCCGGTTCCGCTCGTCGAAGTTCCAGTACCAGGCGTCGGTGAACTGGGTGCCGGCGAAGGCGTCCGGCCCCAGGGAGTGGATGTCGGTGATGAACATCAACCCCGTGGACAGCGTGATGCCCTGCTCACGCAGCCGGAACTGGTTGTATTGCTTCACCAGGTTGACCAGGTCGCCCCCCGCCTGCATGGTGCCCAGCACCTGCGGCTTCGGTTTGAGGGTGGTCGCCTTGATCAGGAAGGTCGAGAAGTTGTCGTTGGGGAACGGCGTCGGGTCGGCCGCGATGACATGCCCACCGGCGGACTGGATCGCCTGCGTGAAGCTCTTCTCCATGTCCTGGCCGAAGGCGTAGTCGGGGTACACGATGTACCACTCCCTGGCACCCTGCTGGGTGACCGTCCGGCCGGTTCCGTTGGCCAGCATCCAGGTGTCGTACGCGTAGTGGAAGGTGTACTTGTTGCACGCCTTGCCGGTGAGCGCGGTGGTTGCCGGACTCACGGCGATGAACAGCCTCTTCTTCGCCGCCGCCTGGGTGGCCACGGCCAGCGCCGCGGAGGACGTCGGCACGTCCAGGATGACGTCGGCCCGCTGCCGGTCGTACAGCTCCTGCGCCTTGTTGTTGGCGATGTCGGGTTTGTTCTGGTGGTCGGCGCTCACGACCTCGATGGTCTTGGCCACCGCGGCGTCGCCATACTTCTTCTGGTAGTCGGCGACCGCCAACTTGACGGCCTCGACGCTGTTCTTGCCCGACAGGTCCGCATAGACACCGGACTGGTCGTTGAGCACCGCGAGGACGACCTTCCCGTTGGTGATCCGCTCCGAGCTCGACTGGGGTCCGCCACCCCCGCAACCACCCACGGCGAGCCCGCAGGCCGCCAGCAGTGCCGTCGTTGCCTTCGCCCTGATCAGCATTGCTGTGCCTCCTGGAGTAGACGAAGCGTCCGGAATGGACAGGGTCAGACGCCGAGGTGGCGCAGCAGCGTGCCTTCCTGCTGCCGCAGCTCCTCGTTGGTGAGGGACTCGACGACGCGGCCCTCGGCGAGCACGTAGTGGCGGTCGGAGACCGAGCTGGCGAAGCGCACGTTCTGCTCGATGAGCAGCACGGTCACGCCGTCCGCGGCGACGGTCCGGATGATCTCGCCGATGCGGCGTACGAACAGCGGTGCCAGCCCCTCGGTGGGCTCGTCGAGCAGGAGCAACCGTGCTCCCATCCGCAGCACTCGGGCGAGCGCCAGCATCTGTTGCTCGCCCCCGGAGAGTTGGGTGCCCGCCGAACGGGCTCGTTCGGGCAGCACCGGAAAGGCCTCGGACAGGCGCTCCACCGTCCACGCCGTCTCCCGGGCGATCGGTGGCAGCTGCAGGTGCTCGGACACGCTCAACGTGGCGTACACGCCGCGGTCGTCAGGCACGTACCCGAGCCCCAGCCGGGCCCGCCGGTGCGGGGGCAACCGGTCGATGGCGCGGCCTTCGAGCATGACGCTGCCCCGTTGCTGGCGGTGCAGCCCGAGCAGGCAGCGCAGCAGGGTGGTCTTGCCGGCTCCGTTGCGACCAACCAGGGTGACGACCTCACCGCGCCGGACGTCGAGGTCGACGCCATGCAGCACCTGCGCCTCGCCATACCAGGCCGAGAGTCCCCGAACCTCAAGCACCGTCGCCCCCCAGGTAGGCCTCGACCACGCGGGCGTCGGATCGAACGTCGGCGTAGCCGCCCTCGGCGAGCACGGCGCCGCGCTGCAACACGGTCACCCGATCGGCCAGGTCCCCCACCACCGTCATGTTGTGCTCGACCAACACGACGGTCCGGCCCTGACGGACCCGATGGATCAGCTGGATCGTGCGGTCCACGTCCTCGCGGCCCATGCCCGCCGTCGGCTCGTCCAGCAGCAGGACGACGGGGTCCAGTGCGAGCGCCAGGGCGAGCTCGAGGGCCCGCTTCTGCCCGTACGCCAGGCTGCCGGCCGGCGCCTCCGGCCGGTCGGCCAGCCCGACCTCCGCCAGCAGCTCCATCGCCCGGGGGGTGAACCGGCGCACCAGGCGGTCCGAGCGCCAGAAGCGGTAGCCCAGCCGAGTCCCGCCCTGCAGGGCGAGCTCGACGTGATGCCGGGCGCTCAGCTGCTCGAAGAGGCTGGTGATCTGGAAAGATCGGGCGACCCCCAGTCGCACGATCTCCTCGGGCAGCGCCGTCGTGACGTCGTGGGCCCCGACCGCGATGGTCCCCGAGGTCGGCGCCAAGAAACCCGTCAACAGGTTGAACAGCGTCGTCTTGCCCGCGCCGTTCGGGCCGACCAGGGCGTGCACGGACCCGTGGGCGACGTCCAGGTCCACGCCGTCCACCGCCCGGAACCCGCGGAAGTCCTTGGTCAGCCCGCGGGTTCGCAGCGCGGTCGGTGCTTCCGTGCCGGCCATCCGACCACCGTCCGCTCTGACGTGTGCTGGCACTGACGCGACCCGTACCCGAGATCGTTGACGACAGCGCGCGTGCTCGGAACCCTATGTTTGGCATGGATCTACCCACCATGTGGTTCTCCGACACGGTATCCGGCCGGGATGTGGCCCGATCGGACACTGGAAGGCCGTGCGGGGACGCGATCCGCCGAAGTCAATACGTGATGTCGGCGTGGCTGGGTACTGCTCGACTCCGGGCAGCGTTGATCTCGTCGCGCGGCGCTGTGATCACGGTGGCCCGTGGGTGCCGAGGCTGCTACCGGGCGCTGGAAGGTGTGCCAGGACACAGAACTCGCCACCCGCGTCGACCTAGCGTCTGGCGACGGCGCCCGGCCGGGGCGCCACGATGAGGGGGACGATGTCATGGCAGCGGCGGCGACGAACAGCGCGGCGACGGCGAGGATGACCGCCCGTCTTGGGGCGGGGGCCGCTGGCGGCCTCGCCGGCGGGGTCGTCTTCGGGATGATGATGCAGGCGATGGGCATGATCCCGATGGTGGCGATGCTGGTCGGGTCGGAGTCCGCGGCGGTGGGTTGGCTGGTGCACCTGGCGATTTCGGCGGTCATCGGGGCGGGCTTCGGGGTGTTGGCGGGACGGGTGGCGTCGTCGCTGACCGGGAGCCTCGCCGCCGGGGCCGGGTACGGCGCGGCGTGGTGGGTGCTCGGACCGCTGCTGCTCATGCCGGCGAAGCTGGGCATGCCGACCTTCACGGTGAACACGGCGGCGTGGCAGAGCCTGATGGGCCACCTCATATTCGGGGTCGTCCTGGGCGCGGTGGTGGCGGTGCTCGGCCGCCGTTCGTCGGGCGTTCGCTGAGGCCGGCGCCGCTGGGCGGCGCGGCACCGTTTCCTGCGGGACATCCTGGACGCGTCCGGCGAGGATGGCGTTCCATGGCGAGCGGGGACGGGGGTGGTCGCGTGATGCGTGAGAGCGTGCCCGGTGGTCCGGGGGCGGGCCTGGGTGACCAGGGCCGGACCTGGCAACTGTCGGAGATGGACCTGTTCGCGGACCTGTCGGCGGAGGAGATGCGGCGGATCGCCGACGCCGCGCCGATGCGGGAGGTACGGCGAGGTGCGTTGCTGTACGGACCGCACCGGCCGGTCGAGGTGCTGTTCATCCTCAAGAAGGGGCGGGTGCGGCTGTACCGCACCGCCGTGGACGGTCGGAGCCTGACCACGGCGATCCTCACGCCGGGACAGCTCTTCGGCGACATGGCGCCGCTCGGTCAGCGGATGGACCACACCTACGCCGAGATGCTTGAGCCCGGCGTGATCTGCCTGATGAGCCGCGGGGACGTGCAGCGGCTGCTCTTCACCGACCTACGGATCGTGGCGCGGATCGCGGATCTGCTCGGCGCCCGGATCGCCGAGCTGGAACGCCGGCTGTCCGACACCGTGCTCAAGCCGGTGCCGGCCCGGATCTGCTCGGCGCTCGCCACCCTCGCCGGGTCGCCCCCGGCACCGGTCAGGCTCACTCATGAGCAACTCGCCGACCTGGTCGGGACGACCCGGGAGACCACCACCAAGGTCCTCGGCGACCTCCGCGGCCGGCATCTCATCCAGGTGCGCCGGGCGCGCATCGACGTCGTGGACCCGGACCGGCTGATCGAGCTGGCCACGTCCCCGACACCGTGGTGACCACCACCCTCCAGTCCGACGTTGTCATCGATCGAGTATTTCGCGGCATCTATGGCAATCGACCGTTTGGTCGTATGCTGCGTTAGGCCGATCGCGTTGCGCGGAATGTCGCGCTGAGGCGTCCGGGGAGTGGTTGCTCTGGCTGGGTTCGTTGGTTCGGCGCGGCGACGGTGGGTGGCTGGCGGCGCGATCGCGGTCGCTGCGGTCGGCGTCGGTTGGCTGCTGTGGCCGTCGCCATCGGGCCGGACGCTGCCACCCGCCCGGGCGCGGGTGTACACGGAGTTCAGTGCCTGCCTGTTGAGCGATTCCTCCGGCGTGTCGGGAAAGGCCGCGGCACCGGTCTGGGCGGGGATGCAGGAGGCCTCGGCCACGACGGCGGGGAAGGTGTCCTTCCTCGCGGTGGCCGGCCCGGAGTCCGAGAGCAACGCCCGGCTCTACCTGAACGCTCTGGTCGCGCGTCGCTGCGACCTGATCCTGGCGGCCGGCACCGCTGAGGTCGCCGCGGTCCGCGCCCGCGCTCCGGCGCTCGGCTCGACGACGTTCGTCGTCGTCGGCACCGGTTCCTCCGCGGGAAACCTCACCGTGCTTCCGGTGGCGCCACCGGCAGGAGTATCGGCCGCCATCCGCGACGTGGTCGTGGCGGCCAGCGAGCGGACCTCACCGCACTAGCAGGACGGCTCCCGGGGGTTCGGGAGCCGCGAAGTCACCGATGGACAGTTCGCCGATGGACCCTGCCCCGTTGGTCGTGCCGTGCTCGGGATGAGGGGTAGCGGGATGGGCGTTCGGGATGCGCGGCTGGGTCGTGGGTTGCTGGGTCGTGGGTTGCGGGGCCGTGGGTTGCGGGGTCGTGGGCGGCGGGCGGTCGCCGTCGCCACGCTGACGGCACTGGTGGTCTGGTTGCTGGCGTCGTCCGCGTCGGCGGCGGAGCTGGCGCTCCCGACGCTCCGTCTGGCGTCGTTGGAGCAGATCGCCAGCTGGCTCCGCGATCCGAGCTGGGGACCGCTGCCGCAGCAGCAGGGCGGGACCGCGGTGGGCAGGTCGCACGCGGCGTCGACCGACTCCACCCGGGTCGGCGCGGGCGCCGGCCGGCCGGTCGGCAAGGCGAGCGGGCAGCTGCCGCCGTGGTCGCCCGCGGGGCGGCGGGTGAGGCAGGGGCCGAGCGCGACGCTGCGGACCGGGTTTGACCCGCGCCGGTCGGCGCGGGTCGCGGCGAGGTCCACGGCGACGTCGAGCTACTTCAGCAACCCGGACGGCTCCTACACCCGCAAGCTGTCGCCGACGCCGGTGAACTACCGCGACGCCACGGGCGCATGGCAGCCGATCGACACCACCGTGGTGCCCGGCACCGGCGGGCGGCTGCGGGAGAAGGCGAACTCGCTGGCCGTGGACTTCGCCAGCTCCGCGGCGGACCCCAGGGTGGCGTCGGTCGGCCTGGGCGGTGGCCGGACGCTGTCCTTCGGGCTGGCCGGCGCGGGTGCGGTCGCGCCGGTGGTGACCGGTTCGACCGTCAGCTACCCGGGCGTGCTGCCGGGGACCGATCTGGTGCTGGTGCCAACGCCGGTAGGGGTGAAGCAGGCCCTGGTCCTGCACTCGGCCCAGGCCGGCAACTCCTGGGTGTTCCCGCTGGACGTGCAGGGGCTGACACCGGTGGCGAAGCCGGACGGGTCGATCAGCCTGGTGGACTCCGCGGGCAAGGCGGCCGGGGTGATCCCGGCACCGTACGCGTTCGACTCGAAGGTGGACCCGAAGTCCGGCGACCCGGCGACCACCCACGCGGTGAAATACCGGCTCGACACGAGTGGTGGACGGACCTCGCTGACCGTCACCGTGGACCAGGCGTGGTTGAGCGACCCGCGGCGGGTGTTCCCGGTGACCGTCGACCCGACGACGACTTCCAGCTATCCGACGTCGACGTACGTGCAGTCCGGTGGCGCGGCCTACATCGGTGACCACTCGCAGGAGCAGACCGTCAAGATCGGCTCCTACGACGCGGGCATCCATGCGGCAAACGCCTACCTGCAGTTCCCCTATTTGGGGTTGGACGGATCCGGGGTCACGGTCTCGGCGGCGTCGCTGTCACTGTTCGACACCTGGGCCTCGACCTGCACCCCGGAGCCGTTCTCCGTCATTCCCGTCACCCAGCCGTGGACGCCGTCGGAGACGACGACCTACCCGGGTCCCACCTTCGGTCCGGCCGCGATCGGCAGCCTGACGCCGACCGTGCCGCACGCCTGCGCGAACACCGCCGCCGACCGGACGGTGGGTGACTGGGTGTCGGTGCCGTTGACGACCACGGTGTTCAACACCTGGGCCACCGCTGCCGGCGCGGCCAGCGACTACGGGCTGGCGCTGTGGGGGTCCCCCTCCGACAACCTGCACTGGAAGCAGTTCGATTCGATCAACACGTGGAACATGCCGTACCTTCTGCTGACCTACACCGGGTCGATGCTTCCCGTGGTGGACTCGCAGTACCCCGCGAACGGGGCGGTGACGCATACCCGGACACCCGAGTTCACCTCCCATGGGCAGATCGACCCGGCCAAGGCGGCCGCCGGCACGACGGTCAAGTACGACTTCCAGGTCTACGACGCCTCGGGCACCAAGACCGCCGACTCCGGGTTGGTGACCAGCGGTGGGTGGACGGTGCCATCCGGGAAGCTGATCTGGGGTAAGACGTACTACTGGTCGGTGCAGACCTACGACGGCCTGAACTACTCCACGAACGCGTCGTGGAACTCGATCTCGGTGCAGGTCCCACAGCCGCTGGTGACGTCGTCGCTGTCGCAGAATGCCGATGGCCGCGGGTTCGACGCGGCGATCGGGAACTACACCACGAGCGTCACCGATGCGAGCGTCGCCGCGGTCGGGCCGTCCCTGGATGTGCAGCGCGACTACAACTCCCGGGACCACCGCACGTCGGGTGCGTTCGGGGCGGCCTGGTCGTCGATCTTCGACGCGAAGGCCGCCGAGCGGTACGACAGCGCCGGGAACGTCACCTCGGTAGAGGTCACCTACCCGGACGGGCCGCAGGTCGGCTACGGGCGCAACGCGGACGGGTCGTTCACCGCACCGGCGGGACGGCAGGCGACGGTGGTGCTGCTCCCCAACGGCTACGAGCTCGTCGACAAGGACGACACGACCTACACCTTCGCCCAGGCGCAGGGGTCGGGCAGCTACGGGATCAGCTCGGTGACCGACGCCAGCGGCCGGACGGTCACCTTCACGTGGACGACCGGCCAGATCACGGCGATGACGTCGGTCACCTCGGGGCGGGCGCTGCACCTGACCTGGGCGACCCCGACGGGCGCGGGCCACGCCCATGTCGCGACCGTCGCAAGCGACCCGGCCACCGCGACCGACCCGACCACGGCCCTGACCTGGCAGTACGGCTACTCCGGGGACCAACTCGTCAGCGTCTGCCCGCCCACGTCGTCGACCGCGTGCACGAAGTACTCCTACACCTCCGGGTCGCAGTACCTGACCCATGCCCTGGACGAGGGTGTCTCGTCGTTGTGGACGTTCGGGGAGGCGGCGGGGGCGACCAAGGCCGCCAGCTCGGTGATCGTCAACGAGGGGACCGACAGCGCGACGTACACCAACGTGACGCTGGGGCAGCCGGGGCGGCCGTACGCGGGCACCGCGGCCGGCTTCAACGGCACCTCCTCGCAGGTGGAGCTGCCCAACCTGCACCTGTTCGGGCACACCGACGAGGCGCTGTCGATGTGGTTCAAGACCTCCACCCCAGGTGGGGTGCTGGCCGCCGCCTCGGACAACCCGGTGGCCGCGACGCAGACCGGCACCGGCAACTTCGCCCCGCTGCTGTACGTCGGCACCGACGGCAAGCTGAACGGGTTGATCTGGCAGGACATCCTGCCCGTGCCGATCCAGACAGCGACCTCCGTCGCCGACGGGAAGTGGCACCACGTGGCGCTGTCAGGGTCGTGGAACGCGCAGGTCATGTGGTTGGACGGGGTCCAGGTGGGCACCGCCCCGGGCGCCGGCACGCTGGGTTGGATCAGCCCGCAGCCGTGGCTGTTCGCCCACACCTACGTGGGTGCGGGGTACCTCGGCGGCTCCTGGCCGGACCAGGCGCATCCCGGCTCGTCGACGCTGTACGGCACCTACTTCAACGGGTCGATCGCGGACGCGGGGTACTTCGCCCGGTCGATCAACCAGACCGACGTCAGCGTGCAGTACCTCTCCGGGACGCTGCCGGCGAACCTGCTCACCTCGATCACCCGGCGGTCGGGGAAGACCGAGGCCGCGGTGACCTACGACCCGGCCACCTCGACGGTCACCCAGGTCACCGACGAGAACGGCGGCGTGTGGAAGCTCGCGCCACCGGCGGTGTCGGGCTCCAGCCAGGTGTACGTCGGGGCTGTGCTTGGTGGCGCGCCGGTCGACTACTGGCGGTTGGCCGACTCCGCGGGTACGGCGACGGCGACCAACGAGGTACACGGCATCGACCTGGCCTACAACGCGGTGACGCTCGGCGCGCCCGGGCCGTTCACCGACTCCACCGCGGCGTCCTTCAACGGGACCAGCGGGTACGCCGCGACCTCCGGGCTGGTCCAGCCGGGGGGCAACCAGTCGGTCGGGTTGTGGTTCAAGACCACCGGCACCGCGGGCGGGGTGCTCGCCAGCTACCACGCCGACGCGTTTCCGGCGGCCAGCACGCCCGGCAACTACGTGCCGCTGCTCTACGTCGGTACCGACGGGAAGCTGCGCGGGGAGTTCTACGTCAGCGGTGGCGCCTCGACGCCGATCACCACCGCGAAGCCGGTGAACGACGGCAACTGGCACTTCGCGGTGCTCTCGGCCGGGGCCGCCACCCAGTCGCTGTACCTGGACAGCACCCTGGCCGGGACGAAGTCCGGGACGATCGCGTCAGTCCCCAGCATGGTCCACTCCGAGATCGGCGCCGGCTTCATCGGCGGCGGCTGGCCCGCCGAGCCGCACGCCTCGACGACGAGCAGCACCGGGTATCCGTACTACTTCCCCGGCTCGATCTCCGACGTCGCCTTCTACCGGTCCCCGCTGTCCGGGGACCAGGTGACCGCCGAGTACACCGCGGCGCGGAACTCCCGGGGGTTGGCCCCGATGACGACGGTGACCACCACCGACCCGGGCGGCAGGACGCTGACCGCGGCGTACGACCCGCTCAACGGCAACCGGAAGGTTGCCCAGACCGACGGGCTCGGCCACCGGACGAGCTACGGGTACGACACCTCCGGCTACCTGCTCACCGTCACCGACCCGAACGGGAACGTGACGACGATGGGGCACGACGCCCGTGGGAACACCGTGTCGCAGAGCACCTGCCAGAACCAGCCGGCCGCCGCCTGCTCGACGGCGTACTACAGCTACCAGGCCGGGTCGACCGGGCAGGACCTGGCAAAGGGTGCCGCGGTCACCGCCAGCAGCGCGCTGAGCACCACCGCGTGGTACCCGGCGGCGCTCACCGATGGCATCGCCATGTCGGTGACCGGCAGCGCCGGGTACTCCTCCACGATCGCCGCCAGCGCGGCGACGACCGTGTGGGTGCAGGCCGACATGGGGTCGGCGCGGGTCGTCAACCGGGTGGACCTGTACCCGCGCAGCGACGGGGTCAACATCGGGTCTTGCTTCCCGCAGGCGTTCACCATCGACGTGTCCGCCGACGGCACCACCTGGACCAGGGTGACGACGCAGACCAACTACCCCCGGCCGACCACCGCGGCGGCGCAGACCTTCGCCTTCACGCCCAGGTCGGTGCGGTACGCGAAGGTCACCGCCACGACGTTGCGGGCGGACTCCGCGGGCAGCTACTACCTGCAGTTCGCCGAGCTGGCCACGATGCTGACGACCGCAGACCCCCGCGCGGACGCGATGCTGACCTCCCAGGACGGCCGGTCGGCGTCGGCCAGCGACACCACCTACCTGACCCAGTACGGCTACGACGCACTCGGCAACAAGACCGCGGTGACCACCCCACCGGTCGCGGGCTTCCCGTCCGGCCGGGCCACGACCATCGGCTACAGCGACGGGTCGGCGACCTACCCGGCGGCCGACACCGGCAACACCCCCGCCAGCCTGCCGGTGCGGACCTACTCCCCGGGTGGCGCGACCAACACGGTGTCGTACTTCCACAACGGTGATGTCGCCTCCGCGACGAACGCCGACGGGCTGGTGACGAAGTTCAGCTACGACAATCTCGGCCGGCCGTTGACCAAGACGGTCATCTCCGACAGCTACCCGGCGGGCGTGACGACGACCTACGGGTACGACGGGCTCGGTCAGGTTGTCACCCAGACCGAGCCGGCCGTCACCAACCGGGTCACCGGGGCGGTGCACACCGCGTCGATCACGACGACCTACGACCCGGACGGTGAGGTCACGGCGCAGTCCGTCGCCGACGCCACCGGTGGGGACGCGACCAGGTCGGTGTCCTCGACGTACGACGCCCATGGCCACCCGGCGACGCAGACCGACGCCGACGGCAACATCACGACCTACACCTACGACGGCTACGGCAACAAGGTCTCCGAGACCGACCCCGAGGGAACCAGGACCGAGTTCGGCTACGACCCGAACGGCAACCTGCTCACCCAGGGTGTCTGGTACACCGGCAGCCCGCTGAACCCGCAGGCGGCGACGTTCCTGACCGAGCAGTCCCGGGCGTACGACCCGGCCGACCGGCTGGCGTCGGTGACCGACTCGATGGGGAACACCAACTCCTACACCTACTTCGACAACAACCTGCTGGCCACGGTCACCCGGACCGACCCGGCCGGCACGAACGCACACGTCGTGGAGTCCAACACCTACGACGCCGCCGGCAACCCGGCGACGAAGGTCACCAACAACGGCGCGACCACGACGGCGCTGACCCTGGACGCCGCCGACCGCACCATCCGCTCGGTCGACGACCCGACCGGGGTGAACCGGATCACCACCGTCTCCTACACCCCCGATGACACCCCGGCGACGGTCACCCAGTCCGACACCGCGGGCGCGACCCGGACCACCGGCTACGGGTACGACCCGATGGGCAACCGCACCTCGCAGTCGGTGTCGATGGACTCCGCCGGGCATCCGGTCGGCTGGTGGCCGCTGACCCAGACCTCCGGTGGCACCGTCACCGACGCGTCCGGCACCGGCAACACCGGGCGGGCGACCGGGGTGACCTGGGGCGGTGGCGCCGGAGCGTTCAACGGGACCTCCAGCCAGATCACCACCAACGGTCCGGTGCTCAACACCGCCGCGAGCTACTCGGTCTCGGCGTGGGTGAACCTCGCGGTGCAGGGCACGACGTTCGAGGTGGCCGCCTCGCAGGACGGCACCCAGGACTCCGGCTTCATGCTCGGCTACGTCCCCAGCACCAAGGCGTGGGGCTTCTTCACCCCCGCCGCGGATGTCGCGAACCCCACCGGCCCGGTGCTCACCGGACCGGCGAACGGCGCGGCGACCGGGGTGTGGACCCACCTGAGCGCGGTGTTCAACGCCGGCACCGGAGCGATGCAGCTCTACATCAACGGCCAGCTCGCCGCGTCGGGGGCGAACACCGCCCCGTGGAACGCCACCGGTGCGTTCGCGATCGGCCGGGAGCTCTACAACGGGGCGAGCGCGGGGTACTTCAACGGCCAGCTCGCCAACGTGCAGGCCTACTCGCGGGTGCTGTCCGCCACGGAGGTCTCCGGTCTGTACTCCGCCGGGCGGGGCGGCGGCACCACGGCGTCGTCCCAGGCGGTGACCACGACCTGGGTGCGGGACCAGCGGGGCCTGCCGACCGCGATGACCGACCCCAACGGCAACGTCACGACCTACTCCAACGACGAGGCCGGCCACCCGGCGGTGACCACGGCCCCGACCGTCAACGTCGAGAGTGGTGGCGGGGCGGCGGTGGCGCTCCACCCGGTGACCTCCACCGGCTACAACACCTTCGGTGAGCCGGTGGAGGCCGCGGACCCCAACGGCAACGTGACCACGACGGTGTACGACGCGAACGGCAACGCCGTGTCGCAGACCCTCCCGGCGTACACGCCGGCCGGGTCGGCCACCCCGATCACGGCGACGACGGTGCGCAGCTACGACAGGGTGGGCAACGTCGTGTCGGTGAGCGACCCGCTCGCGCAGGCCACGACGTACCTCTACGACCAGCTCGGCGACCTGGTGCGGGTGACCTCGCCGGCGGGCGGGACCACGTCGAGTGTCTACGACACCAACGGGGACCGGCTGTCGGTGACCGGCCCGACGGGCGCGGTCACCCAGGCGACGTACGACCATCTCGGGCGCCAGCTCACCTCGACCGTGCTGGACCGCTACCCGACCCCCACCACCTCCACGACGACGAGCTCCTACGCCGCCGGGCCGACCAACCCGGGTGGGGCCTGGCTGGCCTCGACGACGACCCACAACGGCACCGTCACCGGCTACGGCTACGACAGGCTGGGCGAGCGGACGTCGATCACGGATGGTGCGGGACACACCACCAGCCAGTCGTTCACGTTCCTCGGCGACCCGGCGCTGACCACCAACCCGGACGGCACGTCGACCCGGGTCGACTACGACGCGTTGCAGCGGCCGACCACGACCCGTAGCTACGACGCGGCGCAGGCCCTGCTGACCCAGACGTCGGCGACCTACGACGCCGTCGGGAACGTGCTGTCGGCGACCGATGCCCGCGGGCACACCTCGACGTTCGGCTACGACGGGGGCAACCACCTGACCCAGGAGGTGCAGCCGGTCAGCGCGGCGACCTCGATCACGACGTCGTTCGGGTACGACGCGGCGGGTAGCCGGACCCGGTTCACCGATGGCCGGGGCAACCCCACGATCACCACGTACACGCCGTGGAAGCTGCCCGAGTCGGTGGTGCAGCCGGCGACGGCGACCTACCCGAGCGCGGCCGACCGGACGGTCACCACGGTGTACGACGCGGCCGCCCGGGCGGTGTCGCAGACCCTGCCGGGTGGGGTGTCGGTCTCGGCCGGCTACGACAGGGACGGCAACCTCGTCGCGCAGTCGGGTGCGGGTGCCGATGGTGCGACGGCGTCCCGCAGCTTCGGGTACGACCCGGCGGGGCGGCTGACGTCGGCGGCGACGGCGGTGGTGGGGACGGCGGGGACGCCGGGCTACCAGCCGGCGACATCGGAGACGTTCGGCTACAACGACCGGGGCGCGTTGCTGACGGCGGCGGGTTCGGGTGGGTCGTCGGCGTTCGGCTACAACGCCGACGGGTTGCTGACCTCCCGCAATGATGCGGCGGGGGCGACGTCGTACGGGTATGACTCCGCCGACCGGCTGGCCTCGTTGACCGATCCGGCGACGGGGACGGCGGCGAGCTTCAGCTACAACACCCTCAACCAGGTCAGCGGCATCCAGTACGGCAGTGGCGGCAACACCCGGTCGTTCAGCTACGACGGCCTGCACCGGTTGACCGGTGACACGCTGCGCGACGCGGCCGGTACGAGCACGATCGCGTCGATCGGCTACGGCTATGACCCGAACGGGAACATCTCCTCGAAGAACACGGCCGGGTTCGCCGGCGCCGGGTCGAACACCTACACCTACGACTTCGCCAACCGGCTGGCGTCGTGGAACGACGGCACGACGACGGCGAGCTACGGGTACGACGCGTCGGGCAACCGGACCCAGGTCGGGTTGGTGACCTACAGCTACGACGCGCGTGACCAGCTGACCTCGGACGGGCTGAACACCTACACCTACACGGCCCGGGGCACCGTCGCGACGCAGCAGTCGAGCACCGGGACGCTGACGTCGACGTCGGATGCGTACGGGCAGCAGCTGACCGCGGGGCCGAGCAGCTACACGCTGGACGCGTTGGGGCGCACGATCACCGCGACCGCGACCAATGGTCCGTCGGCCGCCTATTCCTACTCCGGCACCGGAAACACCGCCGCGAGCGATGGTGCCTACACCTACAGCCGTGACCCGGCGGGTGCTCTGGTGGGGATCGGGACCGCGGCCGCGGGTGGCGGCACGGTGCCGGGCACCGGCACTTTCGCCTACACCGACGGGCATACGGATGTGGTCGGCGACTTTACCGCGTCCGGGGCAAGCCTGGCGGGGTCCACGACCTATGACCCGTTCGGCAATGTCACGGCGACGGCGAACCAGAATGGCGCGCTGGGCTACCAGTCGGGGTGGACGGACAAGGCGACCGGCACGGTGAACATGGCGTCGCGTTGGTACCGCCCGGCGACGGGTCGGTTCATGAACCGGGACACGGTGTCGGTGGACCCGGTACCGGACCCGGCGGCGGCGAACCCGTTCGCCTACGTGAGTGACAACCCGATGACGGGCACCGACCCGAGTGGGCACTGCTGGGCTTTCTGTGACGTGATTTCGTGGGTGAACAACAATGTGGTGCAGCCGGCGTGGCACTACGTCGACACCTACGTGGTGCAGCCGGTGCGGCGGGCGGCGGCGGCCGTGGTCTCGGTGGCGAAGAGTGTCTATCACTCGGTCGCGAGCCGCACCCGGGCGTTGATTAGCCGGGCGCGTGACCTGCTGCGGCAGGCGCGCCGGATCGCGGCCCGGTTGCATGCGTGGACGGTCCGGCGGCTGCATGCCGCGGAGGCTGCGGCGAGGCGGGCGTATCACGCGGCGGTGCATGTGGTGCGTACCGCGGTCGCGGTCGCGAAGAAGGCTGTGACGACGGTGGCGAAGTTCGCCAAGAACCATGCGGCGGCGATCGCGTCGTTCGCGGCGGGCGCGGTGGTGTTCGGTGCCTGTACCGCGGCGACGTGGGGGGTCGGTGCGGTGGGGTGTGCGGCGTTGGCGGGTGCGGCCGCGAACGGCGTGACGTACGCGATGAGCTGTGGGAAGACGAAGGCGGGGTGCACGGCGACCGGTGCGTTGGAGGCGGTGGGGGTGGGTGCCGCCACGGGTGCGTTGGGTGGCGCGCTGGCGGGGCCGTTGGGGGGGAAGCTGGTTGGTTCGGCGTTGGAGGGTGTGTTGCCGGAGGTGGCGGTCTCCGGGTTGGTGGGTGCGGGGTCTGGTGCGGGTGCGGGGTCGTTGGCGGGGGCGGCCGACTACGCGGGGGGTTGTCAGGGCAGTGCCGAGGGGTGTTCGTGGTCGGGGTTGGGGAGGTCTGCCGCTGGTGGTGCGGTGCAGGGTGCGTTGATCGGTGGGGTGGGTGGTTCGGCGGGCCGGTTGTTCAGCCGTGGTCGTGAGTCGGCTGCCTCGTGTGGGGCGAACAGCTTCACCGCCTCCACTCCGGTGTTGTTGGCGGATGGGTCCAGGGAGCCGATCGGCAGGGTCAGGGTTGGTGAGAGGGTCCTGGCGACGGACCCGTGGACGGGGAGGACGGCTGCCCGAACGGTGGAGAGGGTCATCGTCCATGGTGGGAGGCACACCATGGTGGATGTCGCCTTCGGTGATGGCAGCACCCTCACCGCGACCGACCACCACCCGTTCTGGGACGCGGGGACGGGGGTGTTCACCGACGCGGTGAACCTGCATCCTGGTGACAGGGTGCGGGAACCTTCGGGGAGGTTGCTGTTCGTCCGTATGATCCATGCTCATGTGGAGGACGTCACCGCGTACAACCTCACGGTGGAGGGCATTCACACCTTCTACGCCGGCACCACCCCAGTGCTGGTCCACAACGAGACCTGCGGTCGGCCGGTTGATTACAATAGTGACGCGCTTAGCAACGCCGCATACAGTGGTTGCTGGGCAATGCAAAACTCGACTTCTGCGAAGAACGTTTTCGGCGGCACTCTGTATAGCTATGGGCAGTCGACCGAGGTATGCGTAAGCGGTGGAAGTGTCTACTACGTGCTGGTGTACAATG
>JACQDL010000032.1 GCA_016201065.1 Actinomycetota bacterium
ACTCCCGGTGAAGATGATCTTTCGTAGGACCACCTTCATACCGGGGGTTCCGCGTCTTTTGTCGCACCCGCCCCGGCGTGTCGCACCACCACCCCAACAATCACACACAGTCACAACCGGTTACGCGGAATGCCTCATTGAGCATGCCCTCCAGCAGCGTCTGCCAGCCGGTGCTCGCCGTGCCCGAGGTATCCGACTCGGCCTGCTTGAAGGCGTAGAACACGGTGACCGGGAAGTCGGGCGGGGTCTGCCCACGGATCTTGGAGAACACCCGGATGAAGCCGTCCTCGAAGAACTTCTCGGCCTCCGCGCTACCGCCGTGCCGGAATGGGTCGGCCACCAACTCGTCGGCCTTCGGGGTCAGCATCGTACCCAACAGGCCTGGTAGCACGTCGCCCAGTGACCGCCGCAGCCACACGTAGAAGAAATCCGAAAGATCAGCATAACCGACATTATCGTAATATGGTGGATCGGTAGAGACCAGCATTTCTGCGTAGCACTTTTCGGCCGAATTCTCCTGATACACAACGCCAGTTCCGCACGGGACACGATCAAGGCTGCGCGTAACCCAACCAACGCTCCAAGCAAGATCACACGGACCCTCCGTCTGCGGACAACCCTCAGCGAAATCCCACACCATTGACAATGCTTGGCGAGAAAAAGTGTCGCTTACGCTTTCTTTCGAAGGGGCAGGATTCCAGCGACATAGAACAGAATTTGTCGAAATGAGTCGATCCACGACTATCGCTAGATACACCGCGATGCTGTCGGCGTAGGCGGTGGCGGTGGTGCCGCCGGCTTCGAGGCCGATGCCGTCGTCGGGCAGGCCGGCGGCGATGGCATCGGTGAGGACGCGGGCGCGTGCCTCGGTGACGAGGTCGCTGAAGGTGGTCAGCGCCGTGAGCTGGCGGGCGGTGAACAGGTCGGCGTGACGGGTCATCCCGTAGCCCTGGACCCGGAAGCCCAACGCGGCATCGGGAAGCTCGGTGTCGGGGACGTCGGGCGGGAGGGGGACCTCGGCGGCCCGCTCGTGCTCGGGGGTGGGCGCCAGGTAGATCCGGCGGCGGTTGCCTTCGGCGGCGATCGCCATGAGCTGGGCACCGAGCCGTTTGGCCTTGCCCTCGGACCGGATGTAGGTGAGCGGCACGGCCGTACCACAGGCCAGGCAGACCGCGCCGGTGCGGGTCACCGTACCGGCGGTGTCCTTCGTCGGCACGGTGCGCGGGTCGGTGCCGATGCTGAACTCCATGCGGCCGTCACCGACCCGCGGGACGACGTACGCCTCCTTGCCCCTCTTCTTGCCGAGCCAGAACGAGCGGATCAGCGGCATCGAGATGCCGCAGGCCGGGTTGGGGCAGGTGACCGTGCGGGCCCAGATCCAGGCAATCACCGGGGCGGCCGTGCCATCGGCGAGCGTCGCCTTCGGGTAGAGGTGGCCGACGCGGCGTTCGGCCTCGTCCCGCATCCACTGCCCGTAGCGGCGGACGTCCTCGGCCAGGCCGGTCGCGCCGGGCCAATCACCGAGGCGGTCCCCGGCGGCGCCGGGGAAGACCGGGGGCCGGCCGGCCCACTTCGGCGGGATCTCGATCAGCGCCTTGTTGATGAGGACGGCGACCGGGTTGAGGTCGGAGGCGTGCGCCGCCAGGCCGAGGCGCTGGGCCTCCAGCGGGATGGAGCCGCCACCGGCGAACGGGTCGAGGATCGCGGGTGGGTGGCCGCCGGTGCTGGCCAGGATCTCCCGGTGGGCCTGGGCGAGCAGTCCCGCGTCATTGGTGTTCTCCCAGACCACCAGCCGTTCGATGAGCCCGAACAGGTCCTTGCGCCGGACGGCCTGCTCGGCCTCGGTGGGGTACAGGTCGGGACGAGCTGAGGGGTCGTCAACGAGCTGGGCGAACAGCACCGCGCGCGCGGCGGCCAGCGGCCGGCGGGCCCACCACAGGTGCAGGGTGGAGGGGTGGCCGTGCCGGATCGACTTCTCCCGCACCGACTCCCGGTTGATCGCCTCCAGCGGGAGGGCGACCTCGATGAGCTTGCGCCGCCGCTCGGTCATGGCTGGTCCTTCCGTTGCCGCCGCCGGGCGGTCGAGGTCACCGGGAAACGCTCACCGGGACCGTAGGTGACGCTGGCGCCGCGTTGCGCGGTCGAGGTCTTGATCAGGATCTGTCTGGCCACCAGGTCGCCAAGAATCCGGGAGGCGGTCGGTGGGTCCAGGCCGAGGGCGATCTGGACGACCCGGCTGTTGATCGATCCCGCTTCGCGGACCAGACCGATGATCTTCCGGTCGTGCTGGTCCGGGGTGCGGCGCCGGTAGGTGACGGCGGGGCCGAGCGTGGCGACGACGCCTTCCTGCAGGCGGTAGACCGGCTGGGAGCGCCGCACGGACTCGCGGGTGCGTTCGATCAGCCGGAGGCTGGGTGAGGCGAGCCGGTCAAGGACCGCCTGAACCTCCGCGGCCGACTTCTGGAACAACGGCGCAAGCTGGTCGGCGGTCACGGTGCGGTGGCTGAGCAGGGTGAGCAGCACCAGCAGCGTCTCGGCGTCCTCGGACTCACCGGCGGGCAGTGTGGACACGAACCGGGCAAGGTGGGAGTTGGGGGCGCCGCCGAGCAGGGTGACGCGGACCTCGTTCAGGTCGGCTGTGTAGGTCGGTGGCTGGTGACCGAGCCGGGCCATCTCGGCGTACATCCGGTCCACGCCGATCCCGGCGGTCTCGGCGAGGCCCAGGGTCCGGATGGCATTGGACAGGCATGCGTTGCGTGACCTCGGCGACGTCGTCAGCACGTTGTCAGGGGTGATTCCGCTGAGGAACGGCCCGGGTGAGGTCACGACCAGGCGGGTGGCCGCGTGCTCGACCCGGACCGGACCGGGCCTGCGGTAGTCGCGGTGGGTGACCGCATTGACCACGGCCTCCCGGATCGCGGCCTCGGGCAGGTCGGCGAGCTGGAGCTGCTGCCCGCCGGGGAGGTTCACCGGAGTCCGCTCGACCCGGGCCTCGATCCGGTCCAGGACCCGCAGCAGGCTCTCCACCAGCGGCCCGCCGAGGTGCTCGTTGGCGGTCAGCTCGCCGGCTGGAGTACGGCGATGGACGTAGGCGAGGGTCTGAGCGTGCCGTGGGTCGGCGGTCAGCAGCAGCGCCCCGGCGTTGACCAGGGTGCCGGAGGCGGTCAGCAGCCCGAGCCGCCGCAGCAGATCGAGGTCGGTGTGCTGGGCATGGTCCCTGCGGACCGGGTCGGCGGAGCGGCCCAGCAACGTCCGGCACAGCATCATGGCAGGCGCCACCGCGTGATCCGGGTCGACACCGGAGTCGGCCGCCGACCAGTCTTCGCCGCGCCGCTCACCCACCACCGTGGCGATCCGCGACGCCGCCATCGGGTGGCAGGAGGTGCCGACCCGCTCGGTGGCCCGCCCACCGACCTGGTGCACGTCGGGACTCGCCGGGACGGAGATGACCACGAGTCGCTGGCCGTCGCTGATGAGTGGCTCGACGGTCACGGTCAGCCGCGGATCGGTGAGCTCGTAGATCCGGCGCTGCACGACCAGAGTCTCCAGGTCGCAGCCCTGGATGGCTGCCGGCCCGGCCACTGCATCGGCGACTCCGACCACCACCGAGCCGCCCTGCGCGTTGGCGAAGCACACCGCAGCCTCGGCCAGATCCTTGCAGGTGTCGGTCAGTGACCGCCGGATGACCTGCTTGAAGTCCAGGGTCGCTGACTCCAGCGTGCTCGGAACGGCGCCGGAACGGATCTCCGCCAGCGCGCGATGAACCTCGGCCGCGACCGTCATCTCATCCCCTATTTTCACTCACCCTCACATGTGAGGGTAGTGCAAAACTAGAGAGAAACCTGCCCCCGGCACGCGGGCCAGGATCGGGACGTTGCAGGTCGGTCGTTCTCCTGGGCCGTCTGCGGAAGGGTGTTGACGTCAACCGGATCACGTGGTTACCTCGATATACGAGCCGGTGACAAGGGGTCCAGGGGACCTCTTCTCGGGAGACCGAGATAGCCGGCTCCTTCTCATGCCCGCCGGTTTCGTCGGCGTACAGGATGATGTCGCTCATAGGGGCGCGCCACCCTCGGCCCAGGTGCGGGTCCAGTCCAACACGAAGCGGGTGATCCGGAAGTCGTCGGTCCCGGTCGCGTCGAACGGCAAGGTCAGGTAGCGGATCAGGTCACCGGCAGGCCCGTCGGGGTGCACCTCGACCAGCACCAGACGGTAGTCCTCGCCGAGGTTCTTCGCGGCGAGGACCTCGTTGCGGGTGATGACGAAGTCGTCGGAACCGGCGAGGCGACCCTTGACCTCGACCCGGACGACGGTACCGTCGGCCGCGACCGAGCGGAGGTCGTAGCCGGGGTGGTTGTGGGGGAGCTCCTCCGGGACCCGACCCAGTGCCCGCTCGGCGGCGAGCGCGGCGTCCACGGCACGCCGTTCGACGGCCGCGGTGTCGCGGGCGTAGGCGGCCGCCGGTCCGGTGCGCCGGCCGAGCAGCCGGTCGACCAGCCCCTGCGGCAACACCAGGGCCGCACCGGCGACGATCGGGGGCCGCACGCTCAGCCGGGCCTCCAGGTCGAGCTGGCCGAGCCGCTTCGCCAGGCGACGTTCGAGCTCCCGGGCTCGTCTGTGCGCGGTCTCCGGGCGGATCTTCAGCTGCCTGCCGGCGGCTTCCTGATCGAGCAGGTCGGCGTGCCGGGTGTCCCAGTAGTTGATCTCAGCGGTGAGGCGGAGGTGCATCTGGTCGCGGGTCCGCGCGACGGCGGGGAGGATCTGCTGCTCGACGTGGCGCAGGTGCTCGGCCAGGGCGTGCTCGATGGCCCACCCGACAGCCAGCTCCTCCGCACCATTGCCGAGCCACGGCTGGGCGACGACCTGGGCCACGATCCCGCTCTCCTCCGGCTGGAGCGGTTCGTAGTCCAGGTACGGCGCCGGGCCGGCCGGCCGGGTCCCCCGGTCGGGGGTCAGCTCGACGAAGTCGAACCGTTTGGACACCGTCCGTGGCGGGGCCTGGCCGTCGGTGATCGCCTGGGTCAGCGCGACCAGCAGGCGCGGCGTCTCGTCCAGACTGTCCCGGTCGACCAGCACCGCACCCTGCTTGAGGGTCGTGCGGTGCTGCTCGACGGTCAGATCGACCACGGCGTCCAGCAACGGATGACCAGGGGCGAGCAGGTCGGCGCGCGGCCGGCCGTCCTGGCGGACGAGCGCCCGGTCGAAGGTGACCCGCTCGTACCGGGTCAGCACCGGCGCCGCCGTGCCGATCTGCCGGTCCCGGTCACGCAGGTCGGCGGGCACGTGGGTGACCTCGTACCGGCCGGCTTCGCGGGGCACGATCCGGCCACCCAGGCCGGCGAACGCGGCGGCGAAGAACGCCTCGACGTAGTGCGGTTGCAGCCTGCGGAGCTGAGCGTCCTCCAGCCGTCGGCGGATCTGCTCCAGGTCGGCCTCGACGAGCACGTCCCGGTGCAGTGCCCGTTCGGCGATGAGGAGGTCCAGGCCCTCGCCCACGGTGGCGTCGATGATGGTGTGCAGCCGGGCCCGCACCTCCGGCTTGTCGCCGTACCTGATCGCCTCCATGAGCAGCGTCCGCAGCGGCGTCTCCTCGAACGCCTCACCCAGGACATCGAAGACCTTGCCCTGGTACGCCTTCCCCTGCTCCGCGATCTTGTCGAGCAGCCGGGCGAACACCTCACCCTCCCGGGTGCTGGCGGCCACCAGGTTCCACAGGTGGCAGGTCTCGGTCTGCCCGATCCGGTGGATCCGGCCGAAACGTTGTTCGATCTTGTTCGGGTTCCACGGCAGGTCGTAGTTGACCATCAGGTGGGCCCGTTGCAGGTTCAGCCCCTCCCCAGCGGCGTCGGTGGCGACCAGCACCCGCACGTCCCTGTCCTGGGTGAACCGCTCCTGGATCGCCCGGCGCTCCTCCCGCCGGACCCCGCCGTGGATCGCCACCACGGCCTCCGCCCGCCCGAGCAGGGCGCGGATCCGGTCCACCAGATAGGTCAGGGTGTCGCGGTGCTCGGTGAAGACGATGATCTTGCGGAGGTTGCCCGCCTGGTCCCGGGTCAGGTCGTTGTCCTGCACGATCGCGCGCAGCTCCGACCACTTGCGGTCACTGCCGGAGTGGCGGACCCGGCCGGCGAGCTCGACGAGGTCCGCCAGCATGGCGAGCTCGGCGTTGAGCTCCGTGACGGTGCGGGCCGCCGTCGCCGCGTCGACGACGTCCTCCTCCAGCTCCTCCAGCTCCTCACCGGGAAGGTCGTCCAACCGCTCATGAAGATCGTCTTCACCGGCCCGGCCCAGCAGCGTGTCCAGCCGCTGCCGCAGCCGCTGGTCGTCGCCCATGCTCGCCGCGAGGCTCATCTCCCGGCGGCGCCCTTCCAGCCGGAGGCGGCGACGTTCCAGGCTCCGCAGGATCGCCTCCGGGCTGGAGGCCAGCCGGCGTTGCAAGACCGTGAGCGCGAACCCGACGGTGTTGCCACGGCGGCCCTCGCCGGCGGCCTTGAGCCGGTCGGCGCGGTTCATCTCCTCCCGCACGTACTGGGTCACCGCCTCGTACAGCTCCTGCTCGCTGCCGGACAGCTCGTAGGCGACGGTGTAGGCCCGCCGTTCCGGGAACAGCGGGCTGCCCGCCATGGTGAGCAGCTCCTCCTTGACCATGCGCCGCATCAGGTCACCGGGGTCGACCGTGTGCACGCCGTCGCGGTACCGGCCCTCGAACCGGTCGCCGTCCAGCAGCGCCAAGAAGAGCTGGAAGTCCTCCTGCTTGCCGGCGTGCGGGGTGGCGGTCATCAGCAACAGGTGCCGGGTGACCCGACCCAGTAGCTGACCAAGCTGGTAGCGCCTGGTGGTCTTCAGCTCCGCACCGAAGTAGTGCGCGCTCATCCGGTGCGCCTCGTCGACCACCACCAGGTCCCAGTCCGACTCCTTGAGCTGGTCGAGGAGGTCCTCCGACCGGGACAGCTGGTCCATCCGCGAGATCAACAGCGGATGCCGCTCGAAGACCGTCGCGTCCAGGCTGCTCTCCGCCAGCGACCGGGTCAGCAGCTCGAAGCGGAGCCCGAACTTGTCGTACAGCTCCTCCTGCCACTGCTCCACCAGGCCGCCGGGCGCGACGATCAGGCACCGGGCCAGGTCGCCACGGAGCATCAGCTCCTTGATGTACAGGCCAGCCATGATCGTCTTGCCGGCGCCGGGGTCGTCGGCCAGCAGGAACCGCAGCGGGGTGCGGGGCAACAACTCGGCGTACACGGCTTTGATCTGGTGCGGCAGCGGCTCCAGCTCGCTCGTCGTGATCCCCAGCATCGGGTCGAACAGGGCCGCGTACCGGATCCGCAACGCCTCAGCCGCCAGCCGCCACGACTCCCCGGAGCCGTCGAACGCGTGGCTCGGCCCTCCGGCTACCAGCCGCAGCCGTGCCTCGTGGTCACGCCCGAGTATCTGTTCGCCGGGAGAACCGTGCTCGTCGCGGTAGGTCAGCCACATGCTGTTGCTGCCGTGCCACGTCGCGGAGACGACATCCACGGCGCCGGCACCGACCAGCCCCGTGATCCGCGCGCCGGGTACGAGCTGCTCCAGGCGCGTCCGGAGCACCCCCTCCGGCACCGATTCGTCCTGTCCCTCGACTCCGGCCATAGCCCCCTGCCTCGGTCCGTCACCATCTGTTGTTCATTGGCGCACCGACCGTACCGGTTGGTCGAGACGGCCAGCGCGCCGAGAAGCCGCGGCGCCAACGGGCCGCGGCGCGCGGTGATCGTCGCGGTGGACCGCTGGGTGGCCAGGAATGCCTAGACTTGCCTGGTGAACGATCCTCCCCATCCAGGGACCGCTCGATGAACGGCACGCTGGTCAACGTCGGGATCGTGCTCGCGTTGATCCTGGTCGAGGCGATCTTCGTCGCGGCGGAGATCGCGCTGATCTCGCTGCGGGACGGTCAGGTGCGGCGACTCGCCACGCAGGGTCGCCGGGGCGTGGCGGTGGCCCGGCTGGTCTCCGACCCGAACCGGTACCTCGCCACCGTCCAGATCGGCGTCACCATGACCGCGCTGCTGTCCAGCGCGTTCGGTGCCATCACCCTCTCGGAGGATCTCCAGCGGCTGCTCGTCCGGCACAACCTGCCCGACGGGGTGGCGGGCTTCGCCGCGATCGTCGGCGTGACCCTGGCCATCTCCTTCGTCACGCTGGTCATCGGTGAGCTGGCCCCCAAGCGGCTGGCCCTGCAACGGGCCGAGGGCACCGCCCGGCTGGTGGCCTCCAGCCTGGACCGGATGGCGGGTCTGGTCCGCCCCGTCATCTGGCTGCTGTCGAAGACCACCGACATCGTCGTACGGACGCTCGGCGGCGATCCCGGCGCCAACCGGGAGGCGATCAGCGAGGACGAGCTGCGCGGACTGGTGGCCGCGCACGAAGCCCTCTCCCGCGACGAACGGCGGATCATCGACCACGTCTTCGGCGCGGCCGACCGGCCGGTCAGCGAGGTGATGATCCCGCGTACCGAGGTCGACTTCCTCGACGCCGGGACGACCGTCAGCAGGGCGCTCAAGCAGGCGCTGCGGTCGGCGCGCTCGCGCTACCCGGTCGTCGGGCGCAACACCGACGACGTGATCGGGTTCGTGCACATCCGGGACCTGCTGGCGCCGACCCACCCGGCCGGGCGGGCGGCGACGGTCGGTGACGTGTCGCGCGACGTGCCGCGGCTGCCCGGGTCCAAGCGGGTGCTCGCCGCGCTGTCGGAGCTCCGCCGCGAGGGGCACCATCTGGCGATCGTTGTCGATGAGTACGGCGGCACCGACGGGATCGTGACGTTGGAGGACCTCATCGAGGAGGTCGTCGGCGACATCCGGGACGAGTACGACAGCCGCCCGGTCCGCACCGGCCGGCTCGCCTCCGGTGAGTACGACATCGATGGCCTGTGCAACCTCGACGACTTCGCCGAGCAGACCGGCATCCAGCTTCCGGACGGGCCGTACGAGACGGTGGCTGGCTGGATGATGCGGGCCCTGGGTCGGCTCCCGGCGCTCGGCGACACCGTCGTCGCCGACGGGTTGTGGGTCACCGTGGTGGAGCTCGACGGCCGGCGGGTGTCCCGGCTGCGGGCGAGCCTCGACCCCGCCGCAGCGCCGACGTCCGACCCACCGGATGCCGCCGTGGGAACTCCGCCCGGGCACTCCGACGAGCCCGGCGTCACCCGTGAGAGGGGCCCGATCGGCGAGATGGACCCCGCCCGCCCCATCGGTCACGCCGCACGGTAAGTGTTGTCTCAGCACTGCCGGTGCCGAGCCGAACACATACCGTGTTGAACGCCCACGTGACGAAGGAACCCGATGCGTCGTCTTCTCCAGCGCGCCCTCCTGCCCCCAGCAGCCGCCCTCGTGACGCTGTCCGCCCTGACGTCGGTGGCCGTGGCCGCGCCGGTGGCCGCGCCGGCACCTGCGGCCACCGGCGCGCGCACTCCGCTGGCCTTCCTGACCGCCGTGACCGATCGTGGCGCCACACCGGCGTGGTCGCGGTTCCGGCTGGTCGGCATGCTGTCGCCGGGCCGGGCCGGGGATCGGGTCGTGGTCCAGCGCAGGCTCGCCGGCGGGCGGTGGACCGCGTTCCCGGCCGCGACGGTGACCCGCAGCGATGGCAGCTACGTCTGCCCGGTCGTGTCGGGGCGGCGCGGCGGCAACGACTTCCGGGTGGTGCGGTACGCGGCCGGTGGCGGACCGACCCTGGTGTCCAACATCACCTCTATCGTCGTGCTCTGAGCTGTTCGTGCCACCCGTTCGGGGGCGCCCGCTGGGACTTTCGGTCCTGGTGGGCGCCCCTGACACAATGCTCGGCATGCGTTCCCACAGCCGGCCCAGAGTGTTGTCGGGCATCCAGCCGACCGCCGACTCATTGCACTTCGGTAACTACCTGGGCGCGGTACGTCACTGGATCGCCTTGCAGGACAGCCACGACGCCTTCTACTGCGTGGTGGACCTGCACGCGATCACGGTCGAGCACGACCCGGTGGAACTCCGGCAGCGCACCCGGAACGCGGCCGCGCAGCTGCTCGCGCTCGGGCTGGACCCCGCGCGGTGCACCCTCTTCGTGCAGAGCCACGTGCCCGAACACGCCCAGCTCGGCTGGGTGCTCGGCTGCCTGACCGGGTTCGGCGAGGCGAGCCGGATGACCCAGTTCAAGGACAAGACCACCCGTGGCGGGGCGGAGCGGGCAACGATCGGCCTGTTCACCTACCCGATCCTGCAGGCCGCCGACATCCTGCTCTACCAGGCCGACGCGGTACCGGTCGGCGAGGACCAGCGGCAGCACCTGGAGCTGACCCGCGACCTCGCCCAGCGGTTCAACGCGCGGTTCGGTACGGCGTTCGTCGTGCCGGAGCCATACATCCCCGGCGGCACCGCGAAGATCGGTGATCTCCAGGAGCCGACCGCGAAGATGAGCAAGTCAGCGCCGAACCAGGCCGGTCTGCTGGAGCTGCTGGACCCACCGGCGGTGTTACGGAAGAAGATCCGTGCCGCCGTGACCGACACCGGCCGTGAGGTCACCTTCGACCCGGAGACCAAGCCCGGTGTGAGCAACCTGCTCACGATCTACTCGGCGCTGACCGGCCGGCCGGTCAGCGAGCTGGAGACGGCCTATCGCGGGTCGGGCTACGGCGACCTGAAGAAGGACCTGGCCGAGGTCGTGGTGGAGTTCGCCACGCCGATCCAGGCGCGAACCGCCGAGGTGCTCGCCGACACCGCGGAGCTGGACCGGCTGCTCGCCCTCGGCGCCGAGCGGGCCCAGCAGGTGGCTGCCGAGACCCTGCGCGATGTCTATGCCAAGATCGGGTTCCTGCCTGCGGCGAAGGGGTGAGGTGCGGCGTGGCGGATCTGGACACCACCACCATCGGCGTGGCGATCGACGTGCCCGAGCCGTACGCGCGGGAGCTCCGCGACTGGCGGGAGCGCTCCGGTGACCCGCAGGCGAAGCATGTCCCGCCGCACGTCACCCTGCTGCCCCCCACCCAGGTCCCGGCCACGGCACTGCCGGAGATCGCCGATCACCTGGCCGGCGTCGCCGCGCTGGCCTCCGCGTTCGAGATGCACCTGCGGGGCACCGGCACGTTCCGCCCGGTGTCCGAGGTGGTGTTCATCGTCGTCGCCGCCGGAATCGCGCAGTGCGAGCGGTTGGAACGCGCGGTGCGGTCCGGCGCCCTCGCCCGGCCGACGCAGTTTCCCTACCACCCGCATGTCACCGTGGCACACGGTGTCCCCACCGAGCGGCTCGACCTCGTCTACGAGGGTCTGACCGGGTTCGACGCCCGCTTCAAGGTCGCGGAGTTCACCATGTTCACCCAGGACGGCGCCGGGATCTGGCAGCCGCAGCGCAGGTACCCGCTGGGGGCCTAGGCGCGGTCGCTCTCACCCCTGCCACCAGCCCCGGCGCTGCCGCCGGCGCCTCAGCCGGATGGCCATGCCCGAGAGCACCGCCGCCGCTGCGGTGCCGGCAAGACCGATCGGGAGCCACCGCGGCCGGTTCGGGGCGGTGCTGGCGTTCGCCGTGACCGGTGCCTGGTTCGGCGCCGGAGCGCCGGGTTGGCCCGGCCCGGACGGACGCCCGGGGGTGGGGCCGCCCGGTTCGACGAGCTGGCCGACCGGGGTGGCGGTCGCCGGCACCCGCAGGCCCCACTCGATCAGGCGGGCGGCCTGCTGCCACATGGGCACCGGGCGCTGCTCCCCGTGCATGAGGGTCACCACCAGCCGCCGGTCGCCCTTCTGGACCGCGGCGACGAAGGTGTGCCGGGCGTCGTCGGTGAAGCCGTTCTTCGCCCCGAGCACGCCCGGGTAGTTCCGCAGCAGCGAGTTGTCGTTGGCGAACTCGTACGGGCCGTACTTCGGCGGCTGCGCGGGGACCCTGCTGCGCAGCGTGGTGTTGTACCGGCGGAAGTCGGGCAGGGCCAGGTCCTGCCGCAGGATGAGGGCCAGGTCGTACGGCGAGCTGGACTGGTGCGGCCCATCCAGCCCGGACGGGGTCGCCGCGTGGGTGTCCTCGGCGTGCAACCGCGTGGCCTCGGCGTTCATCGCCGCGAGGGTCTGCGGGATCCCGCCGTACGCCTCGGCCAGCGCGCCCGCACAGTCGTTGCCGGACATCATGAGCATGCACTGGAAGAGCATCTCGACGGGGTAGCGGCCCTTCGGGACCAGCCCGACCCGGGTGCCGTCGACGGTGCAGTCCTCGTTCGTCGCGGTGACCAGCCGGTGCCGGTCGGTCAGCCGGGGCAGCAAGGTCAGCGCGGTGAGCGTCTTGAGGGTGCTTGCCGGCAGGTACCGGCCGTGCGGGTCGCGGGCGCCGAGCACCGCGCCGGTGTCGAGGTCCGCGACCAGCCAGCCGCGGGCGGTGATGTCCCGGGGCAGGGCGGGCGCCCCGGCCGGCACGATGACGCCGTGGCTGCCCAGCAGCGGACCTCCGATCGGCTCCGCGCGCACCTGCGGGGCGGCACCGGGTGTGCCCGTGCTGGCGGCCGGTGCGGCGGTGCTGGCTGGTGCGGCGGTGCTGGCTGGTGCGGCGGCCGCGGCCGTGGTGGTCACGAGCGCGGCGAGCAGGGCGGCCGCCGTCGCCGGAAGCCAGCGCGTGCCACCTGGCCGTTGCGGCGGATGGTCGATGACGCGATGCACGGGTGCAGACTATGGTGCCCGCCGTCGGCGTGCCGGGCTGGCGGGGCGGGCCGGGCTGGCGGGGACTGGCGAACCGGCGGCCGGCCGGTCGGCCGGACGCAGCGTTTCGTGACCAAGAACACTCCCCGTGAAGTGCAACGATGTGGTCTCGCGCAGGTTGGATCGCACCCAGAAGGGTGAGCAGGGCAGTATCGTCACCGGCTTGCGTAGGGCTTATGCCCACGATCGGGAAGGAGACCTCACTTGCGCCGTGTGCGTGGTTTGGCAGTAGGCGGGACCGCGCTGGCACTGGCCAGCGTGTTGCTTGCTGCCTGCGGAGGCAATGGCACCAGCACGAACGCCGGCAGCAGCACCGCGACCAGCGGGGCGGCGGCCGGACCCAAGGTCGGCATGGCCTACGACGTCGGTGGCCGGGGGGACCAGTCGTTCAACGACGCCGCCGCGCGTGGCCTGGACAAGGCGAAGTCGACCTACAACGCCAGCGCCCTGGAGGCCGAGGCGACCCAGGGTGAGACCGATGCTCAGAAGGAGGACAGGCTCCGGCAGCTCGCCGACGCGGGGTACAACCCGATCATCGCGGTCGGCTTCGCCTACGCGGGACCGCTGGGCAAGGTCGCCAAGGACTACCCCAAGGTGAAGTTCGCCATCATCGACGACTTCACCCCGGGCACCGACACCGGTGACAACATCGCCAACCTGACCTTCGCCGAGAACGAGGGGTCCTACCTGGTTGGCGTGGCGGCCGCGCTGAAGAGCAAGACCGGCAAGCTCGGCTACATCGGCGGCGTGAACACCCCGCTGTTGCAGAAGTTCCAGGCCGGGTTCGACGCCGGCGTGAAGGCTGCCAAGCCGACCGCCACCGTCGACGACAAGTACCTCACCCAGCCGCCGGACTTCGGCGGGTTCAACGACCCCGCCAAGGGTCAGACGGCAGCCCAGGGCATGTACGACAAGGGCGTTGACGTGATCTTCGCGGCGGCCGGGGGCTCCGGTGCGGGCGTGTTCAAGGCGGCGAAGGCCTCCGGCAAGCTCGCCATCGGCGTCGACTCCGACCAGTACAACCAGCCGGCGCTGCTGGACGTGAAGAGCGTCATCATGACGTCGATGCTCAAGAAGGTCGACGTGGCCGTGTTCGACTTCGTCACCGCGGTCAAGGACGGCAAGTTCGTCGCCGGCAACCGGGTGTACGACCTCAAGGCCGGCGGCGTCGACTACTCCACCAGCGGTGGCATGGTCGACGACATCAAGGCGACCCTTGATGACTACAAGCAGAAGATCATTTCTGGCGTGATCAAGGTGCCCGCGACGCTTTCGTAGTGGGCAGGACGACAGAGTGAAGAAGTCGGTGGCGGGCCCCGGGCGGCGCGGTAGCGTACGCCCTGGGTCCGTCCCACCTGTCCGGGAGTGATGAGCCATCACCGAAAACTCGACAGCCGTGCGCCGGCCGCCGGAGCAGGCTGACATCGCCATCGCGCTGCACGGCATCACGAAGCGGTTCCCCGGGGTAGTGGCCAACTCCGATGTCGACCTGACCATCCGGCGGGGCACCGTGCATGCCATCGTCGGCGAGAACGGCGCCGGCAAGTCGACCCTGATGAAGATCCTCTACGGCATGCTGAAGCCGGATGAGGGGACCATCACGGTGGACGGCCGGACGGCGACGTTCGGTTCGCCGGCGGCGGCGATCGCGGCCGGCATCGGCATGGTGCACCAGCACTTCATGCTGGCGGACAACCTCTCGGTGCTGGAGAACGTTGTCCTCGGCGGTGAGCCGCGCCAGCGGGGCGGGCTGGACTTCCGGGCCGCCCGCGCCAGGATCGAGCAGATCTCCGCCACCTACGGCCTGCAGGTCGAGCCGGACCGTCTGGTCGAGGAGCTGGGGGTCGGTGAGCGGCAGCGCGTCGAGATCTGCAAGGTGCTCTACCGGGGCGCCCGGATCCTCATCCTGGACGAGCCCACGGCGGTCCTGGTGCCTCAGGAGGTCGACGAGCTGTTCGGCAACCTGCGGGACCTGAAGGCCGAGGGGCTGACGATCCTTTTCATCTCCCACAAGCTCGACGAGGTGCTCGCGGTTGCCGACGAGATCACCGTGATCCGGCGCGGCAGCACGGTGGCCAGCGTCACCCCGCACGAGGTCACCGCCCCCCAGCTCGCCGAGCTGATGGTGGGCAGCGCCCTGCCGGTGCCGGAGCTGCGGGAGTCCACGGTGACCGACCGGCCCGTGCTGGAGGTCTCCGACCTCGCGGTGACCGATCCGGATGGGCGGCACGTGCTGTCCGCGATCTCCTTCACCATCCACGCGGGCGAGGTGCTCGGCATCGCTGGCGTCGAGGGCAACGGCCAGGCGGAGCTGGTGGACGCGCTGATGGGGGTGCGCCCGATCTCCTCCGGCACCGTCGCGCTGTCCGGGCACGACATCACCCGTTCCTCGACCCGGTCCCGCCGGGAGGCCGGGATGGCCTACATCCCGGAGGATCGACACCGCCAGGGGCTGCTGCTGGAGGCCAGCATCTGGGAGAACCGGGTGCTCGGGCACCAGACCGTCGCGCCCAGTGCCCGTGGGCTGCTGCTGAACCGGCGCGCCGCGCGGGCCGACACCCAGCGGATCGTGCGGGAGTACGACGTGCGCACGCCGGGCATCGACGTCGTCGCCAGCGCGCTGTCCGGCGGCAACCAGCAGAAGCTGATCGTCGGTCGCGAGATGACCGGCCGATCGGTCGCGCTGATCGCCGCCCACCCGACCCGCGGTGTGGATGTCGGTGCCCAGGCAGCGATCTGGGAGCACATGCGGGCGGCCCGCCGCGCCGGCTTAGCGGTCCTTCTCGTCTCGGCCGACCTGGAGGAGCTGATCGGGATGTCCGACTCGCTCGCGGTGATCCTGCGTGGCCGGCTGGTTGCCCGGTTCGACCCCAAGACGGTGAAGCCGGAGCAGCTCGGCTCGGCGATGACCGGCGCCGGCGCCAGCGCGGGCGCCGGAGGGGCGGTCTGATGAGCCGGTTCTCCCGGCGCTCGGTGCTGCTCGGCCTCGCCGCCCCGGTCGCCGCGCTGCTGTTCGCCGCACTCGTCTCAGCGATCATCCTGGGTACGACCGGGCACGCACCGCTGGATGCGTTCCAGGCGATGCTCGCCTCGGCGAAGCGGCCAAGGACCGTGGTCAACAGCATCGACAGCGCGACGACCTACTACTTCTCGGCCGTCGCGGTGGCCATCGGGTTCCGGATGAACCTGTTCAACATCGGTGTCGACGGCCAGTACCGGCTGGCCGCCATGCTGTCGGCGGCGTTCGCCGGAGCCACCTTCATGGACGGGGTGCCCGCGGTGCTGCGGGTCGCCGCGACCATCGTCATGGCGATGTGCGTGGGCGCGATGTGGGCCGGCGTGGCCGCACTGCTCAAGGTCGCCCGGGGGGTCAGCGAGGTCATCTCGACGATCATGCTCAACGCGGTGGCGACGGCCGTGGTGTCCTTCCTGCTCAACCCGCACCGGCTGGCGGTGTCGGTGGCCGGCAGCAACAACATCGGCACCCGGCCGATCGGGTCGGGTGGGCAGGTCCCGGGGTTCGGCTACCCAGGGACCTCGTCGAGGGTCTTCGGGCTGATCCTGCTGGCCGCCCTGGTCGGCGTGCTGTACTCGCTGGTCCTCACCCGCACCCGGTTCGGTTTCGAGCTGAAGGCCACCGGGATGTCGGAGCCGGCCGCCGTGGCGGCCGGGGTGAGCGTGAAGCGGATGGTCGCCTCGGCGATGCTGCTCTCCGGTGCCGTGGCGGGGCTGGTGGGAATGCCGCAACTGCTCGGCAGCTCCTACTCCTACTCGCTGGACTTCCCGACCGGGCTCGGCTTCACGGGCATCGCGATCGCGCTGCTCGGGCGGAACTCGCCGATCGGGATGGCCTTCGCCGCGCTGCTGTGGGGGGTGCTGGACCAGTCGGCCAACGTGCTCGACATCACCGGCGTGCCGAAGGAGATCGTGGCGATCATGCAGGGAGTGATCGTGCTGTCGGTGGTGGTGGCCTACGAGCTGGTCCGGCGTTACCGGCTGCGGCTGGAGCAGCGCGACGTGGGTCGGGCGCTCGGCACGACCGAGGCGCCTCCCAGCACCCCGACACCCGTGGCGGCGATGGTATGAGCGCCACCGGCACGGCGGTGTGCGCCGGCACGGTGCTGCGGGCGCGGCGGCAGCGGATCTCGCCGCTGGGATACACCGGGATCGGCCTGGCGGTGCTCGCCGCCGTCTCGGCGGTGCGGGTCGCCACCGGCGCCAGCGACCTCACCTCATCCGGCACGGTGGGTGCGGCGCTGGCCGCCGCGGTGCCGATCGCGCTGGCCGGCCTTGGCGGGCTGTGGTCGGAGCGGGCCGGGGTGGTCAACATCGGTCTTGAGGGGCAGATGGTGCTCGGCACCCTGGGCGCCGGCTGGGCCGGCTACCAGTACGGGCCGTGGGCGGGCGTGCTGATGGGGCTGCTGTTGGGCGCCCTCGGCGGGCTGGTGCACGCAGTGGCCACCGTCACCTTCGGCGTGGACCACATCATCTCCGGCGTCGCGGTCAACCTGGTGGCGCCGGGCCTCGGGCTCTTCCTGGCCAAGCTGGTGTTCCGGAACGCCCCCGGCGGCGGGCAGAAGCAGTCCCCGCCGGTCCGGGACGTCCGGCACCTCACGGCGCCGTACCTCACCTCCTGGCTTGGCAGCCTGGAACGCAGGCAGTGGTTCCTCGTCTCCGACCTCGCGGCGGTGCTGCGGGGGCTGACCTTCCAGATCTCGACCCTGACGATCGTTGCCGTGCTGCTGCTTGTCGCCACGTTCGTGGTGCTCTGGTGGACACCGTTCGGCCTGCGCCTGCGCTCCTGCGGCGAGGCGCCGTACGCCGCGGAGTCGCTGGGGGTCAACGTCCGGCGGTACAAGTACGCCGCGGTCATCGTTTCCGGCGCGATGGCCGGTCTGGGCGGGGCGTTCCTCGCGGTCAGCTCGGGACAGTTCCGTGACGGCCAGACCGGTGGCCGTGGCTTCATCGGACTCGCTTCGATGATCTTCGGGAACTGGCGGCCGGGTGGGCTGGCGATGGGAGCCGGGTTGTTCGGCTACACCGACGCGATGCAGCTTCGCGGCTCGGACGCGGTGCACGCGTTGCTGCTGCTGCTCGGGATCGCCCTGCTGGTGTTGACGGTGATCCAGGCTCGGGCGGGTCGGGTGGTCCTCGCCGCGGTGGCCGGCGTGCTCGGGGCGGCGTTCGTGCTCTGGTTCGCCGCCACCGACGAGGTGCCGCCCGAGCTGGTCGGCGCCACGCCGTACGTGGTGACCCTGCTGGTGCTCGCGTTGGCCTCGCAACGGTTGCGGATGCCCAAGGCGGACGGCCAGATCTATCGCAAGGGCGATGGCGGGTGAGGATCCTGACGGTGTCCACTGTGGACTGGGCGGCACTGCGGGCGGCCGCGATCGAGGTGCGGGATCGGGCGTACGCCCCGTACTCCCGCTTTCCGGTCGGGGTCGCTGGGCTGGTTGACGACGGCCGGGTGGTCGTCGGCTGCAACGTGGAGAACGCCTCCTACGGCCTGGGGCTGTGCGCGGAGTGCGGGCTCGTCTCCGCCCTGCACGCCAGCGGCGGCGGGCGGCTGGTGGCCGTGTCCTGCGTCGACCGGACCGGCGCACCGCTGCTGCCGTGCGGGAGGTGCCGGCAGCTGCTGTGGGAGCACGGCGGACCTGAGCTGGTGCTGGAGGCGTCCGACGGGGTGCTGTCGATGGCCGAGCTGCTGCCGGCCGCGTTTGACGCCCGGGATCTGGACCGATGACCGCGCCGTTCGCGGTCGTGGACGTGATCCGGACGAAGCGGGATGGTGGCGAGCTCACCGGCGCGCAGATCGACTGGGTCATCGATGCCTATACCCGGGGTGCGGTGGCGGAGGAGCAGATGTCCGCGCTGCTGATGGCGATCTTCCTGCGCGGGATGTCCGACCGGGAGCTGGTTCGCTGGACCATGGCCATGATCAACTCCGGGGAGCGGATGGACCTCTCCGGGTTGGCCCGCCCGACGGTCGACAAGCACTCCACCGGCGGGGTCGGCGACAAGATCACTTTGCCGCTGGCGCCGCTGGTCGCGGCCTGCGGTGCGGTGGTGCCGCAGCTCTCGGGACGGGGACTCGGCCACACCGGCGGCACCCTGGACAAGCTGGAGGCCATCCCCGGCTGGCGGGCCACGCTGACCAGCGAGGAGTACCTGCGCCAGCTCCACGAGGTGGGTGCCGTGGTCTGCGCCGCCGGGGCGGCGCTCGCTCCGGCCGACCGCAAGCTCTACGCGCTGCGGGACGTGACCGGCACCGTCGACTCGATCCCGCTGATCGCCAGCTCGATCATGAGCAAGAAGATCGCCGAGGGCGCCTCGGCGTTGGTGCTGGATGTGAAGGTCGGCTCCGGGGCGTTCATGAAGGACGTCGCGACCGCCCGGACGCTCGCCGAGGCCATGGTGGCGCTCGGCACGGCGCAGGGCATGCGCACCGTCGCGTTGCTCACCGCCATGGACACGCCGCTCGGCCGGGCCGTCGGGCACGCGCTGGAGGTCGCCGAGGCGCTCGACGTACTCGCCGGCGGCGGCCCTCCGGACGTCGTGGAACTCACCCTGGCACTGGCCCGGGAGATGCTCGACGCGGCGGGACTGGTCGATGTGGACCCGGCGAAGGCACTCGCCGACGGCCGGGCCATGGACACCTGGCGCCGGATGATCGCCGCCCAGGGCGGTGACCCGGACGCGCGGCTGCCGCGGGCCAGCGAGGTCCACACGGTCACCGCGGCCCGGGCGGGAGTGGTGACCTCCGTGGACGCCTACCCGGTCGGCATCGCCTCGTGGCGGTTGGGGGCCGGGCGGGCGCGCAAGGAGGACCCGGTCTCGGCGACCGCGGGTGTCGTCGTGCGCGCCCGACCCGGTGACCGGGTGACCGTCGGCGCACCGCTGCTGGAGCTGCACACCGACGATCCGGACCGGATCGAGCTGGCGCTCGCCACGCTCGAGGGCGCGGTCACCATCGGGGACGCGGCGCAGACGTTGCCGTTGATCGTGGAGCGAGTGGGGTAGGTAGATGCCACAGTTGATCACGTCGCCGAGCCGGATCCCGGTGCCTGGCGGGAAGACCATCGACGAGTACGTCGGCCGGGTCAGCACCGGTACCGGGGGCGTGTCCGTCGCCATGATGGTGGCCCCCGCCGGCTGGACGGAACCGGCGCAGACCCCGGAGTTCGACGAGGTGACCCTGGTACTCCGCGGGGTCGTCCGGGTCGAGCACGGCGACGGTGCGTTCGACGTCGCGCCCGGGCAGGCGGTGCTGACCCGGGCCGGTGAGACGGTCCGCTACTCGACCGCCGAGGAGGCCGCCTACGTGGCGATCTGCGTCCCGGCGTTCGCACCGGAGCTGGCCCGTCGCGCGGAGTAGCGACCCGCCGCCGGGCCGCCGGGCCGCCGGGATCAGTCGTGCCAGCGCAGGCAGCCGCCGACCTCCGCGAGGATCTGGCGCCACTGCTTCACCGCCTGCCCGGTGTCCACCGAACCCGGCCGGGCCGGGCCCCCGTGGCTGGCCCGCAACAGATCCGCGACCAGCGCCCCGAGCGGCGCGTCCTGGGAGAGCGCCGCCTGCACTCCCTCCAGCCTGCAGTACTCCGCGAGGTCGAGCACGGCGTCGACCGCGACCCTGATCTGTGCCAGGTCCACGGCTCCGGTCTCGCGGGCGAGCTGGTCGGCCACGCCGGTCAGGTCGAGCCGCTCGGCCGAGCCGGGGGTCACGCCGGCGTCGGCCGCGTCGCGCACCAGCCGCCACGTCTCCAGCCGGGACAGGTCGTGGCCCTCCTCGGTCCGGCAGAACGCGACCAGCGCGGCCGGGTCCCGGAAGACATCCACGTTGAGGTCGCTGCCGAGGAAGCGGGGCTGGTCGTTGACGTAGCAGCGCAGCGTGTAGCCGACCCCGTCGGGGAGTTGCAGCGCGACCGGGAGGATGCCGACCCGATCCCAGAAACCGACCCCGTCGCCGAGGGCGGCACCGGCTGCGGGGTCGGCTGGACCCGCGGCCGGCCCGGCCGGCAGGTCGGCGGCCGTGCGCCACTGGACGCAGTCGTTCATCCGGTGCAACAGCATCGGCCACGCCGTCCGGATGGCCCGGCCGATCTCCGCCCAGGCGTCGTCGTCCCCGCCGTCGGTGTCGTCCCCGCCGTCGGTGTCCTCGTCGTCCCCGCCGTCCTCGTCCTCGTCGTACCCCAGCAGGTCCGCGAACCCGGGCTGCTCCAGCAGCCGCAGCAGCGTCCCGTTGTCGCAGCACTCGGCGATCCGCTCGACGATGTCGACCGCCTCACCGACCTGGTCGACGACCTTCTCGTCCGCCTCGGCCTCGGTCAGCGCCGGCACCGCGTCGAGGTTGAACCGGTACCCGCCGTCGGGGCGAAGCTGCTCCGCCGGCAGGGTCCGCAGCATCGCCCACCCCGGGTGGTCGGTGAGGTCGTTGTCCACCCCGCTCGCCAGCGTGGAGGACAGGTCCTCCAGCGACTCGAACAGCCACAGCCGGCCGCCCATGCCGAGGAACGCCTGCCACTCCTCGCCGTCCTCGATCCACGGTGGCGCCCAGATCGTGTAGCCGATCTTTCCCTGGAACTGTAGGGCGATCGGGACGACGGCGGCCTCATCAAGACTGGTCACGGCGGCACAGCGTAGCGGCTTGCGCCACCGGCGGCCCGGCCGGTGGGTGCTGGGCTCACTGGACGGTGAGCCCACGCACCGCGACCGGACCGCGGGTCGGGTCGAGCTCGGCTGCCTGGTCCACCCCGGCGGGCGGGATGGTGTCCATCACCTTCGGCGCGGTCGCGGGGTCGATCGCGCAGATCGGCGAGGTGCCGCCGGCAGCGCACAGCCCGAAGGCGTACGGCTGCGCGGTCGGCGCGAACCCGCGGGCCTGGTCGGCGCTGTACCCGTCCTGGCCGTGCAGCACGACGGTGAAGACCCAGCCGCTGCCGGGGTGCCCGAGCGCCGCAGCCGGCACCGCGATGGTGACCGACCTCGATGCCTGGCTGGCGGTCACCGTCACCGGTCCGCGCGGTGCGCCGGCGGCGTCGGTGAAGACCGGGTCGTGGAAGCCCTGCACCTCGATCATCCGGGACCACGCCGAGTCCGCCTCCAGCGCGTAGCTGCGGGTGGGGTACGGCGCGGCCGTGGAGTACGGCCCGGTCGCCGGGTCGCGGACGAACACGTCCAGGAGCTGGGCGCCCAGCGGCGAGCCCCAGGTCGGGGTCAGGTTGCGCAGGGTCGCCCGCAGGTACACCGTGTCACCCCCGTCGATGACCTGGAACCGGGTCAGGTCGAAGGCGCCGGGTACGAAGTCGGTCGCGGTGGGGTAGGCGTACGTGCCGGGGCCGTTGTCGTCGCCGGTCGGATCGGTGGTGTCGAGCACCACGGTGCCCGGCACCGCGTCGGAGTTGACCCCCACCCGGGCGTACCCGGTGGCCGCATCGTCGCCGGAGCCACTCGTGCTGGCGGCGACGGTGAGCACGTTCGCGCCGAAGCGCAGCGGCACCGTCACCATGAACCCGCCGTCCGCCCCGGTGGTCGTCTCGGTCGTGACGGAGTCGCCGACCATGTCGATCGGGGTGGCGGCCACCGTGACGGTGACCCCAGGTGTGGACGTGCCGGTGACCTCGACGGAGTTGGCCTGGGTCAGCGTGCCGTCGGCGGGTGCGGTGACGGTCACCGGCAGGGTGGCCGGCGGGGTGTGGTCGACGTAGCGGGACCGGACGATCGAGGGCTGCTCGACCGGGCGGTCGGAGCCGATCGACCGGGTCAGCCGAAGCTGCTCGGCCTGCGTCCAGGTCAGCGGCGACGCCGAGCCGGCGGCCTGGCCGGTCGCGAAACCGATCGACGCGGTCTCCGGCGCGCTCCCGTACGGCGACGCGGCCAGCGCCGGGTCCTCCCACACCTGTTCGGGCACCAGCCCGACCCCGGAGGAGAACCGGTTCATCGCGGCGAGCAGGGCGACGGCGCCCGCGGTGTCACCGGTCTGGAGCTGCTGCTCGGCGCGCTCCCCGGTCAGCACCGGCCACAGGTGACCGGAGCCGGCGTTCCCGGTCGGCCAGGGCCGGCCGCTGGGGGAGCAGCTCGTCGGGTCCGGTTCGTAGCAGTCGCCGTACCCGTCCTCGGTGCCCGCCGATCCGGTGCCGTACCGGTAGTAGCCCCGACCGGAGGGTGTGTCCCGACCGATCACCGCATCGACGACCGGCAGCGAGGCCGCCACGTCCGGGTCGGTGGCGGGCAGGATGCCCAGCCGGACCAGCTCCAGGAAGCCGGCGTCGACCACCTCGCGCTGGTCGGCGCTGACGCTGCCGTTGCCGAGGTGGTAGCTGACCGCCTGGTTGGGGTCACCGGTGCGGGACAGCCGGAGGAAGTACCGGCCGGCGCCGTACGGGCCGGTGCTGGTCACCGTCCACCCCCTGACCGAGCGCTGGAAGTGGTCGGCGGTGGCGCGGTAGACCCGGGCCGCGCCGGCGTCCCCGTGCTGCTGCGCGATCCGGCCGGCGGCGACCAGCCCGGCGATCTCGGCGGCGATCGTGGACGGCGAGTAGCCGCCCTGCTCCTCCCACCGCTCCGAGCCGAACGACGGGCCGTGCGCGACCACGAAGTCGGCCGCCTTGCGGATCTTCGGCCAGAGCGCGGAATCGCCACCGAGACCGGCCTGGTGGGCCATCAGGATCGGGTACGCCGACTCGTCCAGCTGGTCGCCACCGGTGTCCGGCGCCTTGGCGCCGTTGAGCAGCGAGTTACGCGGGAACCGGCCGTCGGCGAGCTGTTGTCGGTCGAAGAGGAACCGGACGGTGTCCCGCGCGGTGGCCAGGTCACCGGCGGCGAGCAGGCCGGTGAACGACTCGTACAGGTCACGGGCGAAGACCTCCCGGTAGGAGCCGAGGAACGGCGCGTGGCCGTCGGGTGTGTCGCCGGCGCTCACCGCCTGCCCCCACGGGCTGGCCAGGGAGGCGACCACCGCGCCGGGGAAGGTCTTGTCCTCGCTCGCCTTCAGCACGTTCGCCGACAGCCAGTACGCCGCGCGCAGCCGGGCCGCCTCCGCCCCGGTCAGCCCGGGTAGGGAGGTGGGCGGCGGGCGCAGTCCGCTGTCGTAGCCCGCCCAGCCGGCGGTGTACGCACCGAGGGTCGCGCCGAACGGCTCGTGTGCGGCCGCGCCGGCCACCTGGACGGCCTGCGCGGCGTCCCGGCCGAAGCCGAGCGCGAGGGTGACCGGGCCGTGCGAGGTGTCCAGCCCGGCGGTGAGCACGACGTTGCCGTCCGGTGCCGAGACGTAACTCGGCTCCAGCCGGCGGGTCAGGTCGAGCTGGGTCGCGCCGTCGCTGGCGCTGCCGGCGTACCCGCTGGAGGCCGCGGTGAACGGCCGGTCGGCGCGCAGTGCCAGCGCGGTCGGGACCGCGTAGTCGCGGTTCGCCGCGTTCGTCACCACGTTCGGGTCGGCGGCCACCAGGGCGTCCGGGGAGGACGTCGCGCTGTCGGCGCCGCCGTTGCCGGTGCCACCGCCCCCGTTGCCGTTGACGCTCGGGTCGAGCCGCAGGTAGAGGCGGAGGCTGGGGTCGTCGGGCGTGAACCGCACCGACATCACCACCGCGTCCCGGCGCGGGTCGGTCAGGTAGCGGGTGATGATCCGGTAGCGGCCGCTCCTCGCGGCGGCGGTGACCTCGCAGACCATCCCGGAGCGGTCCGTCGACCGGACCTGGTAGCTCATGTCCCGGTCCTGGACGTCGGTGAACGTCCGGCCGTCGGTGACCAGGTACCGCATCGACTCGACGTTGGTGTTGTCCACCGTCGGGCTGTAGACGTCCGACAGCTCGCCGCCGGCCACGGTGTACCAGACCCGGGACGAGCGGCTGGCCGCCGTACCCACGCAGTCCTTGCGGGCGAGGTCGAGGTGGGACAGCGCCCCCGGTGCGCCGGGCGCGACCACCCCGGGTGGCGCCGCCGGTCCGGGCGGCGCGGCAGCGGCGGCAACCGCGGGGAGGGCGGCCGGCACGGCCGCGAGGAGTCCGGACGCGAGGGTAGCCACGACTAACCGCATGTCGCCAGATTCGAGCACTTGAGGTGGTCTGCCGGCAATGGGCTTTCGGCCCCGGTTCGGTCACACCCTCGTCGGGTCAGTGGCCGACGGCGCGGTGTATCCCGAGGTAGTACGACAGTGCCGTGAGCGAGGGGCCGTCGCTGATGTGGCCGGCCGCGGCCAGCCTGGGGATGTCGGCGAGCGGAACCCACTCGACGCGGGTGGATTCGCTGCCGTCCGTTGGGTCGCCGATCCGGGTCACCTCGGTGGCGAGGAAGACGGTGTACCGCATCGGGCTGATGCCGGAGAGCGCGTGGTAGGAGGTCATTGGTTCGACGTGGGCGGCCCGGTGGCCGGTCTCCTCCTCGATCTCGCGGCGGACCGCGACCTCCAGGCCCTCGTCGGGATGATCGGTCCAGCCGGCCGGGATCTCCCAGCCCCAGCTGTCGGTGATGAATCGGTGCCGCCACAGCAGCAGCGTCGCCTCGCCACGTAGGACGACGGCGGCGACCGAGGGGCGTGGGAATCGCAGGACGTGGTGCTCGAACCGTTGCCCGCCGGGCACCTCCACGTCGTCGAGCCACACCTCGACCCAGTCGCTCAGGTACACCGCCCGGCGGCCGCATGTCTCCCAGCGCACGCGCTACTCCTTCCCGCCGCATTCGGTGCCGACCCGGGCAAGCTGTGCATCCAGGCTGGCCAGCGTCGGCAAGCCGGCCCAGCCTCCCATGTCCGACCGGACGGCCCGGGCCCGTGCCAGGATCGGCCGCACCATGCTGTCCCGCGCCATCTCCAGTGCCTGCTCGACTAGCCGGCACGCCTCCTCTGGGTCATTTTCGATGACGCGGCAGGCGGCCAGGTCGAGGACGAGCAGCGCGCGGCCCTTGGCGTCCAGCGCGGAGCGTCTGGCCACAGCGCGGTCGAGCATCTCGGCGGCACCGGGCGCGTCAAGCAGGTGGAGGTATGTCGTACCGGACACCACTTCGAACGCCGTGACCGCGATCTGGGCGTGGTCACGGTCCTCGGCACCCCAGATGTCGGCCCGGGCTGATCTCGGCTGGGAAGCCACCGACGACCTGGTGCCGGCCACCGCCGGTCTGCTGTTGCCCTGGACCGTCGCGGGCGGGTTGCGATCCGCCAGGGTGCTGACCGACGCTGAGAGCATGCAGCGGCGGATGTTCCTGACCCTGATCGGAACCACCCTGACCGCCCCGGCCCACGAGTGGCTGATCGCCCACGCCGCGACCGACACACCGCCCACCCGACCGGATCCGACCTGCCCGCCGACGTCATCGACGAACTGGACGCCATCACCGCAGGCCTGCGACGCATGGACGACCAACTCGGCGGCGGCAACCTCCAGACACTGGTCGGCGCCCATCTACGCACCGTGGTCGACCTGCTCGAACACCGCCGCTACACCACGCTCACCGGCCGACGCCTGCACACCACCGCGGCGGAACTCCTACCTGCGTTCCGCAGCTGGGGTGACTGTCTAGTACGCGGATTGTGGTGTTGACCTGCGGGAATGCGGGATGGAACGCGCTGCACGTGTGTTACTAGTGACGTGTTTCTGACTTCGCGATACAAGATCGCGTTCTGTTAGCCAACATCGTGGGGTCCTGGGGTAGGTCGAGTGTGCTTGGCGTGCCGGTGGTGGGCAAGCCTGGTCTGCCGGGCCTGTTCCAGGCCGGCTCGGCGGGCCTTGCGGATGGCCTCGCCACGTCCTTCGTGTTCGTCGTTGGGGGTGACGTACCCGACGCCGGCGTGGAGCCGGACCCCGTTGTAGTGCGCCCGAACGACAGCGAGTTCGTGACGCAGGGTAGCCGGGTCGCGGATCGCGAGCAGGTACGGATATTCGGCCTTGAGGTGCCCGTTGAGGCTCTCGATCCACGCCTGGTCGGTGGGGGTGTGCGGGCGACCGAAGTGCTGGGCGATCGCGTGCAGAGCCATGAACTCCCGGGTCGACCCCGACGTCATCTGTGGCCCGTTGTCCGAGACCGCCAGCAGGATCGGACGCTGCTGGTCATCCACGCTCAGGTCGACCCGCCCGTCACCGTGGCGGGCCTCAACCGCGTCCAGGAGCCCTTCGGCCTCCAACGCCGCCGTGAACGCCACCTCGACCTGGGCGGAGGTCTCCTCCACCGAGACGACCTCGGTCACCCACTTGCGGGAGACGAGGTCCTCGATGATCAACACAGCCATCCGGGCGGTCGGGAAGTGGGTGGTGTCGTAGATCCAGGCCTGACTCGTGCCACTTTTCTTGGTTCGGGCGGTGGCAGGGCTGTGACGTGGGGTTTTATCTGTGTTTGCGGGTGGATGTGGTTACTAAGATCGCGTGGATCGGTAGCCTTGGGGCGTGGTTTCGCGGTTCGTGCGTAGGGTCCGCACCGCTTCCGGGGCGGTGGCGGTCCAGGTCGTGACGAAGCAGGGCCGGCAGGTTGTGGATGTCGAGCATGTGGGTTCCGCACATACGGACACGGATCTGGCGTTGCTGCTGGGCGTGGCCCAGGACAGGCTGCGGCCCGGCCAGGACGTGCTCGATCTCGGTGATCTGGTGCAGGCCCCGGTGCGGCTGAGTGACGTGGCCGACTTCACCGGCCGGAGCGTTCGTGCCGGGGGTGCCCCGGTCCAGGCCGGTGCCCGGGTGGTGTGCACGGCATCGCTGGTGCTGTGGCGGGTGCTGGTCGAGGCATACTCCACGCTTGGGTTCGACGTCCTTGGTGACAAGGCGTTCCGGGCGATGGTGCTGGCCAGGATCGTTGAGCCGGTTTCGAAGGCCGACACGGTGCGGGTCCTGTCCGGTCTGGGTGCGCCCTGCCCGGGGTTGCGGACCTTGTTCCGGTCCTTGAAGCGCTGCCAGGAGCGCGACTACCGGTCGAAGATCGCCACCGCGTGTACCGCGTTCTCCTCGCGTGCGGGCGGTGTGGGGACGTTGGTGATGTACGACGTGACGACACTGCACTTCGAGATCGACGACGAGGACGATGTCCGCAAGGTCGGCATGAGCAAGGAACACAGGGTCGATCCACAGGTGCAGGTGGGTTTGCTCGTCGACCCCACAGGTATGCCGCTGGAGATCCACCTGTTCGAGGGCAACAAGGCCGAGACCCGCACGATCGTTCCCGTGCTGCGGGCGTTCCAGGAGCGCCACAGCGTCACGGGCCTGGTCGTCGTGGCGGACGCGGGCATGCTGTCCGCAGGCAACCTGAACGCGATCGAGGACGCCGGGTTCTCGTTCATCGTGGGCTCAAGGATCACGAAGGCCCCCTACGACATGGCCGAGCACTTCGAACGCCACGGCACCTACTTCACCGACGGGCAGATCCTGGAGTCCACACGGGTCATGGGCACCGGCAAGGCGGCTCGGCAGCGGCGGGTCGTCTACCAGTGGTCATTCGCCCGCAACAAGCACGACGACAAGGCCATCAACGCCCTGATCGTCCGTGCCGAGAAGATCACCACCGGGAAAACGCCCCTGTCCCGGGCACGGTTCCTGAAGGTCACCGACGCGACGAAGGAACTCGACCAGGCGACCATCGACCGGGCCCGTCAGCTCGCCGGTCTCAAGGGCTACGCCACGAACCTGAGCGTCGAACACATGGGCGGGCACGCGGTGACCAGCGCCTACCATGATCTTTGGCAGGTCGAGAAGTCCTTCCGCATGACGAAGTCCGACCTGCGGGCCAGACCGGTGTTCCACCACCAACGCGACGCCATCGAAGCCCACCTGACCGTCGTGTTCGCGGCCCTGGCCATCGCCCGCCACCTGCAACAACGCACAGGCGTCAGTATCAGAAGGCTCGTCACGACCCTACGCGACGCACGCTCGGCCACCATCGAGATCAACGGCCAACGACTCACCCTCGACCCCGACCTCACCCCCACCGCACACGACATCCTCCACGCGCTCGAAAGTGGTCACTAAAACTGGCACGAGTCAGGGGTGGTGTCGTAGATCCAGATCGAGTTGGGGGTGTAGGTGGCCCAGTCCGGGAACTGCCGCCGCCGGGACCGACCCGGCTTCGGGAGTGGCCGGAAGTACTTGTCGTGTACGAACAGCACCCGCCGCACGCTGGAGGGTGAGACCCAGAACCGGCCCAGGTAGGAGCCGCGGTGCGCGAGCTTGCGGTGTGAGCGGTCGGTCTCACCCCATTCCTCGAACAACGCCAGGATCGCGGTCGCCTCCTCCTCCAGCAGCCCATGCATCGGCGACCCGCCCGGTGCGCGGTCGGCCAGGCGGCCCAGCCCACGTCGGGCCCGCCACCGGTGCGCGCGGACCTCGGCGAGCTCGCAGACGTGGCAGACCCGCCGCAGCGACCAGCCCGCCTCCAGCGCCTCGTCGATCAAGTCCAGCAGCCCGGACTTGGTGGCCGCCTCCACCCGGCGTGGGACCTGGCCACTCAGCCCCATCTGCCTTTTCCCTCGACCAGCATCAGCTTCACGGCCATCTCCTTGACCGTCTCGCCCAACCGGGCCACCTCGGCCCGCGCCAACTCCACTTCGACATCGCGCTCGCGTGCCTGCACCCCGGGCTTGGAGGCCGCCAACGCCGCCAGCGCACCCTCCTTCGCCACGGTGCGTATCCGCATGATCGTGGACCGGTCCACGTGATGCTCGGCCGCCGCCTCGGTGCATATGAGCGTGCTTGGGAGCCGTCAGGCTTGCGCGGTTGAGCCGATGTACTCGTGGCGGCTGCGCCGCCGTTCTCGTTTGAACTGAGCCACTGGGCCTTCTCGTGCTTCCGTCGGATCACCTGCCCTCGCCTGAGG
>JACQDL010000037.1 GCA_016201065.1 Actinomycetota bacterium
CCTCAGGCGAGGGCAGGTGATCCGACGGAAGCACGAGAAGGCCCAGTGGCTCAGTTCAAACGAGAACGGCGGCGCAGCCGCCACGAGTACATCGGCTCAACCGCGCAAGCCTGACGGCTCCCAAGCACGCTCATATGCAGCCGACTACGACCTGCCGGCCGAGATGAGCGGCACCGGGGAGATCGTCGACGGTGTTGTGCAGGTCCACGCGGTGATGGCAGTCGAGGGGGACCGGGCCGTGTCCGGGCACCTGCACCGGGCTCGGGTGGGGCGGCGAGACTGATCTGCCATCCTGACGGCGGCTTGGCCTCCTCCCAGCATGGTGCGGGATCGGCGGACCGCCAACCGGTACGCCTGTGATCTCGATCGGGCGGGTAAACCGGTACGGCGGTGCCGTCACCGATGACGTTGCGGCGTCGTTGTGCTGGAAATGGCCGAGCATCCACCATGCGTCCGGGACCGGTGGATGGCGATGAACCGGCCGGCCAGTCGGAGTGCGACGTCGTCATATGACTGCCCCAGCGGTGATCCACGGTTGCGGCAAAGTCGTGTGTCATGGTCCGGATGTGACTGTGGGTAGTCGGTCTATGGGATGAGGGCCAGGGCGCGCATGCGGTCGCGGGCGATCGCTTCGGTGGTTTCTTTGATCTTGTTGTGGCCGGCGAGCCGGATCAGGCCGATGGCGAGGTTGCGGAGGGTGGCCATGACCTGGGGGCCGTTGCCGGTGACCGACTGGTGGTGGTCCTCGCCCCGGAGGGTGTCGCCGGATCGGTGGATCCGGGCCCTGTGCTGCGAGGACGTCGATGACCTCGTGCAGGTAGCGGTAGCCGGTGGCCTGGGAGACGCCGGCGTCGCGGGCCAGGCAGTGGATGCAGCCGCGTTCCCGAAAACCAGCGCAGCGCCATGGCCGCCTGGCGGAACGGACCCAGCGCCCGGGTGCGTTTCCGGGTGCCCAGTGTCCTGCGGTGGGTGGTGAGGAGTCTGGCGACGTACTCCACGCCGTGGCGGGGACGTCGAGGGTGGCAAGATGGGCGACCAACGTGGAGACCCTGGTTCTGTGGACAGTCTTGTGGTGAGAACCGTCCTACCAGGGGCTCCACGCCTGTCCGCCGCCGGGTCCTTCCACGTCACCCCCGCCATGAATGCCCGCATGTGGTCTTTTTGTGAAGATTTACGACGCGAACCTTGTAGAGAAAACCTCAGTGGGTCGCGTGCGGATAAGGTCCCCTTCGCCTGCTGCGTTCACCTCGGTCGACAGCACCACACGCTCTTCGACCAGCAGCCGCGCCGGTGGCGCCAGGTTTGCCGGCGTCGCGGATGGCCGGCGTGTCGTGCCGACGAGGGACAGCTCGACGAGCTTGCCCTCTTTCGCTGCAACGGTTGCACGGCCCGCCTGGCTTGGCTCACGCTGGCCCTTCGGGCCGAAGACCCCGACGCGCGCAAAGGATGGTACTGGGGGCTCAGCCCCGCCGACCGGCACGAAACTTCCTCTGTCCTGCAGACCGGAATCCCAACGTCGCCCGCGCCGGATCGAGCCGTCGAAGCTGCTCGGCTCCGCGCGGCGGGCTGGACAGTCGACGCGATCGCGGCCCAACTGGGCTGTAGGCGCCGAACCGTGCGGAATTGGCAGGCCGTCCGGATCGCGGGCTCCAGCTGGTCGCGGCCTATCAATCCGCCTGGGCCAGCGCGTCGGTGCGGTCATCGTACGAGAGCAGCCCACTCATCGGGGAGACCTCACGCATCTCGATCGAATCGCGGTCCAAGCCCGTGAGCACCCGATGCAACCCGCGCACGTCCCCACCCTCGACGAGCAACGTCCAACGTTCGAGGTTGCGCTGGTGTGGCTGGCCCGTCATGTCGTGGTAGGCAGGTGCCGCGGGCCGGTACCCCGCTGGGCGGTCGCGTGTCGTGCCCTATCGGAGAAGCGCTGGGCCCAGTCCGGCGCTGTCCAGACGAGCGATCAGGCTGGGCTTGCGGGCATGTAACTCACGCAGACCCGCGATCCTGGTGCCGAACGCCTCGACACCGTCAGCCTCGCGACCGATCGCATGAAGATCAGTCAGGATCGCCACGGCAACGTCGTACTCGGCCTGCTTCTTCGTCTCGATCAGCTGGCTCACCCGCTGCCAGGCGCCGTCCCCCTCCGCCACGAGATCCGCGCGGCGCCGGGCCGTGGCCTCGGCCGCCGCGCGTTCCCGGCGTGCCTGTTCCCGCGCCGCCTCTTCCTCCGCCTGCCGTTGCCGGTGCGCGTGGAGCGCGTCCGCCGCGGACAGCAACTCACTGGCCGTCCGTCGCCCGACACTGGCATCACCGTCGACACCCGCCGTGCCCGCACCTGCCGTGGTCTCGGCGTGGAATCGACGCAGCAGTTCGGTCCCCAGGTGCGCCGGACCACCCTGCATCAGCCGCAGGAGCACCGTGTCTTTGTCCTCCGCCAGCAGACCCGACACCCAGGTGGCCAGGTCCGCGGCGGTCGGCTCCCGGGTCACGCGGTCGCAGCTGGCCTGCGCGGCAACGGCGACCAGGTCCTCGTCCAGGCCCAGGAACTCCACGAACCGCTGCAACGACCCGGTCAGCTCGCGCAGACCCGGGGGCACCGGCGGCTCGTGCTCCTCATCGGCCACGGCCTCGGACTGCACCGCGAACAACCACCCCAGGTACAGCAACCGGAGATCACCACGGGCAAGGTCCTCCCGCGCCGGGATGATCGAAGCCAACCAGCCCTCGCCGGCCTCCTCCCAGTAGCCCCCGGGTTCCTCCTCGCAGGTGTAGTCCAGGACCACGTGTTCGCCGCTGGACCACGTCACGGCGGTCTCGTCCACGCAGTACTGCTGCACGGTCTCCGCCGCAAGCAGGGTCCGGGGCAGCCGAATCAACAACTGGCGGGTCCCCCAGTTCGCCATGTACAGGAAGGCGTCGAAGTGCCGTTCCACCAACTGCCGGGGGTCCCCGCGGAAGTCACCGTAGTTGTAGGAGACCACCAGGCTCGTCGACGTGATCCGCGCCCGCGACGACAACGACCTGAGCCGGGTCATCTCGTCGGCGGCCAGCGGACGATCCACCGCAAGGAACTCGTAGTACTGGTACTCGCTCACGACGTGACATCGTGCCCGAACGGCGGCCTGCCGCCAAAACCACCGCAGTCAGGCGTTGCTCTGCGGGGGCAGCGCGTAGCCGGCGCGCGGCAGGGCGGCGTGGAACTTCGCCTCGTGTTCGGGTGCCGCAGCCGGGTACCGGTCGCCCAGGTGCCGGCAGTACCGTCCGGTCCGGCGGTCACGGGCGATCAGCGTCGCGGTCGCGGCGTCCGCGCAGGCGATGAGGTGGACCAGCCCCTCGTCCCGGACCACCAGCGCCGCCGCCGTCCGAGCGATGACCATTCTGGGCACCCGGTGAACCACCGGTCCCGGAGTTCGCATCGTCGAGGTCACCGTCCAGGACCTCCGGGGTGTAGGCCGGCTCCAGGCCGAACACGTATGTCCCGAGGCGGTTCAGCCGGATGGCGACCAGTCCGTCGTAGCGGCTCAACGCGTCGATGTCGTCCGCACCCCAGTTGTCACGGAAATCGTCCCGCGCGCCCTCGGCGTCGCCGTACGCGAGGTCGAACAGACCCAACGTCCCGGCGTACTCGAACAGGACCGCCAACGTGTAACGGCCCTCGATGATCGGCCACTCCCCGAACCCCGCGTACCCCAGACTGGCGTACTCCGCATCGACCAGGTACAGCTTCCACGGGTCGCGTGCCACCGAGAACCCGGGCTTCGAGCGGTACATCACCGCGAACAGGTCATCGAGGCGCAGCCACCGGCCCGGCGGACACGCCGCCAACGCCTGCCCCACCGCCCGGCGCCGCGGTCCGGCCGCGGTCAACGCCCGTGCCGAACGCTGGCCCTTGATCTCCTCGACCCGGCTCATCTCGTCGATCACCGCATGCGAGATCCACCGGGTCCACAGCGTCCGGATCGTGCGTTCCGGTGGTGCCGTTGACGCCGCGCGCCCCTTCGCGGTCAACTGGAGTCGGCTCCCCGCCACCTCAGCCAGGCCACCGGCCTGGAGGAGCAGGGGCCATGCGTACGCCGCGATCGGGTCGCCGTCGTAGAAGTCTCCGCCCCGGAGGACCTCGCTCACCAACCCGACGGCGGTTGCCGCCGGACGCTTGGTCTTCTCGCTGCACCGCAACCGGCCCCCGGCGCACAACCGCAGCACCGCCAGCACATCCGGCAACGCCAGCGTTGCTCCCTCGCGTATCCACACGTCGTCGACGTCGACGTCGACGTCGACGACGACACCGAGACCAGCGAGGTCGTCGAGGGTGCCGGCGGCAGCGGCAGGATCGGGGGCTGCCACGCAACGACCCTACCGATCAGCCCGGACACTGCGGGAAGCCGAGAGCACGCAGCGGGAACGGACGAGCAGTGGCCCGTCACCCGTTCAGAACTCGTATCCATGCTCGATCCAACAGCGCCAGTCCTCGATCGCCTGACGGGTCTCCTCGTCAATGTCGCCACGAGGGTCGAGTTGCGCTGGGGACCACACAACGTGCGCGCCAAGGCTAGACGATGGTGTCCTGGAGGTAGTAGTACCAGCCCATGGCCCGCTCCCCGCTGTCGTAGGCGTCGACAACGATCTCCATGGAGATCCGGTGCTCACGTTCCGGTTCCCTGGCCCGACCTGTCACCGGCATTCCTCTCAATAGGCGTGGCTTGTCAACATGGATGTCCCCCGACAGGTGCCTGCGGGAGCCGATGGCCGCAGTGGTCAGCGGTGGATTCTCCCGCGGGTCCCGATCCGTGCGGTTGGATATGGTCGACCCGCCGTCCACTGTCCGCAACCGGGGTGACAACGGAAGGGTCCGATGAAGCATCCACGACACGACCGCCCGCTCGGGCTCGGGGAGTTCCTGTACACCCTGGAAGCACAGCTGGCTTCGCTCACCAGTGCCGAGATCACGGCCGCACTCCTGGTCCACGCCCAGCGGCTCCCGGCCCCCGATCGTCTCGGATTCCTCGGCATCTTCACCGAGGCACCCCCGCACCGCCCCACGGCAGAGCACACGGCGAGCACCCTCCTGAGACATTCCTGCCGGACTGGATCGACGCCCTGACCGACGCCGGCCGGCTCGCGGACCTACTCAACCGCCTCGGGGACCCGTCCTCGGCCGTCGAAGCCCGACGGGACGCCTCGCGGTGCACACCCACCCGCCGCCGCTTGCTGGCCCTCGTTGAGGCGGGCGAGGCTGCGGGTTGCCTCACCGAGACCCTCACCGCCGAGGCCGGGCAGATCGGACCGGACCCGGATCGCCTGGCCTGCGGACTCCTCCTGCTCGCCGGGCAGGTTGATCAGGCGGCAGCCGCGCTGGCCGGGGCTGCTCTGGTGGGTTGGTCCCGACCGCTGCATCCCGGCCCGGTCGTCCTGCCGTACCTGCTGGTGGCCGCCACGGGAGCCGCGCCCCCAGCAGCCGGGTCCAGTTCCTTGGGTGCGGCCTTCGCTGCGATTGACACGGCCCTCCACCAGCCGTACCACCTCGGGTCGGACAGCGACGACCTGGCGAACTGCCACCTCATTGACGACCTGCACGACTTCGACGAGCAGGACGACGCAACCCGGCCCGATGCGGCTCCGGCGGACACCGTGGTCGCCCGCCTGACCCGGCAGATCACCGAGTCCGGCGTGCCCGAGCAACGACGTCGCCAGTGGCTGTCCGTCGCCGGGACCGCCGTCGAGAACCGGGTCGACGCGATCGTCAGCAGCAAGCACCGCCGTGCGTACGAGCGGGCGGCGGCCCTGGCTGTCGCCTACACCGAGGCCCTGGTCGCCACCGGCACCAGCCCACGACGGGCCTACCTCACCGGCATCCGGGTGAGATACCCCCGCCACTCCGCGTTCCGCGCCGAAGCGGACCACCGGGCGTTCCTGCCGGCACCGTCCACGTACGGCATTCGGGTGAACACCGGAGAACCATCGGATTTCACGCACGACCCTGCCGATGGGCGATCGTGGCGCGCCGACCGCCGCAGTTCCGCCAGCGCGCAGGTGGGGGCGATGGCCGATTCTGGTGACCCGGCGCGGACGGACCGTGCCGCTGTCGTGTCGCCGGCCGCCGACGCGACGACGCGTGGTCGCTGGCGGGCACTGGTGCTCACCGACCCGGTCGCGCGACTCGTCCGCAACGCCGTCCACGCCGACGTGGACGGCGACACCTACGACCTCCGGCAGCTCGCGCTCGCCGCGATCGACCTGGTCGTCGCGTCGATGGGGTTCGCCCGGGAGGCGACGCTCGATGAGGTCGTCGACACGCTCACTGGTGTGGCCGCCCGGATGCAACCGGCGGAGGAGCACGCGCACCAGTGGCGTGACGTCGCGCAGGTGGTCGTGAAGGGGCTCCTGAACGACGCCCACCTTCAGCGCACGTTCAGCTACGCCTTCGCCGACCTCGCCGACCTCGCCGACCCGGACGCGGTCCGCTGGGAGCCCTACGACTTCCGGTTGTTGTCGCTGCGCGACACCGAGTACGGACCCGTCCTCGTCGCCAGCGACCAGGCAGTGCTGCTGTACCTGCACGGGCTGGACGTCGACATCGAGGACGCCGACGCCGCGCTGGCACATGTGCTGCAACGACAGCTCGACGACCGCCGTTTCGACGCCGCAGTCGGCACGGCCACCCAGGCGGAGCGGACGAGCATCGCGATGTCGGCGCAACTGGCGGACCTGCTGGAGGCGACCAACCGTGACGTGCGCAGCCACGACTGGCTCGTTGACGTCCCCGGCCGACTGGAACGCGCCCGCCGGCACGTACACCACCGCATCGGCGAGGACGACCACTTCCTCGACCACGTGCAGGCCGGCCTCGACGCCGGCACCTCCGCGGCGGTGCGGGCGGCGTCCGGGCAGATCGTGGACCTGCTGCAGCGCGCGAAGCAGGTCCACCTGGACCTCGAGCGGCGGCTTATCGGCGCCCGCCAGGTGTTCCTCTCCGCGCAGGTCCGCCAGCGGCTCGCGCCGCGGCGCCGGCTGCGGCTGCTCGCCATGGGCGCGGAGTTGTTCGTGCCGACGCTCGCGCTCCCGGCCGGCGCCGCGACGGCGGTGGTGGACCGGTTCGCCGAGCACGCGCTTGGCGTGTCGGTGCCGCGCCTGATCAGGTTCGACGACGTGCTCGACACACTGTGGGCGCCACCTCGGGTCCGGGAGGCGCCCGACGCCACCGCCGAGGACCCCGGCGACGACACCGACACCGGCGACATCCAGCGGTACGCCGAGGCGGTCCTTCGGGCCGCCCGCGACATCGTCCGGGTCACTCGAACCGCGCCGGTGCGGTTGTCGACGCTCCTCGACGCCGCCGCCACGGTCGACCCGGCCGCCGTCGAGGGCGCCGTCGACGACGTGATCGAACTGGTTCTGCTATCCAGTCTGTGGGCGTTCGCCCCCGACGTCACCGATGAGGAGATCAGCAGCCAGGTCGATCTGCTCGCCTCCGGCCTCCGCGCCGTCGACGACGGCACGCCGATGCGGCGCCACGGTGCCGACGGCACGGACGGTACCGGCGCCACGGACAGCGTCCGGGGCGTCAGCGGCATCTGGGGCGCCGACCTCCTCGTGACCGCGGCGGCCACCGACCCGACGAGTGACCCGGCCGGCGGGACGACGACCGGGACGACCGGTGACGGGCGCCCCCGATGACCAGCCCCGCCGCCGACCTGACCGCCGTGCGCGCGGCCAGCGAACTGCTGGCGTTCGGCCTCTCCCGGACCCAGCGACCCCTCGACGGCAGCGACTACCACCGGCTACTCGACCGCTACCGCACCGACCTCGGGTTCCGGGACACCGTCGACACGATCGCCGAGGGCCTCGGCCTCGACGTGATCGGGACGCCGCGCACCGGGCTGGTGCTCGTGCCGGACCCGAGCGGGCCATTCGCCACCCGGCTGGCCGACCTCAGACCCGGGATGCCCGCGGAGGACAAGCTCGTCGCCGGGCTGGTCCTGCTGGCGCTCGCGGCGTACGCCTACCCGAACGAGGTGGACCTCGACGACACCGAGACCAAGCTCGTCAACGTCGTGAAGGTCGACGAGTTCATCCGCGCCGCCATCGGCGGCCTGTCCGAGCTGGACGGACCGGACGGCTCCGCCGGGGAGCGGGCCCGCACCGCGGCGGCGACGTACGCGAACCTGCCGTCGCTGCGTACCACCCCGACCGGACGCCGCGCCGTCGGATGCACGCTCAAGCACATCGAGATCGTCTGTGACTGGCTCGTCGAGCAGGGCGCCGCGCGGGAGGCCCGGGCACTCGGCGCGGACACGTTCCAGCTCACCGACCGGTTTCGCCTGCTCGTGGCCGACTCCGCCGGATCGGCTGCCCTGGCGGCGCTGCGTGAGGCCCGCCGCACCCAGATCACGCCATGAGGAACGTCATGTGGCAGATCCGCCGCCTCCGGCTCGACCGGATCGGCGCGCCAGCCGCCAGGTTCTTCGACGTCACCATCGACCTGTCCGGCACGGATGGGCATCCGCTCGACTCGATCCTGTGGCTGCGCAACGGTGGTGGGAAGTCAAGCGTGCTCTCGCTGGTGTGCGCGGTGATCCGCCCCCACCGCCGGGAATTCCTCGCCATGTCCGCGACCGGCAAGCACGTCGAGGACTACGTCCTGGGCCCCGACACCGCACACGTCATCATCGAGTGGTCCGGCCCGTCGGGCCGCCGGCTGGTGACCGGCGCCGTCTACGAATGGGCCGACCGGACCCAACCGGCGGACCCCAACCGTGACCACGACAAGCTGCAGTCCCGCTGGTACGCCTTCACCCCGGTGCCCGACCGCGCCGATTTCGACCTGCTGCCGTTCGACCAGGCCACCCCACTGCCGCTGAAGGAGTTCGTCGGCGCCGTTCGCGGGTGGGCCGCCATCCCCGGCTGCGGCGCGGTCGTCGCCGACAACCAGGACCGGTGGAGCCGGGTCCTCGACGACCACGGCCTCGACCCGGAGCTGTTCACCTCGATCCTCCAGATGAACGCCACCGAGGGCGGCATCGAGGGACAGTTCCAGTTCCGCAACACCGACGCGTTCGTGCGGTACCTGCTCGAACTGACCGTCGAGCCCGAGGTGCCGCGGTCCGTGTCGGACATCCTCGAATCGGTGCGTGCCGCACTCGCCGAACGGCCCGCGCTCCACGCCGACCTGGCGTTCGCCGACGAGGCGGTTCCGCTGCTACGGAGGCTCGCCTCGGCCCGAGCGAGACACCTCGACGCCGTCGAGCGGCGCACGACCGTCGAGGCGTCCGTACGGGAACTGCGCGACGCCCTCGTGGCGGCGGCGCAGCGGGCAACCGCCGATCAGGACACACACACGGAGTTCGCACGGATCGCGGGTGAGCGGGCGACGGCCGCACGGCGCGCCGCGGACCTGGCCTACAACCGCAGCGTCGAGTTCCGGCGGATTGCGGCCGTCTACCGGCAGCAGGCCGCGCAACGGCGACGCGACACGGCAACCCAGGATCAGAAGGCGTCGCAGGCGCAGCTCGACGCCTGGCGCGCCGTGCCCCACCTCGCCGCGTGGACGGCGGCCCAGGGCCGGGTCGCCGGGTTGGCGGAGCAACTGGCTGCGCTCACGGCCGATGCCGAACCGCTGCGGCGGTCCCGTGATGCGGCGTCGGTGGTGTTCGCCACCGCGTTGGACCGGAACATCACCACACTCACCGCCGAACGGGCCGACGCGGCGCGCCGGCAACGCGAGGCCACCGAACGGGCCGACGCAGCGAAGCGGCGCCGGAGCGCGCTCGCCGAGGAACGCGGACGGACCCAGTCCCGCCTCGACTCACTCACCGAAACCCTCGACGCGCTGCGCGCCGACGTGGACTCCGCCGTCGCCGCCGGGCACCTCAACCCCGGCGAGGACCTCGACACGGCCATTGATCGGGTCCGCCGCGACGACAAGGCCGCCGAGGCCCTGCTCGGGCAGGTCGCCGAGCAACGCGCTGGGCTGACCCGGCGCCGGGACACCCTCGCCGACCGGGAACGTGAGCTGGACGCGGCCCGGACCCGGCTGGAGCACGACCGCAGCCGGACCGCGGAGCGGCAGGAGACGCTCACGGCCCGGGTCACGGACCTGGCCGGTCGCGAACGGCTGCGAACACTCGCGGAGTCCGACGACGTCGACCCGCTCGCCGAGGGCATCGGCCTGATCGGGCTGCTCGACGAGCAGATCACCCGCGCCGACCGGCGCCGCGTGGAGATTGCCGTTCAAGGCGCCGAGGACGACCGGGCCACAGCGGCGCTGGCGGCAACGAATCTGCTGCCGCCGGTGCTCGACGTCGCGTTCGCCCTCGCCGAGTGCGAACGGTCCGATGTGGCAGTCACCAGCGGCTGGTCCTACCTCGCGGACTCGGTGCCCGCACCACTGCGGGCGGCGGTGTTCGCGGCGGCCCCCGCGCTCGCCGGCGGTGTCCTCGTGTACGACCCCGACCACCTCCCCGTCGCCCAACAACTGCTGACGGCCGCGGCGTCGCGGCCCACCTCGGTGGTGGCGGTGGCGACAACAGCCGACTTCCAGGCCGTCGTCGAGGCGGTGGCCGCCGGTCCCGTACCGTCGACGTTCGTCGTGCCCACCGCGCCCGCGTTGACCGACAAGGCGGCGGCCGGTGCCGAACTGGAGCTGCGTGACACCGCCCGTGTCGCCCGCACCACCGAGGCCGAGGCGCTGGCCAGGCAGTGGGACACCGACGACGACCTGCGCCGGGCATTGCGCGCGCTGCTCGCCGACTGCCCGCCCGGAACGCTCGCCCGACTCGCGACGGATCTCGCCGAACTCGACGCGCGGATCGACCCGGTCGTCGCCGAACTGGCCGGCGTGCCCGCGCAGCGCGCCGACCTCGACGCCGAGGCACCCGACCTCGACGCCGCCGACACCCGCGCGCAGGCGGTCCGGCGTAGTGCCGCCAGGACGACCGCCGTGCTCACCGCACTGCGGGAACGGCACGCTGCGGCCGGACCGCTGCACGCCGAGGCAGGGACGATGCCCGCCGCCATCGCCGGACTCACCGAGACGATCACGAAGGCGGATGCCGACGAAACCGAGGCCCGTGCCGAGGTCGACGTGGCGAAGGCGGACGCGGCCACCCGTTTGACGCTCATCACCGGGTACGGCACCGAACGCGCGCGCCTCGCCACCGCCACCGCCACCGCCACCGCCACCGACGGCACTGTCACCATCGTGCTCGACCAGGCACGGCACGAGTGGCAGACCGCCGACGCCGCGTACCGCCGGGAGACGTCGGAGTCGGTTCTCGCCGGACAGATGGAGGAGGCGACACGCGCCGTGCTGGCACCGGCCGACGAGGTCGCGAACCTGCCGCCGGAGGTGCGTGCCCGCGCGGAGCAGCTGTTCTCGACCCCCGCCGGCTCGCAGCCGCTGCTCACCAAGGACGCCATCCGGGCGGCCGACGCGACACTGTCCCGGCGCGGTATGGAACTCACCGCCGCCGGGGTGGAGGCGGAGCTCGCGTCCGCGGAGGTCGACCAGCACACGCCGGCCGACCGGCGCCGTCGGGCGCAGATCGAGGAGCACGAGACGCCACCGACCCGGGAGGAGGCCCTCGCCGCCGCCGACGCCACCGAGGAGAACCAACGCGCTCACCTCGACATGGTCAGCACCGCGCAGGAGCATGCCGCCGACGCTGCGGAACGCGGCCGGGATGCGGGCAGCCGCGCGGAGGCCATGCGTACCGCGGCGCAGCTGCTTGGTGCCACCCGCACCGAAACCGTCGGCGACGACATCACGCCGTACCCCGGCACGGACGAGGCAGCGCGGTCCGCCGTTGACACGCTGCGGGCCGAGCAGGACGGTGCGCGGACCGGGGAGTCGCAGACGGCCAAAGCGCTCGACACGATCTCCACGGAGCTGGCGTTGTGGGCGAACGACGATCGATTCATGCTCGTGAAGTCCGACGTGCGGACCCGGTTCCGGGTCGCCGACGCCGGCAGCGAGCTGGGGCCGGTCGCCGACGATCTCGCCAAGGACCTCACGATGTACGCGGCGAACCTACGCGGCCAGCTCACCGAACTCGACGAACACAAGAGTGTCGTCGTCACCGCGATCACCGGCATGGTCCGCCAGGCGTTGCGGACGATCGACCGAGCGCAACGGTTCTCCGAGCTGCCCGAGTCCCTTGGCCCGTGGGCCGGGCAACGATTCCTCGACGTCGGCCCGCGGACCAGCGTCAACACCTCCGAACCCATCGTCCGGGACCGCTGCGCGCGGCTCGTCGATGTGCTCACCGCCCGGGGAGCGGAGGTACCACGGGGCCTGGACCTGCTGTGGCAGGCGACCTCCAGTGTCGTCGGGGACGGCAACTGGCGGGCGAGGGTGCTCAAGCCGTCGACGACGTTCGCGCTCGACCGGGTGTCGGTGGAGAAGATGCGCAAGTGGTCCGGCGGCGAGAAGGTGACCACCGCGCTGCTGCTGTTCTGCATGGTTGCGAAGCTGCGGGCCCAAAACCGTGGTCGCGAGCTGCCCGGTCTCGGCGTGCTGCCGCTGGACAACCCCCTGGGCAAGGCGAACTACGTCGTGTTCCTCGACCTGCAACGCCGCGTCGCGGCAGCGAACGGCATCCAGTTGCTGTTCCTCACCGGAGTCGGTGACATGAAGGCCGTCGGCAGGTTCCCGAACATCGTCCGGATGCGCAACGCCGCCCACGGCCCGCGGGAGTACGTCCGGGTCGGCGAACGCACGCTCACCGTCGACGACCCGGCCGGCATCGTCGACTCGACCCGGGTGTGGCGGGACGACCCGGTGCTGAGGCTGCTGTGACGACCCCACCGGCTGGGGCGGCCGCACCGGGGCTGTCGGCCCTGGCCGCAGCGCTGCACGACGTGGTCGTCACGTCCCGGCGGGTGCGGGTGCCGGTGGAGGACCTGCGGCGGGTGGCGCTTGCCGCAGACCTGTCACTCGCCGGATCGCCGGACGCCCGGGCGCGGTTGGCCGACGCGATCCGGGAGCTGGAGGCCAGCGGTGCCGTCACGCTGCCCATCAAGGAGGCCCTCTGGGAACGCGTGCCCCGTCCGGCACTGCCACGGTGGGTGGCCCGGCGCGCCGCCCGACCGGAGGCACCGGCAGCCTCGGCGGCGGCGTCGGTCAGCTGGCACGCCAGGTTGAGCTGGGTGCCGTCGTTCCTGGCGAACGACCGGCCGAGCGCCGCGGAACGGTCGCTGCTGCGCGCCGTCAACAGCTTCCTCGGCGCTGGTGGGTCGTCGTTCGTCGTGCCGCTCCGGGAACGATCGCTGCAGCTCACCGGCGACGAGAAGGCGCTGGACACGACGAGTCGCGGCCGGTTGTTCGCCACGGGGCGGCTGTCCCTGCGGCTGCTCGCAGCGCGGCGCACGAGCCCGCCCATGGTGCGTCACCGAGTCGGCGCCGGTCGGGTGACGCTGCTGGTCGAGAACTACGCCACGTACGACTCGCTGTCCACCGCACTGCCGGCCGTCGGTGAGGTGGGTGAGGTGGTCTACAGCGCTGGCAACACGCTCGGGACTGTGCTCACCGCGCTCGCCGACGTGGGACCGCCGGACGCGTTGGCGTACTTCGGTGATCTCGACGTTCGCGGCCTGGAAATCGCGGCGGCGGGTGCCCGGCTCGCCACCGAGCTGGGCCTGCCACCACTGGTCCCGGCGGAACGGCTCTACCAACTCCTCCTCCAGCACGGCCGCCCCGCACCCACCGGCCCGAAACCCGATGCGGCGAGGGCGCGCGCCGCCTCGGCGTGGCTGCCCGAGTCGCTGCGTGTATCAGTCCTCGACGTGCTCCTCGCCGGCAACCGGCTCGCCCAAGAGGCAGTCGGCCTGGAGCTGCTGCACAACGAACCCCCACGGACCGTCCGCACCCAGTAGGTGTCAGCGCAGGAAGGACAGCGCCTGGTTCACCTCGTCAACGTGGAATCCGGCCGGGTTGAACTGCGTGGCGTCGTGCAGCCCCAGCCACTCCAGGCGTTCGGCGTGTTCGGGGTGCTGGGGGTCGGCGAGTGCCTCCACCAGCTCCTCGTACCCCCAGATGCCGCCACAGTCTTCCGGTGGCGCCGCCCGGCGCCCGCCCGCGCAGCGCGGGTAGACCACCGCGGGGTCACGGTCGAGGACCTTCTCCACCACGATGTCGTGCACCCAGTCGTCGCCGAAGTCGTAGGTGTAGCGGATCTTGTCCTTCACCCGGGCGACCACCTGCTCCAGGGTGACCAGCGCCTCGTCCTGGTGCGCCAACTCCAGCTCCAGGTCCGGCCGACCGAACTCGCCGTACGGCGTATCGAACACATGCAGGTGCCCGCCGCCCCACCCGAACGCGGACTGAATCGTGTCGTGCAACCGGTCCAGGCCCAGGTCCGCCGGCACCAGCAGCCGCCGCCAGATCGGCGGTTTCGCCCCACGCAGTCCCACCTTGATCTGATAGATCGGCGCCGGGCCGGCCGGCTTCTTCCGCTTCGCCGGCAACGGAGCCGGCGCAGCCCGACCGAACCGCAGCGCGGCGGGTCCGCCGCCGAACAACGCACCAGCAGCGCCACCGCCGCCCACGAGGTCCACCAGCATGTCCAGGATGGTCGCCGCGGAGCGGTCGGCGTGGGCATGCCCACGCCCATCCGTTGGCCTCCGGGCCGCCGGGAGTGCTGTCATCCGGGAACGGAGCAGCAGGGCCAGTACCTCGTGCGGCGGCGCGTCGTCGTCGTCCTCGTCGGCCGGGTCCGTCTCGCCGACGAGCCTCTCCTGGTCATGCACGGCCCGCGCGTCCAGGGCCTCCTCGACGTGCCACCGCAACTCGGCCGGGTCAGGCGTCTCGGTCCTGATGTCCAGGCCGTTCGCCCGACCAGCCTTACGAATGTTGTCCAGCGCCGTGGGCAGACCATCGGTATCGACGAGGAGGATGTCCGCGGCGGCGCCACAGTCCTGCTCGTCCACGACAACCAGGAACGCGTGCCCACGGGTGGCCCGCCGGAACGGGGCAACCAACACCGACGTCGTTTCCTGGGTGTCGTACAGCCGCAGGCAGTCGCCGACCCGCACCGGCTCGGCCAACTCACCGGCCCACCGTGGGGTGGGGATGCCCATGGCCACCATCTGCTCGGCGGCGACCGACGCACCCTCGGCCAACTGTTCCTGCACACCAGATGCGGCCGAACCGATCGCCAGCAGCAGAGCCAGCGCCACGCCACTGGGCTCGGCCGTGACCTGTGGAATGAACACCCGGACGAAGTCAGTCACGGCCTCGTCCCCGGCGACCTCCACCAGGGGGGCCACGAACGCCGCACCAGCCAGCTCCGCCTCCAGGGCGTCCTCGTACTCGGCGAGAGCGGCAACACCAGCGAGCAACTCACCGATCATCTGCGCCGGGTCGACATCCTCACCCGAACACCCGGGACAGTCGCACCCCTCCGGCGCGTCGGGCACCGCGGTCAGGTCCACGCGCCGGGCACCCTTGCTGCTCGGATTGTTCTGCTGACCCAGTCGGTCACGATTGGCAGGACTCATCCGTCTAGTCTGCCGGCCCGCGCCGGCACCTTCCAAACAGATCCACGACAGAGACCGCGACCCGGCCCGCCCGGCCCCACCTACTGGGGTACGACGGCCGGCTGTTCCGTGCCCCTACGCATCCGGGCCACCATCACCCGGGAGGCCGCCCCCACCCTCGCCGCCACCATCACCACGCTCACCAGCGACCACCCCCACAGACAACCACCGGTGACCGAAACGACTCGTTCGGTCCCCGGTGGTCATGGGTGTGATGCTTTGCGTGCCCCCGGCAGGATTCGAACCTGCGCACCCGCCTCCGGAGGGCGATGCTCTATCCCCTGAGCTACGGGGGCTCAGCGACGGCGATCAGGTTAGCAGGATTCGGCCACCGGCCGCCGCACAGGGGATACCGTCCGGGCATGTCCCTCCCTCGGGTCCTCGTCGTCGACGATGAGGCGGTCATCCGCCAGCTCATCGTGATCAACCTTGAGCTGGAGGGGTTCGAGGTGCACACGGCGGCGGACGGGCAGGAGGCACTGGTCAAGGCCCGCGAGGTACGCCCGCACGTGGTCACCCTCGACGTCATGATGCCGAACCTCGATGGTTGGGCCACCGCGCAGCAGCTCCGCGCCGACCCGGTCACCCGGGACGCCCGGATCGTGTTCATCTCCGCCCGCGGCCGCTCGGGCGACGTCAGCCGCGGCTTGCAGCTCGGTGAGGCATACCTGACCAAACCGTTCGATCCCGACGAGGTCGTTGAGGCGGTTCGCCGGCTCGCCGCGCCCGCCGTGCCCGCCCCCGGCGACGATCCCGCCGTGGGGTGACGCAGCCGGCGTGGGCGTCGGGTGGCGCGGAGAGTTCGCTGCCCTTCGCCCTCTAGCATGGGCCAGTGACACCTGACCAGCTCGAAGTCGCGATCATCGAGGCTGTCCGGCGCGCGGTGGACGCCGGCGACCTGACCGCGCCGGTCCCGGACCAGGTCCAGGTCGAGCGGCCCAGGGTGCGTGAGCACGGCGACTACGCCACCAACCTCGCGCTGCGGCTGGCCCGCCCGGCCGGCCGGGCGCCCCGTGCGGTGGCCGAGATCGTCGCTGCCCAGCTGCGTGACCACGAGGCGATCGCCAAGGTCGAGGTGGCCGGCCCCGGGTTCCTCAACATCACCCTGGCCGAGGGCGCGCAGGGTGAGCTGGCCCGCACGATCGTCGCCGCCGGCCGGTCCTACGGCCGCTCCCGGACGATGGCGGGCCAGCGGGTCAACCTCGAGTTCGTCTCCGCCAACCCGACCGGGCCGCTCCACCTCGGCGCGGTCCGCTGGGCCGCCGTCGGTGACGCCCTGGCCCGCATCCTGCAGGCGGCTGGCGCGGACGTCACCCGCGAGTACTACTTCAACGACGCCGGCGGCCAGATCGACCGGTTCGCCGCCTCCCTGTACGCCGCCGCCCTCGGCCAGCCCGCCCCCGAGGACGGCTACGCCGGCGAGTACATCACCGACATCGCCGCCGCCGTCGCCCGCCAGCATCCCGGAGTGCTCGACCTGCCCGCCGGCCAGGCGCTGGAGACGTTCCGGCGCGAGGGCGTCGAGCTGATGTTCGTCGAGATCAAACGGTCGCTGGTCGACTTCGGGGTGCACTTCGACGTCTACTTCAACGAGCGGGAGCTGCACGCCCGGGGTGAGCTGGACGACGCCGTGGCCCGGCTGCGGGAGCAGGGACACGTGTTCGAGGCGGATGGCGCGGTGTGGCTGCGCACCACCGACTTCGACGACGACCGGGACCGGGTGCTGATCCGCTCCAACGGCGTGCCGACCTACTTCTGCGCCGACGCCGCCTACTACCTGGACAAGCGGCGGCGCGGCTTCGACCGGGTCGTGATCATGCTCGGCGCGGACCACCACGGCTACATCGGCCGCTACCGCGCCATCGCCGCCTGCTTCGGGGACGACCCGGACACCAACCTGGAGATCCTCATCGGCCAGATGGTCAACCTCGTCCGCGGTGGCGAGCCGCTCCGGATGAGCAAGCGCGCCGGCACCGTGGTCACCATCGAGGACCTGGTGGGTGCCGTCGGTGCCGACGCCGGCCGGTATGCGCTGGCCCGCTCCTCGGTGGACTCCACCATCGACATCGACCTCGACCTGTGGGCCCGCCACACCTCCGACAACCCGGTCTTCTACGTGCAGTACGCGCACGCCCGGCTGTCCTCGCTCGGCGGCAACGCCCGCAGCCTCGGCATCGAGCTGGGCGACCCGGCCGCCGCCGACCTGACCCTGCTCAGGCACGAGCGGGAGGGTGACCTGCTGCGGACCCTCGCGGAGTTCCCGCAGGTCGTGGCGACCGCGGCGGAGCTGCGCGGCCCGCACCGGATCGCCCGGTACGCCGAGCAGCTCGCCGGCGCCTACCACCGCTTCTACGACGACTGCCGGGTGCTGCCGCTGGGCGACGAGCCGGTGACGGCGCTGAACGTCGCCCGGCTGTGGCTGTCCGAGGCCGCCCGGACCGTGCTGGCCAACGCCCTGGAACTGCTGGGCGTCACCGCACCGGAGCGGATGTAGATGCGCACCCACGAAGCCGGCGCGCTGCACGCCGACGTCACCCAGCCGTCCTCCTCGTTGCTGCGCCCGCCCACCGACCTCGCCGCGCTCGACCCCGCGCTCTGGCCGCACGCGCTCACCCGCAACGACGACGGTGCGCTGAGCCTCGCCGGCATCGACGTGCGTGACCTCGCCGCCCGGTTCGGCACCCCGGCGTACCTCACCGACGAGGCCGAGTTCCGCTCCCGCTGCCAGGACTTCGTCAAGGCGTTCGGCGGCGCCGACGTGCACTACGCGGCGAAGGCGTTCTGCAACCTCCAGGCGGTCCGGTGGATCGCCGAGGAGGGGCTCAGCCTCGACGTCTGCACCGGTGGCGAGCTCGCCGTGGCCCTGCGCGCCGGCTTCCCCGCCGACCGGATCGCGATGCACGGCAACAACAAGTCCCCGGATGAGCTGGCGGCCGCCGCGGCGGCCGGCGTCGGCACGATCGTGCTCGACTCGTTCGTTGAGATCGCCCGGGTCGCCGCCGCCGCCGAGCGGCACGGCATCCGGCAGCGGGTCCTGGTCCGGGTCACCGTCGGCGTGGAGGCGCACACCCACGAGTTCATCGCCACCGCCCACGAGGACCAGAAGTTCGGCTTCTCGCTCGCCTCCGGTGCCGCCTACGAGGCGGTACGCCGGGTCCTGGAGCTGTCGTCGCTGGAGCTGCTCGGGCTGCACAGCCACATCGGCTCGCAGATCTTCGACACCTCCGGCTTCGAGATCTCCGCCAGGCGGGCGGTCGGCCTGCTCGCCGAGATCGACGCCGGGCTCGGCGTGCAGCTGCCGGTGCTGGACCTCGGCGGCGGCTACGGCATCGCCTACACCAGCGCCGACGACCCGGTCGACGTGCCCACCCTCGCCGCCGAGCTGACCCGGATCGTGACCAAGGAATGCGAGCTGGCCGGGTTGCCGGTGCCGCAGCTCGCGGTCGAGCCGGGGCGGGCCATCGCCGGGCCGCCGACGATCACCCTCTACGAGGTCGGCACGGTCAAGGACGTCGACGGCATCCGCAGCTACGTCAGCGTCGACGGAGGGATGAGCGACAACATCCGTACCGCGCTGTACGACGCGCAGTACACCTGCGTGCTCGCCTCGCGCCGCTCCACCGCCGAGCCGATGCTCTGCCGGGTGGTCGGCAAGCACTGCGAGGCCGGTGACATCGTCGTCCGCGACACCTGGCTGCCGGCCGACCTCGCCCCCGGCGACCTGCTCGCGGTCGCGGCCACCGGGGCGTACTGCCGGAGCCTGGCCAGCAACTACAACCACGTGCCCCGTCCGCCGGTGGTTGCCGTCCGGGACGGCGAGGCCCGGGCGATCGTGCGCCGGGAAACCGTCGAGGACCTGCTCCGGCTGGACGTGCTCCAGTGACCAACCAGCGGGCCGCCGCGCGCGCCATGGGCTCGCTGGCCGGCACCACCTTCGCCCTGCTCGCGATCGTGGGGTGGCGGCGGTGGCTGCCCGGCTGGCTGCTCGCGATGGTCGCCGTCGTGTTCGTGGTCGCCCTGGTGTCCCTGGCGGTCGGCGCGCTCAGGGCGCGGCAGCAGGGTTCCGATGAGGTCGGGGGTAGCGGATGACGGATCGGCCGTTGCGGGTCGCGCTGCTCGGTTGTGGCGCGGTGGGCACCGAGGTGGTGCGGCTGCTGCGTGAGCAGTCGGCCGACCTGGCGGCGCGGATCGGCGCACCGCTGGAGCTGGCCGGGATCGCGGTCCGGCGCCCCAGCCGGCATCCGGAGGTGCCGCAGGAGCTGCTCACCACCGACGCCGCCGGACTGGTCGGCCGGCCGGACCTCGACCTGGTGGTCGAGGTCATCGGCGGGCTGGAGCCGGCCCGGAGCCTGCTGCTGACCGCGATGCGCACCGGGAAGTCGGTGGTCAGCGCGAACAAGGCGCTGCTGGCCGAGGACGGTCCGCTGCTGTATGAGGCCGCCCGTGACGCCGGAGTCGACCTGTACTACGAGGCGGCGGTGGCCGGGGCGATCCCGCTGCTGCGTCCGCTGCGCGAGTCGCTGGCCGGTGACCGGCTGACCCGGGTGATGGGCATCGTCAACGGCACCACCAACTACATCCTCTCCCGGATGGACGAGACCGGCGCGGGCTTCGGCGAGGCGTTGGAGGAGGCCACCGCCCTCGGTTACGCCGAGGCGGACCCGACGTCCGACATCGACGGCTTCGACGCCGCCGCGAAGGCGGCGATCCTCGCCTCGCTTGCCTTCCACACCCGGGTCACCGCCAGCGACGTGCACCGTGAAGGCATCGGTGAGGTCACCGCCGCCGACGTGGCCAGCGCCAAGGCGATCGGGTGCACGGTGAAGCTGCTGGCGATCTGCGAGCGGGTCGGCAACGGCACGCCGGCGGAGCTGGAATCCGTCGCGGTGCGGGTGCATCCGGCGATGTTGCCGCGTACCCACCCGCTGGCCGGGGTCGGCGACGCGTTCAACGCGGTGTTCGTCGAGGGCGACGCGGCCGGGCAGCTCATGTTCTACGGCCGGGGCGCCGGTGGTGCGCCGACCGCGAGCGCCGTGCTCGGTGACCTGGTGGCGATCGCCCGCAACCGGGTGGCGGGCCGGCAGGGTCCGGGCGAGTCGGCGTACGCCGACCTGCGGATCAGGAAGATGGGGGAGACCCCGACCCGGTACCACGTCAACCTCGACGTGACGGACCGGTCCGGCGTGCTCGCCGCGGTGGCCACCGCGTTCGCCCGGCACGACGTGAGCATCTCCACCGTTCGTCAGGAGGGACGCGGCGATGACGCCAGCCTCGTCATCGTCACGCACACGGCGCCGGACCAGGCGCTCGCCGACACGGTGGCTGACTTGCGCAAGCTGGACGTCGTGCGCGACGTGGCGAGCGTGATGCGGGTGGAAGGCATGGGTGGGTGAGCGAAGGGAGGCGCGCCGTGGACCGACCAGCGGGCGTGCCAGGGGCGTGGCGCGGCGTGATCGAGCAGTACCGGGACCGGATGCCGGTGCCGGCCGATGCGGCCGTGGTGACGCTGCACGAGGGCGGAACGCCGCTGGTGCGGGCGCCGGAGCTGTCCCGCCGGACCGGGTGTGAGGTGTATCTCAAGGTCGAGGGGGTGAACCCGACCGGTTCGTTCAAGGACCGCGGGATGACCGTGGCGATCACCCGGGCGCGGTACGCCGGTAGCGCCGCCGTGATCTGCGCCAGCACCGGGAACACCAGCGCCTCGGCCGCCGCCTACGCGGTGCGGGCCGGCCTGACCTGCGCGGTCCTGGTGCCGCGTGGGAAGATCGCGGTCGGCAAGCTGGCCCAGGCGCTGGTGCACGGCGCCCGCCTGCTCCAGGTCGACGGGTCGTTCGACGACTGCCTGGTGGTGGCGCGTGACCTCGCCGACCGGTACCCGGTGACCCTGGTCAACTCGGTGAACCCGGACCGCATCGACGGCCAGAAGTCGGCCGCCTTCGAGGTCTGTGACGTGCTCGGCGGAGCGCCGGACGTGCATTGCCTGCCGGTCGGCAACGCCGGCAACATCACCGCGTACTGGAAGGGGTACGTCGAGTACGCCCAGGACAAGGTGACCTCGGGCACGCCCCGGATGTTCGGCTTCCAGGCCGCTGGGGCGGCCCCGATCGTCAGCGGTGTGCCGGTGGCCAGCCCGATGACCATCGCGACGGCGATCCGGATCGGCAACCCGGCGTCCTGGGCCGGGGCGCTCACCGCCAGGGACGAGTCCAAGGGGCTCATCGACGCGGTGACCGACCGCCAGATCCTGCAGGCATACCGGCTGCTCGCCCGCTCCGAGGGGGTGTTCGTCGAGCCGGCCAGCGCGGCGGGCGTTGCCGGTCTGCTGAGCTGTGCGGCCGACGGCCGGCTCGGCCGCGACCTGCGGGTGGTCTGCACGGTGACCGGCAACGGTCTGAAGGACCCGGACTGGGCGATCGCCGGGACCGCGGCTCCGGTCACCATCCCGGCCGACCCGGCCGCGGCCGCCGCCGAGCTCGGTCTCGGCTGAGCGGCCGTCGGCTGAGCCACCGCTCGGTAGGCTGCCGGCATGCCGCGACCGCTCTTCGGTGCCGCTCCGGTCCGGGTCAGGGTCCCGGCGACCAGCGCCAACCTGGGCCCGGGCTTCGATGCGCTCGGCCTGGCGCTCACGCTCTACGACGACGTCGTTGTCACGGTCGTCGACGCTGGTCTGCACGTGGACGTCGCCGGGGAGGGTGTCGACCAGGTGCCGCGCTCCGAGCGGCACCTGGTGGTGCGCTCGTTGCGGGCGGGCTTCGAGCTGCTCGGCGGCCAGCCACCGGGAGTGCAGGTGGTGTGCGCGAACCGGATCCCGCACGGCCGCGGGTTGGGTTCCTCGGCGGCGGCGATCGTCGCCGGGCTGGTCGCGGCGCGGGCGCTGGTTCCGGGCGCGGCGGAGGTGCTCGATGACGCGACACTCCTGCGTCGGGCCACCGAGCTGGAGGGGCATCCGGACAACGTGGCGGCCTGCCTGCGTGGCGGACTCAGCATCGCCTGGGTCGACGAGACCGGTCCGCGGGTGGCCAGCCCGGTCCCGGACCGTTCGCTGCGCCCGGTGGCGTTCGTGCCGCCGACCAGGGCCTCCACCGCGAGGGTGCGGCGCCTGCTGCCGGAGAGCGTGCCGCATCTGGACGCGGCCCGCAACGCCGGCCGGGCGGCGCTGCTGGTCCACGCGCTGACCACGGCGCCTGAGCTGCTTCTCGCGGCCACCGAGGACTGGCTGCACCAGCGATACCGGGTCAGCGCCATGCCGAGGTCGGCAGCCCTGGTGAGCCGGCTGCGCGGATCGGGGGTCCCGGCGGTGATCTCCGGTGGCGGCCCGACCGTGCTCGCCTTCCCGCCGCACGACCTCGACGTCGACGTCGACCTCGGGCCGTATGCGCCGCGTCACTGGATAGTGCACGAGCTGGCGGTTGACCTCTACGGTGCTCAGGTGCTCCCATTAGATTGATGGGGAAACACGCCGGGCGACCCCGTTGTTGCTTGAGGGTGAGTGCAGCCCGTAGGCTTTTGGGCAACTAGCCGCCCGCGGGCGTGCTCCTCGCGGAATGTCCCGATCCCGCCGGTCATCCGGTGCACGTCGAGATACCGCGGTCAATCCTCAGGACGTCCGGGTTGGGCGCAACGCCGCATGGTGGGTGGTGCGGTGTGCGCCCGGGGTCGAGGGGCGGGCTCACGCGGCTGGTGCCGCTTGTGCCCGTCATCCGGATGGGTCACGCATCACCCGGCCGTGTCGGCCGGTCGCTCCACCGGGCCTGGCGCCGTCCTGACGCTGGCCTTCGCAGGGAAGGAACCCTCATTGAGCGACACTACGGACACCTTGCCCGGTAACGTCGGGCAGGAGGTCGACCACAGCGGCTCCGTACGGGCGAATGGAGCTGATTCGGATCAGCAGACCGGTCAGGGCGGCCGGACGCGTCGGCGGAGTACCGGCGGTGGCTTGCCCGGCATGGTGCTTCCGCAGCTCCAGGAGATGGCCACCGGCCTCGGTATCACCGGGGTCGCCCGGATGCGGAAGAGCGACCTGATCGAGGCGATCAAGGCCAAGCAGTCCGGCGCCGCCAGACCGGCCGAAGTTTCGGCCGGTCGTACCGGTGCCAAGCCGGCCGATGCGTCGGCCGGTCGTACCGGCACGGTCACGGCCAGCGTGGGACCCTCCGGGCAGGGCTCGCAGGGCTCGCAGGGCGCGTCGCCGGCAGCGCAGGGTGAGCAGCCGTCGAGCGGCACCGAAGGGCAGCGCGGCACGGAGCGCCGGGACGGCGAGCAGCGTCCACGCCGGGACGGCGAGCAGCGAAATCACCGCGACGGTGGGCCGCGCACCGGACAGCAGCGTGAGGGCGGCCAGCGTGACGGCGGCCAGCGCGACCGGGACGGCGAGGACGAAGGCGACGGCGGCGGTCGTAGCCGGCGGGGCCGGCGGTTCCGGGATCGGCGCGGGCGCACCGGCACCGGCGCCGGCAGCAGCGGCGGCGGGGTGGGTGGACGCGAGCGGTTCGGCGGTGAGAGCGAGCCGGTGATCGCCGAGGACGACGTGCTCGTCCCGGTGGCCGGCATTCTCGACATCCTGGACAACTACGCGTTCATCCGGACCTCCGGGTACCTGCCCGGACCGAATGACATCTACGTGTCGCTGTCCCAGGTGCGCAAGAACGGCCTGCGGCGTGGTGACGCGATCACCGGCTCGGTGCGTCAGCCGCGCGAGGGTGAGCGGCGGGACAAGTTCAACGCCCTGGTCCGGCTCGACACGGTCAACGGCGTGGAGCCCGATCAGGCGAAGAACCGGCCCGAGTTCACCAGGATGACACCGCTGTACCCGCAGGACCGGCTCCGTCTGGAGACCGAGCCGCACATCCTCACCACCCGGGTCATCGACCTCGTCGTGCCGATCGGCAAGGGTCAGCGCGCGCTGATCGTGAGTCCGCCGAAGGCCGGCAAGACGATGGTGTTGCAGGCGATCGCCAACGCGATCACCCACAACAACCCTGAGTGCCATCTCATGGTCGTGCTCGTCGACGAGCGGCCGGAGGAGGTCACCGACATGCAGCGGTCGGTGAAGGGTGAGGTCATCGCCTCAACCTTCGACCGGCCGCCGACCGACCACACCACGGTCGCCGAGCTCTCCATCGAGCGGGCCAAGCGGCTGGTCGAGCTCGGGCACGACGTCGTCGTGCTGCTGGACTCCATCACCCGGCTCGGTCGCGCGTACAACAACTCCTCGCCGGCCTCCGGCCGGATCCTGTCCGGCGGTATCGACTCCACCGCGCTGTACCCACCGAAGCGGTTCCTCGGGGCGGCCCGCAACATCGAGCACGGCGGCTCGCTGACCATCATCGCCACGGCGCTGGTGGAGACCGGGTCGACCGGTGACACGGTGATCTTCGAGGAGTTCAAGGGCACCGGCAACGCCGAGCTCAAGCTGGACCGTAAGATCGCCGACAAGCGGGTCTTCCCGGCCGTCGACGTGATGGCCTCCAGCACCCGCAAGGAGGAGATCCTGCTCGCTCCGGAGGAGCTGGCCATCGTCGTCAAACTGCGTCGGGTGCTGCATGGGCTCGACCCGCAACAGGCCATCGACCTCCTGCTGGACAAGCTCAAGGAGACCCGGACGAACGTCGAGTTCCTCATGCAGGTGCAGAAGACCACGGTCTCCCAGGACTGAGTGGGCGGGTACCGGGAGTGGGCGGGCAGGTCGCCGGTCGACGAACGGTCGTGGCACACTGGTGTCGACCTGCGAGAGCGGCTCCGGTTCACGTCCTAGGGCGACCCGGCGGCCTGGCGGAAGGAATGTTGTGAGGCCTGGAATCCATCCGGACTACGTCAGCACCACGGTGATGTGTTCGTGCGGCAACACCTTCGAGACCCGGAGCACCGCCACCAGCGGGAGCATCCACGTCGAGGTCTGTTCCGCTTGCCACCCGTTCTACACCGGCAAGCAGAAGATCCTCGACGTCGGCGGTCGGGTGGAGAAGTTCGAGCGCCGGTTCGGCCGGCGTCAGCGGCCCGGCACGAAGTAGCGCCCGAGACGGCGCCCACCCCGCCTGCGTGGGGTGGGCGCCGTCTCGCGTGTGTCGTACGGGTCGACCGGCCCGTCGCCCGAGCCCGGAGGTGCCATGACCAGCAGCAGTAGCCTGCCCGGCCAGCTCGCCGAGTACGCCGAGCTGGAGCGGCGGCTCGCCGACCCGGCAATGCACGCCGACCAGGCCGCGGCCCGGGAGGTGGCCCGCCGGTACGCGGAGCTGACCCAGGTCGTGTCGGCCGCGCGGGAGCTCGACACCGTGCGGGGCGACCTCGCCGCCGCGCGGGAGCTGGCCCGCGAGGACGGCTCGTTCGCCGCCGAGGCCGAGGCGCTGTCCGGTCGGGTCGCCGAGCTTGAGGGGAAGCTGCGCGAGCTGCTGCTGCCGAAGGACCCCAACGACGCGAAGGACGTCATCGTCGAGATCAAGGCGGGGGAGGGCGGCGAGGAGTCCGCGTTGTTCGCCGGTGACCTGCTGCGGATGTACCTGCGGTACGCCGAGCGGCAGGGCTGGAAGGCCGAGGTGCTCGACGCGGTGGAGTCCAGCCTCGGCGGCTACAAGGACGTCTCGATCGCGATCAAGGCGCGCGCCAGCGGTGTCTGGCGGCGGCTGAAGTACGAGGGCGGCGTGCACCGGGTGCAGCGGGTGCCCGCGACGGAGTCGCAGGGGCGCATCCACACCTCGGCGGCCGGGGTGCTGGTGATGCCGGAGGCCGCCGAGGTCGAGGTCGCCATCGACGACAACGACCTGCGCATCGACGTCTTCCGTTCCTCCGGCCCAGGCGGCCAGAGTGTCAACACCACCGACTCGGCGGTCCGCATCACCCACCTGCCCACCGGCATCGCCGTCGCCTGCCAGAACGAGCGGTCCCAGCTGCAGAACAAGGAGCAGGCGATGCGGATCCTGCGGGCCAGGCTGCTCACCGCGGCCCAGGAGCAGGCGATGCGGGCGCAGTCGGATGCCCGGCGCAGCCAGGTCCGGACCGTCGACCGCAGCGAGCGGGTGCGCACCTACAACTTCCCGCAGAACCGGATCTCCGACCACCGGGTCGGCTACACGGCCTACAACCTAGACCAGCTGCTCGACGGCGACCTCGACGGCGTGATCGACGCGTTGACCAGGGCCGACACCGAGGCTCTGCTGGCCGGCGTGCAGCGGTGACCGCGCCGGCTGTGCCGGCTGTGCCGGCTGTGCCGGCTGTGCCGGCTGTGCTGCTGCGCACCGCCGAGCGGGAGCTCGCCGGCGCCGGGGTGGCCAGCCCGCGGCAGGACGCCGAGGCGTTGCTGGACCATGTCCTCGGCGGCACGGCACGGTTCACCCTCACCGCGGTCCCGCCCGAGGACTCCGCGCGCTACCGGGACCTGGTGCACCGCCGGGTCGGCCGGGAGCCGTTGCAGCACATTCTCGGCGTCGCGGGGTTCCGCCGGCTGACGCTCGCCGTCGGCCCCGGTGTGTTCGTGCCGCGCCCCGAGACCGAGTCGCTTGTCGGTTGGGCGTTGTCGCTGCTCGCCGGCCGGTCCGCGCCGTTGGTGGTCGACCTGTGCGCCGGCACGGGCGCGATCGGCCTGGCGGTGGCCGCCGAGCACCCGGGTGCGCGGGTGCACGCGGTGGAGCTCGACGGCGCCGCCCTGGGCTGGCTGCGCCGCAACGCCGCCGCCTGGCCGGAGGTGTCGGTGGTCCGCGTCGACGCCACCGACCCGGCCACGCTGCGTGAGTTGGACGGCACGGTCGATCTGGTCCTCGCCAACCCGCCGTACGTGCCGGACGGGACCCCGGTGCCACCCGAGGTCGACCACGATCCGGCGATCGCGGTGTGGGGCGGTCCGGACGGGCTCACGACGGTGCGTAAGGTCTCGGTTCGGGCGGCCGCGTTGCTCCGCCCCGGTGGTTGGTTCGGGGTGGAGCACGACGAGACCCGCGGGGCGGAGGCGCGCGCGATCCTGGCCGCCGCCGGCCTCGTCGCGGCACGGACCCACGCCGACCTGGCCGGCCGGCCACGGTTCAGCACCGCACGGAGAGAGCGCTAGGGGATGACGGAGTTCTACGACTGCACCAGGCCGGAGCGGCGTGCTCAGGCGATCGGTGCGGCGGTGGAGGCGGTGCACCGCGGTGAGCTCGTGGTGCTTCCGACGGACACGGTATACGGGATCGGCGCGGACGCCTTCTCGCCGACCGCGGTCGGCGAGCTCCTCGCCACGAAGGGGCGCGGCCCGGACATGCCGGTGCCGGTGCTGGTCGGGTCGTGGCAGGCCGTCGAGGGGCTGGTGCTGTACCTTCCGCCGGTCGGCCGGGAGCTGATCGAGACCTTCTGGCCCGGCGGGCTCACCCTCATCCTGAGGCACGCGCCGTCGCTGGCCTGGGATCTGGGGGAGTCGCGCGGCACGGTGGCGGTGCGGATGCCGCTGCACCGGGTGGCCCTCGACCTGCTGGAGCGCGTCGGCCCGCTCGCCGTGTCCAGCGCGAACCTGACCGGCAGGCCGCCCGCGACGACCGCGGAGCAGGCCCGGGACCAGCTGGGTGACGCCGTGGCGGTGTACCTCGACGGCGGGCCGTCGGGCGACCCGATACCGTCGTCGATCGTCGACCTGACCGGACCGACCGCGCGGCTGGTGCGGGCCGGCGCGGTGGGCGAGGACCGGCTCCGTGAGGCGCTGCCCGACCTGGTGGTCGGGCCCTGAGCCGGGGCCTGACCCGAGGCGCCGGAGGTGGCATGATCGGCTCACCCGGGCCACGGGCCACGGGCACGCGGGCCACAGGTGGACGTGGAGATGACCGAGGGGGCGATGACCGCGATCGGATACCCGGCCGGCCGGCAGGCCGTGCCACCCGACCGTTGGGGCTGGTGGCTGGCCGGTGCGTGAGTACCTGCTCGTGATGGCCATCGCGGCCGGCGTGACCTTCCTGATCACCCCGGTCGTGCGGATCGGGGCGATCAGGTGGGGTGCGATGGCCCGGGTGCGCGACCGCGACGTGCACGCCATCCCCACCCCGCGCCTCGGCGGTGTCGCGATGTATCTCGGCGTCGCGGCCGCGCTGCTGATCGCCCACCTGATGCCGACCCTGCGGCACAGCTTCGAGCAGAGCAGCTACAGCACGGCAATCGTCGTCGCCGGGGGGCTGATCTGCCTGCTGGGCGCGCTCGACGACCGTTTCGAGCTGGACGCGCTGACCAAGCTCACCGGCCAGATCGCCGCCTCCGGGGTGATGGTGATCCTCGGCGTGCAGCTTCTGCTCATCTATGTCCCGTTCGGCGGGGTCGGCACCTTCATCCTCGGCCGGGACCAGGCCGTCCCGCTGACCATCGCGTTCTGCGTCCTCACGGTCAACGCGCTGAACTGGATCGACGGGCTGGACGGGCTGGCCGCCGGGGTCTCGGCAATCTCCGCGCTCGCCTTCTTCGCTTACTCCTACCACCTGGGGTACGTCGGGTACGGGCAGGTGGCGTTCACCCCGACCCTCATGTCGGCGGTGCTGGCCGGTGCCTGCCTCGGTTTCCTCCCGCACAACTTCCAGCCCGCGCGGATCTTCATGGGGGACTCCGGCTCGATGTTCATCGGGCTGATGCTGGCGGCCTCGGCAACCACCGCGACCAGCGCGGACTCGCAGTCGTTCCAGACCCTGCTGGGAGCCCTGCCGCTGCTGATCGGTCTGCTGATCCCGCTCGGCGTGCTGGCGATCCCGCTTGGCGACCTCGTGGTGACCACGGCCCGCCGGGTCAGGGCCGGCAAGGCACCGTGGTCGCCGGACAAGCTGCACCTGCACCACCGGCTGCTGGAGATCGGGCACTCGCAGCGGCGTGCCGTGCTCATCATCTACTTCTGGACGGCGTTGCTCGCCTTCGGTGGGGTGGCGATGTCGGTGACGCACGGCCTGTGGCTTGTGCTCGGGGTCGTCGGCGGTCTCGCCGCGGTCGCCCTGGTGCTGGTCAACCTCCCGAAGCTGCGACCGGTCCGGCGGAGCCAGTGACCGGCTGGCTGCGCGACACGAGCGCGTTGGAGCGGCCCGGATGGGATCTCTCCCATCTGCGGACCGGGCTGGTCGCGACCGCCGGTCTGGCGGCCGTCGGCGCCCCGGTGACCTGGTTGCTGCGGGACGGGCGCGCCGCGGTGTGGGTGCTGATCGGGCTGGCCATCGTCGCGGTCTTCTTCTCCTCCGGGGTGTGGCTGGTGGCGAAGGCCGGTGCGATCGACGACCGCCTGACGCTGCCGGCGGCGCTGGGCAGCTACCTCGTCAAGGTCGTCCTGCTCGGGGTGGTGCTGGTGACGCTGCGGGATCGGGCCTGGGTCGACTCGCTGGCGTTGGCGTGGTCCGTCGTCGCCGGGATCGTCACCTGGATCGGGACGCACCTGTGGCGGGTGCTGACCGCCCGGATGTACTACGTCGACCCGGACTACGTGGAGCCGGTCCGGGCCGACCCGGACCGGGCCGACCTGCAATGACGGGCGTGTCGGCCTGGTCGCCGCCGAGATGCGATGTTTCGCGCCCGGCCCGCGACGGTATCCGCCCCCCGCTGTTGAGTCGTTTGCGGTAGGTCCGGTAGTCTCCTTGTGAAATGCTTCACGAGCTGGTGCGACGGGTTTACGGTCCGACGTTGCCGGCTGATATCGTGCGGCTGCCATGACCGGGGACCCCCAGCAGAACCCACCTGACGGCGCGAGCCAGGGATGGGCGGTTCTCGGCACCCTCATCGCTGGCATGGCCGTGTGGGGAGGGGCTGGTGCGCTCCTTGATCGATGGCTCGGAACACGGGCGTTCCTGCCGATCGGGGTGATCGCTGGCACGGCTGCCGCGGTCTACCTGATCGTTGTCAAGTACGGCAAGCCGTAGCCGCACATCGAGAGGAGACAGGGTGATCGCCAACGTCCTGGCGTCTGCCGGGCCGGGATTCCAAGCCCCGGGCGTTGACGAGTTCTACCCCACGCCGCTGGGCGAGTTCTCGCTGCTGGGGATCCAGTTCGCGATTACCCGGATCACCCTGATCAGCTGGGTGGCCGTCGCCCTGGTCATCGGCTTCTTCGTGTTGGCCGCCCGCCGGCCGCAGCTCGTCCCCGGCCGCCTGCAGTTCGCCGGGGAGTCGGCCTACGGGCTGATCCGCAACAGCGTGGCCCGCGAGGTGCTCGGACATCAGGGACTGCGGTACGCGCCGTACCTCGCCTCGCTGTTCTTCTTCATCCTGGCCAACAACATCATGGGCATCATCCCGTTCGCCCAGGTCTCGCCGAATGCGAAGTTCGCGCTGCCGGCGCTGTTGGCCGGGCTCACCTACATCATGTTCAACTACATCGGCATCAGGCAGCATGGCCTCGTGCCGTACCTGCGGGCGAACCTCTTCCCACCCGGGGTGCCGTGGCCGATGTACCTGCTCGTCACGCCGATCGAGTTCGCCTCGACCTTCATCTTCCGGCCGGTCACGCTGGCGGTCCGGCTCTTCGCGAACATGTTCGCCGGCCACCTGCTGCTGGCCGTTTTCGCGCTCGGCACGGTGTACCTGCTCAGCGTCCCGAACTTCTCGAAGATCTTTTCGCTCGCCTCGTTCGCGATGGCGATCGTGATGACCTTCTTCGAGCTGCTCATCGAGGTCCTGCAGGCGTACGTGTTCACCGTGCTCACCGCGGTCTACCTCGAAGGCGCGATGAGCGAGCACTGACCGTCCCGCTCGCCGCGCCTGCCACTCCCGCAGAACCCCCGCGATGATCCATGAAGGATCGTCCGACCCACCAGGAGGAACCCCGTAATGTCGCTCCTCGCTGAAGGCATCACCGGCAGCCTCGGTGCCGTCGGCTACGGTCTTGCCGCCATTGGCCCCGGCATCGGCGTCGGCGTCGTCTTCGCCGCCTACATCCAGGCGACGGCCCGTCAGCCCGAGTCCGCGAAGAACACCCGGACCTACCTGTTCCTCGGGTTCGCGCTGTCCGAGGCGTTGGCCCTGCTGGGCTTCGTCGTCCCGTTCATCTTCAAGTAACCCGACCCCTCCAGACGGGATCCCAACATGTTGATGCTGGCAGCGGGCGGCGAACCGAACCCGCTCATTCCCAACCTGGGCGAGGTCATCATAGGCCTGGTCGCCTTCGCGGTGCTCGGCTACGCCCTGATGAAGTTGGCCTTCCCCGCATTCGAGCGAGCCTACGCCGCGCGCACCGAGGCGATCGAGGGCGGCCTGAGGAGGGCCGAGGAAACCCAGGCCGAGGCGCGACGCGTGCTCGAGGAGTACACCCGGCAGATGGCCGAGGCGCGCACCGAGGCCGCAACGATCCGCGACGACGCCCGGGCGGACGCGGAGCGGATCACCGAGGCCATGCGCCAGCACGCGCAGGAGGAGTCGGCGCGGATCGTGGCTCGCGGCGAGGAGCAGCTCGCCGGGCAGCGCCAGTACCTGGTGGCCGAGCTGCGCCGGGAGATCGGCCAGCTCTCGGTCGACCTCGCCGAGCGCATCGTCGGCGACTCGCTGTCGGGCACGGTCGCCCGCCGGAAGACCGTCGACCGCTTCCTCGCGGAGCTCGACGACGTGTCCGGGGTCGGCCCGAGGGCGAACGCCTGATGGCTGGCCTCCTGATGGGCGGCCCGAGCCGGGACACGCTGGCGGCGCTGCAGGCACGGTTCGCCGTGCTTACCGACCGTGCCGAGCAGGCCGACATCGGCCGGATCGCCGAGGAGCTGGAGGCGGTCACCAGCCTGCTCTCCCGCGAGCCCGCGCTCCGCCGCCACCTGGTGGACTGGAGCGTGTCCGGGGAGGCCCGGCGGGGCCTGGCCCGCACCTTCCTCGGCGGGCGGGTCAGTGCCGAGGTGCGGGAGCTGGTCGAGGCGGCGGTCGGCGGGCGGTGGTCGCGTCCCGGCGACCTGACGGACGCGATCGAGCTGCTGTCCCGGCTGGCGGTCTTCGCGGTGGCCGAGCGGGACGGCTCGCTGGACGAGGTGGAGGACGAGCTGTTCCGGTTCGGCCGGATCCTCGCCGGCCAACCCCGGTTGCGGACCCTCCTGGCCGACCCGGCGGCGACACCGGAACGCCGGATCGGGCTGCTCGACTCGGTGCTCGGGGACAAGGTCGTCGCGGTGACCGCCCGGCTGCTGCGGCAGACCGTTGCCGCGCCGCGCGGGCGGAACCTCGAGGACGCGGTGGCCGGGCTCTCCGAGCTCGCGGCGACCCGGCGGGAGCGGTACCTCGCGCACGTGCGCACGGCGCAACCGCTGACCGCCGCGCAAGAACAGCACCTCAGCACGACGTTGACCCGGATCTACGGCCGGCCGATCTCGCTGCAGATCGAGATCGACGACGCCGTGCTCGGCGGGCTGGTCGTCCGGGTGGGCGAGGAGATCATCGACGGCAGTGTCGCGGGCCGTCTCGCCGCGGTCCGCCACCGGTTCGCGGGCTAGCTGACCTTTTCACGACGAAGCGGAGCAGGGACGGAACACCATGGCGGAACTGACGATCACTCCGGATGAGATCCGTAGCGCGATCGAGAACTACGTCTCCTCCTACTCGCCGGAAGTCTCCCGCGAGGAGGTCGGCACGGTTGCCGACACTGGCGACGGGATCGCGCACGTCGAGGGGCTTCCCTCGGCCATGACCAACGAGCTGCTGGAGTTCGAGGACGGCACGCTGGGCGTCGCGTTGAACCTTGACGTGCGCGAGATCGGCGTGGTCATCCTCGGTGACTTCAGCCATATCGAGGAGGGGCAACGGGTCCGGCGGACCGGGCGGGTGCTGTCGGTGCCGGTCGGTGACGGCTTCCTCGGCCGGGTCGTCGACCCGCTGGGCAACCCGATCGACGGGCTCGGCGAGGTCGCCGTCGAGGAACACCGGGCGCTGGAGCTCCAGGCGCCCAGCGTGGTGCAGCGGCAGCCGGTGAAGGAGCCGCTGCAGACCGGCATCAAGGCGATCGATGCGATGACCCCGATCGGCCGCGGCCAGCGGCAGCTCATCATCGGCGACCGGCAGACCGGCAAGACCACGGTCGCGATCGACACGATCATGAACCAGAAGGCGAACTGGGAGACCGGCGACCCGGCGAAGCAGGTGCGGTGCATCTACGTCGCCATCGGCCAGCGGGGCGCCACCATCGCGGCGGTGCGCTCGGCACTGGACGACGCCGGCGCGATGGAGTACACGACCATCGTCGCCGCACCGGCCTCGGACCCGGCCGGCTTCAAGTACCTCGCCCCGTACACCGGCTCCGCCATCGGGCAGCACTGGATGTACGGCGGCAAGCATGTCCTGATCGTCTTCGACGACCTGTCCAAGCAGGCGGAGGCGTACCGGGCGGTGTCGCTGCTGCTGCGCCGGCCGCCCGGCCGTGAGGCGTACCCCGGCGACGTCTTCTACCTGCACTCCCGGCTCCTGGAGCGGTGCGCCAAGCTCTCCGACGAGCTCGGCGGCGGGTCGATGACCGGCCTGCCGATCATCGAGACCAAGGGCAACGACGTCTCGGCGTACATCCCGACCAACGTCATCTCGATCACCGACGGCCAGATCTTCTTCGAGACCGGCCTGTTCAACGCCAACGTCCGGCCCGCGATCAACGTCGGCACCTCGGTGTCCCGGGTCGGTGGCAGCGCCCAGATCAAGGCGATGCGGTCGGTGGCCGGCCGGCTGCGGCTGGACCTGGCGCAGTACCGCGAGCTGGAGGCGTTCTCGGCGCTCGCCTCGGACCTGGACAAGACCTCCCGGGCCCAGCTGGACCGCGGTGCCCGGATGGTCGAGCTGCTCAAGCAGCCGCAGTACTCGCCGTACCCGGTGCAGCGGCAGGTGGTGTCGGTCTGGGCCGGGACGACGGGTGAGCTCGACGTCGTGCCGATCGTGGACATCCGCCGGTTCGAGGCGGAGTTCCTCGACTTCGTCGAGCGGGCGCACGGTGGGATCTTCGATGAGATCCGGCAGACCGGGGCGCTCTCCGGCGCGGCGGTGGATCACCTGACCGCGGCGATCGCGGAGTTCCGCAAGCAGTTCCAGACCTCCGATGGCACGATCCTGGGGCGGGAGGCCACCGTGGCGGCGCTCGCGGAGAGCGAGCTGGGGCAGGAGAAGGTCACCCGGGTCACCCGGCCGCAGGTCACCTTCGCCGGCGAGCGGCGCGAGTAGCGGCCATGGGAGCCCAGCTTCGGGTACTTCGCGGCCGGATCCGGTCCGTGCAGTCCATCAAGAAGATCACCAAGGCGATGGAGATGGTCGCCACCTCCCGCCTTGGCAAGGCGCAGACCAGGATGAACTTCGCCCGGCCGTACTCGGTGGAGATCACCAGCGTGCTCACCGCGCTGGCGTCCAGCACCTCCGCACCGTTGCACCACCCGCTGCTGGTGGAGCGGCCGGCGCCGCGGCGGGCCGGCGTGCTCGTGGTCACCAGCGACCGGGGACTGGCCGGTTCCTACTCCTCCAACGCCATCCGGCGGGCCGCCGCGCTCTCGGAGCTGCTGCACGCCGAGGGCAAGGAGACGGTGCTCTACGTGATCGGCCGCAAGGGGGTCGGCTACTACCGGTTCCGGGGCCGGGAGCTCGCCGGCGAGTGGACCGGGTTCTCCGAGAAGCCGACCTACGACGACGCCAGGGCGGTCGCGATGGCGCTGATCCGGGCCTTCCTCACCGGCGCCGACGGGCAGGACGAGGAGGATGGCGCGCCGGGCGTCGACGAGCTGCACATGGTCTACACCCGGTTCGAGTCGATGATGACCCAGCTGCCCGCCGCAGTGCGGCTCGCGCCGATGGAGGTCGAGGAGACGCAGCTGCCGCCTCCCGGGCTGCACCTGCCGGAGTACGAGTTCGAGCCGGAGCCGGGTCCGCTGCTGGAGGCCTTGCTGCCGAAGTACGTCAGCGCCCGCATCTACGCCGCGCTGCTGGAGTCGGCGACCGCGGAGTCCGCGGCCCGCCGGCGCGCCTGCAAGGCGGCCACCGACAACGCCGAAGAGCTGATCAAGGCTTACACCCGCGAGGCCAACCAGGCCCGCCAGGCCGAGATCACCCAAGAGATCAGCGAGATCGTCGGCACCGCCGACGCGCTCGCCGCATCAGGGGAGTGATGAGCGATGACCGCTGACACGACGACGACCACGAGCATCGGCCGCGTCGCGCGGGTGATCGGACCGGTGGTGGACGTGGAGTTCGCCCGGGGCGAGATGCCCGGGCTGTTCAACGCGCTGCACGTCGATGTGGAGCTTGCGGGTGAGACCCGCCGGCTGACCCTCGAGGTCGCCCAGCACCTCGGCGAGAACGTCATCCGGGCGATCTCGATGAAGCCCACCGACGGGCTGGTCCGGGGCACGGACGTGACCGACACCGGGGCGCCGATCTCGGTGCCGGTCGGTGACGTGGTCAAGGGGCACGTCTTCGACGCCCTCGGCAACTGCCTGGACGACCCAGACCTCGACCTCTCGGGCGCGGAGAGGTGGTCGATCCACCGCTCCGCCCCGGCCTTCGACCAGCTCGAGCCGAAGACCCAGATGATGGCCACCGGGATCAAGGTGCTGGACCTGCTCACGCCGTACGTCCAGGGCGGGAAGGTCGGCCTGTTCGGCGGTGCGGGTGTCGGCAAGACGGTGCTGATCCAGGAGATGATCCGCCGGATCGCGAAGAACTTCGGCGGGGTGTCGGTCTTCGCCGGGGTCGGTGAGCGGACCCGCGAGGGCAACGACCTGTTCCTGGAGATGACCGAGGCCGGCGTCATCGGCGACACCTCGCTGGTCTTCGGGCAGATGGACGAGCCGCCGGGCACCCGGCTGCGGGTCGCGCTGTCCGCGCTGACCATGGCGGAGTACTTCCGGGACGTGCAGAAGCAGGACGTGCTGCTGTTCGTCGACAACATCTTCCGGTTCACCCAGGCCGGGTCGGAGGTCTCCACCCTGCTCGGCCGGATGCCGTCGGCGGTGGGGTACCAGCCGACGCTGGCCGACGAGATGGGCGAGCTGCAGGAGCGGATCACCTCCACCCGGGGGCACTCGATCACCTCGATGCAGGCGATCTACGTGCCGGCGGACGACATCACCGACCCGGCGCCGCACACGACGTTCGCGCACCTCGACGCGACGACGGTGCTGTCCCGGAAGGTGTTCGAGAAGGGCATCTTCCCGGCCGTGGACCCGCTGGACTCCACCTCCCGGATCCTCGACCCGGTCATCCTCGGCGCCGAGCACTACAACGTCGCCCAGCGGGTCAAGCAGATCCTGCAGCGTTACCGCGAGCTCCAGGACATCATCGCCATCCTCGGCATCGACGAGCTGGCCGAGGAGGACAAGGTGCTCGTCGGCCGGGCCCGCCGGCTGGAGCGGTTCCTGTCCCAGAACATGTACGCCGCCGAGCAGTTCACCGGCCAGCCCGGGTCGTTCGTACCGCTGAAGGAGACCATCGAGTCGTTCAAGGCGGTCTGCGACGGCGAGTACGACCACCTGCCCGAGCAGGCCTTCTACCTCTGCGGTGGGCTGGAGGACGTGGAGAGGCAGGCCAAGAAGCTGGCCGGCGGCTGACCGCTCGCTAGACTGTTCGATGATCGTCGGGATGTGAGGAGCCTACCTGTGGCAACGATGCACGTGGAGTTCGTCTCGGTGGAGCGACCGATCTGGTCCGGCGACGCGACGATGGTGGTCGCCCGCACCACCGAGGGTGAGCTGGGGGTGCTGCCCGGGCATGCGCCGCTCCTCGGCGAGCTGGCCGGCGGGGGTGTTGTCCGGGTCCAGCGTGACGGCGCCGCCGAGCTGGTGGTTGCCGCGCACGGCGGGTTCCTGTCGGTCACCGAGGACGGCGTGTCGATCCTCGCGGAGCTGGCCGAGCCCGCGGCGGAGGTCGACGTGGAGCGGGCACGGCGCGCGCTCACTGCGGCCAGGGCAGCCACCGACGATCCGGACGCGAAGGACGCCGAGCTGCGGGCGATGTCGCGGCTGCGCGCCGCGGGCGAACCGGTCTAGGCCGGTAGCGTGGTACGGGGTCGGGTATGGGCACCATCGAGGTCATCGCGCTGGTGCTCGTGGCCGCGGCCGCGCTGCTGTTCCTGCTCGCCGCCCGGCGGTGGTACCTCCTCCGGGTCGGCGCCATCGATGTGACCTTGCGGGATCGCCCCGGAACGGGCGGTCGAGGCTGGGTGCTCGGGGTCGGCCGGTACGGCGGCGACGAGCTGCTCTGGTTCCGGGTGTTCAGCCTGGCCCTCACTCCCTCCCGCTCGGTCTCCCGGCGGACACTGGAGATCGTCGGCCGGCGCAGGCCGGATGGGACGGAGTCGTGGGCGGTGGCGCCCGGTTCGGTCATCCTCGAGTGCCGGCTGGACAGCGCGCCGCTGCAGCTCGCGATGGGGGAGGAGGCGCTGACCGGATTCCTGTCCTGGCTGGAGGCTGCCCCGCCCGGGGGGTACGCGGCGACCGGCTTCCAGTCCGGGTGACTCAGCTGTCGCCGCCGGGCTTCCAGAGCACGTCGCCGCCCGGGTTGACCACTCGGGACAGGATGAACAGCAGGTCCGAGAGGCGGTTGAGGTACGTCGCCGCCAGCCGGTTGGTCCGCTCGCCGTCGGCCGCCACCAGCGCCCAGGTGTCCCGCTCGGCGCGCCGTGCCGTGGTGCGGGCGACATGCAGCAGCGCGGCCCCGGCCGTGCCACCCGGCAGCACGAAGCTGTCCAGCTTGGACAGCCGGGCGTTGAACTCGTCGCACCACGCCTCCAGCCGGGTGACGTAGGCGTCGGTGATCCGCAGCGGCGGGTACCTCGGCGCCTCGACGATCGGCTGGCACAGGTCCGCGCCGACGTCGAAGAGGTCGTTCTGGAGCTGGGTGAGCACCGCGGCCACGTCGTCGGGCAGCCCGCCGAGGGCCAGCGCCACGCCGATCGCCGCGTTCGTCTCGTCACTGCCGGCGTACGCCACCAGCCGCGGGTCGGTCTTGTGGACCCGGGACATGTCGCCGAGCGCGGTCGTCCCGTCGTCGCCGGTCCTGGTGTAGATCCGGGTCAGGTGCACTGCCATGGCGTCGACCTTAGCGCCGGGCGGTACCGGTCCCGCCACGCCCGGGGCGGATTTCGGGGTCGGGCCCGGCGCACCGTGGTTGGGCCTAGGATGTCGCGGGTGCAGGTGTTCCGGGTGCACGGCGGTGCCGTGCAGGAGGCCGTTCGGCTGTCCGGGGAGGTTCGGGTCCCGGGCGCGAAGAACAGCGTGTTGAAGTTGATGGCCGCGGCATTGCTCGCGGAGGGCACCACCGTGCTCCGCGACGTACCCCAGATCGCGGATGTCGGGGTGATGGGTGACCTGCTGCGCCGGCTCGGCTGCGAGGCGACGCTGACCGACGGGCAGGTGGCGATCGTGACGCCACCCCGTCCGGACACCCACGCGCCCTACGAGCTCGTCCGCCGCTTCCGTGCCTCGATCAACGTGCTCGGCCCGCTGGTGGCCCGCTGCGGTGAGGCGCGCGTCGCGCTGCCCGGTGGTGACAACATCGGGGTACGGGCGCTGGACATGCACATCGCCGGGCTGGAACGGATGGGCGCGGTGGTGTCCACCGAGCACGGGTACCTCGTCGCCACCGCCAGCGCGTTGCAGGGTGCCTCGATCTGGCTGGACTTCCCCAGCGTCGGCGCCACCGAGAACCTGCTGATGGCCGCGGTGCTCGCGAAGGGCACCACGGTGATCGAGAACGCCGCCCGCGAACCGGAGATCGTCGACCTCTGCGCGCTGCTCATCGCGATGGGGGCGCACATCGGCGGTGCCGGCAGCTCCGAGCTGGTCATCGACGGCGTCGACGTGCTGCGCGCGGTCGAGCACACCGTGGTGCCGGACCGGATCGTCGCCGGCACCTGGGCGATCGGCGCGGTCCTCACCCAGGGGGACGTCCTCGTCCGCAACGGGGTGCCCGACCATCTGGAGATCGCGCTGGACAAGCTCGCCACCGCGGGCGCGCACGTGGAGGGCACCGACGGCGGCTTCCGGGTGTCGATGGAGCACCGGCCGCGCGCGGTGGACGTGGTGACGCTGCCGTACCCGGGGTTCCCGACGGACCTGCAACCCATGGTGCTCGCCCTCGCGGCGGTCTCCGACGGGGTGGCGATGGTCACCGAGAACGTGTTCGAGGCGCGGTTCGTCTTCGCCCGTGAGCTCGCCCGGCTCGGCGCCGGCGTGCGCACCGACGGCCATCACGCGGTGATCCGGGGGCGGCCACGGTTGTCCGGCGCCCCGGTCCGGTCCAGTGACATCCGGGCCGGGGCGGCGCTGGTGCTCGCGGGGCTGGTGGCCGACGGTGTCACCGACGTGAGTGAGATCCACCACATCGACCGTGGCTACGTCGGCTTCGAGCGGGACCTGATCGCGCTGGGTGCCCGGGTGGAGCGGATCGAACTGCCGGACGACCTGGCCTGAGCCGCTATCGTCAGCCCCGTTGCCGCAGTGGATCGGGAGGGTGGCATGACGAAGACGGTGGCCGTGGTCGGCGCCGGCCTGATGGGCTCGGGCATCGCGCAGGTCGCGGCGCAGGCCGGCTGGCGGGTCATCGTGCGGGACGTCGACCTCCCGGCGCTGGCCCGGTCCCGGGACATGATCGAGGCGTCGTTCGCCCGGTTCGTGGCCAAGGGGCGGCTGACCGAGCGGGACGCGCAGGACGCGCTCGGCCGGATCTCCGGCACGACCGACCTTGCCGCCGCCGGAACGGCCGACATCGTGGTCGAGGCGGTGTTCGAGGACCTCGCCGTCAAGCGTGCGGTGTTCACCACGCTGGACGCGATCTGCCGGCCGGACGCCGTGCTCGCCACCAACACCAGCGCGATCCCGATCACCCAGATCGCCGCTGTCACGCAACGCCCGGAGTCGGTCGTCGGCACGCACTTCTTCTCCCCGGTGCCGATGATGGCGCTGTGTGAGCTGGTCCGCGGGTACAAGACCAGCGACGCGACCCTCGCCCGGGCGCGGGAGTTCGCCGAGGGGGTCGGCAAGACCTGCATCGTGGTCAACCGGGACGTCGCCGGCTTCGTCACGACCCGCCTGATCGCGGCGCTCGCCCTGGAGGCGGCCCGGTTGGTCGAGACCGGCGTCGCCTCGGCCGAGGACGTCGACACCGCCTGCCGGCTCGGGTTCGGGCACGCGATGGGGCCGCTGGCCACCCTCGACCTCACCGGCGTCGACATCATGGTCGACGCCGCCCGCAACATCTACGCCGACACCCAGGACGAGAAGTTCTACCCGCCGGAGCTGCTCGCCCGGATGGTTGTCGCCGGTGACCTGGGTCGCAAGACCGGGCAGGGCTTCTACAGCTACGGGTAACCCCACCGGAACGCTGCTACCCGCCAGTAGACTCCGGCCACGCCGTGCCGCACCGGGAGGTCCCGTCGATGCCCTACCCGACCGCCCCTGGCGAACGCGACCGGCCGTGGGTCATGCGGACCTACGCCGGGCACTCGTCGGCCGAGGAGTCCAACGCGCTCTTCCGGCGCAACCTGGACAAGGGGCAGACCGGGCTGTCGGTCGCCTTCGACCTGCCCACCCAGATCGGCTACGACCCGGATGCCGAGCTGTCCCGGGGTGAGGTCGGCCGGGTCGGCGTGCCGATCGCGCACCTCGGCGACATGCGCCGGCTCTTCGCCGACCTCCCGCTGGCAGACATGAACACCTCGATGACCATCAACGCGACCGCGCCGTGGCTGCTCGCGCTCTACCAGGTCGTCGCCGAGGAGCAGGGCGCTGAGCTGTCCAGGCTGGCCGGCACCACCCAGAACGACATCCTCAAGGAGTACCTCTCCCGCGGCACCTACGCCTTCCCGCCGGGTCCGTCGCTGCGGTTGGTCACCGACCTGATCGCCCACACCATCACCCGGATGCCGGCCTGGAACCCGGTCAACATCTGCAGCTACCACCTGCAGGAGGCCGGCGCGACCCCGGTGCAGGAGGTGGCCTTCGCGATCGCAAACGCGATCGCGGTGCTGGACGCGGTCCGGGACGCCGGTCAGCTCCCCGTCGAGGCGATCGGCGAGGTCGTCGGCCGGATCTCGTTCTTCGTCAACGCCGGGGTCCGGTTCGTCGAGGAGCTGTGCAAGATGCGGGCCTTCGTCGAGCTGTGGGACGAGCTCACCCGGGACCGGTACGGGGTGAGCGACCCGAGGCACCGCCGGTTCCGCTACGGCGTGCAGGTCAACTCCCTCGGCCTGACCGAGGTGCAGCCGGAGAACAACGTGCCGCGGATCGTGCTGGAGATGCTCGGCGTCACGCTGTCCCGGGATGCCCGGGCGCGCGCCGTCCAGCTTCCCGCGTGGAACGAGGCGCTCGGCCTGCCCCGGCCGTGGGACCAGCAGTGGTCGCTGCGGGCACAGCAGGTCCTCGCCCACGAAACCGACCTGCTGGAGTACGACGACCTCTTCGCCGGCTCGACCGTCGTCGCCGCGAAAACCGCGGAGATCATCGCCGGTGCCCGGGCCGAGCTGGCCACGATCGCCGGGATGGGCGGCGCGGTCGCCGCCATCGAACGGGGCTACCTCAAGGGACAGCTCGTCGCCGCGCTGGCCGAGCGGCGGCGCCGGATCGAGTCCGGTGAGCTGGTGGTGGTGGGGGTCAACACGTTCACCGGCGCTGAGCCGAGCCCCCTGCTCGCCGAGGGCTCCGCCGCGATCCAGGCGATCGACCCCGCGGTGGAGCGGGCGGCAGTGGAGTCGATCCGGGCCTGGCGGGCGGCTCGCGACGGCGCGGCGGTGCAGGGCGCGCTGGCGGAGCTGCGGGACGCGGCGACGGGCACCGCCAACCTGATGCCGGCCACGCTGACGTGTGCCCGCGCCGGGGTGACGACGGGGGAGTGGGCGGGCGTGTTGCGCGAGGTGTTCGGCGAGTACCGGGCGCCGACCGGCGTCTCCGCCGCGGTGCCGCCGGCGGAGCCGGGACCGGGCCTGGCCGCGGTCCGGGAGCGGGTCCGGCGCACCGGTGCCGAGCTCGGTGGGCGGCTGCGGCTGCTGGTCGGCAAGCCGGGGCTGGACGGCCACTCCAACGGCGCCGAGCAGGTCGCGGTCCGGGCCCGGGACGCCGGTTTCGAGGTGATCTACCAGGGGATCCGGCTGACTCCCGGCCAGATCGTCACCGCGGCCGTCGAGGAGGACGTGCATGCCGTCGGGCTGTCCGTGCTGTCCGGCTCGCACCTGGCGGTCGTGCCCGCGGTGCTGACCGGGCTGCGGGCCGCCGGGCTGGCCGACGTTCCGGTCGTCGCCGGGGGGATCATCCCGGCCGGCGACGCGGCCCGGCTGCGCGAGCTCGGCGTGGCCGGGGTGTTCACGCCGAAGGACTTCGAGCTCACCGAGATCATCGGGCAGATCGTCGAGGCGATCCGCCAGGCACACGGGCTGCCGCCGACACCGGACTGCTGACCCGCGACCCGGCGCACTAGGCTGCCGAGGATGCGGCTCGTGATCGCCCGGTGCAGCGTCGACTACGTGGGTCGGCTCACCGCGCACCTCCCGATGGCCACCCGGCTGCTGATGGTCAAGGCCGACGGCTCCGTGCTGGTGCATGCCGACGGTGGCTCGTACAAGCCACTGAACTGGATGTCGCCGCCGTGCCGGCTGGAGGAGGGGCCGGGGGAGTGGCGGGTGGTGAACCGGTCGGGCGAGGAGCTGCGGATCACCATCGAGGAGATCGCCCACGACACCGCACACGAGTTGGGGATCGACCCGGGACTGCGCAAGGACGGCGTCGAGGCGCACCTGCAGGAGCTGCTCGCCGAGCATGTGCGGACCCTCGGCGACGGGTGGCGGCTGGTCCGGCGGGAGTTCCCCACCGCGATCGGTCCGGTCGACCTGATGTGCCGGGACGCCGCGGGTCTCGGTGTCGCCGTGGAGATCAAACGCCGCGCCACGATCGACGCGGTGGAGCAGCTCACCCGATACCTGGAGCTGCTGAACCGGGACCCGCTGCTGGCACCGGTGGCCGGCGTGCTCGCGGCGCAGAGCATCGCGCCGCAGGCCCGGACGCTCGCCGAGGACCGGGGCATCCGGTGCGTGGTCCTCGACTACGACGAGCTGCGCGGCATCCCGAGCACCGAGATGACGCTGTTCTGACCGGTTTGTGCTTCACTGGAGCTGCGCCGGCGGGTGCGACCAGGAGCTGCGAGGGTAGCGGTGACGGCAGGCGAGGCAGTTCCGCCGCGGTCGGCCCGGCCGACCGCCGACCGGGATGCGCGCGCCGCGAACCAGCACAGCTACGGCGACGGGGCGCAGGTCCGGGCCTACCTCACCGACCCGTACCACCAGGTTCGTCGGGACCTCGCGGTCCGGCTGCTGCTCCGCGGTCTGCGTAGCGGGGCACCGCCGCTGGCCGGGCCGGTGTTGGAGATCGGTGTGGGCTCCAGCACCATGGTCGCCGGTGTCAGTGACCTGGGCTATCGGGCGATCATGGCGGATCTCGCGGTCGAGGCGCTCCGCGGGGTGGCGCCGCCGCCAGCCAGGGCGGTCTGCCTCGATGCCGCGCGACCGCTACCGTTCGCGGACGGATCACTTGCCGCGGTGGTCATGGGTGACCTGATCGAGCATGTGTACGACCCGTTCCGGCTGGTGTGTGAGTGCCACCGCGTGCTCCAGATCGGCGGCATCCTCGTGATCACGACGCCGAACCTGGCCACCGTCCAGGACCGGCTGCGCTTCATGGTGGGACGTGCGCCGCGCCAGGTCGACCCATTGCACCCATACCTGTGGCTGCATATCCGGCCATTCACACCATCGCTGCTCGCGAGGCTCCTGCACCGGGCCCGCTTCCAGGCCGTCGAGGTCCGTGCGAACTTCGTCACGTGGCGGCTGCCCGGTGGCCGGTGGGTGCGCTCCCGGATGTTGGCGCGGGTCGCCCCGGGCCTCGGCGGATCACTGGTGGTGTCAGCCCGTAAACCGAATACGGATGGACGCGTCCGGATCGTTGGTGGCCACTGAGGCATTCCGCGTAACCGGTTGTGACTGTGTGTGATTGTTGGGGTGGTGGTGCGACACGCCGGGGCGGGTGCGACAAAAGACGCGGAACCCCCGGTATGAAGGTGGTCCTACGAAAGATCATCTTCACCGGGAG
>JACQDL010000035.1 GCA_016201065.1 Actinomycetota bacterium
ATTCCCAGCCGGCCCCGGAACCGGCCGTCATCCGGGCACGACAGCCCGGTCCCAGGCATGCCCCAACCCGGAATCACACACCGTAACCAAAACCTTCAGCCCCATGCACCACCCGAAAGCTCTTAAGTCCCGGGCATTGGGATATTCGATGGCGGCCATTTCTACCTGCACGAGGCCGACGGGGTCGTGCCTTGCCTCGCGCGGGACCTGCGCACCATCGTCGGCGACCGGTGACCGTAGTGCGCAGGTCCCGCGCGGGTTCGTTCACCCGGCGCGATCACCCGCCGGGCTGCGGCGCCTCGGCGGGAACCGCGGCCGCCGGGACCGGTCCGGCCGTGGCGCCGGCACCACGCGCCGGCGACTGGAACAGCACGGCGGCCAGCACCGCGCCGGCGGCCAGCGCGAAGGCGGCGATGAGGAACGCCAGCCGGTCACCGGCCGCCGCGGCGGCATGGGGCGCCATGCCGGTGGCGACCGCGGTCGCGCTGTGCCGCAGCGAGATGGTTACCAGGGCGGCGAGTCCCAATGCGCTCCCGGCCTGCATCACGGTCGTCTGGATGCCGGAGGCGAGTCCCGCGTCGGTGTCCGACACCTCGTGCAGCGCCGCGTTCTGCAACGCCGGGTTGACAAGACCGAGGCCGAAACCGAGCACGACCATGCCCGGCAGCACGTCGGCCAGGTAGCTGCCGTTCGCGGGCACCTGGGAGAAGAGCAGCATGCCGCCGGCCGCCACGAGGAAACCCACGACGATGATCACCCGGCTGCCCAGGCGGGGCAGCAGGTTCGTGGACAGACCGATCCCGGGCGCGAAGGCGACCATGAACGGAATGTAGGCCAGCCCGCTCTGGAGCGGCGAGAAGCCGAGACCTTGCTGGACGTAGAGGACGATGAGGAAGAACATCGACATCATCGTCCCGGCGACGATGACGGTGCACAGGTTCGCCGACACCCGGGTGCGGTTCGCGAAGAAGCGCATCGGGACCAACGGCGAGCGGCTCCGTGACTCGACGGACACGAACAACGCGAGCAGGATCAGGCCGGCTACCAGCGGGCCGGTGACCGAGAGGCTCGACCAGGCATGGCCAGTCGCGTTGAGCAGGCCGTACACGACCCCGCCGACGCCGGCGGTGACCAGCACGGCGCCCGGAAGATCCAGGGAACGGCCGACCTCGGGGCTGCGGTTCTCGTTGGTGAGCCGGGGCACCAGCACCAGCGGGATCACCGCGATCGGCAGGTTGAGCAGGAAGATTGCCCGCCAGCCGACGAAGTCGACCAGTACCCCGGAGAGCAGCACCCCTACCATGGCGCCGAGGCCCGCGATAGCGCCCCAGATCCCCAGCGCCTTGATCCGTTCCTTCTGGTCGGCGAAGAGGATCGGCACGAGCGAGAGGGCGGCCGGCGCCGCGAGTGCCTCGCCGATCCCCTGGCCGAAGCGGCTGGCGATGAGCGCGCCTCCCGACTGGGCGGTGCCGGCCGTCAACGACGCCAGCGCAAACACCGCCGTGCCGATCAGGAAGATCCGGCGCCGGCCGACGAGGTCGGCGACCCGGCCGCCGAGCAGCAGCAGCCCGCCGGCGGCAAGCAGGTAGCCGTTGACCACCCAGGCGAGTCCGGTTGGGGACATGCCGAGGCTGCGCTGGACGGACGGCAGCGCGACGTTGACCACCGTGTTGTCGATCGCGATCATGAACTGGACGAGCGCGAGCACCGCCAGCGCTCGCCACCGGCGCGGGTCACCCACAGTGGCCCCGTCGCTGGTGGCGGTTGGGGAGGTCGCCTGACCCTGAGCCGTGGCTGATTTCGGTGTGGGCTTCGACATCGGGCATATGCTCCTGTGAGTCGAGAAGCTGGGACGGACCCGTTCTCGTGGCACGACGCCCCCGCCGTACCGGCGGTGGCCTCCACGTCGGACTACGGCCCGTGACCTTGCGGTGGCACGGTGCTTCGTGCCCCGATTCCGGTGACAGTCAACACGCGGGCCGGCCGGTTTGGCCAACAACCGATGCGGGATATTGACAACCCGCGGTTGTCGCCGCGACGCTGGGGACATTGACATCGATCTTTCGCTCCTGCGTTCCTTCGTGCGGGCGGCCGAGCGGTTGCACTTTGGCGCCGCGGCGGACGACCTCCACGTGACCCAGCAGGCGCTGTCCAAGCGCGTCCGGAGGCTGGAGGACGCGCTCGCGGTGCAGCTGTTCGTCCGCGGTCCGCACCGGGTGGCGATGACCCCTGCCGGGCAGCGGTTCCTGCCACGGGCCCGGGAGATCCTCGCCGCCGCGGACTCCGCCGTGCGGGAAGTCGGCGCCTCGTCCCGGGCGCTGCGGGTTGACGTGCTCGACGACCGCCTCGGATCGGCGGCGCTGCTGGGGCGGGTCGCCGCCGCCGATCCCGACCTGCGGGTCGAGGTGAGCATGCGGCGCAGCCTTGCCGCGGCGATGGCGGCGATCGAGCGCGGTGAGATCGACGCGGCACTCGGCAGGGTGTGCGGCGTGGGCCGGCCCTGGCCGGTGACGCTCGATCAGCGGGTGGTGCGGCTCGAACCGCTCGCCGTGCTGGTCGGCATCGACCATCCGATGGCCCGGCGCGAGGCATTGACGCCGGCCGACCTCACCAGGGTCGGTGTGTGGGTGCCGGATCCGGGCAGCGCCGCGGAGTGGGGGAGCTACCTGTCCTGCCTGGCGTCGCATTTCGGGTTCGGGTTGCGGTCCGTGCCACCGGCCGCGTCCCTCGCCGACCTGGTCGCCCTGATCCACGCCAGCCGTACCGAGGTGACCCTCATCGGTGCCGACATGCCCCTGCCCGGGTCGACTGGCTTGCGCGCGGTCCCGCTGGTCGACCCGACGCCGGTCTATCCCTGGTCCCTGGTCTGGCCGCGCCATCCGCACCCGCTCGCCGGCGCGTTGCTCCCCCGCCTGCTCGCCGCCGGGGGGCCGTCCCCGCGACCCGCGCGTCCCACCATCTGGCTGCCCGAGCAGGACCGCGCGGCGGCGACGCGGGTCCGCGGTGGATCGCAGGATAACTCCCCCATAACCGTCGATTTCTAGGTTGGTGCCGGCGGCCATCAGGAGGGTCGCGCAGCCGGTGCGGGCGAGGGGAGCGTCAATGGCCGTCATCCCGGACCATCCGCGGGCCGCGGAGGGTGGACAACCGGTCGCCACGCGGATCTTCGAGGCCGTCGACCGGTGGGCACGCGAGGTCCCCGGAGCGGTCGCCGTCGACGCCCCGGACGGCATCCTCACCTTCGGCGAGCTGCCGGAACGGATCTCGGAGTTCGCGCGGATGCTGGCCGCCTGCGGTGCCGAACCCGAGGTCGCGGTGGCGTTGTGTCTCGGCAGGTCGTCGCGGGACCTCGTGCCGGCACTGCTGGCGGTGTGGCGGCTCGGCGCCGTTGCCGTACCCGTTGACGAACGCCACCCCACCGACCGGCTCGCGTTCGTGCTCCGCGACGCCGGGACGCAGCTCATCCTCGGGGACACGCTCCCGCCGGGCGCCGCGCCACCGGAATCCCGCCAGGTGCCCCCGATCGGTGGCACCGGTGGCCCGGCTGCGACCGCCGCCCGGGGACCGTTGCCGGCTGCCGCGGGCAACTGCGCTTACCTCATCTACACCTCGGGCACCACCGGCTGGCCCAAGGGGGTCGAGGTCACCTACCGCAGCCTGGACACCTTCCTCGCGGCGCTCGCCGAACTCCGGCTGACGCCGGGTGGGATGGGCATCAACGCGGTCTCACCCGCCTTCGATGGTTGGCTGTGGTGCACCCTGCTCTACCTGCTGCACGGGCAGGGGGTGGGGATCGTTGACGCCGGTGGGGCGGACGGAGCCGGCGACTTCGTCGAACGTCTCGTCGGGCTGCGCCCTCGGACCGTCTGCCTCACCCCGTCGCTGCTGGTCGCCTGCGCCGACGACCTTCCGCCGACCGAGGTGCTCGTCGTCGCGGGGGAGGCCTGCCCGCCGGGCCTGCTCCAGCGGTTCACCGGCGACCGGCGGGTCCTCAACGTCTACGGTCCGACCGAGGCCACCATCGCGGCGACCTGGGCGGACACCGATCGTGGTGACGACCCGGAGACCATTGGCCACCCGCTGCCGGGCTGCCGCGCCTACGTCCTCGACGACGCCCTGGCCCCCGTGCCGGCCGGCAGCCCCGGCGAGCTGTTCCTCGCCGGCCCGTGCCTGGCAGCCGGCTACCGGAACCGTCCCGCCCTGACCGCGCTGCGGTTCGTCCGCGATCCGTTCAGCGCCGAGGGCGGCCGGATGTACCGTACCGGCGACGTGGTCCGGCAGCGCACCGACGGGGCGCTGGAGTACGTCGGGCGCCGGGACGACCAGGTCAAGGTCCGTGGCTTCCGGGTCGAGCTGGCGGAACTGGAACGGACGGCGACCCGGATGCCGGAGGTCGTCGCCGCGGCGGCGTTCGTCGTCGACACCGGCGACGCGCTGGGACTCGCGGTCCGCCCGGCCACACCGGAACCGGACCCGGCGTTCGTGGCCAGGGTTCGGGCGCACTTCGCCGGATCGCTGCCGGACTACCTGCGGCCGAGCACGGTCCTCGTCACCGGGACGTTCCCCACCCTGGCCACCGGGAAGGTCGACCGGCCGGCACTGGCCCGCCTCGCCGCCGGTGTCACGCCGGAACCCGGCCGGCTGCCCGCGACCGCTACCGAGGCGTTGGTCTGCGAGGTGTGGAGCCGGTTGCTGCCGCACCCCGTGGCGGACGCCGAGGCCGATTTCTTCGACTCCGGTGGGCACTCGCTGCTCGCCGCGCAGGCCGTCGCCGCGCTGCGCCGCGAGACCGGGACCCGGGTCTCCATGCAGCACCTGCTGGCCAACCCGACCGCCGCCGGACTGGCCGCCGAACTCGACCGGTTGGCGGCCCGGGCGCCGGCGGACCCACCCGACGTGGCCCGGACGTTGCCGGTGGGCCGGTGATGGGGTCCTGGCTGGTGCCGTGGGGGGTGCCGGGTGCCGGCGCCACGGTGCTGGTCTGCCTGCCGCAGGCCGGCGCCGGCTGCAGGCAGTACCGCGGGTGGCGGGCGCACCTCGACGTCGGCGCCGTGATCGGCGTGCAACTGCCGGGGCGCGAGGAACGGTGGAACGATCCGCCGGCCGACCGGTTCGACCAGGTCGTCGAGGTCGTGGTCACCGAGCTGGCGGCCATGGTCGCCGACGACGTCCACCTGGTGATCTACGGCCACAGCTTCGGTGGGCTGATCGGTTACGAGCTGGCCCGGGCCTGGGGGCGCCGGCGTGGCCGGTGGCCCGCGGCCGTCGTCGTCGCTGCCTGCCGGCCACCCGCGCTGTGGGTGGGTGCGGGGCGGGGGCTGGTCGACGACGAGACCGAACTGGCGGCGCTGCTGGGTGCCCGCGGGCTCGACCCCAAGCTCCTGGACGAGGACAGCCGCGCCGACCTGATCGAGATCCTGCGGCTGGACGCCCGGCTCTCGCTGTCCTACCGGCCCGGTGACGGCGTCACGGTGCCGTGCCGGTTGGAGGCGTGGGGCGGCATCGGGGACGAGACGGTGACCTCCGGGCAGCTCGACGGGTGGAGCGGGTACACCACGGGACCGTTCCGGCGGCGTGACCTGCCGGGAGGACACACCTTTCACAGCACGAGCGCCGGGCCGGCCCTTGCGGCCCTGCGCGATCTTCTCGGCACCGTGGCGTCGCCGCACGGGCCGGCGGGATGCCGACGGGTCGATCCGATCGTCTGAGCAACCGCCCATCAACGATGGAGGGTGGCCAATGCGCATTGACCTGACCGACGAGACGCTCTTCGCCACCAACGCCTTCGAGCCGGTGTTCGCCTGGCTGCGGGCCAACGACCCGGTGCACCGGCACGAGGTTCCCGGCGGCGACGGCTTCTGGGTGCTGAGCCGGCATGCCGACATCGCCGCCGTCTACAGCAACGCCGAGGTGTTCAGCTCGCGGTTCGGAATGAACCTGGGCAGCGATCCGGCCGCCGTCGCGGCGGTGTCGCAGCGCATGTTGATCGTCTCCGACCCGCCCGACCACACCCAGCTCAAGCGGGTGCTCGCCAGGTCCTTCGCCGCCGACCGGATGCCCATGTTCGAGGCGCTGGTCGGCGATGTCGTCAATGACGTTCTCGCCGAGGCTGTCGACCGGTGCGCGGACGGTGCCACGGTCGACTTCGTCGACATCGCGAAGGCCGTGCCGAACCGGGTCGTCTGCGCCTTCATGGGCCTGGACCGGGTGGACTGGGCGTCGGTCGGCCACACCGTGACCGAGGCGTTCGAGGCCGAGGACGAAGCGGTCCGGACCGCGGCGCACGCCGAGATCTTCCTGCTCTTCGCCGACATGCTCGGCCGGAGGCGGAAGAACCCGGGCACCGACTTCATCAGCGAACTCGCCACGGCGTCCCGCGGGACCGGCGCCCCGGGCCGGCACCGGCCCCTCACCGACGAGGAGATCATCTTCAACTGCAACGGTGTCCTCGCAGGCGGGAACGAGACCACGCGGTACTCGGCGGCCGGCGGGCTCCTCGCGCTGATCCAGAACCCGGCGCAGTGGGCGCAGTTGCGTGCGGGGGGCCCGGCACTGGTCCCCACGGCCGTCGAGGAGATCCTGCGGTGGACCGTCCCCGGCATCCATGCGCTGCGGACCGTGACCCGCCCGACCCGCATTCATGACGTCCCACTCGACACTGGCGACCGGGTCACCCTGTGGAACGTCTCGGCGAACCGCGACGAGTCCGTGTTCACCGATCCCGACGAGTTCCGGGTTACCCGATCACCCAACCGGCACCTGAGCTTCGGCCAGGGGCGGCACCAGTGCCTGGGTGCGCGGTTGGCGCGTTTGGAGCTCGCCGTGCTGTTCCGCGGGATCATCGAGCGTTTCGCCGGATTCGACCAGGCCGGTGACCCGGTGTGGAACTCGTCGAACTTCACCTGGGGCCTGCGGAGCCTGCCGGTCACGCTGACACCCATCCCCGCAGGTCACCTCTCGTCGCGAAAGGCTCCCAGCCATGGCTGAGCAGGTCTGCCCATCCGCCGTGTTCCTGGACCTGCCGGTGGATTTCGCCCGTGCACCGGAAGCCGCCGCCGCTGCCCAGCTCACCGTCCCGGCGAGGTGCCCGGCGCCGGACGACGCCCCGGCGTGGTGGAGCGCCGTACTGGTGACCTTCCTCCACCGGCAGACCGCGAGCACCTCGGTGGGTCTGATCGGCGACGATCTCGGTGACGGCCGGGTGGCGACCTGCGTGGTGCAGGTGTCGCCGGAGGACACCGTCGACGCGGTGCTGGAGCAGGTGCGGGCCGGCGGCTCCGCCGGCGAGCCCGTTCCCCGGTCGGCGGTGACGGCCACGACGGCGGGTCCGGTCCGGGTCACCGCGTCGGTTCGTCGCGTCGGCGGTGGTGACGTCGCGGCACCCGGCGACGGCGCCTGCGCCGACCTGACGCTGCGGGTGAGCGGGGACGGCGCGACCGCCGATCTCGCCGTCGCCGCCGGACTCTGGTCGCCCGACACCGTGCACCGGATGGCCCGCCAGATCGCCCGGGTCGCCGAGTTCGCGGCCGGCCGGGACGGGACGGGGACGGCCCGCCAGGACACACCGATCCGTGACATCGTCCTGCTCGATCCGCAGGAGCGTGCCCGGATCGTGGTCGACTGGAACGCCACCGGGACGCGGTGGCCCCCGGGGAGCTACCTCGATCTGCTGGCCGCCTGCGTCGCGCGCGATCCGGAGCGCCTCGCGGTGTCCGGGGGCGGCCGGACGGTGAACTTCGGGCAGCTCGACCGGGTCACCAACCAGATCGCGCGGCGGCTCCAGCGGATCGGGGCCGCCCCGGGCACCCGGATCGGCCTGCTGGCGCCGCGGGGTGTGGAATTCGTGATGGCCGCGATCGGTATCCTGAAGACCGGGGCCGCCGCGGTCCTGCTCGACCCCGCCAACCCCGACCCGCGGCTGGCCTACCTGATCGAGGACAGCGCGCCGATGGCGGTGCTCGCCCCCGCCGCGCTCCGGGAGCGGATCGCCGAGGGGCCGGCGTTCCTGCCGGTCGACGGCACGGTCTTCGACCGGGAGTCGACCCAGCCGGTTCCCGTGACGATCACCGACGACACGGTCAGCCACCTGATCTACACGTCGGGTTCGACCGGCGAACCCAAGGCCGTGCTGGAGCGCCACGGCGCCCTGGTCAACCTGGTGCACTGGACCGGGAGGGCCTACGGGGTGCGCGCCGGGGACCAGGCCTCGTGGCTGTCCACGCCGGGCTTCGCCGTGCAGCTCATGGAGTGGATGCCGTACCTCGCGCTCGGCGTGACCATCCACATCGGCGACATGGAGGACCGCACCCCCGAGCAGATCCGGGACTGGTTGGTCACCGAGGGGATCACCCACACGATGCTCGTAGCCGCGCTGGCCGAACGGGTCTGGACGCTGGCCTGGCCCGCCGACGCCCGGCTGCGGATCATGGTGACGACGGCCGAACGGGTGCACAGCTGGCCGCCGGCGGACACCGCGTTCCGGGTTGTCATGACCTACGGGTCGACCGAGACCACGAACGTGCTCACCTGCCTGGATCTCGGCACCGGTCTCGACCTCACCGCCCAGGCCACACCGGACACCGTGCGCTCGGCCCGCCCGGTGCCGGTGGGACGCCCGATCGCCAACCTGCGGGCGTACCTGCTCGACGACGCCGACCGTCCGGTGCCGGTGGGTGTCGTCGGCCGGTTGCACGTCGCCGGCGCCGGGCTCGCTGCGGGCTACCACCAGCGGCCGGAGCTCACCGCGGCGCGGTTCCGCCCCAATCCGTTCGCGGAGGAGCCGGCGGTCGTGCTCTACGACACCGGCGATCTCGCCCGCTACCGCGCCGATGGTGCCATCGAGTTGCTGGGTCGGCTCGACGCCCAGGTCAAGATCCGCGGGTTCCGGGTCGAGCTCGGCGAGGTCGAGTCGGCCGTGCGCGGAGCGCCCAACATCGGCGAGGCGGTGGTGACCACACGCGAGAGCGACGAGGGTGACCTGCAACTCGTCACGCACGTCGCCCCGGTCCCCGGCCGCCGGATACAACCGGCCGCGCTCCGTGCTCACCTGGCGCAGCGGCTGCCGTACTACATGGTGCCCACGGTGATCATCTGCCTGCGGGTGCTACCCCGGTTATCCAACGGGAAGGTCGATCTCCGGGGCCTGCCGGCGGAGGGGGACAGCGGGTCCGCCGAACCGGCGGTGGAGCCTGCGGCGCCACGCAACGAGGTCGAGGCGGCGCTGCTGTGCGAGTGGTCCCGCCTGTTCCGGCTCGAGCGGATCGGGGTGCACGACAACTTCTTCGATCTCGGCGGTTACTCGTTGCTGGCCTTCCAGTTCATCGATCACGTCCGGACGGCGTTCGGCGTCGAGACGAGCCTGCCGGATCTCTACCGGTGCCCGACCGTCGCGCAACTCGCCGAACACGTGGTCGCGAGCCGGGACCGGGGCAGCGCTGGATTCGGCGACCTGCCACCCATCGTCGGGGACCCGGCGCGCCGGCACGACGAGTTCCCGTTGACCGACAGCCAGCAGGCACTGTGGATCGGCCGCGGTGACGCCGTCGCCCTCGGCAACGTCGGTTGCCACGGGTATTTCGAATGGGACGGCGATCTCGATCCGGCGCGGTTCGCCGTAGCCTGGCGGGCCCTGGTGCGGCGGCACGACGCGCTGCGGACGGTCATCGGCCGGGACGGGACACAGCGGGTGCTCAGCGACCCGCCGGACTACCCGATCCCCGTGCTCGACCTGCGGTCCACGCCGGCTGACGACGCCGAGAAGACCCTGCTCGCGCTCCGGGACCAGCTCTCCCATCAGGTCATGGACGACGGTCAGTGGCCGCTGTTCGACGTCCGGATGTCGCTGCTGCCCGACGGGCTGGTGGCGGGCCGGCGCACCCGGCTGCACCTGAGCCTCGACTTCCTCATCTCCGACGCGTGGAGCTACTTCCAGGTGCTCGTGCCGGACCTGGTTCACCTCTACGAACACCCCGACGACCCGCTTCCGGAGCTGACGCTGACGTTCCGCGACTACGTGCTCGGCGTCGGTGCGCGGCTCCCCGACAGCGACATCTACCGGCGGTCGGAGCTGTACTGGCGGGGGCGTCTGGCGTCGCTGCCGCCGGCGCCGCGCCTGCCGGGCCGGCCGGCAAGCCAGCCGCCGCTCCCGGTCCGGTTCGATCGGTGCGGCGGGCACCTGGACCGTACGGAATGGGCCGAGCTGCTCGCGCGCGGGAACGAGATCGGGGTGACCGGCAGCGTCCTGCTCGCAGCCGTCTTCGCCGAGGTGCTGCGTTCCTGGAGCGGGCAGCAGCGGTTCACCATAAACTTCCCGCTCTTCAACCGGCTGCCCCTGCACCCCGAGGTCCACCGCATCATCGGCGACACGACCACGACCCTGCTGCTCGCGGTCGAGAAGACCGACGGGACGTTCACCGACCGGGCGGTCGCGTTGCAGCAGCAACTCTGGGCCGACCTCGAACACCGCTACTTCAGTGGGGTTCAGGTCCTGCGCGAGCTGACCAAGCTGCGCGGCACGATGGCGCCGGCGATGCCGATCGTGATGACCAGCCTCGCCGGGCACCCGCCACGCCACCATGCCGCGTCACTCGGCACGGCGACCTACTCGATCTCGCAGACCCCCCAGGTCGAGATCGATTTCCAGGTGTTCGAGGTCGCCGGCCAGCTCCAGTTCAACTGGGACTTCCTGCCCGCCATCTTCCCCGATGGGTTCGTCGAGGGGATGTTCGCCGACTACTGCGCCATCCTCGAGCGGCTCCGCCGGGAACCGGACGCCTGGGAGGCCCGGACGCTCACGGTGGGCGGCGGCACCGGGCACGCCGCCGCCGATCCGGCGGCGCCGGCGCCCGCGTGGTCCCGGTCGGTAGCCGGCGCCGGCGCGGACCTGGCCTGGGAGCGGTTCTGGTCGGGGGTGCGGAGGACCGGCGCCGACGGCGACGTGCTCTGGGACCCGGACGACCGGGCCGAGATCGAATGGTGTCTGGGGGTCGCGACCGAGCGGATGGACCGGTCGCTGCCAGTCGTTGATGTCGGCTGTGGGAACGGCCGGTTCTCGCGGGCCTTCGCGTCCCGTTTCCCGCTGGCGGTCGGCGTGGATGTCTCACCGAGCGCGGTGCGCGAAGCCGAGTCGGAGTCGGCCGGGCTGGCGCGGGCGTCGTACCGGGTGCTCGACGCGACGCGGCCGGGGGAGGCGATGGCGCTCGCCGACGAGATCGGCGACACCAACGTTTTCGTCCGCGGGGTGCTGCACATCCTCGACGACCGGGGGCGGGCCGGGTTCGCCGCCGCGCTGGCGGAACTCGTCGGCCGGCGGGGGACCGTGCTGCTCGTCGAGCCGATGTACGAGGAGGGATCGTTCGGCTATGTCGGTCAGGTCGGCGGGGCGAAGGGGCGGGCCGCCGACCTGGTGGGGCCGCTGGAGCGGGCCGGTGTCGGTGCGTCGGGGCGTTTCGCAGACGCCGAGCGGGCGTGGTTCTTCCCGGCCGGCGCTGGTTGGCGCGCCGTGGCGAGCGGCACCACCGCGTTGCGGGTGCTCAATCCGGAACACTCCGGGGGCGCCCTCGAGGTACCCGGCTACTTCGCGGTGCTGACCCGGTCGCGGTGCTGACCCGGTCGTGGTGCTGACCCGGTCGTGGTGCTGACCCGACCGGGTCAGCACCACGATGGGGCACGACTGGGTCGGGCCGGACGGCGCCGTGCCGTCGGGATCACGGGGGTCCCGCGCCGACGCCGTCCGGTGGCGCGGTCAGTTCGGTGGCGCGATCAGGTCGGCGAGGCGATCCGCGGCGGTCACGGCCCGCGGGTCCTGGCCGAGCACGGCCGCGAGGTCGGTGACGACGGGATTGTCGAACACGACCCGCAGGGGCAGGTCCACGCCGATGAGCTCGTGCAGGTGGCGGACGAGGCGGATGCCACGAAGCGAGTCCCCGCCGAGCCGGAAGAAGTTGTCGGTCCGCCGCACATCGTCCAGGCCGAGCACGTCGGCGACCGCCGCGGCCACGAGGCTCTCCAACGCGGTCTCCGGGATCTCGTCCGCGCTCTCCACCGGGTCGACGTGCTCGCCGGCCGGCCGCCGCGCCCCCGCCGGCTCGGCGCCGCGCGCGAAGGCGGCGATGTCGCCGCCGGCACGTCCGGTGAGAACCAACCGGTCGACCTTTCCGTTGCGGGTCAGCGGGAGTGCGTCGAGGAGGGTGATCGCCGAGGGGACCATGTACCGCGGGAGGACGGCGCGCAGGTGCTCGTGGAGCTGGTCGCCGTCGGCCACAGCGCCGGGACGGAGCGTGACGAATCCGTGCAGCCGCCGCCCGCCGCCCGAGCCGGCCCTGGGCGCGATCACCACGGCGTGGTCGACCGCCGGGTGCTCACGCAGCGCCGCCTCGATCTCACCGAGCTCGATCCGGTATCCCTGGATCTTGATCTGGAAGTCGATCCGGCCCAGGATCTCGATGTTGCCGTCCGGCAGCGAGCGCCCGCGGTCGCCGGTGAGGTAGGCACGCTCCCCGGTCTCGGGCAGCGTGACGAACTGCGCCGCGGTGCGCTCCTCGTCGTCCCAGTAGCCCAGGGCCAGCCCGATGTCGCTGGCCACCGCCATCTGGCCCGGCACATGGACCGGGCGTTGGTACCACTCCTCGTCAACGATGTAGTACCGCTGGTTGCTGATGGGCTTGCCGTAGGGGATGCTCGTCCACCCGGGATCGACGGCGCCGATCGGGTAGAACACCGACCAGCAGATCGTCTCGGTCGGTCCACCGGAGCCGACGACCGAGATCCCGGGCGCCTGCGTACGCAGCCGATCGGGCAGCGTGAGCGGGATCCAGTCACCTGACAGGACCGCCAACCGTACGGAGGACAGCGGTGCGTCGGTACGGATCTCGGCCTGCCCGACGATCATCTCCATCAGCGCGGGGACGGAGTTCCACAGGGTCACCGACTCGGCGGCGATGAGGTCGACCCACCGGTCGGGCTGCGCGCGCTCGAAGTGGTCCGGCAGCACCACCGCGGCGCCGGCCGCCAGCACGCCGAAGACATCATAGATCGACGCGTCGAAATGAAGGCCGGAAATGGCGAGCAGCCGATCGTCGGGTCCGATCCCGAACCGCTCGTTGACGTCGAGGACGAGGTTCACCACGCCGCGGTGGTCGACGGTGACCCCTTTCGGTTCGCCGGTCGAACCCGAGGTCCAGATGACGTAGGCGGGATCGGTCGGCCCCTGGAGCGCGGGCAACGGGCCGTCGTCGCCGGACTCGAAGTCGGTGTCGACACAGTGCCGGACGATGTCGTCCGGCCAGGTCAGGCGGGTGTCGAGCGATGCCTGGGTGAGCACGTGGCGCACCCGGCCGCGACGTAGCAGCCGCTCCAGCCGGGCGGGCGGTACGGAGGCGTCGATGGGCAGGTAGGCGGCACCGGCGGTGAGGACGCCATAGACCGCGGCGTATTGCTCCCACCCCTTCTCCATGACGATCGCGACCAGCTCGCCGACCCGTACGGTGGGCGCCGGGCCGGCGCCGCGGAGTCGGCGGCCGATCCGGTTCGCGTAGCCGACGAGCTCGGCGTAGCTGAGCCTGCGGCGGGCGTCGATGACCGCCTCCGCGTCGGGGTTGCGGCGCGCCGCCGACGCGAGGAGTTCGTGGAGCAGGACGGCGGGCACCTCCGCCGCCGTCGCGTTGATCTCGCCGAGGAGCGTGCGGTCGGCGGCCGGGACGAGGTCGAAGCGGCGGCGCTGCCAGTTCCGGGGGTCGGCACCCAGGGTCCCGAGCAGGCTCCGGTAGCTGTCGCCGGCCGCCGCGAGGAGCTGGTCGGGAATGGCCCCGGCCGCCGTGTCCCAGGTCATGGTGAGGCCCTCACCGGCCGCCACGAACGTGACCTCCAGCAGCGACGCTGGGTCTTCCGGAACGGTCGTGCCGTCCGGCCGGACCCCACCGATCACGACGGGGCAGGGCGGCGCGGCGCGGCGGTGCGCCGTGGCGTCGCGGACCTGGTCGCTGATCGCGACGGCCCGCTGCGCGAAGGTACCGTCGCCGCGCTCGGCGACCACGACCGCCAGATCGCCGTCGGACCCGGAGCCCGTCACGAGCCGGATACCCAGGGTGAACGTCGGTTCCGCGGACCAGGCCCGAATCACCTCGGCGAAGGCCGCATGCAGGGCCGCGTCCAGGGTCACCCCGGCCTTCAGCGCCTGCCCGGCCAGTGCGCGGGTGTCCGGCGGCGGCAGGGTCAGCGTGCGCCGGGCGCGCGGTCGCGGACCAGCGGCGGCGGTCCGCAGCGGAAGCTCCGGCGGGCGCACCTCATCCTCCGGTCGGGATCGCGTCTCGGTGCCGGCGTCGTGCGACGGTTCCGGGCTGGGCTGGATGTGTGCGAGTCCGGTCATGGCAGCTCCGCAATGGGTCGGGTTCGCGCGGACCCGGTGGGCGCAACAGGAGTGCCGGCGCCGACCGTATCGAGGTGCCCGGGGAACGAACCGCGGCGGTGTGAGTGCGCCGCGGACCGTAGGGGGCGGCGGTTACCCGGCGGTTACCCGGCGGTTACCCGGCACGGCAGACCCCGCGGCCGGGCAGATAACTGCCGGCTAACCACGCGCTCGTAGCGTCAGCGCCGGTGCCTCCGCAGCGACGCCCACCACGGCCATGCTCACCGCGGCACCGCACGTCACGGCACCCGCCCTCGGCCAAGACAGGTGTGGCAGATGACAAGTACCTCATCGTCGAAGAGGTTCGATGTCCAGTGGATCGACGGGCAGTGGACGCCGTCAAGCGCGGACGACGGGATCACGGTTGTCAACCCGACCGACGAACAGGTGATCGCCGAGGTCCCCGCCGGCACGCGCGGCGACGTCGATCGGGCCGTCGCCGCGGCGCGCCGCGCATCCGAACGGTGGGCCGGCACGCCGCTCACCGAACGGCTGGCGTTCCTGGAGCGCCTCGTCGGGCGGCTGACCACGCGGTCGGAGGAATTCGCCAACGACATCGTGGCCGAGGTGGGGGCGCCGCTCGCGGTGGCCCGGCAGGCCCAGGTGGGGTTGGCGATCGCGCTGGCGGCGTCCTATCTGGACATCGGCCGGGAGTTCGGCTACGAACGCCGCGTCGGGAACTCCCGTGTCGTGCGGGAACCCGTCGGGGTGGTGGCCACGATCACGCCGTGGAACGTGCCGCTGCTGCTGACCTTGCAGAAGATCGTCCCGGCACTCGTCGCCGGCTGCACGGTCGTCCACAAACCCAGCGAGGTCACACCGCTCTACTCGTACCTGCTCGCCGAGGTCGTCGCCGAGTGCGACCTTCCGGCCGGCGTGTTCAACATGGTGGTCGGCACGGGACCGGAGGTCGGCGCGGAGCTCGCCCGGCACCCCGGCGTCGACCTGATCTCGCTGACCGGATCGACCCGGGCGGGCCGGGACGTGATCCGCAACAGCGCGGACACCGTCAAGCGGGTGCACCTGGAACTCGGAGGCAAGAACGCGAGCGTCGTGCTCGACGACGCCGACCTCGATCGCGCGGTCCGTGCGACGGTCGACCAGGCGTGTTTCAACACCGGACAGACCTGCTTGCAGTGGAGCAGGTTGCTGGTGCCGCGCGACAGGGCCGGCGCTGCCGCGCGGATCGCGGCCGAGGTCGCGGCGACCTACCGGATCGGCGATCCCCGGCTGGACACCACCGACCTGGGTCCGCTGGTCTCGGCGGCCGCGCTGGAGCGGGTCACCGGATACATCCGTAGCGGCATTGAGGAGGGCGCCGAGCTCGTCGCCGGCGGTGCCGGGCGACCGGCTGGCACCGAGTGCGGCTACTTCGTCGAACCCACGATCTTTGCGGGGGTCGACCCCGCCATGACCGTGGCCCGGGCCGAGATCTTCGGTCCGGTGATCTCGATCATGCCCTACGACACCACGGACGATGCGATCCGCATCGCCAACGACACCGACTACGGCCTGCACGGTGCCGTGTGGTCGGGCAGCGACGACCACGCCCGGCAGGTCGCGCGGCGCATCCGCACCGGGGTGATCGACATCAACGGTGGCACGTTCAACATCGCCGCGCCGTTCGGTGGCGTCAAACAGTCCGGATACGGACGCGAGTGCGGCGTTGAGGGCCTCGACGGGTTCCTGGAGACCAAATCCATCCAGGAACCGGCGACCGGGCCGGAGGTCACCGGACCGCGCCTGCGCGAGACGTCGTGACGCCGCAGCGACCTGGCGGGCCGTGGACCGGCGCCGCCATCGGGCAGGGAAGGCCGCAGGACACCACGGCGTACGACCGTAAGGAGCGACATGGACAACCGGATTGAGCGGGTCGTCGTCCTCGGCGGGGGGACCGCCGGGTGGATGACCGCCTCCTACCTGGGAAAGGCGCTGCAGCGCACCGTGGAGATCACGGTTCTCGAGGCGCCGAACGTGCCGCGAATCGGTGTTGGCGAGGCGACCGTCCCGAACCTGCAACGGGCGTTCTTCGGCTATCTGGGAATCGAGGAAGAAGACTGGATGAGGGAATGCAACGCGAGCTACAAGCTCGCGGTGAAGTTCGTCAACTGGAGAACGCCCGGCCGGGGGCAGCCGACTGCGCGCGACTACAACGGCCGTCCCGACCACTTCTACCACCCGTTCGGTCTGCTGCCGGTCTACGACAACATCCCGCTCTCGCACTACTGGATGTACAAGCACGCGCACGGGCAGACCGACGAGGCGTTCGACTACGCGTGCTACAAGGAACCCGCGATCATGGATGCGAAGCTCGCGCCACGCAGGAGCGACGGAACCCAGGTCGCGTACTACGCATGGCATTTCGACGCCGCACTGGTCGCGGACTACCTACGCAGGTTCGCGGTCACCAAGCAAGGGGCGGTTCACATACAGGACACCCTGACCGAGGTCCTCAGGGACGGGCGTGGGTTCATCACCGGACTCCGTACGGAAACCGGTCGCCTCATCGAGGGTGACCTTTTCGTCGATTGTTCCGGGTTCCGGGGGCTGCTCATAAACAAGGCGATGGAGGAGCCGTTCATCGACATGAGCGACCACCTCCTGTGTGACAGTGCGGTCGCCGCGCGGGTGCCGCACGACGATGCCGCGAACGGTGTGGAGCCGTACACCTCGTCCATCGCGATGAGCTCGGGCTGGACGTGGAAGATTCCCATGTTGTCCCGTTTCGGCACTGGCTACGTCTATTCCAGCCAGTTTGTGGATCGGGACGACGCGACGGAGGAGTTCTGCTCGCTCTGGGGGCTCGATCCCGCCGCTACGGACCTCAACCATATCCGCTTCCGGGTGGGACGGAACAGGCGTGCGTGGGTGAAGAACTGCGTGAGCATCGGCCTCGCCTCCTGCTTCGTGGAGCCGCTTGAGTCGACAGGCATCTACTTCATCTACGGTGCGATCCACCAACTCGCGAAACATTTTCCTGACGCTCGTTTCGACCCCGGTGTCATCGATGCGTTCAACCGTGAGATCGAATTCATGTTCGACGACACGCGAGACTTCTTGCAGGCGCATTTCTATTTTTCGCCGCGCACGGACACCCCCTTCTGGCGCGCGAACAAGGAGCTCACCCTTTCACCGCAAATCCGGGAGAAGGTCGCGACGTATCGCGCGGGACTCCCGGTGAATCCCCCAATCAGCGATGAGAACGGGTACTACGGGAATTTCGACACGGAGTTCCGCAACTTCTGGACCAACGGCAGCTACTACTGCATTCTGGCCGGGATGGGGCTGGTGCCGGACTCGGCGCTCCCCGTGCTCTCCTACAAGCCTCACTCGATCGACGGTGCCGAGCATGTCTTCGGTGACGTCAAGCGGGCACGGGACGAGCTGCTCGGCACGTTGCCCTCGACGTATGACTATCTGCGCGTGCTGCACGGCACCGGGTGAGTGGTGTCGTGGTGGGCACATCTCGGGCCGATGACACCTTCCCGGAGCCCGCCGCGCCGATCTGGGAATACAGGGACTTCATGAGTTCGTTCCCGACCGGTGTCGCGGTGGTGACGAGTCTGGACACGGCGGGTGAGCCACAGGGAATGACCTGTACCTCGCTGCTCAGCGTCACGCTCCGGCCGCCCACCCTGCTGGTGAGCCTCCGTCACGGGAGCGCCACGTTGGCCGCGGTGATCGCTCGTGGGGTGTTTTCCGTGAACCTGCTGCACGCCGGCGCCCGGGAGATCGCCGAGCTGTTCTCGCGTCCGGTCGAGAGCAGGTTCTCCCGAGTGTCATGGCGACTGTCGGCGCACGGTGCGCCGTGGCTCGTGGATGCGGCGCTCGGGGTCGCCGACTGTTCCGTCGTGGGTGCCACGGACGTGCGTGATCACCGTTTGGTCTTCGGTGAGGTGCGGCACGTGTCCGTGTGCGAGAGCGACGCGTTGCTCTATGGACGCCGGCGGTTCGGTTCGTGGGCGGTGCCGGCCCCGGACGTCGGCGGCCGGTCGACGAGCGGGACGGGGTCGGCCGGGACCTCGCCGCGCTGAGTCCCGACGGCCGGCCGCGACACTCCTCACAGGAAGATCGGATTCCCGGACGACAGGCCCAGGTCCGGTCGGCACCGTGGCGTCCGGACGGGACCTGATGACGTGGAGGGCGGTGACGCGTTTGTTGCGTCACATCCTCGGATGTCCGAATAGGTATGACTGCGTGTGGAATCTGACTGTCATACCCTTGCCTTAACCCCAATCGGGTGATAGTGTTCGAAAAGCGGATCAAGCGTGATTGATGCGAGCGGGCGTGCGGCCCTCGGGCGAATTTATATTTCGATCGAAAATAGGACCATGCTTCGCGGCGTGTCGGTCCGCGGCGACGAACGTGAATCGTGGCAAGGGTAGCGTGGTGAACTCTGCGGGCGACGACAGGGAGTTCTAATGAAACGACGCCGCTGACATCTTGATGCTGCTGTCGATCGCTGCCACCAGATCACGTGATAGCGGTCTGGCTGTTTGGCTCATGTTTCCACGCCGATCTGGCAGCGTGCACGGACCGTGCTGATGACTAACATGCTGTGGTGCCGGCTTTTCTGGCCGGACAACACGCTGTTGCGAGAGAAATCGAACCAGCGGTACGGAGGCCCAATTGAGCAGTACGTCGGTCGACTGTCTCGGGAGATTTTCACTTCGGATGGACGGCAATGTGGTCGAACGCTGGCGGGCCGGTCGGGCTCGTTGCCTATTTCAATATCTTCTGGTGAACCGGAACCGCATCGTGCCGAAGGATCGGTTACGCGAAGTGTTGTGGCCGCATGCGACATGGTCCAGTGAATCGTCCTCGCTCAAAGTCGCGGTACATGCGTTGCGGCAGGTGTTGGCGTCGCAGAAGGGATTCTCCGGGCAGCGGCTCGAGGTCATCTATCAGGATTTCGGCTACCTGCTCCGGGTGGACAACGATGTCTGGATCGACTTCTGCGAGTTTGAGTCGGCGGTGGACCGGGCACGCGTCGCCGAACTGCGGGGCGACGTCGCGGGAGCCGTCGAGGCGTATGACCGTGCGGTCGCGCTCTACCGCGGTGACTTCCTGATCGGGGAGACCGCCGACTGGGTCACCGAACAGCGGGAATGGTTGCGTGGAGCCGCGCTGAGGGCGCGGTCGTGCCTGGCGGAATACGAGCTCGTCCGTGGCAACGACGGTCAGGCGCTGCACCATTGCAGGGCGAGCCTTGAGATCGATCCGTGTCGCGAGGAGATTTATGAGATCGTGATGTTGATCCACGCCGGACGCGGCGAACTGATCCAGGTCCGACGCTGGTACGAGCTTTGCGTGCAGCGGCTGCGGACACTCCTGGATGCGAGCCCGTCACCCGCGCTCACGCGGCTGCTCGACGATGCCCAGTGTGGCCGGTACCGTGGCGAGAAAGAACTCTCCGCGCGATTGGGTGGCGGGGACGGCCTGGCCTGGAGCCGTGATTGAGATTCTATGAGCGGCTCAGCGTCGTGGCCGCCGAGACCTGGCTACCAGCAACGGTTGAAACGGTGACCGAGGCGGTCGCCCGGGGTGCGCTGCCGGAGGCCGAGAGCGAGCGGGTGGGGGTGGAGAGCCTTCCGGTGGCGACGGAGGCGCCACCGGAGCTCGCCGTGCACGCCGGTCGCTTGGCGTTGTCGCGAGGTGCCCGGCCGGCTGCGAGCATCGGTCTGGTCGTACATTCCTGGCTTCACTACCAGGGCCATGACATGTGGTCACCGGCGCATTTCGTCGCGGCGCAGCTCGGGCTGGACCGGGCCGAGGCGTTCGGCGTGTTCCAGATGTCGAACGGCGGCGCGGCGGCGATTCAGGTCGCGGCGGCCCGGCTGCTCGCCGACCCGAGTCCGGTCCGGGCGCTCGTCACCACCGGGGATCGGTTCGGCGACGAGGGATTCGACCGGTGGCGGGGTGACTACGGGTTGTGTTACGGCGACGGCGGGACCGCAGTGCTGCTCGAGCGCACCGATGACGCGGGGGATCTGGCCCGGGACGGCGACCTTCTCGCGGTCGGCATGGCCACGGCGCCGCGTCTTGAGGTGGTGCACCGGGGCGGTGACCCGTTCCAGCCTGCGGCCCGCACCCTCAGCCCGCGGGTCGACTTCCGACGGCCGATCAGAGGATACCTGGAACGGTGTGGCGACGCGGAACTTGCCACGATCTCCCGGGCGAAGGTCGCCGAGGCGGTCCGGGTCGCGCTGGCCGACGCCGGCTTGGACGAACGGGACGACCGGATCACCCTGGTGATCCCGCCACGGATGAATCCCAGGGTGCTCGACGAGGTCTACCGTCCGGTGCTCGCCGCGATGCTGCCGCAGGCCACACTCGTTGATGGGGGCACCCGAACCGGGCACCTCGGTGCGGGTGATGTGCCCGCCGGCATCGCGGACCTGTGCTCCGGCGCCATGCTGGCCCCCGGCGAGATCGGGGCCGTGGTGGGTGTCGGCGGTGGTTTCAGCTGGTCCTGCGCCGTGTTCCGGTCGGTCTGACCCCGCCGGCTACCAGCCGACGGCGGCGCGCAACTGCCCCCGGTGGATTGCGCCGCAATCGGTCAGCGGAAGTTCGGCGAGCACGGCCCAGGCATCGGGAAGCTGCCACCGGGGCAGGGCGGCCGCGGCCCATGCCCGCAGCTCCGGAAGATCGATGCCGTGCCCGTCGCGGGGGAGGCAGGCCGCTGTGGTCTGCGGCAGCCCGGTCGGCGCCCGCCGGGTGAGGATCACCGCGTCGGCCACCGCCGGGTGGGCCCGGAGCACCGCCGCCACCTGCTCGGGCCGGGCGCGGTAGCCGCGGGGATCGGCCGGATCGCCGGTCCGGCCCCCAATGTGCAGCCGCCCGGAACGGTCGATCCGGGCGAGGTCGCCGGTGCGCAGCACCGGAGAGGCGGCGCCGGTGCTGGCAAGCCCCGCACCGGAGAGGCAGAGCTCGCCCATGGCGCCAGGTGGCACCAGGAGACCATCCTCGTCGAGGATCTGGCACGCCAACCCGGAACCGGGCCGGCCGCTGTGCAGCAGCACCGTCGACGCCGTGCCGCCCTCCGGCGCGGCGCCGGTCACCGTCGGTGGTGTGATCCGGTGGAGCGTCGCAATCGACAGCGACTCGGCGCAGTGGTACCCGTGCCACACCTCGGCCGCGGGGTGGGCGCGCCAGAGACCGGACAGGTCGCGGCGGGTCAGGCCACCACCCTCGGCGAGCACGACCCGGACGGGTGACCCGGGGGCGGCCTCCGGCCCCGCGCACCAGGTGGCGTAGCGGCGGAGCGCGGGCACGGACAGCCGCAGGCCGGTGATCCGCCGGTCGCGGAGCACCTGATCCAGTTCGGCCGGGCCGAGGGGCGTTCCGGCGTGGATCTCGACCGTTCCGCCGTGGGCGAGCGGTGCGAGCAGTTCCAGCCAGCCGGCGGCGCACGACAGCGGAGTGTGGTGCAGGAAGCGGGCGCCCGGGCCACACCCGCCGGGCACCGTCCCGCGGGATGCGAGATGAACCAGCGCGCGGTGCGGCACGCGCACCCATCTGGGGGTGCCCGCGGTGCCGGCGCTGGCGACCACGCAGGCGTCGCTGCCGGCGCCCACGGCGGGCCCGGGCGTGGTGGCCTCCACCGGCGACGGTTGTGCCGTCGCCGGGTCGCTGGTCCAGACGGGGATCATGGTGACGCCCACCGCGGCCAGCCGGGCAGCGCTGCGTCCGGCGCCGATGGCGGCGGTGGGTCCGAAGGACGTGAGTAGGCGGGTGAGGACCCGCGGGGAGGCATCGGGCGCCACGGCGGCGACGATCGCGCCGCACCGGAGCACACCCAGCGCCGCGACGACCTCGCCCAACGATCGGTCCGACGTGAGCACGACCCGGTCCCCGGGACCGACGTCGGCGTCCCGCAGCTGCCGGGTGTACCCGTCGACGGCGGCCGCGAGCCGCTGGTAGGTCAATTCCTGCCCGCCATGCCGCACCGCCACGAGCCCCGGCGTGCGGGCGGCCTGCGCACGCAGCAGCTCGTTGACCGAGTGGGCTGCCACGGCCGGGGCCGGCGGGGCCGGCCGCTCGCCGGCGGCAGGCGGGATCGCCCGGGCCTCGGCGAGCCGTTCCACCCGGGTCAGATCCGCGACACCAGCCAGGTAGGAGGCGAGGAAGGCCTCAGCCTCGGCGTCGTGCCACAGGCTGTGCGAGTACTCCAGGGTGCCCGGATACCCCGGACCTGCGCCATGGAAGGCGACGGTGACGTCCATGGGGGAGCCACCGGTGTGCATCTCCTTGATCCGCACGTCCAGCTCGCGGGTCCGCAGGTGCCACGGGACGACGTCGGCGTACCGCCCGCAGACCGCCTGCACGAGCGGGTTGCGGCTCAGGTCACCGGGCGGCGCGAATCGTGGCGCGAGCACGTCCAGGGTCGGCATGTCCTGATCCATGCTCGTGGTGAGGGAGCGCCGTACGTGCCGCAGGAAGTCGACGGGCGTGCTCCTGTCGTCGACGGTGATCGCGACCGGGACCACCCTCGCGCACTGCGCGACGAGGTCGTGTTCCGGTCGTGAACCACGGCCGGCGGTCGGCACGCCGACCAGCAGCCGGGTCCGGCCGACGTGCCGGGCGATGGTCAGCCCGAAGGCGGCGAGCAACACCACGAACGGCGTGACACCGCTCCGCTGGCATGTCGCGTCGATCGACACGGCCACCGGTTCACCGATCCGGAACGCCAGCCGCCGGCCGTCGGGGCCGCGGATCGCTCGGCGTGGCTGGTCGGCGGGGAGTTCGACGACTGGAGGCACCTCCGCGAACAACGGCTCCCACGGGTGTTCCCGGCCGCCCGAAGCGCCGGAGCGGTCAGCGGGCGGCGACCCGGTCTGGACGCCCAGCGGTACGGCGGGGCGACACCGCGGCACCGGTCCACCGGTGTACCCGTCGTACCGGGCGAGGATCTCCCGCAGGAGCAGGCCGATCGCCCAGGCGTCGAGCAGTAGGTGGTGGGTGATCGTGATCAGCGCGGTCCGGTCGGCCCCACCGGTGGCGAGAAGGAAACGGAGCGGCGGGCCATCCTCGAACCGGAACGGTCGCCCGCTTTCGGTTGTCGCCAGCGACTCGACAACCTCCTCGAAATCGTTCGCCGCCCCGGTGTCGACTCGTTCGAGGACCGGCGGTGGCCCAGCGGTGACCTGGCGGGCCACCCCGCCGTCCGGTGTGGTGAGGAAGCGGACCCGCAACCCGTCGTGGCGGCCGACGGTCCGGTGGATCGCCTGCTCCAGCCGTCCCGCCCGGAGCGGCCCGTCGAGGAACGCGACGAAGCACAGCCGGTACATCTGCCCGACAGATCGTTCGGCGATCCACATCCCGGACTGCCCGGCGACCGGAGGCAGCACCCCGCTGGTGCCGAGGTCAGGCCGCGGGCCGTCCGTGACGGAGCCGGGTGCCGCGTCCGCGGCCGCCGGAGGGTCATCGCGCACCCGGGCGGCGGCGAGCACCGCCGCCAACGACACGTCCTCCAGCAGGTCGCCGAGTGCCAGCCGGACCCCGCACCGTTCGTCCGCGCGGGCCACCAGCCGCATCGCCAGCATCGAGCTGCCGCCGAGCGCGACGAAGCTCCGACCCGCGTGCGGCCGGGTCCGCAGCAGCGCGGGATCGATCGCCAGGAGTTCGGCTGCGAGGTCCCAGAGTCGCTCCACCACCCCGGTCCCGGTGGTCGGCGGATGGTCGCTGCCGACCCGCGCCGGACGGTCGGCCATCCTCCCTCGCCTCCCACCCGGTCGGTCGAACGGCCGCGACTCGTGCCGCGCGGTGCCGTGCCGCCATTCTGGGGTCGGCGGTTATCACCCGGTTACGGCCCCGGCGGTGGAACCGCCGGATCGCCCCGCCGGTGGCAGGCTGGTCGCCGGGATGCTGTCGTACCGCGGTGCCGGCATCGTGCTTCCGGCGCCCCTGGCGCCCTGCCGGATCGCGGTGTACGTCGCGAGGCGGTGTACGTCGCGAGGTTCGGCCGCGGCGGGCCCAGCACCACACCCCACACCGCAACGGCCTGTCCCAGAGTCGCACCGATGCCGTGGATTCGATTGTTCTGGAAGGGATCGGTCGATCGCTGCGGTGTCACGCGAGCCGACCGGGCGCGTCTGGCTTGGTGGAAGCCTGGGTTCGCAGTTCCCGATCAGGCTGTGTCCGCCGGGGTCCCGGCCGGGGTGGCGCGCCGGCGTTGGCGCAACCACCGGTAGGCGATCAGCAGCGGTATCCCGAGCACGACCAGGAAGGGCAGCGTGGCGCCGAGCACGGTGAGTAGCACTCCCAGCGTGGTGGCGAACGCATGCCAGCCCTGCTTGAGTCCGGCCAGGAAGCCCCGGTTGTCCTGCTTCGGGATGACCGTCGCGTCTGGCCCGAGTATCTGCACGGTGATCGTCGACAGCGCGGCAAGGTCGGTCAGGTTGGTCTGTTTAGCTTGCATTGCCTCCAGGTCGGCCTCGCGTCTGGCCAACTCGCTCTCGATCGTGGTGACATCGGTGATGGACTGGGCCTTGGCCAACAGGTCACGGACCCGGTTCACGCTGGCCTGCTGTGCCCGGATCCGGGCCGCCAGATCGATCACCGTCCCGGTGACGTCCTGGCTGGACACGTCCTCGTTCTCTTCGTGTCCCTTGGTACGGATGGCGTTCATGGTGGCGGTGAACTTCTCCGCCGGGACCCGCAGCGTCAGCGTGGCGGTGGACCTGCCGTCGGAAAGCTGCCGCTGGTCACCACTGAGGTAGCCGCCGGTCCCAACGACCAGCGCCCCGATCGTGGTTGCGGTGCTTGGCACATCGTTGACCCGCAGGGCGATCGAGCCGGTGTAGATGACGCTACGCTGCACTGGCTGATCGATCGGCGCCTGGCCGGAGGCCGCGTTCGGTGAGGCACCAGCGGCCTTGGCGGCGCTGTCGGACGCCTCGTTCGGCGCGGCCACGCCGCTACCCCGGTCCGCGGTGGATTGGGCGACAGTGCGGCCACTGGAGCAGCCGGCCACGGTCGCGCCCAGTAGTGCCACCAGCACCGCAACAACCCGCCAGGTTCTCGTCATGGTTGTGGGACGTGGGCGTCCGCCGGTCGGTTCCACCACCCAGCGGCCGGGACAACACCTCGCGGCGCTGTTTCGCGCGGGCCAGATGCTGCCGGTGTCGGGCCGGGTGCCCTGGGTCACCGGGTCATGGAATCCGGCAGGGTGCGTGGAAATACCCTGACTTCGGCGCCGTGTCCGTCGTGGGCGAGTTTGTGGTCGCAGGTGAGCAGCGGTGCAGCCATCGCTTTGGCGAGCGCCAGGTAGCAGGCGTCGTAGGTGGTGTAGTTGTGGCGGAGTTCCCAGATCTGGTCTGCGAGCCCGTGAACCTCGTAGCGTGCGATCGTGAGTGCGAAGTAGTCGTTCCGCGCCTGCTCGGCGGCCCGGAGCTCCAGTTTCCCGCCCAGGGCGAGTCCCCGCAGGACGGACAGGACCTCCACATCCAACAGGTGGGGTGCGTGGACAGCGCCCTCGAGGGCGTCGAGCAGGTCCTCATCTGCGTCGCGGCCCACGAGCGCTTCCACCATGGCGGAGGAGTCGATGACGATCATCGTCGACTGTCCCGCACCGCCTCGACGATGTCGACGGTCGACGGGCCAGCAGAGCGGTCCTGGGCCTTGAGCCGGCTGACGATCTCGGCGTTCGTCGGCCGCGCGGCAACCCTGGCGAGCTCACCTGCCACATAGGCCGACAGCGACATACCCGCCGCCGCCGCGCGTTCCTTGAGCGTCTCGGCGACGGCCTCGGAGACGTCCCGGATGTACAGTGTCGTCACCCCCCGACGCTAGCACACTGCAAGCATCGAGGGGGGGTGCTTGCCGGCGGCGGAGCCGCACTGTGGGTTTCCCCTCGTATCGTGGAGGTGTCCCTTTGGGCCTGCCGTGGGCGGGGCTTGGGCTTCGGGCGGGCTTCGGGGCTAACGCAGATGGGACTCGACGGCCTCGATGATGCGCGGGCGGAGTTCGACGGCGCGGATGACGGCATCGACGGAGCCGACTTCGACGGCGCGCTGGATGTTGTGCACGCGGTCGAACTCTGTGGCCACCTCGCCGAGTTTCTCCGCGCGGACCGACGGGCGGAGCTCGTCGAGCTCCGCGGTCAACGCGGCGCGGTCGGCAACGGAGGCAGCCGCACCGCGGGCCTCCAGGTCCCGCACGCGCGGGTCGGCCGCGGTGCGGGCGTTGACGTCGCCGGAGAACACCACCGCGGCGGCGGGGGCGCCGCCGAGCACCGAGGCGAACGAGCCTTCCAGCGCGAGTACGGTCATGTTCGGGTTCAGCGCCTTCGAGAACACCACGAACGCGCCGCCGTGGTACCGCGAGATCACGCAGAACACAATGGGCCCGCGGAAGTTCACGATCGCGCGGCCGATCTCGGCGCCGTACTCCAGCTGCAGCTTCCGCATCGACTCCGGCGAGCCGTCGAAGCCCGACAGGTTCGCCAGCACCACCAGCGGCCGGTTGCCGCTGGCCGCGTTGACTGCCCGCGCGGCCTTCTTCGACGACCGGGGGAACAGCGTGCCCGCGGTGTAGGTGTCCGGGCCGTCGGTGGGTGGGAAGCCGCGCCGCGGCACCGTCCGTGACTCGATGCCGAGCAGGCACACCGGCATGCCGCCGAGATGCACGTCCTGCACCACCGCGGTCTCCGCGCCGGCCATGCCAGCCCAGCGTTCCAGCACCGGGTGGTCCTGGTCGGAGAGCGCCCGCATCACGGTCCGGATGTCGAACGGCTTCTTGCGGTCCGGGTTGGCCTCGGCGGAGAAGATCTCGCCGACAGTGGTGAAGTCGCTGCCCACCACGGCATGCGGGAAGTCGGAGATGTCGCGGTCAACGGGGTCGGTCGTGTTCGCCCGCCGCGGCCCCTCCTCGCCGGGCGCGACGTACGTGTGGTCGTAGTACGACATCAGCACGTCCCGCGCGGCGGCCAGGTTCGGCGCCCAGTACTGTGCCTGCCCGTTCGGGCCCATCACCCGGTCGTAGCCGCCGATGCCGAAGTTGTCCTCGGCCGACACGCCGCCGGAGAAGTCGAGCGACTGCTTACCGGTGAGCACCATCGCCGAGTCCGGCGTCATCACCAGGATGCCCTTGGTGTGCATGAGCATCGTCGCCTCAGCGTTCCAGTACGGCTGCGCGCCGACGTTGACGCCCGCGACCACGATGTTGATCTCGCCGCCGTCCTGGGTGAACTCGACGATCCGCTTGAGCGCCGCGGCCACCCAGTCCATGTTCTCCGTGCCGGACTCCATGGAGATCCGCGCGCCGGCAGACAGCGCGTACCACTCCAGCGGAACCCGCATCCGCGTCGCCAGGTCCAGCGCGGCGATCACGCGGCGGCACTCCGGCTCCGACAGCGCGCCGAGCGACTTCGTCGGGTCGCCGAGCAGCACGACCCTGGCGACGCCCTGCGGGTGCCGCGGGGTCGGCGTGGTGACCACGCCCGCGACGATCGCCGCACTGTTGCGGCCCTTGGGCCGGTCGACCGGCACCAGCTCGTGGTTCTCGTCGAGGTCGTGCTCGACGAAGTCGCCGAGCAGCCCGGTCAGCTCGTACGGGTACACCGTGTTGCGGCTGCTCGCGCGCAGCACCTTCTGCCGGTAGTCGTCGAGCGGCTCGACCGGTTCGTCCGACGGCTCGCCGATGGTCAGCTCGGTGCCGCCGGTGGCGTCGAAGGAGATTCGCACGGCGATCTTGGTCAGCTCGCCCGTCTTCCGGTCGCGCTGCCGCGCGATGAACAGGATCTCCTCCAGCCCGGCGCCCGCGGTGGTCGGCAGCACGCGCCCGGCGATCGTCTCCAGCTCGGCACGGGTGATGTCGCTCGGCGGCCAGACGTAGACCACGATCCGGTTGGTGTTGAAGCGTTTCATCGACGGTCGCCGCGACTGCGCGCGGCGGATCGAATCGAGGCAGGTGGCGATGGTGTCCTCGGCCGTGGGCAGCGCGACCAGCCTGCCGTCGTGCTCGCGCAGCTCGGTCAGGTCGCGCACCTGGGCGAACGCGACGAGCCGGTCGTCCGACGGGTTCTCCCGCGCCTCGCACCGGAAGAGGTAGACATCCTCGTCCGACGACGGCAGCCGGGTGAGGTCGAACTTGCGCAGCCGCTCCAGCTGCATCCGCTGCGCGATGTATGGGTGCAGGCCGCGGATCAGCCGCTCCTCGGCCATCGCCGTGGTCAACGGGCGGAACGTGAAGTGGTGGTGCATCATCGCGCCGCCGCTGCCCGCGACGGTGGCGGTGAGCCTGCGGACCTGGCTCGGCAGCGGGCGCGCGGCGATGACCTCGTGCAGTGCGGCGGCCATCGCGTCGGAGTCCTCCGGCTGCTTCTCCCACGCGAGGTAGATGTCGGCGTCGATGGCCTCCTGGCCGCTGGCCAGCTCGGCGAGCCCGCGCAGCGCGTCGCCCAGCGTCTCGAACCTCACCGCGGAGGTCACCAGCCGCGACCCGGCTCGCTCGGCGACCACGAATCTGCAGCCCGAAACGTCGCTGGTGCGGACACCGGTGAGGCCCTTGTTGCCGTAGTACCGCCGGGTCAGCACCTCCAGCATCACCGAGTTGTCCACGGCGCCGCGGACGAGCCGCTGGCCGAGCAGCCGTACGAGCGGCTCGGTGCTGCGCACCATCTCGGCGATGCGCTCGGCGCGGTCCGGCGCGTCCGGGTGCGTGTCCAGGTGGCGCAGGTGCTTGCGGACGTCGGCGTACACGCGGGCGCGGTTGCGGCGCAGCAGCGGCTGGCCGAACCACGCGAACACCACACCGCGGGCGAGGTCGGACACCACGGGGAAGCGGACCTGCGTCGCGGCCACCAGCCGTTCCAGCGCGATTCCGGCGGGCTCGCGCAGCGTCTCCTCCGGCGGCGGCTCGCGCAGCCACGCCCGCAGCAGCGTCGTGACGACCGTGGCGTCAGCCGACGCCCGCTGCTGCGCGAGGAAGATCCGGAACACCGCGGCTTCGAGTTCGGGCGAGCGCTCCAGGTCGGTCACGCCATAGTGCCCGAGGGCCTTGGCGAGCTTGGCCTGGAACGCCTCGGGCAACCCGGCCTGCTCGACGTCGAGGCTCCGCAGATAGGTGTGGAAGTGCTCGCGGGCGCTGCGCACGTGGCTGCCGCCGCCGCCGTCCTCGCCCGTCGGCCGGTTGCGGCTCAGCTCCGCCAGGTCGGCGAACACGTCGACGAGCTCGAGCTCCTCGGCGAGGGGGCGCCCGCTGCCCTCGGTGATCTTCCGGCGCGCGGCGAGGTAGCCGTCGAGCACGCGGCGCTCGTCGTGCGGGTCGACGTCGTAGCCCAGCAGCAGGCTGCGCAGATCCTCCTGGCCGCGCCTGGCGCGTTCCCGCGCCGGGACCTCCGCGGGCGCGGCGGGCAGGTCCAGCTCGACGGACCCGGCGGCCGGGCCGTCCGCGGCCTCGGCGCCCTCGTCGGCGAGCGGCTCCAGCCGCAGCAGCGGGGCGCCGGTCTCCACCTGGCTGCCCACGGACACGACGCATTCCTTCAGCCGTGCCTTGAACGGCGCCCGCAACACCGTCTCCATCTTCATGCTCTCCAGCACCAGCACCGCAGCGCCCGCCTCGACCTCGGCACCGACCTCCAGCGGCGTCGCGACGACCAGCGCGGGCGCGGGGGCGCGGACCACACCGCCCTCGTCGCGGCTGACCCGGTGCGTCACACCGTCCACCTCCACCAGGTGGATCGTCCCGTGTGTGCCGGTGAGCAGGCGGTAGCGGGTGCCGTTGACGACGATCTGCCCGGTGTGCCGGTCGAAGCGGTCGAGCTCGACGTCGGCGGTGCGGACGTCCTCGCCCGCCTCGACGCCGGCGCGGAACCGGTGCGCGCCGACCCGCGCCACGCGCACGCGGTAGCCGACGCCGCGCAGCTTGAGGTCCAGCGGGCGGCCGCTCTCGTGCTGCACCTGCGGGCGTCCGCCGAACGCCGTCGACAGCAGCCGCTGCCGCTCCGCGCACTCCTCCTCCTCGTACGCCTCGATGGCGGCGGCGGCCAGCGCGACTGCGGAATGCCGGTGCGAGACGAGCCTGCCCTCGCCGCGGACGCGGTCGATCCAGCCGGTGTCCGCGCTGGCGTCGATCACCTCGGGCTGGCCGAGCAGGTCGAGCACGAAGCTCTTGTTCGTCGCGCCACCCTCGATGATCACCCTGGTCTGCGCCATCGCCCGGCGCAGCCGGCCGAGCGCCTCGTCGCGGTCGCGGCCGTAGGCGATGATCTTCGCGATCATCGAGTCGAAGTCGGCGGGGATGGTGTCACCCTCGCTGACTCCGGTGTCCACCCGGATACCCGGCCCGGTGGGCAGGTCCAGCCGCGCGATGCGGCCCGGGGCGGGCGCGAAGTCGCGGTCGGGGTCCTCGGCGTTCAGCCGGGCCTCGATGGCGTGCCCGCGCTCCACCGGCGGTACGCCTTCCAGCCGCCCGCCCGAGGCCACGTGCAGTTGCGCCCTGACCAGGTCGAAACCGGTGGTCGACTCGGTGATCGGGTGTTCGACCTGCAGCCGCGTGTTGACCTCGAGGAACGCGAACAGCTTGTCGCCAGGGTGGTAGAGGAACTCCACCGTCGCCGCGCCGCTGTAGCCCACCGCGACGGCCAGCCGCTCGGCGGACGCCTTCAGCTCGGCCACCTGCACCGGGCTGAGCACCAGCGACGCCGATTCCTCGATGACCTTCTGGTGGCGCCGCTGCACCGAGCAGTCGCGGACGCCGAGCGCCCACGCGGTGCCCTCGCCGTCCGCGATGACCTGGACCTCGACGTGCCGGGCACCGGTGACCAGCCGCTCCAGGAACACGACACCGCTGCCGAACGCCCGCGCGGCCTCCTGCCTGGTGCGCTCATAGGCGTCCGCGAGCTCGGTCTCGTTCGTGATCACGCGGATGCCGCGCCCGCCGCCGCCCGCGGTCGCCTTCAGCATCAGCGGATAGCCGATCCCGGTCGCCGCCGCCAGCGCGGCTTCCAGGGTCTCGACCGCACCGCGGCTCCACGGCGCGACCGGTACGCCGACCTCCTCGGCGATCAGCTTCGCGCCGATCTTGTCCCCGAGCGTGCGCATCGCCTGCGCGCTCGGTCCCACGAAGGTGACCCCGACCCGCTCGCACAGCTCCACGAACGCCGGGTCCTCCGCCACGAAGCCCCAGCCGACCCACGCCGCGTCGGCCCCGGTCTCCACCAGCGCCCGCTCCAGCACCGCCAGGTCCAGGTACGGGCGCGCGGACGCGGGACCGAGGTCGTAGGCGATGTCGGCCTCCCGCACGAACGTGGCCGTGCGGTCGACGTCGGTGTACAGGGCGATGGTCTCGATCGGACTCCCGGTCTCCGCGGCCAGGTCCCGGACGGCGTGAATGAGCCGCATCGCGGCCTCACCACGGTTGACGATGACGATACGACTGAACACCCGACCGAGCCCCTCCTGCCCAAGGCACCAGTCGGTCGACCGGCGAGCTGGGTCGTTCCTCTTTGCGGCGGATGGTGACTGGTCTGAGCGTAGTGAGGTTATCTCAGCGGTGTTCACTTCCAGAGTCTGTTGAGGACGAGTGCGGCTCGCACGATGTCACCGATCCGGCTGGGGCTCAGCGTGATCCGACTGAGCGCACACAGGCGTTCCTCGAGCTCAGCGGCGGCACGCTCCCCGAGCGCCCGTACCCCTCGTAGCAGGGCGTTGTCGGTCTGCGTGGCGGCATGACGGCGCAGGTGGGAGTTGCCGTGCGGCTTCTTGAAGGGGTGGTGGACACACAGTGCCGGCACGTGGCAGTCAGGCACGACCAACTCCGGCACGGTGGCCACCTCCGCCGCCAACTCGACCACTGGCGCGGCTGTCCGGGCTGACCCCGTTTGAGTTGCTGCCCGAGCGGCCGCGCCCACCTCGTCGCGCGGGGCTCGGTGCCGTGACCGGGTTCGTCGTGCCGCAACTCTTGGCCGACCGGCTGGCGCGGCTCAGCTGCGAGTGCGGAGCCACGCTGGCCATGGTGCTGTTCGCCGGGCTCTTGTGACGGTTCCGTGGGTCGTTTCTCGTGATCATCGGCCGGGGAGGGTGGGGCACAGGCCGCTGAGGAGCCTCGTCGGATCGAGCGTGGGGTGGGGGTCGGCTGCGCCGCGTGGGCCGGGAGACGCTGGTGTGGCGGCGGGCGAGCATGTCGCGACGCCAGCGCGGGACCGTGTCGGGGTGGACCAGCAGCCGTAGGCTCCGCAGTGTCGGTCGCGGCAGGGGGTGGAGCAGTGCGGCCAGCAGCGCCCGGTCGGCTGGCTCGAACCGGATCTTCTGTGGGCCGAGTTGGCGCTGCAACACGGTGATCTGATGGCGCAGCGCGAGGATCTCGACGTTCTTGTCCCGATCACTGCCCGGCAGCATGTGTAGCAGCGCGAACACGTTCCAACATCGACGTCCTGGAACGCCAACGCGGGACCGCCACCGTCCTCGCCGACGACGCCACCCACCGAGGCCAGGGTCTTTGCGTTGTCGTTTATGTGCTGGTCAGGGCCGTGATCAGGGCTGGTGTTGGTTGGACGCTGGCGCGGATGGCGTGGGCGGTGTTGGTGTGGCCGGCCAGGCGGTGGAAGCCGATGGCTGCTTCGCGGAGCACGGAGTACACGGCTGGCCCGTTGCCGGTCCGCGCCCTCTGCTCATCCTCACGCAGGGTGACGTCCTTGACGTAGTGGAGGCGGTTCTCGATGTGCCATTCCAGGCGGGCGTAGACGTTGAGATCACCCGGATCGGCTTCTTCGGCGGGCAAGGTGGTGATCAGGTAGGCGGTCTCTCGGGTGGTCTTGCCGGTGATGGTGCGGGTGCGGGTGATCCGTACCGCACGCACCGCGGTCTCGAACCCGGTGCCGAGCCCGCCGGGGGTGTCCACGGTGACGGCCTTCACGGTGCGGGTCTCTTTGCGGCCGTGGCCCACATCCCGGGTGGTGTTGCCGACGGGGATCTTCGCCCAGGGCAGGTTCTTGACCTTCGCATAGACGCTGGGCTGGTTCCGCTTGACCGGGACCAGCAGGTGCGCCCCCAGTTCGGCGATGTCGGTGAGGTTGGCGCGTTGGGTCTGCTGGGCGTCGGCAACGAACAACACCTTCTCCCCCGACCCCGGCCAGAAGCGCACAAGATTCGGTGATCACGGTCCTGAACAGGGCTGTTTCCCCACCCTTGGTGGCCATGACCGCCCGGGCGAGCACCATCCCGGCCAGGGTGTCGAACGCCGAGAGGATGAGGGTCTTCGCCCCCGTCGCCGTGGCAGGTGCCCCGGGCGACCTTCCCGTCGATGGACACCACCCGCAACCGGCACCCGGCACCGGCCTGCCCGGGGTCGCCTGTGCGTGTGGGACGGGGGGTGTGGCGTTGGAGCAGCCACCGGGTCAGGGCCTGCCCCAGGGCGATCGGGTCGACGCGGCACAGCAGACGCCACAGTGTCGAGCACACCGGCCGTCGTGTCAGTCCAAGGATCTCCAGGTCCTTCTCGTCGAGATTTTGGACCCGATCCGCCATGCCGGCAAACGTGACCGTCCCCGTGCACACCGCCATCACGGCTACTGCGAGCATCCCGGTGAGTGGGTAGCGGATCCCACGCGGGTCCCGGGGATCGGCCACGTAGGCCAGTGCCGCCAACAACCCGAGTCGTTCACTTTCCGTGACCGCAGAGAGAGGGGTCTCATCGGTGATCAGGGTGTCGTACAGGGCGCTGATGGGAGAAGATGGCATGGCGGGTGTGGCCTCGTCTGGAGTTGTCGGTTCTAGTCAAACTCCATGATTCCCGACCAGCCGCACCCGCCCCACACCAACCCCAACACCCCACCAGCGGGCACATCCCCGCAGCTCAACCCATGATCAACAAACTACGCAAAGACCCTGCCACCGAGGCTGGGACAGCGAAACAGAACGCCACCTGCGGCTGATCACCCGGATCAATACCCTCATCGAGGCCGCCGCGACACGCCCACAATCCATGTGACCCAACCCACGGAACTCCACGCACACAACGAATCCGGGCACGCATTGGCCGGTTAATGTTACGACAACGCGGTCTCGGAATCGTTCTTCGCGACCTACAAGAAGGAGCTTATCCATACTCGCCCGTGGCCCACGGTCCGGGACCTCACCGTCGAGACCCGTGACTGGATCGAGAACTACTACAACGCGAGCAGGCGACACTCCACGCTCGAATACTTGACACCGACAGAGAGGCTTATTCAGCGGCCAGTTTGTAGAAGTGTAGGGCGATGACGGTCGAGATGGTTTGCGGGAATGTGTTCACTGGCCGGCGGTAGTCGGCGTGCAAGATTCTCCAAGTTTTGAAGTTTGCGATCGTTTGCTCGATGACGTAGCGGATCTTGTTGACTTCCTTGTTGAATTCCTTTTCCCAGTCGAGCAGGTCACGGTGGGCTGGTTTCTTCTTCGGTGTGAGCATGTCGTTACCGATGTATCCCTTGTCACCCATCCAGTTCTCGGGATTCACTCCGAGAAGGACGCCGGATTCCCTCAGGCAATAAGTGTCATGGTGGTGTCCGTCAATCGCATCGGAAATCCACGCGAGACGTCCGGTCAGTGTGCATACGACCTGGACGTTCATGCCAGTAGTCTTGTGTTTTCCGGAGAACAAGGTCGGACGGGACGCCCACGACCAGCACGGAAGCAAGGTTCCGTCCACGATGAGGCTTATTCACGGCCTAATTCAAACAAGATCACCAGGCTCATCGGTGCAGGTCAGGGCATGATCCACGCAGTCGATCGGCATCCGTGAATAACCCTCGATGTACTGGCTGTTCGGGTCCAGGTCGTCGGCAGTTGGGATGCCGCCCGCTAAGACCTGTCCCAGGACGACGGTCAATGCCGCGATAGCTCTACTGATTGTCGGCTGGGACACACCGTGGTCTTCAGCTAGTTCGTCTTGTGTTCGGTTTCGGCGAAGGTACTTCAGCGTCACGACCACCGACTGGAATAGTCCGAGAGAAGGCCGCCATGCGCGTCGGCCCGTTTCTTGGCATGCGGCGCGTACTCGAACGCATAGCTCGACGAGCTGTTCGTGCGTGAAGCCAGTGTTATGATACATCGTGGACGGTCCGTTTCTCTCGAATTGGGTGTGGTAAACACAATTCTTCCGAGAAGCGGGCCGTCTTTCACGTCGACACGCCGAAAACGCTCAAACTACCCGTGGTGAATAAGCCTCCAGGTTACGAGGGGAAACCCACCTCGCGCGTGAAGGGATTGCCGATCGTCTGCGGGTCGCCGGTGCTGCGACAGTTCTCGAAGTACACCCGCATACCGGTTCCGGCCCGCCGCCGCAAGACCGTGACGCCGAGGTCGGTCACGGTGCCCACGACCACCCCACCCTTGCGTGCGGCGTAGCTCGGCAGATCCGTACCGCCCCCGGCCAGCGAGATGCGCAGCGGAGCGGTGCTGACGACCATTCCGCGCTCGTCGTCGCGGTTCACCCGAGACCCTCCGTTGTGCCTGGTGCGAGACCTGCTTCGCCTGGTGCGAGGGCTGTTCGACGCACGGCCGCCACAACCTCGCCCTCCGCCTCCAGCATGCGCAGGACGTGCCCGAGCGCTTCGGCGGTGCTCGCCGCGACCAGGCTGCCGCCGGACGCTGCTGCAGCGTCCACGTCCTGGGCGCGGTGCACCAGGATGCAGCGGCAGCCGGCCCGGTGGCCCGCCTCGACATCGGTGGGTGCGTCGCCGATCATCCACGAACGCCGCAGATCGACACCGTGCTGGGCGGCGGCGCGCATGAGCATCCCCGGCTCCGGTTTGCGGCACGAGCACCGGACGGACAGCGCTGGGACGGAGCCCTCGAGGTGGTGCGGGCAGTGGTAAACCCCGTCGAGCCGCACTCCCAGGCCGGCCAACCGCTGGTCCACGCTCGCCTGGGCGGCCTCGAACTCGTGCTCGCTGAACAGGCCGCGTGCGATCCCGGACTGGTTCGTGACCACGATCAGCAGCACACCGCGCCGCTGGAGCCGCAGCAGGAACGGAACCACGTCGTCGTACAGAACCAGGTCAGCCGGCCTGGACGGATAGTGGCGCGGGTGGGTCAATGTCCCGTCCCGGTCGAGGAAGACCGCAGCCCGCCCGTCCGCCGTCACCCGTCCCCGTTCTCGCCGGGGAGCTCGGGCCGCATGGGCCGTGCGGCGATCGACTGTGCAGCGACCCGTGGCCGGGAGGCGGAGAGGATGTCCGCGACCCGGCGCAGCCGCGGGTCCTCGCACAGCTCCTCGAGCCGGATCGGCAGCGGGATGCGCCAGTTCGGGTACTGACTCGCGGCCGTCCCGGAGATGTTGGGCTGGCGCACCTCCCCTAGAACGTCGCCGGGGGAGGCGAGCACGACGCGGCACGGTGTCTGCGCGAGCAGACGGTGCAGGGCAACGACGATCTCCTCGAGACTGTCGGACCGGTCGGCCAGCCCCTCCGCCTCGAGCAGCGTGAGGAGCCGGCCGTGATCCGCGGCGGCGGCACGTTCCGCTTCAAGCCCGCAGCGCAGCACGCCGGCCTGCACGGCGGCGCGCACGTGGGCGCCGCTGAGGAATCCGGGGACGGTCGGTAGGTCGTGCGTGGTCAAGGTGGCGACCGCCGGCTCGGGCCACTGCGCAGGCGGGAGGAAGCCGCCGTGCGCGTCGCGGTTGAGCCACAACACTGACCAGCTCAGCACGTCGTGGGCACGCAGACCGCGGGTCATCCGCGGCTGGATGGTGCCGAGATCCTCCCCGATCAGGACCGTCCCTGCGAGCGCGGCCTCCTCGGTGAGGATGCGTAGCATCGTGTGCGGGTGGTAGCGGACGTATGCGCCCTGATCCGGGGCGGCACCGGGTGGCAGCCACCAGAACCGCCACAAGCCGGCCGCGTGGTCCAGCCGGACGGCGTCGGCGTGCCGCAGCACGCCGCGCATGGCGTCCCGGTAGGCCGCGTAGCCGGTCGCGGCCAGGCGGTCCGGCCGCAGGGCCGCCAGCCCCCAGTCCTGGCCCTGCGGGCTGAAGGCGTCCGGCGGCGCGCCGAGTCGGGCGCCGGGCGCGACGATGTCCTGGAGCCGCCACGCGTCCGCGCCGCCTTGGGTGATGCCTACGGCCAGATCGTGCACGACGCCGATCGCCATCCCGGCCGCGACCTTGTGCACCGCGGTCAGTTGCTCCTCGCAGCAGCGCTGCACCCAGGTGTGGAACGCGACGCGGTCCGCCATCATGACGGCGGCATCCCCGACGGCGGGGCTGTCCGGACGTCTCAGCGGTGCGGGCCAAGACCGCCAGTCCGGGCCGTGTCGCTCGGCGAGTGCGGAATAGGTGGCGAACAGGCGCAGGGCGGGGTCGTGGTCGCTGGTGGTCCGTCCCGGACGGTGGTTCCACAACAGGTCGAGGGCTTCGCGTTTGGCCCGCCACGCCGCCTGGACGTCGATCAGATCGCTGCCGGAGCGCGGCCGCAGCGCGTCGACGCGAGCCCTCAGCTCCGGCGAGCCGCACCGGTACGCCTCGATGTCCTCGATGCGCAGGTACAGCGGATGGCGGTGGCGTCGGTCGGAGGCGGCGTACGGCGACTCCGGCAGCGGGTCGTCCGGCAGGAGCGCGTGCAGCGGGCTGAGCGTGACCGCTCCGGCGCCGGTGCTCGCAGCCCAGCGCACGAAGTGCGGGACATCGGCGAAGTCGCCGATGTCCCAGGACGCGGAGGAACGGACCGAGTAGGCCTGAAGCATCCAGCCCCACGTGGGCGGCGGGTGCGGGATCGGGACCGGGCCGCCCTGCGACGAGGACGGCGCTGCGATCGGACCCTCGTCCGGTGGCGGCGCGGTCCCTGGCACCTGGCGCAATGCGGCACGAACGGCGCAGGAGGTGCTCGCGTCCACCTCCAGCAGACCGAGAATCGCGATCACCACATCGGGGTCCACGTCCACGCGGCGCCCCTGCCAGTCGTCGTGCCAGGTCTCCACGCCGTGCGCCCGGGCGAGCCGCTCGAGTTCCGGATCTGCGCGCACGGACTCAGGCTCCTTCGGACTTTCCGGGTACCCCCGTGCCCAGGGTGTGCAGCTTCTTGCCCAACTCGCGAGGCGTCGGGTGGTCGAAGATGACGGACATCGTAACGTCGACCCCCAGACGCTCACTGAGCATCGGGACGAGGCGCACCGCGGAGATCGAGTTCCCGCCCAGGTCGAAGAAGTCGTCGTCCAGGCCGACCTCGTCCGCGTTGAGCGCCTCGCGCCACAACGCGCTCACGCACTGCGCGACGCCGAGCGGTGTGCCGGCGTCCAGGTCGGTGTCGGCAGCGCTGTCCGCGCCCCCTCCGGGAGCCGGGTCGTGAGCTGATGTGGTCACTAGGGCACCATCCTTTCGGCGGGGCCTCGTGAGAGGGTTCCCGCTGGAACTCGGCGAGGAGCAGGAGACGGCCTGTGGTGGTCGCCCTTCGAGGGCCCCGATGACACCGCCGCTCCCGTCATCGCTGCTCCCGTTCGGTGGGTGTCGGGTCGGGCTGCGCGCCGAGCTCCGCCAGCTGCTGCCCGAAGCGGGCGAGCAGGCCCTGCGGCAGATCGCCTCCGACGACGTCGGTCCGGTAGGTCAGGCTCGCGGTCACGCCGTCGTCACCGTAGGCCGTGATCAGGTGCAGCGGGCGGCGCGCGGAGACCGCCGGCGGCGGCCGGAGCCTTTCCGTCGTGAGCCCGGCCAGCAGCGGCCCGGGCCGCGCGAAGGAGTTCGGGAAGAAGGCGAACTTGACGGGGTACAGGTCCGTCCCACCGTGGTCCTCCAGCACGGTCTCCCACTGGACCCGCGGCATCGCGTACCAGGTGCGCAGCTGAGCGTCGACGTCGCGCACCGACTCGGCCGGCGTTGCTGCGGCCGACAGGTCCAGGCCGACGAACAGCGTGGTGGCGAAGTAGCCGATCGCCCGGACCGCCTGCGGAGTCGTTCGCCCGGCGTACGCGCTCCCGGCGAACGGCTGCGGCGTGCCCAGCGTGTCCGCCACCGCCCGCAGCAACGCCACGGCGCCGAGCACGTACGGCGTGACCCGGTACGCCTTCGCCGCGGCCACGAGCCCCGGGGTGAGGCCAGCCCAGGTGCGCTCGACCGTGGCCGCCGGACCGGTCCGGCCCGGCGTCCTGGCGGACAGTGACCGGATCGCCGCGTAGCCGCGGTCGAACAGCCTGCCCAGGCTCGGCTCGCCGGGCTGCGGCGGCTCGGGGGGAGCGTCACGGTACTGCGCGGGCTGCGGACGCTCGCTTCCCCCGCACCGGATCCGCTGGTACTCGGCAGTGAGATCCTCGTAGAGGAGCATGAACGACCAGGCGTCGAACACGAGGTAGTGGCCGGACAGCAGTAGGACGCTGGTCTCGGCGTCGATCCTCGCGACCCACACCCTCAGCGGCGGTTCACGGTCGAGCGCCATCGGGGAGCCGACCCAGGCCATCCCATCCCGGACGGCATCCTCGACGGTGGGTACCGCTTGCCGGGTGCGCACGATGGCGTCGAGCACGCCGTCCGACGGCGGCAGCACCCGGTAGGTGCGGCCGTGCGCCGGGTAGACGGAGCGGATCATGTCGTGCCGCCCGACGACGCCGGCCAGCGCGGCCTTGAGCGCTCTGCCGTCCAGCGGCCCGCGCAGGACGAAGCTCTCGACGTTGAGATAGTGGGCGTCGACGCGGCCGCCCAGGAAGTCCAGCATCCTGCGCTGCTGGACCGTGGTCGGGTACTCCGCGGGGGCGCGGTCTGCCGAGGGCCGCGCCCGGCCAGCCGCCGTGCTCCCGTGTGCCGAGCCCACCTACTGCTCCAGGAGGAACTCGTCGATCGGGAACCCCACGTGTCGCGGATCGACCGACAGGAACCCGAGCACGGTGTCGCCGGGCGCAAGCTCGGTCGAGTTGTGCACGACCGGGCCGCGTCCCAGCACACGGACGTGCCAATCGTCCTGGACGATGAGGTTGACCTCCTGGCCACCGGCCGCGACGGCGTCGATCGACAGGAGCGGGCGGCGCTCGATCTTCACCCGGCCCACCGTCACGATCCGGGTCTTCCCCGAGGCACTGACCGCGGTGACCTTGCTCCCGGAGCGCAGCTCCGTCAGGTACGCCGTGCGCCCGTTCTCGGCGAAGGTGTACGACATCACCGCACCCGCGTTCACCCGGAACGGTCGGGTCGGCATGTAGGGGAGCGGATGGGTCTCGCTGACGCAGAGGATCATGCCCAGGGCGTGCGAGCCGACCAGGATGCCCTCGTCCTTGCCGAGGTAGCTGCACGTGTCGATGCAGGCCCGGTCGCCCATGCCGACGTGGCTCACCTTCGTGATCCGCAGGTCCTCCAGCGCCAGGTCCTCGCCGCGGACCGCCGTCGCCTCCTTGAGCTTGGCAACGTCGCCCAGCTTCGTCGGGGCCAGCAGCACTCCGGTCGCCCCCCGTTCCAGCACGCCGAAGACGATCTGCGCCTCCTCGACATCGGCGGCCACGGTGATGATCTCGCCGCAGTCGCGCGCGCCGGCCGCGAGGACGATCTCGAGAGGGATCTTGGTCGGGTCCTGGAAGCGCAGCACGGTCACCGGGACCTCGCGGACCGTGCGGCAGGCCAGGTCGAGAGTCTCGGCATCGACGACATCCACGTACCGGCCGACGACGACGGCCTTGGGCAGGCAGGCCGCATCGGCGAGCGGCGTCGACGCGGGCAGCAGCACGATGTCGGCGGCGCCCGCGTCGGTAGGCACGTCGTGGCCCTGGAACAGAACCCTGGTCACCGTGGGCGGCATGGCCGCGAGGTCAGCCGGGTGGTCGCTGAGCACGGCGTCCACGCGCTGGTGGATCGCGGCCTCCAGCAGCGCCTCCTTCATCCCGTTGCATCGGCGGACGTCGATCCAGCAGCGTTTCATCGGGGCTCCTTGCGCGGCTAGGCGGGACTGCGGTCGGACTACCACGGGCCGCGACTCCCGGCCTCGGCCAGCTGCGCCGCGAGGGCTCTGGGTGACGGTGGCACGCCGTGGATCCGCTCTGACACCAGGCGGGCGGCCTCGCCCGGGTCTGGCGCCTGGAAGATGGTGCGTCCCATGGCCACTCCGGCGGCGCCTGCGGCGAGCACGTCGTCGACGTAGGACAACACCTCGGAGGCGGTCCGCCGAGGTGGGCCGCCGGCGGCGAGGACCGGGATCGGACAGGCGCTGACGATGTCCGCCATCTCGGCCACCGTGTCCGCATCCACCGTCTTTACCAGGTCGGCGCCCAGGTCGGCGGCCAGCGTCACGGCGTGAGCCACGAGCGCGGCGTCGTGCTGGTTGACGATCGCGGGGCCGCGCGGGTAGACCATCGCGAGCAGCGGGACGTTCCAGCGGTCGCAGGCGTCCGCGACCGCCGCCAGGTCCGCGATCTGCACCTGCTCCTGGGGTGAACCCAGGTTGACGTGCATGCTCACCGCGTCGGCACCGAGCCGCAGGGCCTCGTCCACGCTCGCGACGAGGTACTTGGCGTCAGGATCGACGGCATGCCGCGTGCTCGCGCTGAGGTGCACGAACAGCGCCATCGAGGTGAACCACGCCGGGTCCATGTGTCGCAGCCTGCCCTTGTGCACCACGATCCCGTCCACCCCGTTACCGACCAGCCGGGCAACCGTGTGCTCGTGGCGTCCGCGGAACGTCGGGCCGTCGGTCACCGAATGGTCGAGGGGCACGATGAGCATGCGGCCGTCATCGTGCCGCGACAGTCTGCTCAGCCGCATGCCCCGCGCGAACGAGAGGCTTGGCGGCATTCCTGACTCCTTCCGAGGATTCCGCACCAGCCTGTCAGCACCCGCCGGGCGTGGCATGAGCAGCGGCTACTCAGACCCGGCCGGAGCCCGTGCTCGGGTTGAGTAGGGATTACTCGCGCGGGCAGTGGAATGTGGCGACGAGAGTGGGGCGGACACTTTCGACCGCGCGGGGAGTCCGGTGCGCAGCCTTCGACTCGAGACGGGACATCCGCATGACAGCGAGCACCGCGATCGTCACGACGACGGTCAACACGCCGCACTTCCTGGCGGGCTACCTGGAGCAGTTCGCTGAGCGTAGCCACGGTGAGGTGTCCTTCGTCGTGGTGGGCGACAAGAGGAGCCCGCCGGACACCCGTGAATGGCTGAGCAAGCAGGAATGGGGGGACGCCGCGTGGACGTATCTCGACGTCCAGGACCAAGAGCGGTGGCACGAACGCTTTCCGGCGCTGGACCGACTCCTGCCGTGGAACACCATCCAGCGGCGCAACCTCGGCTATGTGTGTGCGGCCGAGCAGGGCGCCCAGACGATCATCACGATTGACGACGACAATTTTGTCACGGGCGACGATTTCCTCGCCGGTCACGGCATCGTCGGCCAGCGCCTCACCGTGGACTGTGTCGGGTCGGACGACGGCTGGGCGAACGTCTGCGCCGTCCTGGAGACCGACGGGGGACCGGTGGTGCACCGCGGCTTCCCGCTCAGCCGGCGGCACTCCCGCGCCCGCTGGCAGACCGTCAGCCGGACCGGCCGGATCGCCGTCAACGCGGGATTCTGGCTGGGCGAACCGGACGTGGACGCGGTCAGCCGCATCGCGAACCCTACGCAGGTGCTCGGCGTCGCCCCCGGGACGACCACACCCCTGGGTCTGGCCAAGGGCACCTGGTGCCCGTTCAACTCGCAGAACACCGCGTTCGCCGTGGACCTGCTGCCGGCCGCATATCTCGTGGTGATGGGCGCGGAGTACCGGGGGATGCGCATCGACCGCTACGACGACATCTGGATGTCGTACTTCGTCCGCGCCATCGCCGACCACCTCGACGATCTCGTGGTCTACGGCCGGCCGCTGGTGCACCAGGAGCGCAACGCGCACGACCTGCTCGGGAACCTGCGCGGTGAACTGCCGGGGATGATCCTCACGGACTCCCTGGTCGAGGTGCTGCGCGATGTGCGGTTCGGCTCGACGACCTACGCCGAGTGTTACCGCGAGCTCATCGACGCCCTCGGGGTGGCCTTCACGCGCACCGGTACCGCGGACGTCGACCGGCGGTTCTGGTGCGACGTGCTCAACTCCATGGCGCTGTGGGCGGACCTCTGCGCGCAGGTCCTCCCCGCGACATGACGCCGATCGGAGAGTCTGCGGCCGACGTCGTCGTGGTGGGCGCCGGGGCGGCCGGGTGCGTGCTCGCCGCCAGGCTCGTCGTCGCCGGCCGCACCGTGCTGCTGTTGGAATCAGGCGCCGACAGCGACGCACTGGAGAACCGGCTGAGCACGCCCGGCACCCTGGATCCGTCGGCGGACTGGGGCCTCGTCGCCGAGGTCGTCGGTACGGGCACCCGCGTCCGGTTGCCCCGCGTCCGCGCCGTGGGCGGCACGTCGCTGCTCCAGGGCGGGATCGCACTGCGTGGTCTGCCCGCCGACCACGACCGGTGGGGCGCGGTGGCCGGCCCGCAGTGGAGCCACCAGGGGCAGCTGCCGTTCCTGCGCCGCCTCGAACACGACGAGGACGCGACGTCGCCGTCGCACGGCACCGGCGGGCCGGTGCGGATCCGCCGCGCCCGGCCGGACGAGCACCAGCCGCTGCACCGGGCTTTCCTCGACGGCTGCGCCGAACTCGACCTGCCCTGGTGCGACGATCTCAACAGCCAGGTGACCACCGGATTCGGGCTGATGCCGTTGGCACGCCACGGCACCCGGAAGGTCACCGCCCGGTCGGCGTACCTGACCCCGCACCGGCACGACCCGCGGCTGCGGATCCGGCCTGGGACGCACGTGGTGCAGGTACGGACGCGCGGCTGCGGTGTGCACGCGGTCGACACGGTCGACGCGGCCGGCAGGCCGCACACCTACGAGGCCGGCACCGTGGTCCTCGCGGCCGGCGCGGTGGGGTCCCCGCTAGTGCTGATGCGTAGCGGAATCGGTGATCCGGAGGCACTGCGCGCCGCCGGGCGCCCGGTTCGCCATGCCCTGCCCGGGGTGGGGTGCGGCGTGCGGGACCACCCCGCGACCTGGACAACGTTCTCCCTCGACGAGGCGGGCCGCGGCCCGGACCCCCTGTGGTTCCAGGTCATGCTGCGCCACTTCCGTGCCGAGCCCACGGACCAGGGGGCGCCAGGCGCCGCCGCAGGAGACTCAACCCGAGGAGACGCAGCGCCGGGCGGTCTGCCGGACTTCGCCGTCGAGGTCTTCCACGACTTCCGCCTGCTGCCGTCCGCGACCGCCTACAGGCGCGGGGTCCTGGTCGTGTCGCTCCTGGAGCCGCGCGGCACCGGACGAGTGCGCCTGAGCCGGGACGCCGCGGACCCGGTGGGCGGGTCGGTGGAGCTGGACTACGGCGACCCCGAGGACGTGGCAGGGCTGCTGGCCGCGACGCTCTTCGGCCACCGGCTGCTCGGCTCGGAGGCCATCCGCGGGCTCGGGATCGACCGTGCGCAGCTGGTGTCCGTGGCCGGGCACGGCGGCTTCGCGCCCCCGGGCACGCCTCGCTGGTTCGCCCTGCGCACCCACCGGCCCGGAGCCGACACCATCCGCCGCGCCGCGACCACCAGCCACCACCTGCACGGTGGCTGCCCCATGGGTCCGTCCGACGACCCGCTCGCGGTGGTGGACGAGCGCTGCGGCGTGCACGGCGTGCCGGGCCTGTACGTGGCCGACGCGAGTGTCATGCCGACCCTGCTGCGCTCCAACACCCATCTGCTGGCGCTGAGCGTCGGCGAGCGAGTCGCCGCCCTGTTGAGCACGGAAGCGAGGTAGACATGAAGGTTCTGGTAAGCGGTGGCGCCGGGTTCATCGGCTCCCACACGACGGATGCGCTGTTGGCCGCCGGCCACCGGGTCCGGATCCTCGACGCCCTGCTGCCGCCCGTCCACCCCCGGCACCGGCTGCCGTCCTGGGTCCCGACGGATGACGTGGAGTGGGTCGACGGCGACGTGCGCGACCCTGACGCGTGGCGGCGTGCGCTGGTTGGGGTGGGCGCGGTCTACCACCTGGCGGCCTACCAGGACTACCTGACGGACTTCAGCACGTACTTCAGCACGAACACCACGTCCACCGCCCTGCTGTACGAGACGATCGTGGCCGGCCGGCTGCCGGTGCGGAAGGTGGTGATCGCCTCCAGCCAGGCCGTCTACGGCGAGGGCGCCTACTGGTGCACCCGGTGCACTCATCCCTTGGCCTTCCGGGGCGCTCCGCGTCCGCTGGCCCAGCTGGAGCAGGGCCGCTGGGACGTCCGGTGTCCGAACTGCGGGCTGCCCATGGAACCGGCCTGCACCGACGAGTCCGCGGTGCGCCCGCACAACTCCTACGCGGTGTCGAAGTACGCCGGGGAACTGGCCGCGCTGGCCCTCGGCGGCCGGTACGACATCCCCACCGTCGCGATGCGGTACTCGATCGTGCAGGGCAGCCGGCAGTCGTTCCACAACGCCTACTCGGGCATCCTACGGATCTTCTCGCAACGCCTGGTGGCAGGCCGCCGGCCGGTCCTCTTCGAGGACGGGCAGCAGATCCGCGACTACGTGTCCGTCCACGACGTGGTCCGCGCGAACCTGTTGGTGCTGGAGTCGCCGCAGGCGGGTGGGCAGGTGTTCAACGTCGGCGGTGACCGGAAGGAGACCGTCCGCGAGTACGCGGAACGCATCGCGCGATGCGTCGGCACCGACCTCGGCATCGACGTCCCCGGCCGTTACCGGGCCGGAGACACCCGGCATGTCTTCTCGTCCGTCGAACGCCTGCGCGCGCTCGGCTGGAAGCCGCACGTGGAGCTGGATGACGTCGTCCGGGAGTACCTCGACTGGGCCGTCGCGCAACCGGACTTCGGCGACGTCAGCGACGCGGCCGAGATGCACATGCAAACCATCGGCGCGGTCCGGCAGAGCAGGCTGGGAGCAGATGCGTGAACGGTGACGACACCCACCGCGAGATCGAGCGCTACCTCGGCGAGGTGACCGCGGCCGTCGCGGCGCTCTCGGTCCCCGGCCTGGAACGCGTCTTCCGCCTGGTCGAGGACGCCTACCGATCGGGGAGGACGATCTTCGTCTGCGGCAACGGCGGCAGCGCCTCCACCGCCTCGCACCTCGTGGTGGACCTGGCCAAGAACACCCGGCGCTCCGGGGTCGTGCCGGTGCGGGCGCTGTCCCTGGCCGACCACATGGCGGGACTGACCGCGTGGGCCAACGACGTCGACTACTCCGCGGTGTTCTCCGGCCAGCTGCAGGGCCTGGTCGGTCCGCGGGACGTGGTGGTCGGCTTCACCACGAGCGGCAACTCCGAGAACATCCTCCAGGCGTTCCGGGCCGCGCGCGACGCCGACGCGATCACCGTCGCCTTCCTGGGCGCTGACGGGGGTAAGGCGCGCGAGTTGGCGGACGCCTACGTGCTCGCGCCCGGCTCGACCATCGAGCAGCAGGAGGACCTCCATCTGATGCTGGCACACCTGCTGACCCGGCACATGCGCTGCGTGGTGGCGCGGATCGCCGACCCGGCGGCGGTGCCGTGAACCCCGGGACATGGGTGGAGGACGCGCGTGCCCCGCACACGGCAGATCACGGCCTGCTGCGGCGCCTCGTGCCAGCGACCACCGACGATGCGCGACTCGCCCTGGTGGCGTCGAACGGGGTGTCGATCGACTACGGTGCGCTGCGCCGTGAGGTCGCGAGCACGGCGGACCGGCTGGCCCGCCGGCTACCCGGGGACGGCTCGGTCGGGGTGGCGCTGTCGGATCCGATCGCCCTGGTCGTCTGGACGTTCGCCGCGATCGCCCTGCACCGGCCGGTGTTCCCGGTCCAGTACGACCTCACCGCCAGGGAGATCGACGCCGTCGCGGAGCACGAGCACGCCGCCGCGATCCTGGTGGACGACCCCGACGGGGGAGCCGACCTTCGGGTGTTCCCCGACGGCCCGCCCGGCCGGGACACCAGGCCGGCACCGGGCGTCCACTTCTACACCTCGGGTACGTCGGGTCGGCCTAAGGGCGTGGTGAGAACCCACGAGTCGCTGGTCACGGAGGCGCGCGCGATCGTCGAACGGCTGGAGTACACCGCGGACTCGGTGCTTCTGACGGCGGTTCCCCTCTACCACGCCTACGGCTTCTCGTTCGGCGTCCTGGCGGGCCTCGCGGCGGGCGCGACCGTCGTGGCGTCCTCGCCGCGCACGCCGTCCGCCTTCGCCGAACGTCTGTCCCGGCACGGCGTGAACGTCGTGCTCGGTGTGCCCGGACTGTACGACGTCTGGTCCCGGCGCAGGCCGAACCGCGACCCCCTGCCGCGCCCGCGCCTGTGCGTGAGCTCCGGCGCGCTGCTCCCGCTCGAGGTGGCGCAGCGCTTCCGGCAGACGTGGGGTGTGCCGGTCGCGGTGCAGTACGGCTCCACCGAGTGCGGCGCGATTAGCGTCGACCGGGAGGCCACCGGCCTGTCCGCCTGCGTCGGCCCGCCCTATCCGGGCGTGCGGATCGAGGCCGGCACCCGGGAACGACCCGCACCCGTCGTCGTCCACAGCGACTACGCCGCCGTGGGGTACGTCCGCCAGACCGACATCGGCGAGGACGGCAAGTTCACCGCCTCCGGGATCCGCACCGGGGACGTCGGATGGGTGGACGACGCCGGGCGCCTGCACCTGACCGGGCGGCGGTCCGACCTGGTGAACGTGCACGGCCGCAAGGTCGATGTCGAAGAGGTCCGCACGGTCGTGGTAGCGCATCCCGGCGTCGTGGACGCCGTGGTGCTCGGGGTCGATGCGGGGCCGGGCCAGTGGGTGGCCGCGTTCGTCGTCGCCCCCGGAGTGGCCGGTGCCGCCGGTGAGGCGGCCTGGGAGGACGCGCTCTTCCACCACTGCCGGGAGCGCCTGGCCGCTCACAAGGTGCCGCGGCGGTTCTTCTTCTTCAACCGGATCCCGCGCACCCCGACGGGCAAGCCGCGCCGAGCCGATCTGCTCGCGGCGGCCAGGGCCGCTGTCGAGGACGGCACCGACGCGGATCGCACGACGGGCCTGCCGGTGACCCGGACCAGCGGTCGCCTGCCCGACGGCAGGCGCATCCACTACTTCAGCACCGCCGGGCGAGCCTGCCTCCCGACGCTCCGCCCCACCGCCGAGGTCGCCTCACCGACCGAGTCGCAGTTGCGCTGGGACGTCTGGGAGGAGGACTGGGTGGTCATCGCGGCGCATCGGCAGCGTCGCGACGCGCCGACGTCCGGTACTGCGCGCTGCCCGCTGTGCCCGTCCGCGAGCCCGGGCGTCGGCGAGATACCGTCCGCCGCGTACGAGGTGGCCGTCTTCGACAACCGGCACCCTGCGCTGCCCGGGCGGGCGGTGGCCGGCGATGGTCCGCTCACGGGCGCGGGCCACCCCCTCACCGGCGGGTGCTGCGAGGTCCTCAGCTACACCGCCGATCACGACGGCGCGCTGTCGCGGCTGCCGCTGACCCGCATCGAGACCGTGATAGCCGCGTGGGCGGACCGCACCGCGGCACTCAACGCGCGGCCGGACGTGGCCCAGGTGCTGTGCTTCGAGAACCGCGGCGCTCAGGTCGGGGCGACCCTCGCGCATCCGCACGGCCAGATCTACGGGTATCCGGTCGTTCCTCCCCGGCTCCAGCGGCTGCTGAGCGTCGCCGGGCGGCGGTGGGAACGGCACCAGGAGTGTGTGGTGTGCGTGACTCTGCAGCGGGGGAGCGGCACCCGTGACCGGATCGTGGCGGACGGCGCGCACTGGACCGCCTTTGTGCCCTACGCGGCTCGGTGGCCCTACGAGGTGCGCCTGGTGCCGCACCGCCACGTCCCGGATCTGACGGTCCTGAGCGGAGCGGAGAGAACGGACCTGGCCCGGGTACTGCGGCATGTGCTGCGCCAGTTCGACGAACTGTTCCAGCAGCCCGCCCCGTACGTCCTCAGCTGGATCCAGGCGCCGGCTCGCCAGGACAGGCACGTGGCCCACGCCCACGCCCAGATCGTGTCTCCGCTGCGCTCACGCGACCGGCTGAAGTACCTGGCTGCCGGCGAGTTGGCCGCCGGGACCTTCGTCAACGAGGTGCCCCCGGAACGCGCCGCAGCCGATCTGCGCAGCGCCTGGCCCTGGTGTTACGCCGACCCGGAGGACGCCGACAGCGAGACCCACGTCAGCGCCGGCGCGCACGCCGCCGGCGATCGGGGCGAGTGCGAAGAACAACGGCAACGCACGCAATGACTTGGAGGAACCATGGAACCGACCACCCTGCCCGACCGGACCGCCTGGGAGGGACGACCGGTGCTGGTCACCGGGGGCGCGTCGCTGATTGGCTCCCACCTGACCGCCGCCCTGGTCGATCTCGGCGCGGACGTCACGGTGGTGGACGACCTCAGCAGCGGCAGCCGGGAGAACATCAAGCATCTGCTGAAGGCCGGCAGGATCTCGTTCTACGAGGCGGATCTGCGTGACGCCCGGGAGACCCGGCGGGCGATGGAGGGTGTCGACACCCTCTTCCACCTCGCCGCGATCCACGGCGGGCGGGGCTATGTGGACCTCCACCAGACCGCCTGTGCGGAGAACCTGTACCTCGACGGCCTGGTCTTCCGGACGGCGCGGGACACGAAGGTGCGACAGGTCGTGTTCGCCTCGTCGGGGTGTGTCTACCCGCTGTACAGGCAACGGGATCCGTCCAGCGACCTGCTGCTCACGGAGGACCTGGTCGGCCCGCCGTACGAGGCCGACGGCATGTACGGCAACGCCAAGCTGATGGGCGAACTGACCTTGCGCAGCCTGCACGAGGAGCACGGCATGGACACCGCCTCCTGCCGGTACTTCACGGTGTACGGTCCGCGCGGCATCGAGAACCACGCGGTGATCGCGATGATGGCCCGTGCCCTGGTGCGTCAGGACCCCTTCGTGATCTGGGGCGACGGAACGCAGGTGCGCAACTGGACGCACGTCTCGGACATCGTGAACGGCACGATCATGGCAGCCGAGCGGATCCACGACGGCACCGCGGTCAACCTCGGCACGCAGGAGCGCATCCAGGTGGTCGAGGCGGCCCGGCTGATCTGTGATCTGGCCGGCCACGACCCGACGTTCGTGTTCCGCACGGACATGCCGGTCGGCCCGGTGAACCGGATCGCGAGCTTCGAACGCGCGTCGCACCTGCTCGGCTGGCGTCCGCAGGTGAGTTTCGCCGAGGGGGTGCGTGACACCTTCGCGTGGTACCGCAACCACCGCGATCCGCAACGCCTGGCCGGCGTCCTGGACCGGTTGCTGACCGAACGTGGCGTGCACTCGGTTGCGCCGGTGGACGCTGCGCCGGCGGCGCGGCCGCGGTCCGAGGAGCTGGAGGCGGTCATGCCGACCGCCGAGCGATCGCCTGCCGCGGCCGCGCTCAGGTGAGCCGGTCGGCGTCCGCGTCGCGACGCCGACTGCTGGCCTTCCCCTGGCCGGTCGGCGCCGGCCATGTCGGCCGCTGCATGGCGCTGGCCAGGGTGCTGGGTCCGGACTACGAGATCGTCTTCGCCGCGGACCCGACCGGCAACATGGTGGCCGCCGGCGGGTTCCACACCGTGGGTGCGGCCGGACCTCGCCCGCGGTCGCCGTTCCCCGCCGCGGACTACCTCGCGATCACCGGCCCGGGCGATGCTTTCGCCAGCATGTGGTACTACCGCGCCTCGCGCATCCGCGCCCAGGTAGAGGCCGACCGGGCACTGATCCGGCGGGTCCGCCCGGACGGGGTCGTCACGCACATGCACCCGACTAGCGCGATCGCGGCACGGTGCGAGGGCGTGCCGATCGTGTCGGTGGCCGACGCGGACTTCTTCGTGACCGGACCGGCCGGCTGGATGCCGTGGCTCGGCGACGGTGGTGCCCGGGTCTCGCCATTCCCGCCGAGCCTGCCGGCGTTCAACGAGGTACTGGCGGACTACGGCCAGAAGCCGATCGAGGAGTGCAGCGACCTGCTCATCGGCGACCTCGCGCTGATCGCGAGCGTGCCCGAGGTGGAGCTCCCGGACGTGCGTTACCGCGACCGGAGCGACATCCACTACGTCGGCCCGCTCGTCTGGGACCCCGACCTGGACGGGGACCTCGCGCGACGACTCCGGGCGTTCACCGTTCCTGGCCGCATCCAGGTGTACGCCTCCGTCGGCGGCGGAGCGGTGTCGACCCAGGAGATCGCCGCCGCAGCGCAGGACGCCGCCGCGGCTCACGGGTGGTCCCTGGTCCTGTCTGGCGGCCTGGGCGTCACGCCGGAACCCGCAGGGGGAGGCGCACAGGTGCTGCGTCAGCGCTTCGGCGGGATCACCGCCGCGTCGGCGTGGGCGGCCGTCGTGGTGTGTCACGGCGGACACAGCACGGTGCTGGCGGCACTGCAGGCAGGCAAGCCCGTGGTGGTCGTGCCCGCGATGTCCGAGAACGAGGGCAACGGCCGCCACCTGGTCAGTGCCAACGGCGTCGGGCTGGCGCTGGTGACCAGTTCGATCGGCGAGGGCAACCGGGTCAGGCTCACTCCGCGCCGAACGCCCGCAGGGGACGCCAGGTTCGTCGACGGGCCCGGGCTCGCCGACGCGGTGAGCGAAGTGATGGACGACCCCTCGTACCGGCTGCGGGCCGGCGAACTGTCGCTGCGGCTCCGCGATGCCGCACGCGCCGCGCCGGCCCGGACAAGGGCTCTACTCGCCGGGATCGGCCTGTGACCGCGGCACGCGGGACGCCGGTCCCCCAGACAGGAAGGCTTCGAGAACGGTGAGACAAGACGAGATTCTGGCGACGATCCAGGAGCTGATCGCCGCGATCAAGCGGGATACCGTGCCCGTGCGGCCGCATGACGTGCGTCTGGACTCCTCCTTCGCCGCCCCGCCGCTGAGCATGGACTCGTTGGACTTCGTCCGGTTCCTGGTGGAGGTCGAGGAGGCGTTCGACATCGTGGCCGACGATGCGGACTTCTTGCGCGTGGAGACGGTCGGCGACAGCGTCAGGCTGGTCCGCGAACTGCTGACCGAGGCCGCCGGGCACGACGGTTCCGCTCAGGGACGGCTGCCGGCATGAGAGTCCTGTACGTGACGCAGGAGTACGCCCCGCTCGCCGCCGAAGGGGGGCTCGGGCTGACCTCGCGTGCGCTGCCGGCCGCGCTCCAGCTCGAGCAGGGCGTCGAGCACACGCTGGTGATGCCCTACTACACCCGCCAGATGGCAGCCGCCGGGACACGCACGGTGCAGGTCGACCACCTCCCGGCGGTGACCATCGGCGGCCGGACCTGTTCGGCGACGGTCCACCGGCTGATCGACGACCCGGGCCCGTGCGAGGTGCTGGCGATCCGCGCCGACGACTGGTACGACCGCGACGGGATCTACCGCGACGTCGAGTACGTCGAGTACGCCGATGCGGTGCCTCGTGCGGCCTTCTTCGGGTGGTGCGTCGCGACCTGGCTGCAGCGGTCCGGGCAGCGGTTCGACATCGTCCACGCAAACGACTGGCAGTCCGGCGCAGCCATCGCACACCTGCGCCGGCTGCGCGTCGGCGCAGCCCCGCGGCTGCTGATGAACGTGCACAGCGGCGTCTACCACGGAACCGTCGCACCTGCGGAGGTGTCCGGACTCGGCCTAGACGCCCAGGACGCCGAACTGGTCGGGCGGGACGGCGAGCCGAGCTTGCTGCTGCTCGGCCTGCAGGCCGCCGACGCGACGGTGACGTGCAGCCCGACATACGCACAGGAGCTTTGCCGGACGCTGGCCCACCATCCCATCGGCCGCCGGCTGACGGAGCTGGGCATCCGCGGGATCATCTCCGGGGTGGACACGCGGGTGTGGGACCCCGCGGCGGCCGGGCGTGCGACCGAGCCCTATGACGCCCCGACGGTGGAGACAGGGAAGGCCGTCAACAAGCGGCGACTCCAGCTCGGGCTGGGCCTTCACGAGGACCCGCTGACCCCGGTGTTCGGCGTCTGCTCGCGATTGGTCGAGGAGAAGGGCAGCGACCTGCTGATCGAGGTCTTCCGCAGGTTCGCCGGGCCCGACCGCGCCCAACTGGTCGTCGTCGGGCAGAGCGAGGAGACGTTCCGGCGCGGGCTGACCGAGCTCGCGCGGGACATGCCTGCAGCGGTGCACTACGGGCCCCACTTCGATCAGGATCTCGCCTGGCTGGTGTACGCGGGATCGGACTTCACCGTCATGCCGTCGCGTGTCGAACCATGCGGTCTCAACCAGCTCATCGCCATGGCGTACGGCACGATCCCCGTGGTCTCCCGGGTCGGCGGGCTCAAGGACACCGTCGCCGACGTCCGGGACGATCCTTCCGTCGGCTCCGGGTTCGTCCTCGGCGACATCAGCGCCGTCGACCTGGCCGAGACGGTCTCCCATGCCGCCGCCTGGCTGCTCGCGGCGCCCGACGAGGTCCGCGCGGTGCGGCAGCGGTGCATGGCGTCCGACTGGTCGTGGTCGAGCACGGCGATCGGCTTCGCCAAGCTGTACGCGGAGCTCGCGCCCGCCGGGTGACGCGTCGTCCCGGCCTACCGCGTGTGCTCGTGCGCGATCTTGTGATTGGCGGTCAGATCGTGGCGGGGCACGACGCGGACTCGGGCCGGGACGGCGTAGTCCGGGAGCACGGTTCGCAGATCGGCACGCAGGGCCGCGGCTTCCACGGCGGTTCCGGGGCGCAGCACGACGGAAAGGCTCAGCAGCTCACCGGTCGGGGTCGGTACCGTGCCGGCCACCGCCTGCAGCACCGCCGGGTGCCCGAGCGCGGCGCTCTCGATCTCCTCCGGCGCGATCCGGTGCCCGTTGAGGTCCAGCTGGCGGTCGGCGCGGCCGACGACCCGGATGCGGCCGCGGTGATCGCGCTCCCCGATGTCTCCGGTGTGGTACGCCCGGTACCCGGGCATTCCCAGCGGGTCGGCGGTGAAGCGCGCATCGGGCCCGGTACCGGTGACGTATCCGAGGGCGAGGTCGCGTCCGCGCACGATCACTTCCCCGCGTTCGGCTCTGCCGGCCAGCATCAGTGTCGTGGCACCGGCCCCCGTCCCGATTGGCAGGATCATTCCGTCGGCCGTCGCAGTGTCATCGACAAGATCTCCCGGCGCCACCCGCTCGCACGATGCGATCTGCGGTGTCTCGGTCGTGCCGTAGGCGTTGACGACGTGCGCGTCCGACACCTGGCCGAGCCGCCGGACGGTGCCCGCTCGCAGTACGGCGCCCGCGGAGACGACCAGCCGGAGTCCGGGCAGCCGGAGCACGGTGCGTCCACCGGGCGCAGCGACGAGTTCCAGCAGCGCAGGGGTCGCGTGCAGCACGCTCGTGCGGGACGTCCGAAGGAACTCCGGCAGCCGGTCCGGGCGGGCGAAAACCCCCTTGTCGGGCACGACCAGCGTGGCACCGGACGTGAGCGCGCCGAGGACGTCCCGCAGAACCGGATCGTGGCCGAGCCCGCCGAGCATCGGGATGCGGTCTCCCGCCGCCGGAGCGAAGGTGGCTCGGTACCAGGCCAGGGTGCGCAGCAGCGCTCCTGGGCCGATCTCGACGGCGGCCGGCGTTCCGGTGGTGCCCGAGGTGAGGAGCACATGGCTGGCGCCCTCCGACACCCTGCCGACCCCCTGCCCGCCGGGCAACGGCACCAGTCCGCTCGTGCCGAGTCGCCACCGGGCCCCGACGACCCGCTCGCACAGGGTGAGGCGGGCGGCTGGAAGCGCCCCATCGACCAGCGCGACCTTCACACCGATCTCCCAGAGCGCCAGGAGTGTGACGGGTAGCCGGGCAGTCCGCTCGGCATGCAGGATCACGGTGTCGCCCTCGCGCAGACCCTCCCCACGCAGCAGCCGTGCCGAGCCGGCTATCGAGCGCAGGAGCTGCTGGTAGGAAATCATGGTGCGCCCGGTCTCGATCGCGATCGCGGACGGGCCCGCGATCGCAGCCAGGCGCACCTGTTCGACGAGGTCCCCCCCGGTCGGTGCGCTGCCCTGGTGCGACATCGGCTGCTACGGCTCCGTTCTGTGCTGGCCGCCCCCCGGCACCTCGGCCACCACCAGGCGAAGCTCGCTGGTGTTGCGCTCGCCGTCGGCGTCGGCGAGCCATAGCCCTGACGGGTCCGGCAGCATCTCGGAGAAGGTGACGTCGCCGTCCTCGGCGCTGCGAGCCAGGCGTCGGATGGTGCTCGCCAACAGGTTGGTCAGCGGGATGCTGGTGAAGTCGGCGTACATCGGCTTGGTCTCGACGGGAACCGACACGAAGACGCGTCGGGCCAGGCCGTGCCGATGGACCCACTCCCGCATCTGCAGGTAGCGTCGCCGCGGGTCCATCTGGAAGGCCCAACCGCACTTGCGTGCGGGCAGCCGCCACGTCTCGCGCGCGATCACCAGCCGATCGATCGTGACCCGCGGCGTGTGGCGGCGGCGTGGCATGATCGTGAAGGCGTTGACCGCGGCGCCGGAGATGTACTCCCCGATGACCTCGACCAGCGGGAACGTCCGCCCGTCGACGCGGCTGTGCACGATCAGCTCCCCACCCGACCTGACCACCTCCAGGGCGGCCAGCGGCAGCGGCTGGCTCGGCAGGTTCGACGGGTCGTCCTCGCCGACCGCCCAGTAGACGAAGCGGGGCGAGATCAGGGCGGACGGCGGGCTGGTCCGGGCCGTGACCGCACCCCAGGCGCGGGGCGCGAGGGGCAGCACACGACGCCCGCCCAGCACGGCCTCGGCCATCGCCCGCAGCCGGTCCGGATCGGGGTGCTGCTCGACCAGCGCCCGGCTCTCGACGGTGTTGAAGGCAGTGTGCAGCTCGCCGAGGACCAGGGAGAACTCGCCCCGGTTGAGGGCCTCGACCGAAGCGGAATCGATCATGACATCGGGGGAGTGGATCAGACCGCTGGCCCATCCGGGCGGATCGCAACCGAACGCCTTGGCGCACGCCGCGGCGATGTCCTGCGCCGCGACCGTGTGCGAACGCGCACCGTGCGGTATGTCGAGCACCGACTGCCAACGCCGTTGCAGCTCGGCCTCGGCGCGGTCGGCCACGGGCGGCCTGCGGGCCTCCGTGTAGAAGTCGCGGGTGGCCAGCGCCAGTAGCCCGGCCAGCGGATGGCGATCGTCGCCGGAGAGGCGGCCCCGGCGTTCGTGGTACTCCGCGAAACGCTCCAGGCAGTCCGCCGCCACCTGCACGGCCAGCCACCGGCCGCTCGACAGAACCAGGGACAGCGCAGGACCCAGCTCCGCCAGGACGGCCGAGCCGAGCCTGGCCTGTACGTCGCGGGTGGTGTCCTCGTAGACGATGGTACGGCCGGCATAAGTCTGGCCGTGCAGCCTGGTCGGGGCCCGGTCGGCGAGGTGCTGGAACTCGCCGTCGAGGACGTCGACCGCCCTGGCCACCGCGTCCGCGTCACCGGCGGCCCGGGCCAGCGCGTCACGCGCGGCAAGCAATCGGTCCAGGTCCGCGACCGCCTCGTCGCGTGCGGCGGCGTGCGCGACCCGCGATAGGCGGTGACGCAGCAGGCGCTCGGGATGGGCGTCGATGGGCCCATGGAAGTCGAGGCGGACGGCGCCGAGCTTTTCCAGCCTCCGCAACCTGTCCAGCACCTCCTCCGGAGTCCGGTCGCCGCCGGGATCGGCGAGCCCGGCCAGCTCCCGCACCGTCCGCGCACCGTCGCACCGTCGCAGCAGAGCGGCGTCCTCGGCTGTCAGCTCGATCGGCCTGCCCTGCGGCAGGAACAGCATGTCGCCGCGCAGGTGGTTGGCCGGGATGGGTCGCGGCGCGAGACCGTGCGCCAGGTCAGGCCTGGCCGCGAAAGCTGCGCCCACGGCGTCCATGGCCCAGGTCTCGAAGTACGTCGTCCGCTTGCCGATCAGGGTCTCGCCGGGGTGGACGACGGTGGCCGGGTCGTCGGGGTGCCACGTCGCCCAACCGATCGGGCCGAAGAAGCCGATGGAGTCGTTCTTGGTCGCGTATCGCTGGAGGTAGCCGGCGACCGCCACCTCACGGGCCCGGTTCCGCGCCGGTGCGCCGCGGCCCCTGTCGTCAAGCAGGCGGTCCACGCAGGTGTCCAGTAGGCGACGGTTCTGCCAGGCGATCGCCTCGCGGAAGCGGGGATCGCGGGCGGCCCGGCGGATCGCCGCCGACGACTCGCCGACGGCTGCGCCGAACGCGCGCTCGTCGGTCGTCGCCTCCTCACCGGAGGGCGGTGGCGGCGGGCCGGCCCGGCGACGCAGACGGGCGTCGGCCGTCTCGGCGAGGCGCGGGCTGGCGAGTGACTCGACGAGCACGGCGGGAAAGCCGGCGCTGCGTAACACCGCGCCGCGCCACAGCTGCCACTCGCCGCCCGGCAACGGGACGAAGTCCTCTCCCAGCGGGGATGGCCCGGACCCGCCCGTCACGGTACGGGCTCCAGGATCGCCTCGACCTGCGCGCTCGCTCCGTCCAGGAGCGCCCCGCATTCCGCCGGGTCGTTCGCCTCGCAGATCAGGTAGGCGTAGCGGGACAGGTAGCCGCGAGGCGGCAGCAGCAGCACGGCGCCGTCGGGCGTCAGCCGTTCCGCCCGCACCAGGCCCGGGGCCCGCCCGGGCTGCGGCAGGGTAAGACGGCGCAGGACGCTGTCGGTGGGGGGGTGCAGGAAGCGGACGCCCGCCGTCGTCCTCGGCTCGGGCTCCGACCGTGCAGGTCGGGACTGCGCGACGTCGGCGGCGACCTCGGCAAGGTCGATGCCCGTGGCGAGCCGCCCGAGCAGCGGGATGAAGTCCCCACCGAGCCGGCCGTTGACCTCGATGATGACGGGTCCGCGGATGGTCAGCTTGACCTCGGTGTGCGTCATCCCGTCGCGCAGACCGAGCGCGTGGTGCGCCTCGCGCAGCGTCGCCATCAGGGCCGGGTCGGTCAGCAGAGGGTCGACGGGGTCGACGATGTGGCCGATCTCCTCGAATGACGGCGGCGGCCCGACCTGTTTCCGGGCGACGAGCACCGCGTGGTAGGAGCCTGCCTGCACCATGCCGTCGACGCTGATCTCCGGCCCCTCGATCAACTCCTCGATCAGGACACCGGACGAGCCACGCGCGGCGCTCAAGCTCGCGGCGGCGGCGACCGCCGGGTCCAGGCAGTGGCCGTCGTCCGCCCGCAGCACCCCGACGCTGCCACCGAGCTCGCGCGGTTTGACCACGACCGGGTATCCGATGGCCTGCGCAGCCAGCTGCGCCTCGGCCTGGTCCTGGGCGAGCCGGAACTGCGGCTGCGGCAGACCGGCACCGGTCAGGAGCTGGCGCGTGCGGACCTTGTCCCGGCAACTAACCGCGCTCTGCGGGGCGAGGCCCGCGGTGCCGAACTGTTCGCACAGCCGGGCGGTGGCCGCGACGAGCAACTCGTCGAAGGTGAGGAAACCCGTGATGCGGTGTTGCGCGGCCATCTCGGCGACGTCCGCGACGAGCCGGTCGGTGTTGTCGGTCAACCGGGCGCGTCGCACGCTCGGGAACACGGTGTGGCCGGCGACGTACGGCAACTGCCATGTTGGCGGGTCGTCGTCGATCAGCCAGGACCTGCGGTGCGCCAGCGCGTCCCAGAGGTATTCACGGTACGAGCGCGCGCCGCTGCCGACGACCACCAGCACCTCCTCGGCAGGCGAAGCCTCCCGCGCGTTCACGCGACACCTCCGCTCGACACCGGCCAGAGGACGAGGGCGAACACGTGCATGTCGGGGTTGAGCGGAAACTCGATCTCCCGGAGGTTCACGGCGGGGTCGAAGCCGTGGTTCGAGCGCCAGAGCCTGGTCCGGCGCGGCACGTCCTGGGCGCCCCGGAGCCGGGAGAACACCGCGGCCTCGGTATCCGAGAAGGCCGGCCGGAAGCTCACCAGGTCGGACAGCCCCACCAGCACCGCGGTCCGGTGCCCGGTGCTGTCGACCGCCGTGAACGTGTCCTGCATCGGTCCGCAGCGAGTTGCGCCGATGACGGACCATCCGGAGACGGGCGCCGGTGCGGACACGGCGACGACCTGCTCGTCGCACACGACGTTGTCGGGGACGCCCCGTCCCCACCCGGTGATGGGGTGGATCATCGGCGCCATCGAAGCCAGCTCCTCGGTCGGCAGGGTCCGGCCCATACCGTCGATACCGTCCTCGACCACGATCGTCGGCAGGCTCGTGCCGGTGTTGTTCAGGTGCGGCGACAGGTCGACCACGACGAACCCGTCGCTGAGGCGGGCAAATTGCGAGGTCATGACGAGGCGCTCGCGTACCGTGCGATGCCGCGCCGCCAGAGCCACCGGGAGAAGCCGGCCAGCAGGGCGGTGACGCCCACCGCAGTGACCGCGTGGGCGGCGTTGAACGCGTGCGTCACGACTTCTGCGGGGAAGGTGACGGCCGTTCCCACCGGCACGCCGACGGTCAGCAGCCAGCGCAGCCAGCGGGGGAAAACGCTGACCGGCCAGCGCCCGGCCTGGAAGAGGATCTGCGCGGTCACCAGGATGTTCTCCACGTTCATGAACCAGAAGACGGTGGTGGCGAGGATGAACCACGCGCAGGCCACCGCCACCGCCCCGAGCAGCAGCGCCAGGACCGACAGCACGACTCCGCCCACGGTCGGCACGGTCGGCCCTGAGCCGAGCGCGACGGCGACCGTCGCCCCACCGAAGACGACGTCCACGAGTTTCCACACCTGGATCTCGCCGATCCCGGCGAGGAACTGGGCATCGGCGGGCTTGAGGAGGGTGGAGTCGAAGGTGCCCGACACTACATCGCGGACCAGCCGCTGCAGGCTGGGCTGGATGATGAGGTTGATGAAGCCGCCGATCATCGTGTAGACGCCGACCAGCACGACCAGGTCGCGCGCGGACCAGCCGCCCAGGCTCGACGTCCGGCTGAAGAGCAGCGCCACCACGCCCAATGACGTCAGCAGGCCGGTGAACGCCTCCAGCGCCTGCACAGTCAGGTTGGCGCGGTACTCCAGCTCCACGGCCAGCGCGGCGCGGAAGTAGGCGATCAGGACGCGCAGCCCGTTCATCCGTTGACCGCCGCGAAACGCCGGGTCCCGGCCCGCCAGACGACCTTCAACAGCACCGCGGCGACGGCCAGCCAGAACGCCTGCACGAGCAGGCCGAGCAGGACCGAGGGCACGTCGTGCCCGCCGAGGGCGACGGTGACCGGGAAGGCAACCATCCACGGGAAGGGCAGCCAGTACGCGACGGTCGCCACGCCCGCGGGCAGCAGGGCCAGCGGCGCGGCGAATCCGCCGAGGAAGTGCATGACGAACCCGTAGATGCGGCTGACCGCGTCGGTGCGAACGATCCAGAAAGCGCTCAGCGCCAGGGTCCACTCGAACATGAACCGCATCGCCGTCGCCAGCAGCAGACTGGGCAGGAACAGCAGCAGATTCACCCAGGTCAGGCCCAGCTGGATGGAGAAGCCGACGACGAGAAGGATCACGGTCGGCACGGTCGCCGCCGAGGTCACCAGCTTGTAGGTGAGATTCTCTGCCACGTCCCGGTACAGCGGGTGCACCGGACGCATCAGCAGCACGGAAAACGAGCCCATCCGCACCCGGTCCTCCATTCGGATGAAGAACCAGGTGAACGAGAGGAAATTGACCACCAAGAATACGGCGTAGTACGCCGCGATGTAGTTCTGGGTGAGCCCCCCGACGACGGCACCCTTCTGCGTGGCGGCCGCCACCCGCCAGACGACCATGTACAGGACCGGCTCCAGGATCACCCCGGTGATCCAGATGAACATCGCCGCCGGGTATTGGAGCTGCGTCGACAGGAATGCTGCGCAGTCGCGGCGGAACAGCGCCAACTGCCATCTCATTGCGCGCCGCCCTCGTCGAAGACCAGCTGGATCAGGTCCTCCAGCGGGGGATCGGTGACCTCGAGGTCCGAGACGTCCTCGCTCTGCAGGACATCGGCGACAGTCTGCGCGGCGATCTTCGCCGGGACGCTGAGCAGGATGCCGCGCTCGTCCCGGCTGAGCACCTCGCCGTACCGGTCCATGTCGACGTCGGACGAACGCAGCTTCACCAGCACCTGCTTATGCGGCGACAACCGCGTCGCCAGGTCGTCGAGCAGGCCGTCGAAGATCAGCTTCCCGTGGTGGATGAGGGCGATCCGCTTGCAGAGGTGTTCGACGTCCGTCATGTAGTGGCTGGTCAGCACGATCGTCGCGGAGTGTCGCGCGTTGTACTCCCGGATGAAGGCGCGGATCCGCTTCTGCATCTCGAAGTCCAGCCCGAGCGTCGGCTCGTCCAGGAAGATCAGGCTCGGCGTGTGGATCAGAGCCGCGGCCAGCTCGCAGCGCATGCGCTGGCCCAGCGACAGGGTGCGCGCAGGTCGGTTCACGAACCCGCTCAGGTCCAGCAGCGCGATCAGCTCCTCGATGACCTGCCGGTAGCGCGGCTGCGGGACCCGGTAGACGGCCCGGTTCAGCTCGAACGAATCGATCACCGGGATGTCCCAGATGAGCTGCTGGCGCTGCCCCATGACCAGCGAGATGGAGCGCAGGAAGTCCCGGTCGCGGTCGGAGGGCACGTACCCGTTGGCGCGCACCGTGCCATCGGTAGGGTGCAGCAGTCCGGCGAGCATCTTGAGCGTGGTGGTCTTGCCCGCGCCGTTCGGGCCGAGGAAGCCGACGATCTCACCGCGATCGATGGACAGCGAGATCCCGTCAACGGCTGTGACGGTCTGTGTCTGGCGCCAGAATCTCCCGCGTCGTCTTCCCTCGGGCGCGCCGGGGTCGTCCAGCATCCGCCGGGAACGCACCGTGAAGGTTCGGCGTACGTCATTCACCGCGACACTCGGATCTGACTCGCAACGCACTGAATCCGAACCTCCCGCGACGACGAAACACCCTCACCTCGCGGAGAGTGCCGACCTGTACGCACTGCATCTCGGGCCGCGCTCGCCCGACCGATGGACGACGCCGACGTTACGGTTGCCCGCCTGCGGCGGGGCAGAGTACCGGCTACTCAATTGCCCGGTCGGCGCCGCGGCCGACCGTCGGAGGGAGCGCGAGAATGCCCGGGACGCCGGTGACGGCCGGTCGTTTGAGTAGCCGCTACTCTCGGGCGGCCGGCGGCGCCGAATCTATGCTTGGCCCCGGCCATACCGGCGGGGTCTCGTCCGAGCACCACGGACAGCCGGCCCGCGGAAACCTGGAGGGGGCATCGTGAGCCATCAGCCGGATGAGCTGGTGCGGCACTATGTGACGTACTTCGACTTCAACTATCTGGGCCCGGCGACCGCGGCGGTGCCGTCCTTTCTGCGGACCCATGATTTCGACCGCCTCACGCTGCTCACACCCGGCATCGATCCGTTCAGTTCTGAGGCCGAGGTGATGGCGCAGGTCCTGACCACGCTCAAGGGTCTCGACCCACGGGTCGAGCACGTTGACGTCGCCGAGGTCACGCAGGTGGGCCGGGACGCCGACCTCGAGGCCGCCGTCGAGTTCGCGAAGGAGCAGTCGGCCTGGCCCGAGTCGCTCGCCATGGAGCTGTTGCGGGCCTGCCTGTACCCCTGGGCCGGCCATCCGGTCGTCTGGTTCGACGGGGACATGCTGTTCGTCGGGGACACCTCCGGCGTGTTCAGCAGCCCGCACCTGACCAGCGGCGCGGCGGCCCCGGACGTGCTCAGCACCTCCGGCGAGGCCAGCGGCCTGCACCTGTACCGGCGCTTCGTCCGGCACGTCGCGGCCGCGGGCGGCGGCCCGATGCACGAGGGGGTGGGCCGCAACATCGGCTTTGTCGTGCTGGCCAAGGACGTGCGGGCGTCGCTCGCGCAGGGCCTACGGTTGGCGGCCGACTTCGTCAAGGACGAGCAGGACCCGGTGGCCCGGTACATCCTCGGACAGTTGGCCTGGAACTACGTCTTCGAGCGGCATCAGTACGCGACCCTGGACCAGCGCTACAACGTGCCGACCCAGCCGCTGCCGCCCGCGTCGGCCGACGATCGCAACTCCTCGCAGGTCCTGGTCCGGCACTACATCGGTCCGGAGCAGAAGAAGCGCATGATCATCGATCTGCTGCACCTGCACGGAGGCTTCGGGCCGGGTGGTCGGTAGTGCCTGACGCGAACGACAGCGCCGTCCTGGACACCAGCTGCCGGCACGCGGCGCTGATGCGCCTGCTGCGGTGGCTCGGTCCGGAGTACGACCCGCGCCTGGCCCTGGGCGACACTGCGGACACCCGGGCGCGCACGTCCGGCGACCGGGTCGGCTTCGTCGATCTCCTGCCCGCCTTGGCCGGCTCTCTGGAGATCCACGGGTTCGCACTGCGCCGGCACGACCTGCACGACGTGTCGCCCGTCCTGACCGCTCTGGTGGCGGGACGGACCGTGGCGGTCGATGCCGACACCTTCCACCTGGCGTACTACTACCTGGACTACCAGCGAGTGCACGCCCTGCACTCGATCACGCTGGAGGACTTCGACGCGGCCACGTCGACAGTGCGCGTCGTCGATGCGGTCGACGCGGTGTTCTTCGACGACCGCGTCCGCCTGGCGGACCTGGAGCCCGCGCTGCTGTCGGGGCAGGGTCAGACCTGGTGGGAGCTGAACGCCATCGAGGGCGGCGAGCCGTACGGGCCCGACCAGCTGCGCCGCCAGCTGCCCCTGCGGGTGGTCGAGCTGGTGGGCTGCGGCGAACCGGGCACCGTGAGTGGCGTCGAACTGGCGACCTTCATCGTCGACCACCTCGGCGAGTATTCCGGGACCGCCCGCCGCGACAGCGAGGGGGCCGGCACGGACGGGGCGAGAGCCCGCAGCGCCAGCAACGTCATGTGGAACTACAACCACACGCTGCGATGGTTCGCCTGCTTCCTGCGCGCGGTGGCGGACGATACGCGGCTGCCGACGGCTGCGGCGGCGACCGCCCTGGACGGCTCGGCCCAGGACTGGCTTGTGGCGCGGAACCTGATCATGCGGGCCGCCGTGAGCGACCGTTCACGGGTGCACCGGTACGTGGAGAAGATCTCGCAGCGGTTGGCGTCCGCCGTGGAGCACCTGGACCACTGCGCCGCTGCGCTCGACGATCTGCAGGAGGCCGTGTGATGTCCGCCGACACCAATGCCGAGACCGTGGTCCGGGAGTCGATGCGGAATCGGCTGCTGGAGACGCTGCGCGCGCTGTGGGCAGAGGTCCTCGTCGTCGACAGCGTCGACGACGAGGACAACTTCTTCGCGCTCGGCGGCGACTCCCTGCGGGCGATGAACCTGGCCGGGCGGGCCAACGCCGCCGGGATCGGGATGCCGATGTCCGCCGTCCTCCGCCACCCCGTGCTGCGTGACCTGGCCGAGTCGTGCGCGGAGCGCGGCTCGCCGTCCTGAGTTCGGGCCGTGCCCGGAAGACCCTAGGGAACCGCCGTCCATGAGCCTCGACCAGCTGCCCTCCTGGAGCCAACGGCACCGGCTGGGCGTCATCCCCTACGAACGCGCGCTGCCGAGCGTGCACAACGACTACGTCTCCATCGCGGCGCGTGTGTCAGGGCACCTGGACCTGCCGCGTCTCGACCGTGCCTGGCGGCGGGTGCAGGCACGGCACGCGGTGCTGCTGAGCGGTTTCGACCTCGGCTCGCAGCAATGGCTGCCCGCGCGGGCCGAACCGGGCGGCCTCCTGCTGTTCGACCTGTCCGGCGACAGGCCGGCCGGGTCTGAGGCCGATCCGAGCACCGTGCTCGCCGACGCCCTGCACACGCCGCTGTCCGTTGCGGCCGGGCCGCTCGCCCGACTGTGCGTCGTGACCGAGAGCGAAACCTCTCACCTCGTGGGGCTGGCGGTGGAGCACCTGGTCTGCGACGGCTGGACCGTCGGTCTGCTCGAGAGTGAACTCTGGCAGGCCTACCCGAACCCGTCGGAGCGCGTGAACCTGTCGGAGCCGGAGACGACGCGGGCCGCCGACTTCCGCGCGCTGGTCATCGAGCAGCACCGCTACCTGGCGTCCGACTCCGGCCGCAGCGCACTCGATCGGCGCTGCCGCGCCCTGCAGGACGTCGGGCCGCTGCCGACCCTGGACATGCCCGCACCGGCGGCGGATCCGCTGCAGGGCCATCGACCGCGGCATGTCAGCATCGCCCTGGACGAGGTGCGGTTCGGCGCCCTGCGCGACCGCGGCAGCCGGTTCGGGCTGTCCGTCATCGGCGTGACGCTGGCGGCGATCCTGGCCGCCACGCAGGAGCTGACCGGGGCGTCCAGGGTGGGCGCGGGCATGATCCTAGCCAACCGTGCCGACCCCGAGGTCCGGCAGACCGTCGGATGGTTGTCGGACGAGATCGTCGCCACCTGCGACTGTGCGTGCGCGCCCTCGAGCGAACAGTTCCTGAGCCGCTTCGCGGCCGGGTTCGCCGACGCGGTGGACGCTTCGCGCGTACCGAGCCGGGCCGTCGTCGCTCGGATGGCGCCCGAGCTCATGGGCGTCCCCGGAAAGCTGCCGCGCATCGTCTACAACCCCATGCCCAGCAGCCTCCGGGGGATGTTCCCGCCCCCGGAAGTGCAGGGGCTGAGCGTGACGCGCCTCACGATGCCCGAGAGCTGGGCCGGCAACGAGATCCACGTGCTGGCCTCCGACTCCAGGTCGCTCGTCCTGCGGATGTTCTACAAGCCGCGCGCGGTCGATCCGGACCTGATGCGCGAGCTGCGCGACGGCGTGAGAGATCGGCTCGGCCGATGGGCGTGCTGACACGCCCGGCCCGGCATTCCGGCTCAGGGCACCTCGAACCACTGCGGCTGGCCGTCGTCGGCGCCGGCTGGTACGGGTGCCACATCGCGTCCGAACTCATCCGCGACGGCCACGACGTCCACGTGTTCGAGGCCAAGCCGGAGATCTTCGTCGGTGCCTCCGGGTACACCCAGAACCGCCTGCACCAGGGGTTCCACTACCCCCGGTCGAGCCAGACCCGCAAGCAGTCGATCACCGGCTTCAACCAGTTCAAGGCGACCTATCCGTTCCTCGGCCGGCCGATCGCGGACAACATCTACGCCGTCGCGGCCGTGGACTCGCTCCTCGACGCGGAGACGTACACCCAGATCATTGCGGCGTCGGGGCTGGAGTACGAGGACGTGGAGCCGGACGCGTTCCATCTCGAGAACGTCAGCGCGGCGCTGCGGGTCGGCGAGGAACTGCTCCTCACGGCCGGCGCGAAGGACTACTTCGCCGAGCTGCTCCGGCCCTACCTCAGGCTCGGCGATCCGGTCGTGGAGCTCAAGGACAGCGGCTGCGAGGTGTTCGCCAACGGCGAGTCCTTCGACGCGGCGATCGACTGCACCTGGGGGGCCTCCACCGCGCTCGGCGAGTCGCCGTGGACCGACCTGTACTTCGAACCCTGCGTCACGTTGCTCTACGACTCCGAACCGCCGGTGCGGGATTTGGCGCTCACCGTGGTGGACGGTCCGTTCTTCTCCGTCTACCCCTACGACGACGAGCACTGCACGCTGACCTCCGTCACCCACACCCCCCTCGGGCGGCACGGCTCCTACGAGCAGGCGGTCGCGACCATCTCCCGGCAGGACGGGGCCTCGCTCACCGCCGTCCGGACCGCGATGGAGCGGCAGGTGGTGGACTATTGGCCAGGCTTCCACGATCACTTCCGCTACTCCGACGCCTCCTGCTCGGTCAAGACCAAGATGAGGTCGGGCAGCGACGCACGGATCGCGTCGATCCGCCGGACCGGCCGGCAGATCTACGTCTTCGCCGGCAAGGTGAACACGATCTTCATGGCGACGTCGGAGGTCAGGAGACAGCTGGCGGCCATCCGGAGGGAGATCCTGCGGTGACCGTGCTGGTGACCGGGGCGTCGTCCACCATCGCCCGGGAGACGCTGCGGATCGTGCAGGAGCGACGCCCCGGTGAGGAGGTGGTGAGACTGGGCAGGAGCCCGGGCTGTGCCCCCGTCGTCGATCTGCGGTCGATGGACCAGATCGACGCTCTCGCCGACGACGTCCTCCAGGCGGACCGGTTGCTGGTCTGCCACGGCCTGCTCCACGCGAAGGACTTCCTGGCCCAGAGCCCGGGCGAGGTGATCGACAGTCTCACGGTCAACCTGCTGTCGACCGTGCGGCTGGTCGAGCGCGCGCTTTCCGTGAACCCCGATCTGCGCGCCGTGGTGCTGGGCTCCGAGTCCGGGTTCAAGGGGTCGTTCGACGGTTCCTACGCGCTGGCCAAGGCGGGGTTGCACGCCTACGTGCGACGACGCAGGCTGAGTCCCCGGCAGCAACTCGTCTGCGTCGCCCCCTCCGTGATCGGCGATGCCGGGATGACGACGCGCAGGGTGGACCAGGACCGGGTGCGTGAGCGCGCCGCCACCCACCCAATGGGACGTCTGGCCAGCTCGGCAGAGATAGCGGAGTTCATCTACTACCTGCTGTACCTGGATCAGGGCTACATCAACAACGCCGTCATCCCGGTGGACGGGGGAAAGTTCGCGTAGCGCCGGGCCGCACGCCGGATCGGCGCGGATCGGCTCCTCAGCGGTAGCGGACGAAACGTGCTGCAACGGCACGGTTCAGCTCCGCTTCAGCCCCGCTTCAGCGGTTGATGTGAGCGTGGTCCCACCTCCTCGCCGGCCCTTGAGTGAGGTCAAGGGCCGGGGGAACCAGATGGTGATCATCGGGTCTGGGTGTGAGGGACGGCAGGCAGGTGACCCGGCGCATCGTGCGACGCAGGCACCGGATCGTGGCGAAGGGGAACCTCTGAATGGGCAGTCATCACCTCTCCGGGGGATCTGCGTCGGTAGATGTTGATGACTCCCGGCCCGCCTCCTCCGTCTTCGACGACCCTCCCCGACACCAGCACCGTCCCCTCGACCAGGCGGGCGGCGCACGGCGCCACGCCGGGCGCTCCCTGGCGCTGCGCCCGGCCATGGGTGTGCCACTCGTGGGGCGTGACCGGGAGTTGGCCGTCCTCCTCTCGGACGCGTGGATGCGGACCGGATTCGTCATCACGGGGCCTGCCGGAATCGGCCGGACACGGCTGTTGAACGAGATCGCCACGCGGGCCCGGGCCAGCTCCCCGGCCGCCAAGGCCGGCGTGATGCCTTCGCGTCGACGCAGGGTCCTCTTCCTCACCGGTGGCCTGACGCGGCAACCGGACGGCTCCGTCCTGGGCGGCGTTCACGACCTGCGCGGTTCGGGCCCGAAATACCCCTCCACGCTCCTGATCGTCGATGACGCCCATCAGCGGGGCGCGGAGCCGAGCCTTCCGTTCCTCGCAACCGCTCGCCAGCAGGGCGCCACACTGGTGCTGGCCGTCAACTCGGACAGGGGCTCCTCCTCGGGCGTTCTGGATCTCGGAATGCGACTGGGGCTGCGTCGCCTCCACCTTGCCGGCCTGGACGACGTCACCGCCGGCGAACTGGTCACCAGCCTGGCCGGATTCCCCCTGACCCCGGCGAGCAGCCGGCGTCTGGTGCGTCTGGCGGAGGGTAACCCGCTGGCTCTCGTCGAGCTGCTGCATGCCGCCGTGAAACAGGGTGCGATCGGTCCCGACGGCAGCGAATGGGGGCTGCGGGCGCCGATCCGGATGCCCGAGAGACTGTCCGGCGAGTCGACTCGCATCGACGGCCTGAGGGAATCGCACCGGCGGGTGCTGGAACTGGCGGCAATCGCCGAGTCGATCGCGGTCCCATTCCTGGAGCAGCTCGTTCCCGAGAACGATCTCATCGAATTGGAACAGGCCGGGCTGCTGCACGTGCACGACGCGGACGACCACCCTGATCCGGAGGTCACGGACGGCCTGGAGGTGTCCGTCGACCGTCCGATGATCCGGGAGCTGGTGCTCCAGGGGATTCCGAAGCTTCGGCGCCGGGCTCTCCTGCGGGACCTTCTCGGTGTGTCCGGTGCGGCGCGACCGCACACCGCGATGTGGCTGCGGGTCGTCGCTTGGCGCTTGGAGACCGGCGTCCCGGTGGATGAGGCGACTCTCCTGGATGCCGTGCGGTACGCCCGTCATCGTCAGGAAGCGACAGTCGTGACGGCGCTCGCGGAGGCGGCCTGGCGGACCTACCGGTCGCCCGAGGCGGCGACGACGCTCGCGACGGTGCTGGACGGATCGGCGCAGCACGAGCAGGCCGAAGCCGTGCTCGACGATGCCGAGTCCCGCCACGGGAGAAGGGAGGCGATCGTCCTCTGCCGGGCGCGCGGACTCGTGCTGCAGAACCGACTCGACGCTGCGGCCGCCCTGGTGGCCCCGCTGGACACCTCGGGCGGCGCCCTCTGCCGGGCGGTCGTCGCTTACCACCGCGGTGAGGTCGCGCCGTCCTACGAGGGCTGTGTACGGCTGATGAACGATCCTGACCCCGCCCGTCGAGCCGAAGCGGGCCTGTATGCGGCGGGCTGCCTTCGGCGGATGGGACGCCCGGAGACCGCGATGCGCTTGCTCCGGGACGTCCGCGTCGAGATGGAGCAGGAGGGTGCCGCCGCCGACGTGTCGTTCGGGATGATCGGGGACCTCGTCGCGATCATGGCCGAGACGGCCGCTGATGCCGGTCAGCTGATGGACGCGTACGAACTCCTGGCTCACGACGCCGGTCGGCCCGGCGCCCATCCGGTTGCGCCGGAGCTGGCTCGACGACAGGTCGTGCGAGCGTCCGTTCTGGTCACTCTGGGTCGAACGGACGATGCGCTGACAATTCTCGCGTCGATAGCTCACCGAGCGGATGTCTGGGAGATCTCCCGGCACTCCGCCCGGATCGGCCAGGGGGCGCTCGAGGCGATCATCGCGGCCGAAGCCTGCGAGGTGTCCGAAGCAGACCCCTCCCGCGACCGCCGGCTCGGTGCCGCGACCTCGCCGCACTCCGGTGTGCACGCGGAACTGGCGGCGGCCTGGCGTGCCCGCTTCAGTTCCAGCGACACCGAGATAGCGGCAAGACTGCAGAACGCCGCGGAAACGGCGGCGGCCTGGCGAGCCCACGGAGACCTCGCCCTCGTCGTGCACCAGATGGGCCGGCTCGGCGTGGCCGATGCGGCGGAACCGTGGTGGGACGTCGCCGTCGAAGGGCCGCTGCTTCGTGCGCGACTGGACTACACGCGAGCGCTGGCCACCGGTGACGTCCGCCTCCTGGCCGGGGCGGCTGCGAACTTCGCGGCCGTGAAGGCCAATCTGTACGCCGCGGAATCCTTCAACGAGCTGGCCTGTCTGTATCTACGATTCGGCCAGGGCAAGCGGGCCTCGGCCGCCTCACAACGCGCACGCCAACTCGCTGAGCAATGCCAGCGGGCCAATACGCCTCCGCTGCAGTTCTCCAACGGAGCGCGGCCTTTGTCGAGACGTGAGCGGGAAATCGCGATGCTGGCTAGAGGTGGTCTGTCCGACCAGACGATCTCAGCCCAGCTCAGCCTGTCCATCAGAACGGTGCAGAACCATCTGTATCACGTCTACCAGAAATTTGGTATCAGCGGCCGTCGTGCCCTGCGAGACCTGGCGGAGCTGGGGTAGGCCGTCCGGCCTGAGGAAAGGAATGTGCCTGTGCCCACGTCGAGACCTGTGCCGCCGGCAATGCCAGGAGGCTTATGAATAAGCCTATGGTCGGGTCCATCAGCGACACGCTCCGGGCGTACCCGTGCCGGGTGGGTGGCCTGGGCGCGCTGCTTCCGAACCTGCCCATCGGTGCGCAACACCCGGTAGAAGCTGGAGACACTGAGGCATTCCGCGTAACTGGTGCTCACGGTGTGTGATTGCCGGTGTGGGTCAGGTGGTGCGGTGGTGCTCGTGGTGAAGCAGGACCAGGGCTGCGGCGACGATATCGCCGATGCGTTGCGGGCAGCCACGCCAGCG
>JACQDL010000040.1 GCA_016201065.1 Actinomycetota bacterium
CCTCAGGCGAGGGCAGGTGATCCGACGGAAGCACGAGAAGGCCCAGTGGCTCAGTTCAAACGAGAACGGCGGCGCAGCCGCCACGAGTACATCGGCTCAACCGCGCAAGCCTGACGGCTCCCAAGCACGCTCATATGCACCCACCGATGGTGTTGGTGGCCATGACCTGGTAGCGGTAGCCGTTGTGTTGTTCGAACAGGGACACCTGCATGCCGGTGGGGATGGGTTCACGGCGGACGATGACCCGCATGTCCTCCGGCCAGGTGGTGAGTTGGTCCCCACCGGCCGAGTGGCGCAGCAGGCCGGTGAGCTCCGCCACGTCGGCGTCGTCGCGGGGTGCGCCGTGGGGGTTCAGGGCGGGTTCCCACGCGGTCGGTGGTAGTTGGCCGATCGCGGTGCGGGCGCGTTCGTCCAGGTCGAACCCGATCGAGTACTCCACCCGATACCCACGGCGGGTGTTCCATGTGGTGAGGTGGTCCACGATCATGTGGCCGGCTCCGGCGCCGTCGATGGTGACCAGCAGGTTCCGGCGGTGTGGCCAGGGGATTTGGGCGATCGCGGCATCCAACACTGTGACGTGGTCGGTACCGGTGTCGGAGCCCGCATTCCCTGGGCGCAGCAACGCCACCAGTAGTTCCCCGGTGTTGTCGCAGGTCGCCAGCAGTGGGTGATGCCCATAGGTTCCCTTGAATGTTCCTTTCGCCCCGATCTTGTCGCTGTGGGCGATCACGATCGAGGCGTCCAAACGGATCACGACCGTGTCACCCAGATCGCCGTAGCACGTCCTCGCGGCGGGGATACGCCCGTGTCGGGCGGCGATCTGCCGCCACACCCATGCACGGGTTTCCGCCCGGGCCCGCTCGATCCGTGCGAGCTGCACCGCGTTGATTTCGTTCAGGCACCGCCACGCGGTGGTCGTGGAGGCCACCGGCCCGAACAACCCGCCCTGGTCGCGCAGCACCCGCAGGTCATCGATCGCGGTCGCCCCGTCAGCGACCGCCACCGCCAGATCGGTCAACACCCGACCCCGGTCAAGGTCCGGGGTGAACCCCCGCACCCGCAGGGCGTCCGACAACCCACCGGTCAACCCGACCTGATCGGCGAGCATCCGCAGCAGCCCAGACCCCACGTGGGAGACCACACCCTTGCCCGCCACCCGCACCCGCAGATCGCGGGCCCATCCCGTACGCTTGGACACTGAAAAGGTGCACCCTTCCCTGCGGTTCTGGACTCTCGACAAGTCACATTATCGCAGGTGAGGGGCACCTTTTCCATTTTGGATCAAGCTACACAACCGGCCATATGAAAGGCCGAGGCCGGACCGACAGGTCGATGATCACCGGACGACCGCCGATGGCGTCATCGGTGACGTGCCGCACGTACCGGCTGTGTTCCCACTCCGACCCTCGGCCGCAGCCCGGGCAGGCGGCCACGGCGCCACCGCGAGTGCGTGCCACGACCCGAATCAGCTCTTCGCTGGCCTGAACCTCATCGATCTGCACCGCGGCCAGGTACGGCAGCAGAACCTCAAGTTCGACGTCACACAGTACCCAGCTTGCACCCAAACGGCTGCCACGTCACGGGACACACCCGAACCGGATCATCGACCACGATGATCTTGGAAGAGCCGGATCAGGGACACCCTCTGGAACGAGGACGACCAACAGTCCGTCACCGGCAACGGCCCACAAGTGATGGCCACCCTCCGCAACCTCGCCATCGGCCTCATCCGCCGCGCCGGCATCACCAAGATCAAAGAAACCACCGAGGCGATCAACCGCGACCGCACCCGAGCCCTCCCACTGATCTCCTAACCATCACACAGCGTCAGCACCGACAAGATCCTTCTGACTTTGCCGCAGCCGTGCGTGCGAACCCGGATCAGATGCTCCTCCGAGATTCCCGGCAGCGGCCGAGGGTAGAACGGCGACCGATCGACGTGGACCTCAACGCCGATACCCCAACCCGATCGCGGCGCCGGCCGGGCCAGGCCGCTCAGCGCGGCGCCAAGCTCCCGGTGCATGTGCTGCAGCCCCCAGTCGCCGACCACGCTGGTCGCCCGCTCGAGCTGCTGCTGGGTAATGAACTCGCCGAGGCCTTCGCAGTGGCCGCAGTACACGCACCACATCTCGGCATCGTCGGCCATCGCCTTGAACGCGTCCGCGTCAATGCGGAACACCAGCCGGCAGCCCGGGCACTGGCGGCCGAAAAACCCCCGCTCGTCGACCGGCATGGCGACCGCGAAGCTCACCGTGTCAGCGTCGCGGCCAACCAATCGCGCCCCGTCGGGCATCAGGAACGAGTCGTCGATGTTGAACACGGCCACCATTGTGACCGGACCCAGCGACAGTCTTCACGTCCATATCGACCGGACCTCAACCCACGCGCGTGCAGAGGACTTCGGTCAGATGTGCAGGCGACCTCGGATTTCGACAGCGGGGAACGCGCAGGTTCTGCCTCGGATGGTGGTGGCTATGACGATGGTTGGCGTTCCACGGTGCCAGGGCGCAGTTGGACGCTGAGCCCGGCGTCCAGTGTGAGGGTGTGCCCGGCTGAGTCGTCGAACGCGGGGGCGGCGTACGCCGCGATGGCCTGTACCAGGTCCGCGAGGCGCGGGTAACGGCCGCGGGGCATCAGGGCGAGGAGTGCCTCGGCGAGCGGGCCGTCCTCGGCTGTGGTGCGGGATTCGGCGAGAGGGCCGAGTGCGACGCAGCGGGCACTGAGGTACGTGCCGTGTTCGAGGGTGAAGGCGCGGGCCAAGGACTCGACCCCGGCCTTGGCCGCGTCGTAGGCGACGTGGTAGCGGTGCGCGCGGGTGGCGCCCACGGAGCTGAGGAGGACGGCGCCGACGGGCACACCGCGGTTTCCGGCCACGTCGGCGACCGCGTGCAGGGCGGCGTAGGCGCACACGAGGTTGTCCTCGACGGTGGACCGGAACACCGCCAGGTGGGTGTCGTGGATGCTGCGTAGGGTTGGGACCGTTCCTGCGCAGTGGTACAGCTCCAGGCGAGCGGCTCCCTCGGCGTGGCGGTTGATGAGTTCGGTGAGGTCACGGGACCGGACGTCGAGCACCGTCACCGGCGCCAGGGTGGGGCCGGGATACGTGTCGAGGGCCAGGAGCCTGCCGGGCAGGACGCCCAGGTGCTCCACGAGTGCGGAGCCGACGAGTCCGGCTGCGCCGGTGACGATACGCAGGGTGTCCATCGGGAGTCCTTCCAGTGCAGGGGATCCGTGGGGTCTCGTCTGGGTGAGTACCTCAGGTGCGGGGGTCTGAGCCGTGGTGGAGGCGGTCGGGGGGCCGCCGGCTCCTGGATCCCTGGTGGCAGTGGTCCCGGTGGCGGTGTCAGGCCTAGCGGGTCTGGGTGCCCGTTGGACGTTCGGGGTGCCGGCCGGCGGGCGGGGTGGGTGTCTCACAGCAGACCCTTCCACCGCGGGACGAGGCGCCATTCCAGGACGTCGTGGCCTTCTCCGGCCAGGCGTAGGCCCTCGCGGAGCAGACGCTCGGGTGTGCCGGGTGTGGTGAGCGCCTGCATGGCGGTGCGCTGGCGGTGCAGAATCTCGGCGCGCCGGGTGTCGGTGGTGGCGGTGAACCAGCGGCGGTCGGGGTGGTCGGGGGCGAGGTTGACGGCGCTGTAGAGGAACGGCAGCCTCAGCCAGCCGGTGTACACGACCCCGGGGGACACCCGCAGCGGGACATCCGGTGTCAGGGTGAGGATGTCCCCGACGACGTGCCGGGCGACGGTGAGGTCTCTGGGGTTCTCAACGGCCAGGAGGATGTCGAGGTCGGAGCCGGGGTGCGGCGGTTTGATCGAAAGCGGGGACTGGGATCCTTCGACGAACACCGGCAGGCGGCCCGCGACCGTCGCGTGGATCCGGTCGGCCAGGGCGGTATCCATCAGGGGTGATGTTGGTGTGGTGGAGGCCGCGTACTCGAACGGGCCGATCGTGCGGATCCGGTAGGTGCCCGGGTCGCGGTCGCTGACCGCACGCAGCGGCCCCGGGTCGCACCAGAGGCGCCCGTCACCGGATGGGCGGAAGGACGCTTCGGCGGCTCTCAGGAGCGCGGCGTCGTCCAGGTGGGACAGCACCGAGGTCGCCTGCTTCTCGCGTTCACGGAACCCGGCGGCTGCGATCCTTGCGTGCTCGTCGGCATCCTGGCCGACCCGGTGGCTGTGGGGGACGAAGGAGTCCACGGTGACGTACACGCAGCCCTCCGGGGAGGCGGCGGCGACACCGTGGCTCCACCCGGTGGGGACGAAGAGTACGTCGCCGGGGCGGCAACGGTAGCGGCGTTGGTCGTCCCCACGGGCGAGGATGGCCTCTCCGATTCCGGAGATGAACACGAATGTCTGTTCCATGTCGTCGTGGACGTGGCAGGGGACCTCGCCACCGCCGGGGACCCGGACCGTGAACGTCTCGGTGGCCAGGGAGTTCTCCCGCCGGACGTGGAAGTCGTTGGCGTGGGTCCCCAGATCGAAGGGATCCCCGTCGGTGAACGAGGAGTGCGCGGGTTCGATGAAGGTCATGACGGTGGGCCCTTCATTGCGGGATCAGACAACGCCCAGGGGCGCCGGGTGAGCGTCTGGGCGGATAGGTGCGTTGCGCAGGGCCTGCGCTGCGGTCGCGGCCAGGTCCAGGAGCCCGGCGGCTGCGTCATCCCACGTGGGCAGGTGCAGCCTGGAGGTGATCGGGACGGGGCCCGGGACGGGGGTGCGGTGGTTCCACAGGGTCACGGCGTGTTCGTCGTCCCAGGGGTCCAACGCCAGCCACTCCTGGGACCCGGCGTAGGTGCCGTAGAGCGCGCGACCACCCACCGGCTCGGGGCTGAGGATGCGCCGGCCGGCGCGCAGCGCCGCAACGAGCACCCCGGAGGAGTGCAGGATGCGGTAGGGCAGTGCAACCCAGTCGACCTGGTGGAGCAGGTCCTCGAACTCGTGGTGCGCGGAGATGAACCCGGGCCGGTAGTCCAGCCGGCCGGGGAACTGCGTCGCGAGGCGGCGCAGTTGGGCGTCGGCGGCCAGGCTGTCCGGTGCGCCCGCGACCAGCAGGGTGGCGGCGGGCAAAGCCCCACGCAGGAAGACCTCCGCGAACTCCGCGGTGCACTTGTAGCCGCGGATACGGCCCAGGCAACCCACCCGGGGCCCGTCGGGCGCGCCCATTGTCTGCCGGGGTGGGGCGGTGGGGTGGCCCTGGTGCAGCCTGTACCCAGGCAGCAGAGGGCGGACGGTGCGGGCCAGGCGTTCGTGATCGGCGGAGAAGAAGTGCACCGCATCGGTCAGTGCGTCAACCGAGTGCAGGTAGCCGGTGAGGACGCGGTCGGGTTCGTGCGGTGTCAGGTTGTGCACCGTCTGCGTGATCACGGCCCCCTGACGCTTGAGGGCCCGCAGGTAGTCCACGGCCCGTGCGGGGCCGTGCAGGTGGGCCAGCTTCTCCGGCCAGTGCAGGTGCACGACGTCCACCGGTACCGTCCGCGGCGGGGATGCCGGGGACGGCGGGTGTGTGCCGGGCACGTCACGGCAGGACCCCGGGTGCAACACCACGGCCCCACGGCGTCGCAGCGCCGCCTCAAGGTCGGCCACGTAGGGGTTCCACTCGCACACCTCCGGGATCTGCAGCACCCGCACCCGGGTCCGGGCGTCACACCCCGGATGCCGCCGCACCGTGTGCGACGACCCTGTGTGCCCGGTCGTCGGGTCCAATGCCCAGGCCGCCACCACGGCCAGGTGCGCCCGGACGGTGGCGGTGTAGTCGTAGCGGCTCAGCAGTGTGCGGCCGGCCGCCCTCATGTCCTCCCGGTGGGCCGGGGAGCAGTTGAGGGCGCGTCGCAGCGCGCCGGCCAGGGAACGCGGGTCCGCGGGGCGGGCCGTGTGACCGGTGACCCCGTCCCGCACGAGTTCCGCCAGGCCGCCTGCGGTGGTGGCCACCACGGGGCAGGCCCCGGCGGCGTATGCCTCCAGCGGGATCCGCCCGAACGGTTCCACCCGCGAGGGGACGACCAGGGCGCGCAGGGCCCGGTGGGCCAGCAGGTCGCGCACGCCTGGCGTGAACCGCGATACGAACACCCCACCGGGCGCGAGGCGGGTGAACTCCTCAGCGAGGTACCGCTGGTAGCCGGTCGGTGTGCTGGACTCGCTCACCGCCGCCAGCACCACCGGCGGGAGCGCCGCGCCCCCGGCGCGCAGAAACCCCAGCGCCGCCAGCAGGTCCTCGAAGCCCTTCCGGGGAACCGCGCGCCCCATGGCGAGCACGAACCCCTGGCGTGCGGTGTCGGAAAGGAGCGCGTCTCCGCCCAGCGGATCGAACACGGCGTCGGCGTCGGTGAGCCCGTTGAACAGATCCGCCATCGCCGGGGCCGGGACGCCGACGTCGTGGACCAGGTGATCGTGCATCGCCATGGAGATCGCCCCGACACACACACCCCTGGTGCAGGCCCGCAGCAGCATCGAACGCTCCCACTCCACCCGACGCTGGTCACCGCGGGCGTGCAGCGCGCCGCTGGAACGGGGCAGCACCGTCGCGGACCAGCCGGGGTGCCCGGTCCACGCCGCGGCGGCGGCGAAGAACGGGATGTCCTGGTACAGCACCCAGCCGCGTTGAAACTCCGTGGCCGCGGCAGCGAGGACCGCGCTGGTCCGGCTCGCGAGCCTCTGGAAGGCGTCCACGTCACCGAACCGGGTGGACCCACCGGTGCCGTTGTCGAGAGGGACCACCCGCACTGGGCGTCGTCGGGTACGGACCCCAATGCCCGGGACTTAAGAGCTTTCGGGTGGTGCATGGGGCTGAAGGTTTTGGTTACGGTGTGTGATTCCGGGTTGGGGCATGCCTGGGACCGGGCTGTCGTGCCCGGATGACGGCCGGTTCCGGGGCCGGCTGGGAA
>JACQDL010000041.1 GCA_016201065.1 Actinomycetota bacterium
ACTCCCGGTGAAGATGATCTTTCGTAGGACCACCTTCATACCGGGGGTTCCGCGTCTTTTGTCGCACCCGCCCCGGCGTGTCGCACCACCACCCCAACAATCACACACAGTCACAACCGGTTACGCGGAATGCCTCACTGCTCTCCCTTGTCGAATGCCCGACCAGCACTCACGATGTGTGGTTCGTCGTTTCGAAGGGTCACCGCGACCTCGCCACTTGCCGCGTTGTTCGTGTACGCGGGCTTCTAGAGATGCGTTGAAACGGGGACCGCGACTCTCACGGTACGTGTGGGGCGCCATCGCCAGTGCATCTCGAACCACCTCAGCCGTAGCGTTCTCGCCGAACCGGGACCTGGGCCGTGCGGCGCTCACCAGGTCACCGTTCCCGCATCGCCTGCCACCTTAACAACCTCTCCTTCGGCCACCAAGCCGACAACTCCGGCTCCGCCCACCACACAGGCGGCCCCGCACTCGCGGGCCAACGCGGGCGCGTGGCCCAACCGCCCCCCATGCTCGACGATGAGCGCGACCCCTGCCAGGGCCAGCCACCCCCAGGCCGGTCCGTCATCGGGAACCAAGGCCACGTCGCCCGGTTGGAGACGTTCAAGATCCGGCTGACTCCTGAGCACCCTGAGCGGTCCACAACCAGCACCAGGTGCTGCGGCGACCCCTTGCCAGGTCCGGGAGCCGGCCCGTCGCCCGGCCTGGGTGCCCAGGCCACCAAGGCGGGCCGCCGCGGCCGGTGGAACGCTCCGCGCCGCGCGTATCCACGAACGGCGCACGGGCGCGGGCAACGGTCCGCGCAGCCGGACCTGGTAGTCCGCGTGCCGTGCGGCCACCAGGCGTGACCCGACCACCGGGTCGTCGAGCTCCGCGAGCCTCAGGTGGAGGATCTGCTGCGACTCGTCGAACACACCACGCTCGGCGGCTCTCCGTCCGTGCGCCAGGACCAGCCGCTGCAACTCGTGGACGTACCGGACATGCATGATCGGTCCATGGGTCTCGGCGAGCACCGCACCGACCCGCGCCATGGCGAGGTGTCTCGCGACCTCGGGCCGCGACAGGGCCGGGCAACGACGACCCAACTCAGCCATGGCCTCGCTCCGGTGGTCCGCAGCCGCCGCCAGCCGCGACCGCAGCACCTGCCTGGTGACGCCGAACCGGCGCAGGAAACCGCGCATCCGATGTGCGTAGGTCGCGTCATCGAGCCAACCCGGCTGGGTGAGTCCGTACCCATCGCCGTCGCAGGCACCCTCGGCGACCAGGGCGATGGCCCGTGCGTCGTCCAGCACCTCAGGCAGATCCTCGTCGAGAAGGGCCTCGGCGGCCCGCACCGTTGGCGTGGCGGTGGCGGTCACCGCGCCGAGGATCGCGTGCTCACCGCGTTCCCGCTGATCCTCATCGAGGACGGCACGCGACAGGCTCAGCAGGTCGACGATGGCCTTGCGCGCCGGCGACAGCATCGCGTGGTGGAGCGCGACGCACTCGCTGAACAGGCCCCGCGCCTGCCTCATGGCGGGGCCGGCGTCCTCGTCGGCAAGCCTCCGGAAGCGGCTGATGTGCTCGGTCAGCGTGGGCAGCACCACGTCGGTCCAACTTGTTGCCGCCAGCTCCAGCAGCGCAAACGGTGTCTTTCGGGCCGCCGAGGTGACCGTGCTGTAGAGGTGGCCGTGGTGACGCGAGACCCGCACGTCGACCGGATGATCGAGAAACGCGGTGAGGACTCGCCCGAACCCGGCGGCGTAGCCCTCGCCCAGGAGGTCGAACTCCAGTTCGCTCACGGGCGTTGGCACGCCGCCGCGGAGGACCACGCCGTGAGTCAATACCTGCCCACCGTGCCCTACCGGGGTACCCGGGACTTCCTGCCCGCGGAGATGTCGGTCAGGCAGCAGGTATTCCATCGCCTCTTCGAGGTGATCGAACGGTACGGCTTCGCCCGCTACGACGGCCCGATCCTTGAGGCCGCCGAGATCTACGAGGCGAAGTCCGGCCGCGAGATCGCCGATCTCCAGCTGTACACCCTCACCGACCGCGGTGGGCGGCGGCTGGCGCTCCGCCCCGAGATGACCCCGTCGGTCGCCCGGATGATCGCCGGCAACGCCAACTCGTTGCAGTTCCCCGTGCGCTGGTACTGCCACGTCAACTGCCACCGCTACGAACGGCCCCAGCGTGGTCGGGTCCGCGAACACTGGCAGATCAACGTCGACATCTTCGGGTCGGACCACCCGACATGCGAGAGCGTGCTCGCCGACCTGTCCGCCGACGTCCTCGACCGTTCCCGGCTCGTGAAGCTGCTCGCCGGACCGGCCCGCGACCTGGTGACCTTCGACCCGCTCATCGTCCGCGCCTTCGAGTACTACACCTCCACCGTGTTCGAGGTCTTCGACCACGACCCGGCGAACAACCGGTCGCTGTTCGGCGGCGGCCGCTACGGCGACCTCGTCGGCCTGTTCTCCGACAAACGCATCCCCGGATTCGGCTTCGGCATGGGCGACGTCACCCTGTTCGACTTCCTCGACACCCACGGGCTGCTGCCGCAACCACGAGCCGAAGCCGACGTGGTGGTCATCCCGACCCACGACGACCTCTGCGACGACGCCCGCACCGTCGGCCGCCAACTGCGCCAGGCCGGCTGGAACACATCCCTGCCGCTGGAGCCACGCAAGCTCGGCAAGGAGATCGCCCGCGCCGACAAGGCCGGCGCCCGCGCCGTCGTCATCATCGGACCCGAGGACTGGAAGGCCGGCAACCTCGTCGTCCGCAACCTGACCACCGGCGACCAGGAGACCGCAGCCTCGGCCACCGTGACGGACGTCGCGACGGGGTTCCTGACTGGCTAACTTGGGCCGCCTCCGGTGACGGCGTGTAGCAGGAGCCCGCCGCAGATCGGGTAGCGGCCGCGACGCTTGCCCGGAACGGGCGAACACGCCGAGCTGATCGCCGACTGGGTACGGACGCTGAACGTGTTCCGCGTGTCGCGCCAACTCGACGTCCTCGACGACCTGCTCGCCAAACACCCTGCCCCGAGAGGGACGGCATCGCGACCGGGCCAACGCCACAAGGGCCGAACCGTGCGCCGGTAACGTCCCGGCGCATGGACAGGATCGCCATCATCGGCTGCGGCGGGTCCGGCAAGACCTACCTGGCCAACCAGCTCGCCGCCCTGGTCAACCTCCCGCTGACCCACCTGGACGGCGTCTGCTACGACGCCGACTGGAACCCGCTGCCCCCCGACGAGTTCGCAGCCCTCCAGCGCAAGCTGGTTGCCGAGCCCCGATGGCTGCTCGAAGGCAACTACGCCGGCACCCTGCCGATCCGGTTGTCCCGCGCCGACACCGTGATCTTCCTCGACGTGCACGCGATCACCTGCCTGACCGGGATACTCCAGCGCAGGTGGCGCTACCGGGGCGGCCAGCACGCCGAGGACGGCGTCTACGACCGCATCACCTGGAACTTCTTCCGCTACATCTGGGGATACCGCAAGACCATGCGCCCCAAGGTTCGTCAGCTGCTGGACGAGCACGGCGGCGACGCCCGGTTGGTCACCCTGAGCAGCCGGCGGCAGGTCGCCAGATTCGTCGCCCAACTCCGAGCGGAATCCTCCGCCCAGACCTAACCCCACCCGTCAGGGAGGCGACCCCCTCCCGGGCAGGACGTGGATATCTGGGCGCGGCACTGTCGGATGCCGGTGGTACCCCTCAACACAACCGGGGAGGCGACATCGTGATCATCGAGGGGACCGGCAACCTGCTCGCGGCCGATGTCGACGCCCTGGTCAACACCGTCAACACGGTCGGGGTCATGGGCAAGGGCATCGCATGGCATTTCAAGCGCGCCTTCCCGGACAACTACGCCGCCTACCGCTCCGCCTGCGAGCAGGGGCAGCTGCGGCTCGGCGAAATGCTGTGCACGACCGGGGAGTCATCGGCCCCGGCCGGTATGTGATCAATTTCCCGACCAAGGGTCACTGGCGCTCGCCGTCCCGACTGGTCGACATCGAGTCCGGGCTGGTGGACCTCGCACGGGTCGTCCAGTCGCTGGGCATCACCTCGCTGGCCGTGCCCGCCCTGGGCTGCGGAAACGGCGGCCTGCGCTGGGAGGACGTGCGCCCCAGGATCGAGGCGGCGTTCACCGTGATTCCCGAGGTCACCGTGCTGCTGTACGCCCCGTACGACGCACGCGACGTGCGGACTGGCGCCAGACGCGGGTCTCGTTGAACGCCTCCTTCCTGTCGGCGATTCGCTGGATGGCTCCATACACCGCGGGAGCGTCGAGATCGACCTGCTCGACAACGAAGTCATCCGGTGACTTCGCCTCGACGTCCCACCGTTCGAGCCGTTCAACCGGGAAGTCCCGGAGGTTGGTCGTCACGATGACCTGTGCCCTGGATCGGATCGCGGCGGCGAGCACATGGCGATCGTCGGGGTCGGGCAGCTCAAGGCAGTCGATCAACGGTTCGAAACCCGTAACGAGGCAGTCGCGCACGGCGGCGACCATCAGCTCGCGGGTTCGTGCCAGCCTTCCAGGGACGAGATCAGGTCGGTTGGCTCGAAGATGATCGAAGACTTCGTCGAGGATCAGGTCGGTCCATTTGACCTGTACCAAACCATCCCGAGCGATACGGATCGGCAAATCTCGGACATTGTTCGGGTGCAGCACGCAGGAGTCGTAGACGATCACGAAGCTCAACGGTGCCGGCTCCTGTCACTCCAGACCCATCTCCCGGGTCAGCGCTGTCAGCTCGTCGGCCTTGCTCCGCCGCCGCTGGTCATCCTTGCGCAGGTAGTCCACCAACGAGCTCATCATCACCCGGCGGTGCGATCCGACCTTCCGGTACTCGATCTAACCAGCGGTGAGCAACCCGATGAGGTACGGCCGGCTGACGTTGAGCAGGTCGGCGGCCTGCTGGGTGGTGAGTTCGGCATGGGCGGGCACCACCGACACAGCGCGGCCCTCGGCCATGTAGGCGAGGATGCGGGCGAGAAGCTCGACGGCCCCCCTGGGGACAACCAGCTCTCCGTCATGGGCATCCACCACCCGCACGGTGACCCGATCCGGGCCACCGCGGTGCTGCTCAAGATAGCGCTTGACCTGCACCAAGGCCGAACTCGCCGCATCGATGTCCCGTTCGTCCGGTTGGATGGGATTCAGCTCGACTGCCGTCATGGCTTCCCCCTCAACCCACTGCCGTAGGACGAGTATCCGCAACGTTCGAAACAAACGCAACATATGAAACGGGTGCGATCGGGGTGCGGGCGGACAGCGGCAACCACGGCTGCCGAACCCGGCGCGGCGTCTCGTCCGAACGCAGGTCGGTCCTCAACCCGGTGTGGCTGCCAATGGCAGGTCCAGCGAACGGGCGACGTGTGGCGGCGCGCCGGTGTGAGGTGCCCGCTCCGTCGGTGCGGTTGTCTAGGGTCGACGGCAGGCGTCCGAGCAGCATGTGCAGCAGGTGAGGGGCAGACCAGTGAGCGACCAGGGGCAACCCATCGGGGCCACAACGGTCGCCGTGCAGCCGGTCGCCGTGCGGGCGGTCGCCGTGCGGGCGGAGCTGGAGTCGCTGCTCGAACGCGACCTGCTCGGTCCGTGGGACGGGCCGGAGGAGGAGCTGCCGGCAGGGTCGCAACCGGCGGAGCGGTACCTGCTCGGGCGCCTGGTTCCCCGTACGCCGGACGCCGGCATCGCGGACGGCCCGAAGAAGGACGAAGACCCGGCGGACACCGACTTCGGGGCGCCGGAGCTGGCCGACCGCGAGGTCAGCGTCGACGCCGAGGACACCGGGGATGCGGCGGACGCCGAACCCGAGGCGACGGTGCGGTTCGGTTCGATGGCGGCCTCGTCGCTGGGCGTGTCGTTCATGGTGCCCACCGGCGTCGACACCGTCGTCGTCACGGCCTCGTGGGGGCGGTACGAGCGGGGGCCCTCGCAGACGCAGGAGACCCAGACCGGGCGGCCCGCGACGGTGTGGCGGCGGCACCCGGCCGGCGGGGTGGTCGAGATCCCCCTGCACGTCGAGGACACCGGCCAGCGGGTCCCCGACCCGGCGCAGGACGGCGTCGTCGTCGCCTACCAGGTGCGGCACCGCACGCTCGGCTCCGGTGGCCGGGTGCGGATGGCACACGTGTCCCTGGTGAACGCCCAGCAGCCGCCGCCCGGCACGCCGGACACCCACCGGCTGTACCAGGCGGGGTTGACGGTCACCGCGCTGGACGGCGCGGCGGCGATCTTCGTGGGGCACAACGACCCGGAGCTGTCGGCGCCGCCGCCCAGCCACGACGGGGAAGGGCTGCGGCTGGCGATGCTGCACCGGGCCACCCGCAAGTACGCCACCGGCGCGCAGTGCGCGGTGGACGCCGACGTGCGTGAGGGGCAGACCCGGGCCTGGCGGCTGCGGACCAGTTGCTTCCCGGCGGCCGAGGTCGCCCCCGTCGTCCCCGGAGACGCGGCGGCGATGCCGGGGCTGGTGCTGGACATGACCCGGTTGGGTAACCCGGAGCTGGCCGCCGACGACCTCGTGGCGGGGCTGCGCCCGCTGGTCTCCGGCTACCGCGGCTGGCTCGCCGCGCAGCGGGACCGGTCCCGCTCCGACCCCGAGATCGCGCGGTACGCCCCCGCTGCGGACGACGCGCTGGCCGAGGCCGAGGAGGTCGCCGGCCGGCTCGACCGGGCGGTGGACCTGCTGCGCGACGACGGGCTCGCCCGGGAGGCGTTCCGGTTCGCGAACCAGTCGATGGCGCGGCAACGGGTCCGCAGCGAGCTGGTCCGGGCGCTGATGCAGACCCCCGACCGCTCGCCGACGGAGCTGCTGCGCGAGATCGACGTGCCCGCGAACCGCGGGTGGCGGCCGTTCCAGCTCGCGTTCGTGCTGCTGTGCCTGCCCGGGCTCACCGACCCGGCGCACCCCGACGCCCACCGGGGTGCCGACGACGCCCGGGTGCAGCTGCTGTTCTTCCCGACCGGCGGTGGCAAGACCGAGGCGTACCTGGGGTTGACCGCCTACACGCTGGCGATCCGCCGCCTGCACGGCGTGGTGGGGACGGGTGCGGACGCGCGGGACGGCAGCGACGGGGTGGCCGTGCTGATGCGCTACACGCTGCGGCTGCTCACCGCCCAGCAGTTCCAGCGGGCGGCCGCGCTGATCTGCGCGTGTGAGCTGCTACGCCGGGAGCGGATCGCCGGCGGCGACCACCGCTGGGGCAGCACGCCGTTCCGGCTGGGGCTGTGGGTCGGCAGCTCGGTCACCCCGAACAACTACGACGAGGCCAAGCGGCAGGTCACCGAGGCGTTCGGGCGGGGCAGCCAGACCGGCGGGCCGCTGCAGCTGACCTCCTGCCCGTGGTGCGGCACGCCGCTGATGGCCGGCCGGGACCTGCACACCGACGACGCCCGCCGCCGGGTCCTGCTGTTCTGCGGGGACGCCGACGGGCGGTGCCCGTTCGGGCGGCACGGCTCCCCCACCGAGGGGCTGCCTGTCCTCACCGTGGATGAGGAGATCTACCGGCTGACCCCCGCGCTGGTGATCAGCACCGTCGACAAGCTGGCGCAGCTGCCGTGGAAGGGCGGCACCGCGCCGCTGTTCGGGCTGGTCGACACCCGCTGCCCCCGGCACGGCTGGCAGACCCCGGACACCGCCGGCTGGTGCCGCGGCAAGCACCCCGCCACCGGGACCCTTCCCGCGGTGACGGCCCAGCCGGCGCTCCGGCTGCGCCCACCGGACCTGGTGATCCAGGACGAGCTGCATCTGATCAGCGACGCGCTCGGGTCGATCGTCGGGCTGTACGAGTCGATCATCGACCGGCTGGCCTCCCGCAGCCAGGGCGGCCGCGTGGTGCGCCCGGTGCTGGTCGCCTCGACGGCGACGGTACGGCGCGCCGCGGACCAGGTGCAGCAGGTGTTCGACCGGGGGCTGACCGTCTTCCCCCCGCAGGTCCTCGACGCGGGGGAGACCTTCTTCTCCACCCGTCTCACCCCGTCGGCGGGGTCGCCGGGGCGCCGCTACCGGGGGATCTGTGCGCCGGGCGAGCGGACGAAGTCCGTGACGATCCGGGTGTTCGCGACGCTGCTGGAGCACGGGCAGTTCCTCCTCGACCGACACGGCGCCGCCGCCGACCCGTACCTGAGCCTGGTCGCGTACTTCTCCTCCACCCGGGAGCTGGCCGGCACTCGCCGGCTGGTCGACGACGACATCGCCGAGCGGCTGGCCAGCCGCGTGGTGCGCACCCGCCGGCGGCGCCCCGAGGTCAAGGAGCTCACCAGCCGGATGCCCAGCGACCAGATCGCGACGATCCTGGCCGAGCTGGAGCGCCCGTTCGACCCGCAGTACGACGGATCGGCCGCGCTGGACCGGTGGCGGCAGGCCAGCGCGGCGGAGCGGGAGAAGGAGCGGGAGGCCGTGGCCGGGCGGAGCCGCCCCACCGATGTGCTGCTCGCCACGAGCATGCTGCAGGTGGGCGTCGACGTGCCGCGGCTGGGGTTGATGGTCGTCTCCGGGCAGCCGAAGAACACCGCCGAGTACATCCAGGCGACCTCCCGGGTCGGCCGGGGCCACGGCCCCGGCCTGGTGCTCACCGTCTACCAGTGGACCCGCCCGCGGGACCTCGCCCACTACGAGTCCTTCGGCTACGACCACGCCACCTTCGGGATGACCGTCGAAGGGGTCACCACGACGCCGTTCAGCGAACGGGCGCTGGACCGTGGCCTCACCGCCGTGCTGGCCACCGCCCGGCGGCACTCCTCGGCGGACATGCTTCCCAACGCGGCCGCGCACCAGGCATCCGTGACCGGGCCGGAGGTCGACGAGCTGGTCGAGGCGCTGGCCTGCCGGGCGGAGCGGGTCACCCGGGACACCGGTGCGGCCGACCGGGTCCGGCAGATGGCCCGCAACCGCTTCGACCGGTGGGGCCAGCGGCGCGCGGCGTTGCCGACCGGGCGCCTCGGCTACGTCGACGACGCCGGCGTGACCGGGTTGCTGCGTCACCCGAACGCCGGAGCCTGGGACCTGTGGTCGGCCCCGATGAGCCTGCGCGAGGTCGAGCCGCAGGTCCTGCTCCAGCTGGACGGCCGCGACGCCGCGATGGAGAACCCACCGCCGTGGAGCTACTGGGACACCGGAGCCGACAGCGGCGCCGGAGCCGACGGCGATGCCGGCCGGGCGGACCGATGAGCCGGCCGGGCAGGCGCGGGCTGCCGACCGGCGGGGGCGGGCGGGGCGGTGGGACCGACCCGACCCGGATCGGGCAGATCCGACCCAGCCAGCTGATCACCACCACCGGGGTCGGCGCCATCGCCGACCTGCCGGCGATGAGCGTCATCATCCGCGGGCTGGACGCCTGGGCCCCGGAACGCCAGGACCCCATCGACGAACCGCGGCTGCTGGCGGAGGTGCGCGGCGTCCTCGGCGGTCAGGTCCGCGCCCTGCGCTCCGCGCCATGGGACCCCCAGGCCGACGACGACCCGTGGACCCGGGTCGGGGTCCCCGTCACCCCCTTCCCCCGCTGGGTGCGTTGCCCCGCCTGCTTCCGGCTCGGCGTGGTCGACGGCAGCGAGTTCCGCCTCGTCCACCGCTGGGGGCGCCGCCCCGACCTGGCGAAGTTCGTCCACCAGCACTGCCCGAAGCAGACCGGCCGCCGGGACACAAACCGACGGTCCTGCATCCCCGCCCGGTTCGTCGTGGCCTGCGACGACGGGCACCTCGACGACTTCCCCTACGTCGAGTTCGTCCACCACGGCCGGAGCGAGCCCTGCGGCGGCCCGCAGCTGTCCATGTCCGACGCGGCCAGCACACTCAGCCCCCGGGTCCTCATCCGCTGTACCGAATGCCGCACCAGTCGCAGCATCTCCGAGGCGACCGGCCGATCCGGCTGGCAGGTCCTCCCCCGATGCCGGGGCCGGCACCCGCACCTGCAACGCTTCGACGAGTGCGGCAGGCGGCTGCGGCTGATGGTCCTCGGCGCCAGCAACATGTGGTTCGCCGCCACCGCGAGCGCGCTGCACCTCCCGCACGGCCGGGACGTCACCGACCTGGTCGCCGCGCACTGGGAGATCCTCGGCCAGCAGCCCAGCGCCGACGTCACAAAGATGATCATCGACGGGATGGATGCGCTGCGGGAGCTGCGGGGCGTGCCGATCGAGGACCTCTGGAAGCAGGTCGAGAGCCTGCGCGCGACCGGTGGTCCGCAACAGCCCGAGCCGTCCGGCGACCTGCTGGACGCCGAGTGGGAGCTGCTGTCCCGCCCCACCACCGACCGCCAGGACGCCGACTTCCACGCCGAGCCCGCGCCCGCCACCCCGGATGGCTACGACCGCCTGCTCGACCAGGTCGTCCTCGTCTCCCGGCTGCGTGAGGTCCAGGCCCTCGTCGGCTTCACCCGGCTGTCCGCACCGGAACGCCGCGACCTGTGCCCCCGTGGCCGGGTCCCGCTGGCCAACGCGGCCGAGACCTGGGTGCCCGCCGCCGAGCAGCGTGGGGAGGGGATCTTCCTCGAACTGCGCGAGCCGGCCGTCGCCGCCTGGGTGGAGCGGGTCCGCGACCACCCCCGCATCCAGGCCCTCGACGCGGCGTTCGCGCGATGGAGCCGCAACCGCGACCGCGATCCCACCCCCGGCTTCCCGCTCCCCCGCTACCTGCTCATCCACACCCTCAGCCACCTGCTGATCCGGCAGGTGGCCCTGGAGTGCGGGTACTCCTCGGCGAGCATCCGCGAGCGCCTCTACATCGGCCGCGCCAGCGCGCCCGCGGCCGGTGTCCTGCTGTCCACCGCTGCCAGCGACAGCGAGGGCACCCTCGGCGGGCTCGTCGCGCTCGGACAGCCCCGCCACCTCAAGCGGCTGCTCGACGGCGCGTTCCGCGAGGCGGAACGGTGCTCCTCGGACCCGCTGTGCGCCGAACACGTCCCCCTCGACCCGTCCGACGCCCTGCATGCCGCCGCCTGCCACGCCTGCCTGTTCGCCTCCGAGACCAGCTGCGAGGCGAACAACCGCCTGCTCGACCGGGCCGTCCAGGTCGACCTCACCGGCGACGGCCTGGCCTTCCCGAGATGAGCCCCGCCGACGTGGCCACCGTCGCTGCCCGGCTCGCGCAGACCCTGCCACGGGCCGACGTCGCCGACCTCGCCGTGGCTGCCGGCTCCGGTCCCGCCGCGGTCGAGCGGCTCCGGTCCCGCGCCCCGGCGCCGGTCGTCCGCGCCGGCTGCGACGACCTCCTCAGGCTGCTCCACGGCGGCAGCGCCGCCCCGCTGGTCGCCGGTGCGCTGCTGGGTGCGGCGCAGGCGACGAGCGACCAGCGCGCCCGGCAACGCATCGACGTGGTGTGGACCGGCCCCGCGTCCAGCGTCAGCACCAGCCGGCTGACCGCGGCCGTCGTCATCGAGATGATCGACGCCGCTGGCGAGGAGATCGTCCTCGCCAGCTTCGCCACGAACGACGAGCCGACCATCGTCGCAGCCCTGCGGCGGGCCGCCGACCGGGCCGTGGGCATCACGCTGCTGCTCGAACGGCCGCAGGACAACCCCAGCTACAACTCCTCGCGCGACCCGTTCGCCGCCCTGCCGGCCCGCCGCCTGGTGTGGACCCGCCCCGCTCGCCCGGAGCGTGCGGCGATGCACGCGAAGGTCATCGTCGTCGACCGCCGCACCTGCCTCGTCAGCAGCGCCAACCTCACCGGCGCCGCGATGGAGCGCAACCTGGAGTGCGGGGTGCTGATCCGCGGCGGCGACCAGCCCGCACAGATCCGCGACCACCTGCTCGCGCTGCTCGACGCCGGGACGTTCACCGTTGCCGCCAGCACCGCAGCACCCCCCACCGGGTGACGCGGCCACGCCCGGCGTGGCGTCAGCCGGCCGACGACCTCGCGACCAGGCCGGTCAGCTCCTCGCTGACCCGCCACAGCCGCGCCGCGACGTCCTGGTCCCGGGCGACCTTCGAGGGTGTCGCCGGCCGCCCCTTGCTGCTGAGGAACGCGCCGGTCGTCGCCGCGACGTCGGGCGAGGACGCCAGATGGATCGCAGTCCGCGCGGCACGCTCGGGGCTGCTCATCACCGGCAGCAGCAGCCGCATCACCGCGCCGGACACCCCACGCTGCCGCCGCGGCATGCTGGTGGCGACCAGACCCGGCTCGAAGACGTTGGCCGTCACGCCGGTTCCCGCCAGCCGCCGGGCCAGCTCGTAGCTGAACACCAGGTCGGCGAGCTTCGACTGGCCGTAGACCCGCATCGACCGGAACCCGCGGGCCGCCTGGAGATCCTCGAAGTCGATCTTCGCGGAGCGCTGGGCCAGCGAGGTGACGTTGATGACCCGGGCCGGCGCGCTCCGCTCAAGCAGCGGGCGCAGCAGGTTGGTGAGCAGGAACGGCGCCAGGTAGTTCACCGCGAACATCCGCTCCAACCCGTCCGGTGTCTCCTCGCGCCGCGACAGCAGCACGCCAGCGTTGTTGATCAGGACATCCAGCCGCTGGTAGCGGCCGAGAACCTCACCCGCCAACCGCCGAACATCCGCCAACGACGCCAGGTCCGCGAGCAGCAGGTCGGCGGCCGGACCGCTCCCCTCCCGCGCGATGTCGGCGAGCACCGCCTCGCCCCTGCCCCGATCCCGCCCGACCACGACGACCCGCATGCCCAACCTGGCGAGACCGAGTGCGGTCGCCCGCCCGATCCCGTCCGTCGCGCCCGTGACCAGGGCGATCCTTCCCGCTGCCGTGCCGTGCTGGCCCCCTGCCGACCTGCTCATGAATGGTTCCTCCCGGTCTCGGTCGCCAGCCCTGGAGAACATGCTCCCGGGCGTGACTATCTATGGCGCAACCATCATGACAGAAAGTTCATCTCGGTACCATCGATGTCTGAACTAATGCCGTAGCATGGCTGGCATGGATGCGCTCACCGGACCGGAACGGCTCCAGGCGTGGCTGACCCTCGTCCAGACCCACACCCTGGTGGCCCGCGCCCTCAACGACACCCTGGAGCGCTCCTTCGGCCTGTCCCGCAGCCAGGCCGAGGTGCTGACCCGGCTGTCCCAGGCGCCGGAAGGGCGGCTCCGGATGTCCGACCTCGCCCGCCTCATGATGGTGAGCAAGAGCGAGGTCACCCGGCTGGTCGACCGGCTGGAACAGACCGGGAACCTCCGCCGGGAGCTCGCTGCCTCGGATCGCCGGAGCACCTTCGCCACCCTCACCGAGGCCGGCCAGCGGACGGTCGAGGCGACCCGCCCGGTCCTCCAGCAGGTGCTCGCGGAGCGGTTCGTCGGCCACCTCACCGACGCCGACGTGCGGGACCTGCTCCGCGGCTTCAAGAAGGTGCTCGACGGCAACGGCGAGTGGGACGAGATCCGCTCCTGCCCGGAGTCGCCGGTCGGCGACCACCGGCAAACCTCCGGACAGTGACCTATCGGCTCGGGATCTTCGACGTCGGCGTGTCACGTCGATCTGACCCAACCGGAGACGAGTCCCGCACACGGTCCCGATCAGTCGACGAAGGGCTCATCGGGGTGGGTCAACGCGTGGTCGATGCGAAGACGGATCGCGGGATGGATTTCAAGATCACCCAGCTTGTCGGAGGCGACCCAGCGAAGCTCAAGAGCCTCGCGCGGGTCGGGCACGAGCGTTCCACCGACAGGACGGGCGTGCAGGCAGACGTTGATCGGCTGGCGGACCTCGGTGACCGTGCCACCACGGGCGTAGGCGATGACGTGGCCAGGGTCGGAGAACACCCCGACCAGGCCGGTGACCTCGATCTCGACGCCGGTTTCCTCCCGACATTCACGGATGCCGCAGGCGCGGACGGTTTCGTTCTTCTTCAGGCCCCCGGTGGGGATCGTCCACAGGCCGTTGTCCGCGCGGCGCAGCATGAGCACCCGCCCGGCGTCGTCACGCACAACCACGGACGCGGAGGGCTTGCGGCTCGTCGGTTCCGGGGCGGTGGGGTCGTGGTAGTAGTCCACCCGCACCGGGCCGCCATCGGCCGGACCCGACCACCGGACCTTGCCCCGCGGCTTTCCCCTGGGGGTCATGGTCCGGTTCCCCGCCCGGAGCCGATCACTGCGCACGGTCCGGTGACTCGAGGTCGCGGGTGGGGGTGAGGTCGACGGCGGCTGCCACGCCACCGAGCGCGAGGGTGCGGAACATCCGGTCCACGTCGTCGGCACTGGCCCTCGCGTCGCCTTCGAGCCAACCGGAGAGCACCGACACGCAGGTCGCCGTCACGAACTGGACCAACACCTCCAGCGGCACATCGACCCCGGGCCGCGGCCGGTACCGCTGGAGGTCCTCCCGGACCAGGCCGGCCACCATGTCGGTGAACCACTTCAGGAAGAGGCTGCCGGCCCGCCGGCCGGCCATCGCCCGGTACAGCAGCCGGTGGCTGCGGGCATGCCGGAAGAGCTCCAGGCTGAACCCGAACGGGCGGTCGCCGGCCGTCCCGTCGATCATCGGGCGGAGGATCTCGGCGCCGCTGAGCAGCAGGTCGTCCTTGTCGCGGAAGTGCGCGTAGAAGGTGGACCGGCCGACGTCCGCGCGGTCGATGATGTCCTGCACGGTGACCGCCTCGTAGCCCTTCTCGATGATCAGGTCGAGCAGCGCCGAGTTCAGCGCCGCCCTGGTCCGGCGGACCCGCCGATCGCTTCCCACCACGGTGATGACCACCCTCCGCCGCCGTCGCCGCCCCGTCGGGACGCCGAGTTTCGGGACTGATCGCGGGCCGGTGTCCGGTTCCGCACTCCGGCGGCCGTGCCGTCCGTTGACCCCGTTCCGGTCGACCCAGACCATCGGTCGAACACAGTGTCTTGAAACTAACTCATTGTTCGTCCGACTGGCGCGGAACGGCACGGAAAGACACGACCGCCGGCCCGCGCCGGACCCGCTGAAAGGGAACGCCGCATGCGTCACACCACCTCACCGCTGATCACGACAACGGAGCCGCGACCGCCCGGCACCAGGGAGTCCATCTCGGTCCGGGGCGCGGTCAAGACGTACTCCTCGCCGGCCGGGGAGTTCACCGCCATCGCCGGCATCGACCTGGCGGTCGAACGCGGTGAGTTCGTCGCCATCGTCGGCAGGTCGGGCAGCGGCAAGACGACGCTGCTGAACCTCCTGGCCGGCATCGACCGCCCCACGGCCGGCGAGATCGTGGTGGCCGGCGCCCCGGTCCACGACCTGGCCGGCTCCGCGCTGGCCTCCTGGCGGGGCCGCTCGATCGGGCTGGTCTTCCAGTTCTTCCAGCTCCTGCCGACGCTCACCGCGGTCGAGAACGTCATGCTGCCGATGGACTTCTGCGACACGTTCCCGGTCCGGGAGCGGCGTGCCCGCGCGCTGGACCTCCTCGACCGGGTCGGCGTCGCCGACCAGGCCGCGAAGCTCCCCTCGTCGCTGTCGGGTGGCCAGCAGCAGCGCGCCGCGATCGCCAGAGCCCTGGCCAACGACCCGCCGATCCTGCTGGCCGACGAGCCAACCGGAAACCTCGACTCGCACACCAGCGAGTCGGTCCTCGACCTCTTCGCCCAGCTCTCCGCCGAGGGGCGGACCGTCGTCATGGTCACCCACGAGCGGGACGTCTCCGGATATGCCACCCGCCAGGTGACGCTCGTCGACGGCCTGATCGGCGAGGACACCGGCACCGCTGCCGCCCTGCCGGACGGCCGGTCATGAGCCGGTTGCGGCTACGCAAGCTCGCCCGGGACGTGTGGCTGGCCCGGACCCGGGTGACGATGATGATCGTCGCGATCGCGGTGAGCATCGTCGCCGTCGGTGCGTTCCTCGGCTCCCGGTCGATCCTCATGCGCGAGGTCGGCGTGAACTACGCCGAGACCCACCCCGCCTCGGCGACCCTGGTGCTACCCGGCGGGGTCGGGCCGGAGGTGCTCGCCACCGCGCGGGCGCAGGCCGGCGTCACCGCCGTCGCCGCGCGGGGCTCGGTGCAGGCCCGCATCCAGCGCGCCGACGGCCGGTGGATGCCGCTGGTCGTGTTCGTCAGCGACCGCACCGACCCCCGCACGATGGCGACCAACCGGGTCGAGGTCGGCAGCTGGCCGCCCCCGACAGACGGGTTCATGCTGGAGCGGACCGCACTGCCGTTCCTCGGCCTGAAGGCCGGCGACCGGGTGCAGCTCCAGACCCCGTCCGGCGTGCCGACCCCGATCACCGTCTCCGGTGTCGTGCATGACGGGTCGGTGGCCCCGGCCGAGCAGGAACGCACCGCCTACGGCTTCCTCACCACCGACGCCTTCCACCGCCTCGGCGAGCCGACGACGCTCACCGAGCTCAAGATCGTGGTTGGCGACGCCGCCGGCCCCAGCGGCAGCCGGGACCGGGTCACCGCGGTCGCGCAGCAGCTCGGCGCGACCCTCACCGCTCAGGGGCATCCGGTGGCCTCCATCCAGATCCCACCGCCGCTGCGGCACCCGCACCAGGGGCAGATGAACACCGTCGGCTTCCTCATGCTCACCTTCGGTGCCGCCGCGCTGTTGCTCAGCTCGATCCTGGTGGCGACGATGCTCGGCGGGATGCTCGCCGGCCAGGTCCGCCAGCTCGGCGCGATGAAGGCGATCGGCGCCCGCACCGGCCAGCTCCTCGGCATGTACCTGCTGCTCACGGCCGTGATCGCGAGCGTCGCGACGGCGCTGGCGGTGGTCCCCGGCATGCTGATCGGCCGGACCCTGGCAGGGTTCGGCGGCCGGATGCTCAACCTGGACCTCACCAGCCGGGCCATCCCGTCGTGGGTCATCGTGGTCGAGGTGCTCGCCGGGGTCGGCGTACCGCTGCTCGTCGCCCTCGTCCCGCTGGTCCGGGCCAGCCGGATCACCGTCCGGGAGGCGATCGACGACCACGGAGTCGACCGCGAGACAGTCGGCGCATCCGGGCTGGACCGGCTGCTGGCCCGGGTCGGCGGCACCAACCGGGCGCTGCTGATGGCGCTGCGCAACACGGTGCGCCGGCGGGGCCGGTTCGCCCTCACCGTCGGGCTGCTCGGGATCGCTGGTGGGCTGTTCCTCACCGGCCTGAACACCGCGACCGGCTGGACCGGCATGGTCGACAACGGCATCGGGGTGCGGCACTACGACATGGAGGTGCGGCTCAACGAGGCCCAGCCGGCCGACCGGGTCCGCGAGCTGCTGGCCGCGGTGCCGGGGGTGCGGACCGTCGGGGCCTGGGGCTCGGAGCCGGTCACCGTGCACCGGGACGGGGCCATCGACGTCGCGCACGTCTACCCCGACGACGCACACGGCAGCTTCACGATGATCGCCCCACCGGCCGACACGCCGCTGATCAGCCTGCCGCTGAAGTCCGGCCGGTGGCTGCGCCCCGACGACACCGGCGCGGTCGTGCTCAACAACCTCGTGCCGCCGCTCCAGGCACCGGGAACCAAGGTCGGCGACGACATCACGCTCACCGTCTCCGGCGCGCCCAAGACCCTCCGGGTGGTCGGCATCGCCGCCGACTTCGGCACCCAGGGCACGGCGTACGTCACGGACCGGGAGTACGCCGCCCTCACCGGACACCCGGGCCAGGTCCGGATGCTCCGCATCGTCACCGGCAGCCACGACGCGGCGAGCCGGGTGGTCACCCTCAACGCGGTGGAGCGGGCGCTGTCGGCCCAGCACATCACGATGGAGTCGACGTTCCCCCTCGACGAGCTGCAGAGCGGCCTGGACCGGCACGTCCTGGTCCTCGCCGACGCCCTGATCGCGCTGTCGGGCATCCTCGCCGTGGTCGCCCTGCTCGGCCTCGCCTCGACGATGAGCACCAGCGTCACCGAGCGGACCCGGGAGTTCGGGATACTGCACACGATCGGCGCGACAGCGGACCGGGTGCGCTCGCTCGTCGTGACCGAGGGGATGCTCATCGGTGCCACCAGCATCGTGCTGGCGGGGTGGTTCGCCCTGCCCGCCACCCGGGTGCTCGGCAGCTACATCGGGATGCAGGCGTTCGCCTCACCGTTGCCCTACCGGTTCTCCTTCCCCGCCCTCGCCGGGTGGGTGGTCGCCGCGCTCCTCGGTGCCGCCGGTGCCAGTGCCGCCGCCGCCCGCCGGGCCGCCCGGCTCACCGTCCGCGAGGCGCTGTCCACCCTCTGACCCGCCGCAACCACAGTCCCCGGACCCCGGACCCACCGCCGAAAGGATCACCGCCCATGAGCAAGACCCGCCGGATCACCTGGATCGCGCTGGCGATCGTCGCCGTGATGTTCACCATCCACGTGACCCTCAACGGCCTGCCGTCGCTGTCCTCCCTCAACCCACACGCCCGGTAGCACGCCGCGGCGCTCACCGAGCGCTGGTCAGTCGAGGTCGAAGGCCGCGACGATCGCCTCGGTGAGCGCCGGCTCCTGCGCCGGCAACAGGTAGCCCACCTGAGACAGCAACTGCCGCACCGGAATGGTGGTGATGTTGTCGCAGCTGACGACGCTCGCCCGGTCGAGCCCGTTGGCGACGCCAACGGGTACCTCCGTGGACAGCCCCCGCACCGTGGAGGTGATCGGGGCGACGCTGACGTTGCTGAGGTAGGGGCGCACGACCTCGCGGGTGAGGACAACGACCGGGCGGACCTTGTCCAGCTGCGCGAGATGGATGGGGCGCATCAGTCGCCGAGATCGGCCGGGTGCGCCGCAGTGTGGGCGACGATCGCCTCCAGCTCGGGATCGGCACCCTGCTCGCGGAGGATCTCGGCGTCAGCGAGTGCGGTCCGGCGGCGCCGATCCCGCCTCAGTGCCCAGGTGACCGCCTCGGCGCGGCTGGCGACGGTGCCGCTGGCGACGAGCTCGTCGACGAAGGCAACGAGCTCGTCGGGCAGCCTGACCGTGATCTGGATCGTCATACCGACACCATACCAACATGGGACGGGCCGAAAAGGGTGCGCCGGCCCCGGAACCGCCTACCGCGGGCGGGGGCAGACGTTACGACGGGTGGCGTCCAGCAGCCGGATCGCCTCCGCGCGCAGCAACGGGTCATCCGGGTCGACGCCCGCGGCGAACCGCAGGTGCCAGGTCAGGCCGTCCTGGCCGGAAACCCGGCGGGCCACGATCCGTACGCCGGCGGAGGACCGCAGCCGCTGATCCTCGGCGTACCACACCGAGCGGGTGACCCGCAGCCGCACCTCCGGCGGAAGCCGGCGCGGGTTGGCCACCGCGACCACCCTGGCCGGCAGCTCCTCGATGACCAGCGCACCACCGAGCTCGCCCCGGGGCACCGCCACGGTCAGCGCGAGCATCGGCGACCGCCACACCGCCCGGTCGATCAGGTGCCAGTCCAGCCGCTCCCGGCGGTCCGGCCCGGACGGCAGCCACAGGCCGCGGGGCGTCGTCACGGCGAACCCCCCGCCGGACATCTCCGCCCACGCGGTCACCCGCTCGTCCCGGTCCAGCCCCTGCGCCGCCTCGGCAGGCAGCCGGTCACGCCGTGGCAGCGTCACCACTCTCACACCCCACCCAACGCTTGCTCCCGTAACCCCCTACGACGCTGCTCAAGCCCGACGAGCTGCCCGAACAACACGGTGTACTCCTCCGCACGCTCGACCGGATTGATCCGCTGCAACCGCGACTTCAGCGCCGCCACCTCCCGCTCGACCGCGAGTTCCTGGAGCCGGGCCAGAGTACCGGTGACGTAACGCGGATCGGGTTCGGTGGCCGACCGGACCGGCTCCACCGCAAGCTCGGTGACCAGCGCGCGGGCCAGCAGGTCAGGGCATTGCTCGGCGACCTCCCCGACCCACGCCGCCCCGGTCCGCCCGCTGACCGCACCGCCCGCGGCCGCGATCGCCGCCCGCACCAGCCGGTAGACGGGGTCGGTGAATGCCTCGTCGACGAGGCCGTCGAAGACCGGCCCGGCCAGCACCGGCACCTGGAGGGCGAGCTTGAGCGCCTCCCGCTCCACCTGGAGCACCGCGTCATCGCGGCGGGCCGGCGCCGCCCGCCGCGCCGGCACAGCTCCCCCGCCGGCGATCCGGCGGACGTCGACGACGACCCGGTTCGGGTCGTCGACCCCCACCATGCCGGCCAGCCGCCGGGCGTACTCGTCCCGCAGCGAGATGTCCTTGATCCGGGCGACGATCGGGGCGGCCTCGGCGAGGGCCCGCACCCGACCCTCGGCGGTGTCGAGGTTGTGGCCGGCCACCGACCGCCCCAGCGCGAACTCCACCAGCGGCCGGCGGCGCGCGATCAGGTCCCGCACCGCGGCGTCACCCTTCGCCTGCCGCAGCTCGCACGGGTCCATCCCGGCCGGCTCGATCGCGACGAACGTCTGCGCCATGAACCGCTGGTCGTCCTCGAACGCGCGCAGCGCCGCCTTCTGCCCGGCGGCGTCCCCGTCGAAGGTGAAGATGACCTCGCCGCGGAAGGTGTCGGAGTCCATCAGCAGGCGCCGCAGGATGCCGATGTGGTCGGACCCGAAGGCGGTTCCGCAGGTGGCCACGGCGATCGGCACCCCGGCGAGGTGGCAGGCCATCACGTCGGTGTACCCCTCGACGACCACGGCCTTCGTCTGCCGGGCGATGTCCCTCTTCGCCAGGTCGATCCCGTAGAGCACCTGCGACTTCTTGTACAGCGGGGTCTCGGGGGTGTTGAGGTACTTCGCCTCGATCGGGTCGTCGTCGTGGAGCCGGCGCGCCCCGAAGCCGACGACGTCGCCGGAGAGGTCCCGGATCGGCCACAGCAGCCGGCGGTGGAACCGGTCGATCAGCCCGCCGCGCTGGGACCGGCGGGCCAGCCCGGCGGTGACCAGCTCGACCTCGCTGAACCCCTTGCCCAGCAGCTGCCGGGTGAGCGCCTCCCAACCGGACGGCGCGTACCCGCAGCCGAACCGACCGGCCGCCCCGGCGGCGTCGAACCCGCGCCCGGCGAGGAAGTCCCGGCCGACCCGCGCCTCGTCGCCCGTCATCAGCTGCGCGGTGTAGAACTCCGCCGCCAGCCGGTTGGCCTCCACCAGCCGCGCCCGCTGCCCCTGCTGCCGGATCGGCGCCGAACCACCCTGCTCGTAGCGGAGCTGGATGCCGGCCCGGTTGGCCAGCCGCTCGACGGCCTCGTTGAACGACAGGTGGTCGACCTTCTCGACGAACCGGATGACGTCCCCGCCCTCGCCGCAGCCGAAGCAGTACCACAGACCGCGGGCCGGGGTGACGTTGAACGACGGTGACCTCTCGTCGTGGAACGGGCACAGCCCCTTCACCGAGCCGCCACCGGCGTTGCGGAGCTGGATGTACTCCCCGATCACCTCGTCGATCGGCGACCGGTCGCGCACGGCCGCGATGTCCTCGTCGCGGATCCGTCCGGCCATAGTGGCGGAGTCTATGCCGCCGCAGGCCCGCCCCGCCCGGTCAGCCCCGCCCGGTCAGCCCCGCCCGGTCAGCCGGGCGTGCCAGCCCCACGCCGAGGCGTCGGTGAGCCTGGCCACCTGGTCGATCACCACCCGCAGCCGCCCGGCGTCGTCGGTGGCGGCGGCCCAGTCCGGGCGCAGCGCCGGCTCCAGCGCGTCCGGGGCCCGCCTCGCCAGCTCCGCCACGAGCTCGGTCAGCACCTCCCGCTGCCGCTCGTACCGGGGCTCGGCGGCCTGCCGCTGCATCACGTACCGCAGCGCCACGCCCTTGAGCAGGGCACATTCGGCCGCCGCCCGCCGGGGGATCACCAGGTCCGCGGCGTGGCGGGCCAGCGACCCGGCCGGCTCCCCGCCGTGGGTGGCCCGGGTCGCCCGCACCGCCACGGTCGCGAACCGCCCCACGATCTCGCTGGTGGCCCGCTTCAGCGCGACCTGGGCGCCGAACCGGCCGTCGTAGCCGGCGAGGTCCGCCAGCGGCGGCAGCGCCAGCAGCTCGTCCAGCACGGTGAGCAGGTCGGCGGGGCGCTCCGGGGAGTAGGTCTGCGCGACGAGCTCCACGAGCGCGGCCCGCTCGTCCGGGTCGGCCAGCCGGGACAGCCGGATGTGGCCGGCGTAGATCCCGTCCTCCAGGTCGTGCACCGAGTAGGCCACGTCGTCGGCCCAGTCCATGACCTGCGCCTCCAGGCTCCGCCGGTCCGCGGGCGCGCCGTCCCGGACCCAGTCGTACGCCGGCCGGTCGGCGTCGTACACGCCGAACTTCCGTGACCCGGGGCGGCGCGGCCACGGGTACTTGCAGGTCGCGTCCAGGGTGGCCCGGGTCAGGTTGAGACCGGCCGGCCGGCCGCCACCATCGACGATCTTGGCCTCCAGCCGGGTCAGCACCCGCAGGGTCTGCGCGTTCCCCTCGAACCCGCCGCACGGTCCGGCGACGGCGTCCAGCGCGTCCTCCCCGTTGTGCCCGAACGGCGGGTGTCCCAGGTCGTGCGCCAGCCCGGCGGCGTCGACGATGTCCGGGTCACACCCGAGCGCCGCGCCGATCTCCCGGCCGATCTGGGCGACCTCCAGCGAGTGGGTGAGCCGGGTGCGCGGGAAGTCGTCCTCGCCGGGCGCCACGACCTGGGTCTTGCCGGCCAGCCGGCGTAACGCCGAGGAGTGCAGCACCCGCGCCCGGTCCCGCTCGAAGTCCCCCCGCGCCGGCCGCACGCCAACGCCGGCGGTACCGGCCCGCTTGGGGCGCTCGGCGGACCACCTGGCCCGGTCGTGGTCGTCATAGACCGCCATGACGGCGCGGGCCTAGACGGCGGGCTTGCCGGCGCCGAGGCGTTCCTGCCCACCCAGGTATGACCGCAGCGCCTTCGGTACGGCGATGGTGCCGTCGGGTTGGACGTGGTTCTCCAGGATCGCGAGTGCGGCGCGGTCGGTGATGCCGGTGGAGGAGATGGTGTGCGGGAAGACGGTCTTTCCGTCCGCGTTCTTGAACCGGATCTTGAAGCGGCGGGCCTGGTAGTCGGTGAGGTTGGTGTTGGAGTGCGTCTCCCGGTACGCCCCGAACGAGGGGAACCAGGTCTCGGTGTCGTACTTCTTGTACGCCGGGGCACCCATGTCACCCAGACATACCCGCACCACCCGGTAGGGCAGCTCCAGCCCGGTGAGCAGCTCTTCGACGTTGCGCTGGCACTCGTCCAGCCAGTGCTCGGACTCGGCCGGGTCGCAGATGACGATCTGCTCGACCTTGTGGAACTGGTGCACCCGGTAGCCGCCCCGGTTGCTCCGTCCGGCGGCACCGGCCTCGGTGCGGAAACACGGTGAGAACGCCGTGACCTGGATCGGCAGCTCCGCACGGTCGATGATCGTGTCGCCGTAGTAGCCGATCAGGGTCTGCTCGGAGGTCCCGATCAGGGACAGGTCGGTGTCGGCGATCCGGTAGAGCTGGTCGGCGAAGAACGGCAGGTAGCCGGTGCCGAAGAAGGTCCGCTCCCGCGCCACCAGCGGGGTCAGCATCGGCGAGAAGCCCCGGCCGACGAGGAAGTCCTGGGCGTAGGAGAAGATCGCCCAGGCCAGGCGGGCGCCGTCACCCTTCCAGTAGTAGAAGCCCGAGCCGGCGACCTCCGCGCCCCGCGCCATGTCGAAGATCCCCAGCCGGCTGCCGATCGTGTCGTGCGCGCGGGCCTCGTCGGCCGGCACCGGGTCACCGACCCGCCGTAGCTCGACGTTGTCCTCGTCGTCATCCCCGGGTGGCGTGTCGTCGGGGAACAGGTTCGGCACCCGGACCCACAGCGCGTCACGTTCCTCCTGGAGGGTGCGCAGCTTGTCGGTGGCCCGCTGGAGCTCGGCCTTCAGTGCGCGGGCGGCCTCGATGTCCGTACGCAGGCTGGGGTTCTTCTGGTCGGCGCGCAGCTTCTCGGCGTGGACCTGGGTGCTGCGCAGCTCGGAGTCCAGACTGATGAGCTTGTCCACGTCGACGTCGGAACCCTTCGCGTGGCAGACGTGTCGCACGAGCTCGGGTGCGGTCCGCAACAGGGCGATGTCGATCACTGTGGCTCTCCTCGGGCTTGCGCTCACGCAGGCGGCCAGTCTATCGGCGTGCCTGTCTGTCGGCGTGCCTGGTGCCTGGTGCCCCAGGCCGCTCAGGCGACCGGCGGCCCGGCGTCGGAGCTGCGGTGGAAGAGCCGGTAGTACAGGTACCCCGCGGTCTCCCGGGCCACGTACCGCAGCTCGGTCCACCGGGTCTGCACCACCGGTCCGGACCTGGTCGGCGAGCCGACGGCGTCGATCCCGGCGTCCCGGGCCATCCGCTCGGTGCGCAGCTCATGCCACGGGTCGGTGACCAGCACGGCGGTGCGCCAGCCGTGTGCCGCGAAGACCTCCGCCACCGCCCGCACGCTCTGCAGCGTGTCGCTGCCCTGCTCCACCGGGTACACCTCGCCGCCCGGCACGCCCATCCCGCGCAGGTACCGCGCGCCGGCCGCCGCCTCGGTGTACCGGTCACCGGCGCGGTTCCCGCCGACGGTCACCACCCGCGGCGCCACGCCGTCCCGGTACAGCGCCAGCGCGTGATCCAGCCGGGACTGCAACACCGCCGACGGACGCCCGTCGTACTGCGCCGAGCCGAGCACCACGATCGCGTCGGAGCTCGGGCGGTTGTCCTCCCGGGCCACCTGCCACACCCGCAGCGCCGTACCGCCGACGAGGAGCGCGACCGCGACGGTGCCGGCGAGCACGAGCCGGCTCGCGATCCACCAGGACCGGGCCCGCACCTCGGCGACGGCGGTCATACCCGCTCGCCGACCCAGGTGGAGAACCTCAGCAGCGAGACGATCCAGCGCCGGACCATGGAGACCAGCAGCTGCCGCTCCACCGGCAGGCTGAAGTCGAAGACGTGCTCGGCGCACAGCCCGACCTGACCGTCGTCACCGACGGTGGTGTAGGCCTTGCCGGACAGCCGGGACCGGTTCCAGTCATCGACGAGGTCCAGCAGCCACGGCTTGTCCTCGATACCGGCGCGCCGCTCGACGACGACCAGGACCCGCAGCACCGTACTGTCCGGGCCGGTGAGCATCAGGTAAACCCGGCAACCGTCCCACATGCTGCACAGGTCCCCGTCGGCGTCGACGGTGTACCGGACCCCGAGCTCGGCGAGCACCCCCGCCAGCACCACCGGTGTCGGCCGGACCTTCGCCGGTCCACGCAGGGACACCCGCGGATGCGCCGAGCCGCCGATCGGGTGCCCCCGCAGCCGCACCGGCGCGTAGCGACGGAGCACCGCCGACGGCGAACTCGGCAGGCCGGCGGAGCGGCGTCGGCGCGCCTTGCGGGAAAACACCCTCTCACCTCCTCGGTCCGGCCGACGGGCCGGTCCTGTCACCGCCGTGATCAGCGGCTGTCGCTGCCTTCCGCGCTGACCACCGCCCGGCCGGCCTCCAACCGGGCGACCGGCACCCGGAACGGAGAGCAGGAGACGTAGTCCAGACCCACCCGGTGGAAGAAGTGCACCGAGTCCGGGTCGCCACCGTGCTCGCCACACACGCCGATCTTCAGACCGGGGCGGGCCGCCCGCCCCTCCTCCACCGCGATCCGCACCAGCCGCCCGATGCCCTCGGTGTCCAGCGACTCGAACGGCGAGACCCCGAAGATCCCCTTGTCCAGGTACGCGGAGAAGAACGCAGCCTCCACGTCGTCCCGGGAGAAGCCCCACCCCATCTGGGTCAGGTCGTTGGTGCCGAAGCTGAAGAACTCCGCCGCCTCCGCGATCTGCCCGGCGGTGAGCGCCGCCCGGGGCACCTCGATCATCGTGCCGATCAGGGTGCGCACCTCGACCCCGGAGGACTCGGCGACCTCCCGCAGGATCACCTCGGCCTCGTCACGGATCAGCTCCAGCTCCTGGACCGCCCCGACGAGCGGGATCATGATCTCCGGACGGGGGTCACCGCCGGCCCGCTTCCGGGCCGCCGCGGCGTGCGCGATGGCCCGCACCTGCATCCCGAACAGCCCCGGAATGACCAGTCCGAGCCGCACCCCGCGCAGCCCCAGCATCGGGTTCTGCTCGTGCAGCCGGTGCACCGCGGCGAGCAGCCGGACCGCATCCGGGTCCGGCCGGTTGGTCGCCTCGGCCACCGCGACCCGCACCGACAGCTCCGTCAGGTCGGGCAGGAACTCGTGCAGCGGCGGGTCCAGCAGCCGGATGGTGACCGGGAGGCCGTCCATCGCCGCGAAGATGCCGATGAAGTCCTCGCGCTGGAGCGGCTCCAGCGCGTCGAGGGCCCGCTGCCGATCCTCGTCGGAGTCGGCGAGGATCAGCGCCTCGACGAGCTGGCGCCGGTCACCGAGGAACATGTGCTCGGTCCGGCACAGGCCGATCCCGGCCGCGCCGAACCGGCGGGCCCGGTCGGAGTCCTCGGGGGTGTCGGAGTTGGCCCGCACGCCGAGCCGGCGGAGGCTGTCGGCGTGCGCGACGAGGCGGTGCACCGCCGCGATCAGCGGGTCGGCGTCGGCGGCGAGGGTGCCCTCGAAGTACTGCACGACCGGTGACGGCTGCACCGGCACCTCGCCGCTGTAGACCGTGCCGGTGGTGCCGTCGATGGAGATCAGGTCGCCTTCCTTGACGACCACGCCGTGCGGGCCGACGAAGGTGCGGCCACGGACGTCGACGTCGAGCTCCTCGGCGCCACACACGCAGGTCTTGCCCATCCCGCGGGCCACCACGGCGGCGTGCGAGGTCTTCCCACCCCGCGAGGTGAGGATGCCCTGGGCAGCGATCATGCCGGGCAGGTCGTCGGGGTTGGTCTCCCGGCGGACCAGGATCACCCGCTGGCCGGTGGCCGCGAGCTCCTCGGCCCGCGCGCTGTCGAAGACCGCGTGCCCGACGGCGGCGCCCGGGCTGGCCGCGATCCCGGTGGCGATCCGCTCCCGGCCGGCCTCCTCCTCGAAGGTCGGGAACATGAGCTGGGCGAGCTGCGCGCCGTTGACCCGGGTCAGCGCCTCGTCCAGGTCGATCAGCCCCTCGTCGACGAGCTGGGTGGCGATGACGAACGCCGCCGCCGCCGTCCGCTTCCCGACCCGGGTCTGGAGCATCCACAACTTGCCGCGCTCGATGGTGAACTCGATGTCGCAGAGGTCCTTGTAGTGCCGCTCCAGCTTCTCCATGATCGACATGAGCTGGTCGTAGCAGGCCTTGTCCAGCTTCTCCAGCTCCGCCAGCGGGAGCGTGTTGCGGATGCCGGCCACCACATCCTCGCCCTGCGCGTTCTGCAGGTAGTCGCCGTAGACACCCTGCGCGCCGGTGGCCGGGTCCCGGGTGAAGGCCACGCCGGTGCCGGAGTCCATGCCGAGGTTGCCGAAGACCATCGCCACCACGTTGACGGCGGTGCCGAGGTCGGCCGGGATCCGCTCCTGCCGGCGGTAGAGCACGGCGCGCGGCGCGTTCCAGGAGTCGAAGACCGCGTTGATCGCGAGGTCGAGCTGCTCGCGCGGGTCCTGCGGGAACTCCCGGCCGGACTGGTCGGCGATGATCCCCTTGAAGGTCTCGACGACACCACGCAGGTCCTCGGCGTGCAGGTCCAGGTCGTTGGTCGTGCCCTTGGCCCGCTTCGCGTCGTCCAGCGCGTGCTCGAAGTGCTCGCCGTTGATGCCGAGCACCGTCTTGCCGAACATCTGGATCAGCCGGCGGTAGGAGTCCCAGCCGAACCGGTCGTTGCCGGCCTGCGCGGCCAGCCCCCGCACCGAGGTGTCGTTCAGCCCGATGTTGAGGACGGTTTCCATCATCCCCGGCATGGAGAACTTCGCCCCGGAACGCACCGAGACGAGCAGCGGGTCGGTCGGGTCGCCGAGGTTCTTGCCCATCTGCTGCTCGAGCCGGGCCAGGTGTTCGGTGACCTCGTCCCGCATGCTCTTCGGCTCGGCGCCCTCAGCGAGATAGGCGCGGCACGCCTCGGTGGTGATGGTGAAACCGCCCGGGACCGGCAGCCCCAGGTTGGTCATCTCGGCCAGGTTGGCACCCTTGCCGCCGAGCAGGTCCTTCAGGCCCCGGTTGCCCTCGGCGAAGTGGTAGACGTACTTGGTGGTCACGCGACGTTCTCCCTCGATCGGAACATGCCCAGGGCCGACGCATCACCCGGGCGTGCTCGGCAGAATCCCTCCGGAACCTAGTAACGCGACGCCCGGCCGCTACGCGCGGGGACCGGCCCGCCGGACGTGAACCGGTCAGCAGCCCACGAGCTTGTCCGCCAGGTAAGCGCGCACCTGGTCCAGCCCGATCCGCTCCTGCTTCATGGAGTCGCGCTCGCGCACCGTCACCGCGTTGTCCGTGAGCGTATCGAAGTCCACCGTCACGCAGTACGGCGTACCGATCTCGTCCTGACGACGGTAGCGCCTGCCGATCGCACCGGCGTCGTCGAAGTCGACGTTCCAGGCGGTCCGCAGCTCGGCCGCCAGCGCCTTGGCCTTGGGTGAGAGGTCCACGTTGCGGGACAGCGGCAGCACCGCGACCTTGACCGGCGCCAGCCGGTGGTCCAACCGCAGGACGGTCCGCTTCTCCAGCACACCCTTCGCGTTGGGGGCCTCGTCCTCGGCGAACGCGTCGAGCAGGAAGACCAGCACGCACCGGGTCAGCCCGGCGGCCGGCTCGATCACGTACGGCATCCACCGCTCGCCGCTGTCCTGGTCGAAGTAGGAGAGGTCGACGCCGGAGTGGGTGGAGTGGGTGGCCAGGTCGAAGTCGGTCCGGTTGGCGATGCCCTCGAGCTCCCCCCACTCCGAGCCGGCGAAGTTGAACCGGTACTCGATGTCGACCGTGCGCTTGGCGTAGTGCGAGAGCTTGTCCTTCGGGTGCTCGTAGAGGCGGAGGTTGCCCTCGCTGATGCCCAGCTCGAGGTACCAGCGCAGCCGCTCGTTGATCCAGTACTCGTGCCACTCCTCGTCGGTACCGGGACGGACGAAGAACTCCATCTCCATCTGCTCGAACTCGCGGGTGCGGAAGATGAAGTTGCCGGGTGTGATCTCGTTGCGGAAGCTCTTGCCGACCTGCGCGATGCCGAACGGCGGCTTCTTGCGGGCTGACTGCTCGACGTTCTTGTAGTTGACGAAGATCCCCTGTGCTGTCTCCGGGCGCAGGTAGTGCAGGCCGGCGTCGTCCTCCACCGCACCCAGGTAGGTCTTGAGCAGACCGTTGAACATCCGCGGCTCGGTGAACGACCCCTTGGCCCCGCAGTTCGGGCAGTTCAGGTCGGTGAGGGCGGGCTCGGTCTCCCGGCGATGCTTGGCCTGGTACGCCTCGACCAGGTGGTCCACCCGGAACCGGTGGTGGCAGCTCAGGCACTCGGTGAGCGGGTCCACGAACTCGTTGACGTGTCCGGAGGCCGCCCACACCTCGCGGGGCAGGATGACCGAGGAGTCCAGGCCGACCACGTCGTCGCGGGCGGTCACCAGCTGCCGCCACCACTGCCGCCGGATGTTCTCCTTGAGTTCCACCCCGAGCGGACCGTAGTCCCAGGCGGACCGGGTACCCCCGTAGATCTCTCCGCAGGGGTACACGAACCCCCGGCGCTTGGACAGGCTGACGATGGTGTCGGTGCGGTCGGCGGGCACGGTGTCGGTCTCCATCCGGCTGGCGGTCGGCGAGGGGCGCGCCGCAGCAGGTTACCCGGTTCCGCGCCGCGGCTCCGAGCCAGTATCCCGCCTGATCCCGCCTGACCCACGCCGAGCCGCGCGCGGTGCCGCCGCGGAGCGGTCCGTCCCGGCGCCGATCTGGTCGGTGCCGGGACGGACCGGTGAGCAACCGAGGATCAGCCGGTCGGGAGCACGGTGGGGAACCCCGACGGCAGGCTGGTCGGGAACCCCGACGGGAAACTGGTCGGGAACCCCGACGGCAGGCTGGTCGGGAACCCCGACGGGACGTCCGTCACCGGGCCAGGCTCGATGCTCACGCACACCTTGTAGACCCCGCCCTCCTGCACCACCGGGACGCTGGTGTCGTCGCTCGTCGGCGTGCCGTCCTTGGTGCTGTTGACGACGAAGTCCACCCAGGTGACGCCATCCTTGACATGGGTGCCCTTGATCGTCCAGCCCGTGACGACCTCGTTCTTGTCGGGCATCGGGATCGGCTGGCCGAGCTTGCGGAACATCTCGAGGTCAGCCTGGCAGAACCCGGACTTCACGGCGTTCTCGTCGCGACTCTTGCCGGCGTTCAACATCTTCTCAAGAGCTGCCTGCGGCGTCGTGGCCCTGCCGTCCTTGAAGACGGTCAGCCACAGGACAACGCCGACGACCGCCAGCACCGCCACGGCACCGACGATGAACAGCGAAGTCTTGCTCCGTCCTGGCTGTGGCCCGTCATGTTGGGGCCCGTCAGGTGGGGGCCCGCTGGGACTGGTCAACGCTTCCTCTCGGCGATCGCTCGGCCTCGGCACGCGGAACGGGTCAGAACCCGCAGATCGCGGCTTCGGTGTTCTCGGTGGTGACCGACAGGGTCATCGTGCCGGCTCCGCTCGGGGTGTAGGTCACGTCGACCGACACCTCCTTGCGCGGGTCACCGTTGTAGTCGCCCGGCGCGACGGAGTTGACCGTGTACTCACCCACCGACTTGGTGACCAACCCCAGTTCCTTCCGCAACGCCGCGCCGTTGGGGAACTTCTCCTGGCCGGCGGCGCACAGCTTGGTCCATGCCAGGTTGTAGAACTTGCCCTGCAGGTAGGACATGAAGTCGTCGGCGGCGGCACGTGCGGCGGAGTCGCTGGGTGCCGCGTTGTCCGGTCCACCGCTCGTGGTCGGGCTGGCCGTCTCGCTCGGGCTGGCCGTCTCCGACGGCGTGGGGCTGGGGCTGTCACTCGGCGTGCTGCTGGGCGTCGCGGACGACGTGCTCGATGCCACCGCCGGCTTCGAGTCCGAGTTCGACATGAGGAACCCGATGACCATGAGGAGCACCAGTCCCAGCGCGACGCCGGACCAGATCAACCACGTCTTGTTCGACCGGTTCGGCGGACCGAGGTACGCCGGTGGGCCCCCGTAGGGCGGCATCTGCGGAAACTGCTGGGTCTGCTCCGGGCCGTACTGCGATCCGGGCACCCCGTACGGGGGCGGCGCGCCGTACTGGGGGGGCGGCGCGCCGTACTGGGGGGGCTGCCCCCCGCCGTACGGTGGGTTCGGGCTCTGCCCGCCCCACGGCGGTGGGCCACCGGGCGGCGGGGGGCCACCGTACGGCGGGAACTGCCCACCCTGTTGCGGGTCCGGGTTCCACCCGGGAGGTTGAGTCATGATCGTGTTTCCTCACTGACGGGCCACGGTGCCAACAGGGTCAGGACCCCCGCACCGGATACTTGCCGGACTCCCTGCCTGATCGGCGCCACCGTTCGAACGGTTCCCGGGTCAGGGGTCGCGCCGAGCTGTGGACCGCTACGGCGCCTGGCCGGGCGGTGGTTGTCGCACTCCGACGATGCACGGCCACAGCGTGGCGAGAGTAGCGAACTCCGCCCCACCGACGCCGCCAAATACCGATCCCTCCTTGTTGCCAGCCGGGCACGATACCGGGTCATCCGTCCCGTGGCCCCGGACTCGCTCCGTGCCGCCCCATCTCGCCGCGCTGTCCTGCGGCGCCGTGTTCCACGGCACGGTCGGCGAGGTGAACCCGGTGCGGCTCGCCTGGACGCACGTCGACCAGCACCTCGAATGCGCTGGGCCCGTCAACCGCCAGCGCCAGCACCGGCACCGCGGCCAGCCTGACCTGAAGGTCGGACAACGCCCGCCGGTAGGAGCCGACGTTCTCCCACTCGGAGACCATGACCCAATGTTGCGGGTCGTCCGCGGCACGGCCGAGCTGCCCCCGCCGGAACCCGGGACGCGCCGCCAACGCGCCGAGCGCCGCCTCGGCGGCGCCGAGGAACGACCGCTCACCCTCCGCCGACCCGTCCCCACTCGGCACGGCGAACCGGTTGACCACCAGCATCCGCACAACCTTTCCGAACGTCGCGGCCGGATCGCGGTGGACCGACCACCCGGACATCGCGACGCCGACCGGCTGCGATGATGGGCATCTCACCGTACCGAGAAGGGACGCCGCGGATGGCCGAGACGTTCCGTCAGCGAGTCGAACACCACAGCCGGGGCCTGCTGGTCTGGATCGGGTCGCAGCCCCGTTGGCTCTCCCTGGTCGCCGTGGTCGCCCTCACCGTCACCGGCCTCGTCCTGCGCGGCCCGGCTGGCGCCGCGGCGTTGGGTGCGCTCGCCGCCGGACTCGGTTGGCTGGGCTACCTGAGCTGGCCGCTGCTGGCCCCCCGGGACCGGGTGACTCGATGCGTCGTGGTCGCGGTGATCATGGTGGCGGCGGTGCTGCGGCTGCGCGCCTGACCGCCGCCCCGCGCGGGCGGTCCGGTCTGGTCAGGTCTGGTACGGCTCGGCCGGAGCCGGGACCTGCCGGACCGACCCGGCCCGAAGTTCGGCGATCGGACCGACCTCGGCCTCCCGGGAGTGGTCGACGCCACCGTAGCTGCCCACCACCTCGACCCAGGTGTCGTTCGGGTAGCTGCCGGCGGCGCCAGTGACCAGGACCCGTGACGACGTGGCGTCGGCCGCGCAGCAGGCGATCGCGATCCGGGTCAGGTAGTAGCCCCCGCCGGGCTTCGCGGTGACGAAACCCAGCATCCGGAACTGCCGCCCGGACAGGGTCCGCCCACCGTCCCACACCGCCCGCGCCTCGAACTCGTCCAGCCGGATCGGCACTGGATCGCCGGCCGGTAGCGGCGGGTAGTCGCCGGGCTGCGCAGCCGGCGTCGCTCGGGTCGCGGTCGCCCGCTCGGCGGCGTACGAGCCGAGCGCGGGTGGGGCGATCAGGAAGATCGCAAAGACCGGCAGCAGGAGGAGCCACGCCACCCGCAGCCCGTGGCTGTGGCTGTGGCTGTGGCTGTGCGCCTGGTCATGGTCGGGCCCGTCGGGTGCCTCGGGGACCGTGGCGTCCACCCGATCCCGATGGTTGCCCGGGTTGTCGCGCCAGAGTGACACCGCGCCGAGCAGCACGAGGACCGCACCGGCCGCGAGCAGCGGGACGTGCAGGCCGTGCTTGACGTAGCGCAGGTAGGTGTCGGTACCGGCGATCCGGATCACCGCACCGCCGACCAGGATGATCAGGATGTGGCCGGTGTCGCGGTTCACAGCAGCCACCCGCCGACCAGCACCGCCGCTGCCACCGCCACCACGAAGGTCAGCGGCGCGAACCGCACCGCGAACCGCCGGCCGAAGGTGCCCGCCTGCAGCGAGATCAGTTTCACGTCGACCATCGGACCGACCACCAGGAACGCCAGCCGGGCGGTCAGCGAGAACTGGCCGAGGCTGGCCGCCACGAAGGCGTCCGCCTCCGAACAGATCGCCAGCAGCACGGCGAGCAGTGCCAGCGCGCCGACCGCCAGCCACTGGTGCTGGGCGACGGAGTTGAGAACCCGCTGCGGAACGAGCACGTTGAGCGTGGCCGCCGCCAGACCGCCGACCACGAGGAAGCCACCGGCCTGCAGGAAGTCGTGTGAGAACGTGACCCGGAACGCCTCGATCCGCCCCATCCCGCTGACGTCCGGCCGGCGGGGGGATGCCATCCAATCCGCCCGGCCGACCCGGGCCCAGATCCAGCCGACCACCACGGCGGCGGCCAGGGACGCGACGAACCGGGCGACCACCATCTCCGGGTGACCGGGGAACGCCACCGCGGTTGCCACGACGACGACCGGGTTGATCGCCGGGGCGGAGAGCAGGAAGGCCAGCGCCGCGGCCGGGGCGACCCCACGTGCCATCAGACCGCTGGCGACCGGCACCGAGCCGCACTCGCACCCGGGCAGCAGGGCACCGGCCACGCCGGCCACCGGCACCGCGGCGAGCGGGTTGCCCGGCAGCGCCCGGGCGAAGAACGCCGGCGGCACGAACACCGCGATCGCCCCCGAGACGAGCACACCGAGCACGAGGAACGGCAGTGCCTGCACGCACACGGCGACGAACACCGTCGACCAGGTCTGCAGGGCCGCCGAGGTGAACAGCCCCGCCAGGTAGGGCTGGCCGAGCAGGATCACGATGAGCAGGCCGGCCAGGCCCACCGTCGACCCGGCGCCGGTGCCGCGACGCCGGGTGGTCGGTGCCGCGGCGGCGGGCGCGGCGGTGTCGGTCGGCGGGATCATTCGTCAGATGCTGGCACAGCCGGCTGCCCGCCGGTACCAGCATCGTCCAGATCCGCCCCGGTCCGGTCCGAGGTGGGCACCGGGTTCGGCACCGGGTTCGGCACCGCGCCGCCGAAGCGGCGATCCCGCTCGGCGTACCACTCGATCGCCGCCCACAGGTGCCGGCGGTCGAAGTCCGGCCACAGCGTGTCGACGAATGCCAGCTCGGCGTAGCAGCTCTGCCAGGGCAGGAAGTTGCTGGTCCGCCGCTCCCCGGAAGAACGAATAAAAAGGTCTATATCGGGAATGTCGGGCTGATAGAGAAACCGACGCACGGTCCGCTCGTCCACCCGATCGGGGTCGAGCCGGCCGGCCCGCACCTCGCGGGCGATCGCGGCGGCAGCATCGGCGAGCTCGGCCCGGCCGCCGTAGTTCACGCAGAACTGCAGCGTCAGCACCGAGTTTCCGACCGTCAGCTGCTCGGCGGTACGCAGCTCCTCGATCACGCTCTTCCACAGCCGGCCCGCCCGCCCGGACCACCGCACCCGGACGCCCATCGCGGCCAGCCCGTCCCGACGGCGCCGGATCACGTCCCGGTTGAAGCCCATCAGGAAGCGCACCTCCTCCGGGGAGCGCTTCCAGTTCTCGGTCGAGAAGGCGTATGCCGACAGGTAGCGCACCCCGACCTCGATGGCACCCTCGATCACGTCGAACAACGCCGCCTCGCCGGCCTGGTGTCCGGTCGTGCGCGGCAGGCCGCGGGCCTTGGCCCACCGGCCGTTCCCGTCCATGATGATCGCCACGTGCTGAGGTACCTTGCCGGGTTCGATCGCGGGCGGGCGGGCCCCCGTGGGATGCGGGGTCGGTGGCAGAACCGGGCGGACCGCGGCCGGGCGGACACCCCTCATACCCGCTCCACCATCGGCAGCGAACGCAGCCCGCGCTCCAGATGCCACTGCAGGTACGCCGCGGTCAGGCCGCTGGCCTCGCGGCGGACCGGGGGTGAGCTGGCATCCGCCACCAACCAGTCTCCGGTGAGCAGGGCCCGCAGCAGCCGCAGCGTCTCCGGCCGGGTGGTCGCGGCGCCCGCCGGCCGGCACTCGGTGCACACCGCGCCGCCGGCCGGAACCGAGAAGTAGCGGTGCGGCCCGTCCGTACCGCACCGCGCGCACACCGCCAGGGCCGGCTCCCAGCCGGCCACCGCCATCGCCCGGACGACGAACGCGTCGAGCACCAGACCCGGCTCCCGCACGCCGTCGGCGAGCGCCCGCAGCGCGCCCACCAGCAGGAGGTACAGGCGCAGCGAGGGCTCCCCCTCCGCGGCCGCGATCCGCTCCGCCGTCTCCAGGATCGCGGTACCGGCGGTGTAGCGAGGGTAGTCGGACCCGAGGGAGACGCCGTACGGCGTGATCGTCTCGACCTGGGTGACGATGTCCAGGCCGCTGCCGTCGCCGGAACGGCTGGCGTAGAGCTGGAGGTCGACGTGACCGAAGGGCTCCAACCGGGCGCCGAACCGGGACCTGGTCCGGCGCACGCCCTTGGCCACCGCGCGGACCCGGCCGTGCCGGCGGGTGAGCAGGGTGACGATGCGATCCGCCTCGCCCAGCTTGTGCAGGCGCAGCACGACCGCCTCGTCACGGTAGAGGCTCACGGGCACCATCCTGTCACCCCCGGCTGACCGCCGTCCCGGTTGCCGGCGCCGGGCTGCGCCGTGCGGTGAACGCCGCAGCGGCGACCGCGAACCCACCGGCGACGACCGGCACCCAGAACGCCGGCCGGGCGCCGTACTCGTCGATGACCCGACCCACCACGGTGGCGCCGGCCGCCAGCCCGAACCCGATGCCGGTGGACAGCCAGGACATCGCCTCGGTCCGCGCCCCCTCGGGGACCGTCGACCCGATGAGGGTCACGGAGGAGATCAGCGAGGGCGCCACGGCCAGCCCGGCCACGAAGATCACCACAGCGAGGGCGGCGGTGTTCGGCAGCGGCTGGAGGGTGCCGAGCGCCACGGTGAGACCTGCCGTGGTCCACACCAGGCGGCGGGCGACCCGGGTGGCTGGCCGGAGCGCGCCGTGGACCAGCCCCGCCACCATCGAGCCGGTCGCGAACGCGGCGAGCACCAGACCGGCGAGGCCGGCCTGCCCGCGCTCGGTGACGATGGCCACGACGGCGACCTCCACCGACCCGAAGATGCCGCCCAGCCCGAAGGACACCAGCGCGACGCCGCGGACGACCGGGTGCCGGATCGCCGGGCCGGCGGAGCGAGATCGAGCCGTCGACCGTGGCGGCTCGCTGGCCCGCTGCGGCAGCAGCAGGCACCCGCCGACGACGCCGATCGCGGCTGCGGCGAGCAGGCCGGCCCGCGGGGCCACCCGGGTGCACAGCAGCGTCACCAGGACCGGGCCCGCGACGAAGATGACCTCATCGAGCACGGCCTCCCACGAGTAGGCGACGTGGCCGAGCCCGGTTCCCACCGTGGCGTGCGACCAGCGCACGCGGACCAGGGTGCCGACGGGGACGTGCCCCACACCGATCAGCCCCGCGGTGGCGAGCAGCAGCCACCCGGGCGCATGCCAGCGCACCGCGCCGACGAGCAGCAGGATGCCGGCCGTCTCGACCGCCAGGCCGCCGGCGATCAGGCCAGCCTGCCCGTGCCGATCGGCGATCCGGGCGAGCGTCGGGGTGGTCGCCGAGGAGACCAGGGCGACGGTGGCGGCCACCGCGCCCGCCAGGGCATAGGAGCCGCCGCTCCGAGTGATCAACAGGACGCAGCCGAGCCCGATCATGGAGATCGGCATCCGCGTCACGAACCCAGCCACCGTGAAGGACGCGGCTCCCGGGAGGGTCAGCAGCCTGCGGTAGGTGGTAAGCACGGTCGCCACGCTAGCCGGGCCGACCCGCGGCCTTGAACCGGACTCAACTTTCGCCCGGCCCCGGACGGGTGCTAGACAGGCCATGTGCGCGCCGATCCGCTGGAGCTCAACCACACCGATCCGGCGCGGCCAGCGAGCGAGCCGGATGCCCCGGTCCGCGGCCCATGCTGATCGCCGAGCTGGACCCGGCCGGGATCACCGAGGCCGACCAGGACGCCTGGTGCGAGCTGGCACTGGCGTGCCAGCGGGTGGACCTGCCGACCGATCCGACGCCGACCCGGCGGGCGCTGCTCGGTCGGCTCCAACCCAGGGGAGACGAACAGATCCGGTCCTGGGTCGCCCGCGACAACGGCGGCTTCGCCGGCGCGATCGTCCTCGCCCTGTTCACCGGCGCCAACGCCCACCTGGCGGTGTGCCGGCTGGAGGTCCGACCGTCGGAACGGCGGCGCGGGGTGGGACGGGTGCTGTACGACCGGGCCGCCGTGGCGGCGAAGGCCGCCGGGCGGACGGCGCTGGTCGCCGACTGCCGGGTCTGGGGACCGGGTGCGGGCTTCGCGGCCGAGCTGGGAGCCCGGCCGGTGCTCACCGACCTCCGCAGCCTGCTCCGCCTCTCGGAGGTGGACGACGCGGCGATGCGGTCCTGGGCCAGCGGTGGCCGGGCCAGGACCGACGGCTGTTCCCTCGTGCGCTGGGTCCACCGCTGCCCGGACGAGCTGGTCGAGCAGTTCCTTCTGGTCCGCACCGGGATGGACGACACGCCCCACGGCGAGCTGGAGCTGCGACCCGAACGACCCAGCGTGGTCGAGCTGCGCAAGATCGAGCTGAACGCCGCCCGGCGCGGCGAGATCCTGTACGCCGTGGCGGTCCGTGAGGAGGCCACCGGGCGGCTGACGGCATACACCTCGGTGCACGTCTCGGCCGGCATGCCGTGGGGTGCGGTGGGGAGCACGACCGTGCTGCCCACCTACCGGGGGCGCGGCTTCGGCCTGTGGGTCAAGGCCGACATGGTGCGCTGGCTCGCCGTGGCGCAGCCGCAGCTCACCGGCTACGTGACCGGGAACGACGCCGAGAACCTGCACATGCGCCGGATCAACGAGGCGATGGGATACCACGTCCTCGACAGCTGGCAGGCCTGGCAGCTCGACCTCTGACGGAGCCCTAGAAGCCGAGCTTGCGGAGCTGCCGCGGGTCGCGCTGCCAGTCTTTGGCGATCTTGACGTGCAGGTCCAGGTAGACCTGGGTGCCCAGCAGCGCCTCGATCTGCCGCCGGGCGGCGATCCCCACCTGCTTCATCCGCTCCCCGCGGGCGCCGAGGACGATCCCCTTCTGGCTCGATCGTTCGACGTAGACGATGGCGTGGACGTCCAGGAGGTCGTCGCGCCCCTCCCGCGCGGAGAGCTCCTCCACGACCACGGCGATGGAGTGCGGCAGCTCGTCCCGGACGCCCTCCAGCGCGGCCTCCCGGATCAGCTCCGCCACGAGGGTCTCCTCGGGCTCGTCGGTGAGCTCGCCGTCCGGATAGAACGCCGGCCCTTCGGGCAGGTACCCGATCAGCAGGTCAGCGAGGGTGCCGACCTGGAACCCGGCGGCGGCCGACACCGGGATCAGGTCGGCGAACTCCATCACGGCGGACAGCCCGACGAGCTGCTCGGCGACCCGCTCCGGGGACACCTTGTCGGTCTTGGTGACGATCCCGACCACCGGAGTGGCCAGCCTGGACAGCTCGCGGGCGACGAACCGGTCCCCCGGCCCCACCTCCTCGTCGGCCGGCACCGCGAACCCGACCACGTCGACCTCGGACCAGGTGGTGCGCACGATGTCGTTGAGCCGCTGGCCGAGCAGGGTGCGCGGCTTGTGCAGCCCAGGGGTGTCGACCAGGACGAGCTGCGCGTCCGGACGGTGCAGGATCCCGCGGATCGCGTGCCGGGTGGTCTGCGGCCGGGTGGAGGTGATCGCAACCTTCCCGCCGACCAGAGCGTTGGTCAGGGTGGACTTGCCGACGTTGGGCCGGCCCACGACACACGCAAAGCCCGAGCGGAAGGTCACCCCGGCATTGTGCCCTACGGGACCGGGTCGGCATCGACGAGTCACTACATAATTGCGCCCATTCGCATAATTGACTGATTCCAGTCTCGGGGCTAGGGTCGCCCCATGCCTGACCGCGAGGTCGCACGGCAGCACCTGCTGACCGCCGGGCTGCGGGTGACCGCGGCCCGGCTGGCGGTGCTGCACGCCATCCCGCCGCAGGCACACCTCGACGCCGACGAGATCACCCGAGCGGTCCGCGCCGGCCTGGGCACGATCTCCGTCCAGGCCGTCTACGACGTGCTCCGCGCACTCACCTCGGCCGGGTTGCTGCGCCGGATCGAGCCAGCCGGCAAGCCGGCGCTGTACGAGGCGAGGGTGGCCGACAACCACCACCATCTCGTCTGCCGGTCCTGCGGTGCCGTCGTCGACGTGGACTGCGTCATCGGCAACGCGCCCTGTCTGTCGCCCTCGGACGACGCCGGGTTCGTGATCGACGAGGCCGAGGTGACCTTCTGGGGGATCTGTCCCACCTGTCAACTCGCACCGCATGAGGAGCGCGAATGACCGACCAACGACCGCTCACTACCACCGATGCCGGCATCCCGGCACCCAGCGACGAACACTCGCTGTCCGTCGGGGCGAACGGTCCGCTGCTGCTGCAGGACCACTACCTGATCCAGAAGATGGCCCAGTTCAACCGGGAGCGGGTTCCGGAGCGGGTCGTGCACGCCAAGGGCGGTGGCGCGCGCGGCTACTTCGAGGCCACCGAGGATGTCAGCCAGTTCACCAAGGCCAAGGTGTTCGCGAAGGGCACCCGGACCGAGGTCATCCTCCGGTTCTCCAGCGTGGCCGGCGAGCTGGGCTTCCCGGACACCGTCCGGGACCCACGCGGGTTCGCGCTGAAGTTCTACACCGAGGACGGCAACTACGACCTGGTCGGCAACAACACGCCGATCTTCTTCATCCGCGACCCGCAGAAGTTCTCCGACTTCATCCACTCGCAGAAGCGGCGGGCGGACAACCACCTGCACGACAACAACATGCAGTGGGACTTCTGGACCCTCTCGCCGGAGTCGGCGCACCAGGTGACGTTCCTGATGAGCGACCGGGGAACGCCGAAGACCTGGCGGCACATGAACGGCTACGGCAGCCACACCTTCATGTGGGTCAACGCCGCGGGCGAGAAGTTCTGGGTGAAGTACCACTTCAAGACCGAGCAGGGCATCCAGACCTTCACCGACGCCGAGGCGAAGGCCATGACGGCGGAGGACCGCGACTACCACATCCGCGACCTGCACACCGCGATCGCCCGCGGCGACGCCCCGGCCTGGCGGCTGGAGATGCAGATCATGCCGTTCGAGGATGCGGCGGACTACCGGTTCAACCCGTTCGACCTCACCAAGGTGTGGCCGCACAGCGACTACCCGCCGATCACCATCGGTCGGCTGGTGCTGGACCGCAACCCGGAGAACTACTTCGCCGAGATCGAGCAGTCGGCGTTCGAACCGGCCAACATGGTGCCCGGGATCGGCCCGAGCCCGGACAAGATGCTGCAGGGCCGGCTGTTCTCCTACCCGGACACCCACCGGTACCGGATCGGACCGAACTATCTCCAGCTCCCGGTCAACCAGCCGAAGGCGCCGGTGCACTCCTACAACAAGGACGGCGCGATGCGCTACAGCAACCCGGGTGACCCGGTGTACGCGCCGAACTCCTACGGTGGCGCCAAGGCCAACCCCGAGCTCTTCGAGCACGAGACCTACCAGGTCACCGGGGAGATCCTGCGTTCGGCCTACACCCTCCACGCCGAGGATGACGACTTCGGTCAGGCCGGCGCGCTCTACCGCGACGTGCTGACCGAGACGGAGCGGGACCACCTCGCCGGCAACATCGCCGGGCACGCCAGCCAGGGCGTGACGCCACCGGTGCTACAGCGGGTGCTGGAGTACTGGAACAACGTCGACGCCGACCTCGGCGCCCGCGTCGCCAAGGGCCTCAACGGCGGCTGACCGATGGTCCCGGACCCGGTGCGGACACGCCGGGTCCGGGACGCCCGGCTCCTCCCCGTCGACCCGAGACGCCACCCGCCGTCACCGGATCGGCTGCTGGTCGTTCCTGCCGGCTAGGTGCGACCCTGATATTCCGTCGTACGCGGGAACACGTGGAGGGTGACGGCCATGACATCTGCCGTGCCGCCCTCGCCCGTGCGACACTCGGCCGCGCCGCCCGGAGGCGTCCTCCGGCTCCGCCCGGCCGGCGAACGCGACCGGCCGGAGTCACCGCCCGCTGCCCGGGACGGCGCCGCGGCACCGGTCGAGACGCCCGCGACGGCCGTGGTCGCCGCCGAGACCGCCGCGATGGCGGCCGCCGCGATCGCCGCCGCAGCCGCCGCCGCAGCCGCCGCCGCGGTGACCCGGATGGGGCGGCCCAGGGGCCGCCAGCGCCACACCACCGCGGGAACCACCAACGCGGACCGCTCAGCCCCGCCGCCCGCAGCGCCGCCGCAGCCAGCCCAGCCGCCCGCAGCCCCGCCGCGGGCCGACTCACCGCTGACCCCGCCACCGCCGCTCGTGGTGATCCCGCGCACGGATCGGCCGCGCCAGTGTGATGCCGGTGACCAGTCCCGGCTCCCCACACCGCTCACCTGGGGTGCGGACCGACGCGGCTCTGGCACGCCGGTGGATTTCGCCGCGGCCGCGCAGTTCCTCCGGCTCTACCACGCGGAACAGCCAGCGATGATCGACCTGAGGCACCGCCTCGGGCAGGTGCGCGCCGAGATCGAGCGGACCGGCAGCTACCGGCACACCAGCGAGGAGCTCGCCTTTGGTGCCAAGCTGGCCTGGCGCAACGCCGCCCGCTGCATCGGCCGGCTGTACTGGCGCCGCCTGCACGTGCGGGACCGCCGCCACCTGCGCGATCCGGCGGAGATCGCGAACGAGGCAGCCGAGCACCTGCAGATCGCCACCAACGGTGGCCGCATCCGGCCGATCGTCACGGTCTTCGCGCCGGACACCCCGGACTCGGCGGGTCCGCGGATCTGGAACGAACAGCTCGTCAGCTACGCCGGCCACCGGCGGCGGGACGGCGGCGTGCTCGGCGATCCCCGGACGGCGGACCTCACCGAGCTGGCCAGGCGGCTCGGCTGGACCGCCCCCGAGACCTCCTTCGACCTGCTGCCGCTGGTCATCGACGGCGGCGACGGCCGCCCCCGGATGTTCGAGCTCCCCGAGGAGGTCGTGGCCGAGGTCCCACTGTCCCACCCGCAGCACGAATGGTTCGGCGAGCTCGGGCTGCGCTGGTATGCGGTGCCGGTGATCTCGGCGATGTGCCTGGACATCGGCGGGATCTGCTACCCCGCGGCCCCGTTCAGCCGCTGGCACATGGGTACCGAGATCGGCGCCCGCGGTCTGGCCGACCGCGACCGCTACGACCTGCTGCCGCTGGTCGCCCGCCGGCTCGGCATGGACACCAGCACGGAGCGGTCGTTGTGGCGGGACCGCGCGTTGATCGAGCTCACCGCCGCCGTGCTGCACTCCTTCGACCGGGCCGGGGTGAGCATGGCCGACCACCACACCGAGTCGCGGCGGTTCATGGCCCACCTTGAGCAGGAACGGCAGCAGGGCCGGCCGGTCTCGGCGGACTGGTCCTGGATCGTGCCCCCGATCTCCGGGTCGGCCACCCAGGTCTTCCACCAACACTTCGACGAGCTCGATGTCCGGCCGGCGTACGTGCGGCACGACGACCCGCCGCACCGCGCCGGCCACGGCGTTCCCGGCGCGGCCGGGCCCCCTCGGGCAAGCGTGGGCGGTGGGCACCGTCAGTAGGTGGGCACCGTCAGTAGGTCGGCACCGTCAGTAGGTCGGCACCGTCAGTAGGTCGGTAGGGACGGGTCGACCTGGTTGGCCCAGGCGAGCACGCCACCCTGGACATGCACGGCACTGGCGAAGCCGGCCTGCTTCACCGCGGCCAGCGCCTCGGCAGAGCGAGCCCCGGACCTGCAGTACAGGACGACCTGCCGGTCCGCCGGGAGCCGGAACAGCGCGGCACCCGAGACGATCTCGCCCTTCGGGATGAGGACCGAGCCGGGGATCTTGACGATCTCGTACTCGGCGGGCTCCCGGACATCGATCAGCTCGATCTCCTTGCCCGCGTCGATCCATTCCTTGAGCTCGCCTGCGGTGATGGTGGAGCCGTCCGCGGCCCGCACTGCCTCGTCGGAGACGGTGCCGCAGAACTCCTCGTAGTCGATCAGCTCCGTGATCGTGGGCTTCTCGCCGCACAGCGCGCACTGCGGGTCCTTGCTGACCTTGATCGTCCGGTAGCTCATCTCCAGGGCGTCGTACACCATCAACCGGCCGACGAGCGGATCGCCGATGCCGGTGAGCAGCTTGATCGCCTCGGTGACCTGGATCGACCCGACGGAGGCGCACAGCACGCCCAACACCCCACCCTCGGCGCAGGAGGGCACCATGCCGGGCGGCGGCGGCTCCGGGTACAGGCATCGGTAGCACGGCCCGTGCTCGGCCCAGAACACCGACGCCTGGCCGTCGAAGCGGTAGATCGAGCCCCACACGTATGGCTTGTCGAGCAGCACGCAGGCGTCATTGACGAGGTACCGGGTGGCGAAGTTGTCCGTGCCGTCGACAATCAGGTCGTAGCGGGCGAAGATCTCCATGACGTTGCTGGCGTCCAGCCGCTCGGTGTGCAGCACCACCTCGACCAGCGGGTTGATCTCCTGGATGGTGTCCCGGGCCGACTCGGCCTTCGGCCGACCCACATCGGACTGGCCATGGATCACCTGCCGCTGCAGGTTGGACTCGTCGACGACGTCGAAGTCGACGACGCCGAGCGTGCCGACCCCGGCAGCCGCCAGGTACATCAGGGCGGGAGAGCCGAGGCCGCCGGCCCCGACGCAGAGCACCTTGGCGTTCTTCAGCCGCTTCTGCCCGTCCATGGCGACGTCCGGGATGATCAGGTGCCGGCTGTACCGCCGCACCTCGTCGCGGGTGAGCTCACCTGACGGCTTGCCCGCCGGCTCCACCAGTGGTGGCAACGACACGGCTCGTCTCCTGTCACGGGCGCGGATAGGGGCACCGGGCACAACCATCGGCCCAACGCCGATTGTTCCGTACTCCGCAAACCCCGACCCGCCGCCGCCGTACCCACCCGGCGGATCAGGGGGTGGGCTGACCCACCGGCAGGTTGACCGGGGCCGGCGGTCCGGTGACCTCCTGCACGCCATCCGGGAACGGCCACGGGTTGGCCGCGCACGTCCCCACCGACAGGGTCTGCTGCATCATCACCGGCGCCGGACCGGCCGCGCCGGCGCACATCTCGTGCCGGCGCCCGAAGCTGTGCCCGACCTCATGGCTGACCACGTACTGCCGGTACAATGTCAGGTCGCCCAGGAACGCCTTCGCGCCGCGCACCCAGCGCGCGTCGTTGATCACTGCCCGCTGCACCGCGCCGTAGTAGCAGCTCGTCTCCGACTTCACGTCATAGCCGCAGAACCGGCGGACCGTCATGGTCGAGGTCAGGGACACCCGGAACTTCGCCAGACCCGGGTCGTCGACCCGCTGGAAGGACATCCGGCCACCCGCGCCCCACCCCCGGGGATCGCCGAGGATCCGTTCCACCTGGTCGGCGAACGCCGCCCCGTCCAGGGTGATCCCGTCCTCCACCTCGACGGTGTAGCGCTGCACCGGCCCACTGCCATAGACCTTCGACCGCCCAGGCAGGACATGGAACGTGCCGGTGCCCTGCCTTGCGTATGCCGGCCCGTCCGGCAGCGTGTCCATGGCGCCGTCCACGGCGGGCGCTCCGGCGGGGAGCTCGACATAGATCTCCGAGTCCCGGGTCGCCCCGGTCAGGGTGCGGGAGTCCCGCCCGGAACCGGCACCGTCGCCACGCGCGATGTCGATACCGGCGAGGAACGTCGCGACGACGAGCACCGGAATCGCGTAGGCCCGCCAGCCGAACCGCTCGACGAACCGATCCAGCGGACCTGGCCCGCGTCGTTGCTGCTCCTGCTGCTGGAGTTCGAACGATCGCCCACGCCCCCGCGCCACGACGCCGTAGCTGGCGGCCTGCCGGCCGGGCGGATGGGGCCCCAGCTCCGCGCCGGCCGAGGCCCCGGAGTCGTCCGGTAAGCGGGCACCCGATCCGGCGGGCACCCGGGCCCTGGCGCGTTCGGCGTAGGCCCGCTCGAAGCGGGAGGCCTCCTGCCGGCCCCGGTCCGCGGCTGTCCCGGGACGATCGTCGCCCCGCACGCGTGACAGCGGTGGTGGGTCGTACCGCCCACCACGCTCCGAGGTCGGTCGTGTCACCCGGTCAGCCTCTCACAATTCAACCCTTCGGCCCCGGAACCGAAGACGTGTCTGGCAACTTGCCACCATTCCACGCCGACCGTCCTGCGGTCCAGTGCCGGCATCTCACCCGATCGGCGGTCAACCGATCGTGGTGAGTCGCAGACCGGCCGGGCGGCCGAGGCCGGCACCCAGGTCGGGCAGAATGGTCAGTGGTCCAGGAGCACACCGCTGGGGAGCAACGCCGCCAAGGAGCGCACATGACCGAGATGCCATGGGATGCCCCCGTCGAGGACGCCGCCGAGCAACGGGCAGCCGTGACCCGGGACCTCGACGACGAGGCGCCGGAGCCATCCGCACCAGCCACCCGGGTGCCCTGGGACGTGGACCCGGCCGACGCCGCCGCGGAGGACGCCGAGGTGCTCCTCGACGACGAGGAATGGCGCTGAGCCGGCTACGGCTACCGGCCGCTGTGCGGCCGAACCCGTCGAACCCGGCACGCGGGTAGGCTCTGCCCGATGACATCGGCCGAGCCGGGAGGAGGCGGGGTGAGCGCCACACCTGCCGCACCAGCTCCCGGCCCGGCACCAGCCGGCGGATCGGCATCCGAGCCGGTATCCGGGTCGGCATCCCGGCCGGAGCTGGCCCAGCCGCGCGGCACGGCCCGGATGCCGCGACCAGCGCGCCGCGAGCAGCTCCTTCGAGCGGCCCGCGAGGTGTTCGTGGCCCAGGGCTACCACTCGGCGGCGATGGACGACATCGCCGAGCGGGCCGGGGTCTCCAAGCCCGTGCTGTACCAGCACTTCCCGGGCAAGCTGGAGCTCTATCTCGCGCTGCTGGACACCCATACCGAAGGTCTGGTGCAGCGCATGCGGCAGGCGATGGACGCGACCACCGACAACCGGATCCGGGTGCACAACGCGATCTCGGCGTACTTCGACTTCGTCGACAACGAGAGCGAGGCGTTCCGGCTGGTCTTCGAAACCGACCTGCGCAACGACCCGGCCGTTCGCGAGCGGGTCGAGAACATGAAGCGTCAGGTGAGCGTCGCCATCGCCGGCACGGTCGCGGCGGACACCGGGCTGGGCCCCGCCCAGGCCCAGCTCCTCGCGGTCGGCCTGACCGGCATGTCGGAGATCGCCGCGCGGTGGTGGCTGGACCACCGGGACGAGGTGTCCCGGGCCGACGCGGTGTGGCTCATCGAGTCACTGGCCTGGCGAGGCATCTCCAACTTCCCGCTCCAGCCACACGATCTTGTCCGGCACGGCTGACGCCACGCCGGACACTCCGAGCCGGCCCGGCCGATTCCCGGTACCGGCGTCCGCTCGTCTAGCCTTGAGGTTCGTCCCATCCAGCGAGGAGGCACCGTCGGTGGAGGTCAAGATCGGCGTGCAGAACACGCCGCGCGAGATCGCTTTCGAGAGCGCGCAGAGCCCCACCGAGGTCGAGAAGGCCGTCTCTGAGGCGCTGCAGAGCCCGAGCGGCGTACTCAAGCTCGTTGACGAGAAGGGGCGACGGATCATCGTGGCCGCGTCGGTCATCGCCTACGTCGAGATCGCCGAGGCGGAGATCCGACGGGTGGGCTTCGGCGCCGGCTAGCGACCGGCGGCCCAGCCGGGCCGGCCTAGCTGGACAGGCCCAGCGCGGTCATCCGGTCCCCATGCGCCCGGGTGATGCGCTTGAACATGGCGAGCACGCCGGACAGGTCGCCGGACCCGCCGATGATCAGTTCGGTCAGCGAGTCGCGCTCCGCGGTGACCCGTTGCGCCTGGCTCAGCGCCTCGCCGACCAGCCGGCGGGCCCAGAGCGCCAGCCGGCCGGCGAGCACCGGATCGGCCGCGATGGCCGCCCGCACCTCGCGGATCGCGAAGTCGGCCTGACCGGTGTCCGCCAGCGAGTCGAGCACCAGCTTCTGGGTCACCGGGTCCAGCAGCGTCGCGATCTCCCGGTAGAAGTCGGCCGCGAAACCGTCTCCGACGTACGCCTTCACCAGACCCTCCAGCCAGATCGAGGGTTTGGTCTGCTCGTGGAAGGCGTCGACGGGGACGATGAACGGCTCCATCGCCCGCTCCGGGTCGGAGCCCAGCTCCCGGATCCGACCGACGAGCCGCTCATAGTGCCCCATCTCGGCGGCGGCCATGCCAGCCAGCGCGGCACGCCCGGCGAGGGTCGGTGCGAGCCGGGCATCAGCCGCCAACCGGTCGAACGCGACGAGCTCGCCGTACGCGAGCGCACCCAGAAGATCGATTACCGCCTCGGGGGAAACGGCGGCGGCGTTGTCGTCCAGCGGATCCTCCGGGGTGTCGGGCACGAAAACAGGCTCCTCGACCCTACTCGCGTAGACTCGGCTACGTGTGGCGCAGACGCGCCAGACACATGTCTTGTGCGCGGACGCCCTCAGCTGGGATCTCGCCAGCGTCGATGTCGGTCCCGTGGTATCGGGCCGGACCTCCGGCCCGGGTCGCGGTAGACTGCCCGATCGCGGATGGCCGCGCTGGTTGCGGAATGAGGCGATCATACTGACCGGTCAGACCACCCCGCCCGAGGCGGACGCCGCCGGGGCGAGGGGCAGTGACCACCCACCGAAGGCCGAGGACGAGCAGTTCGAGCCCTTGGCAGCACGTGCGGCCGTGCACTCCGACAACCCCACCTTTGCTGAGCTCGGCACCCACCCGCAGATCGTCGAGGCGCTCGCCGCCGTCGGCATCACCCGGGCGTTCGCCATCCAGGAGCTGACCCTGCCGCTGGCGATCGCAGGACACGACGTGATCGGGCAGGCCCGCACCGGAACCGGCAAGACGCTCGGTTTCGGGATCCCCCTCCTGCAACGGCTGGCCACGCCGCAGGCCGGCACGCCCCGTGCGCTGATCGTGGCACCGACCCGGGAGCTCGCCGTTCAGGTCACCCATGACCTCGCCACCGCAGGCTCCCGGCTGGGGCTGCGCTGCCTGTCGATCTACGGTGGACGCGCCTACGAACCGCAGGTGACGGCGCTGCGCCAGGGCGTGGATGTCGTCGTCGGCACGCCCGGCCGGCTGCTGGACCTGCGTGAGCAGGGACACCTGAAGCTGGACCGGATCGAGGTCCTCGTCCTCGACGAGGCCGACGAGATGCTCGACCTCGGCTTCCTGCCGGACATCGAGAAGTTGATCAGTCTGGTTCCCGCCGACCGGCAGACCCTGCTCTTCTCGGCGACCATGCCGGGGCCGATCGTCGCCCTCGCCCGCCGCTTCCTCCGGCAGCCGACCCAGGTCCGGGCCGAGTCGCACGACGAGCACCCCGGGATCATCCCGCCCGCGGTGGCGCAGTTCGCCTACCGGGCCCACGCGATGGACAAGGTCGAGATGCTGGCCCGGATCCTGCAGGCCCGAGGTCGCGGGCTGACCATGATCTTCTGCCGCACCAAGCGCACCGCAGCCAAGATCGCCGATGATCTCGCCGGCCGGGGCTTCGCCGCCGCGGCGGTCCACGGTGACCTCGGTCAGGGAGCCCGCGAGCAGGCCCTTCGCGCGTTCCGCAAGGGCAAGGTCGACGTGCTGGTCGCCACCGACGTCGCGGCCCGCGGCATCGACATCGAGGCCGTCACACACGTGATCAACTACCAGTGCCCGGAGGACGAGAAGGTCTACGTGCACCGGATCGGTCGCACCGCCCGGGCCGGCGCGACCGGCACGGCGGTCACCTTCGTGGACTGGGACGAGCTGCCCCGGTGGAAGATCATCTGCGACGTCCTGGAGCTCCCGCTGCACGAACCGCCGGAGACGTACTCGACCTCCGCGCACCTGCACATCGACCTCGACATCGGCGAGAACATCAGCGGGGTGCTCCCGGCCGCCCAGCGGGTCCGAGCCGGCCTGGACGCCGAGGACGTCGAGGATCTCGGTGAGACCGGTCGCGGACGCCGCGGCCCCAAGCCCGCGGCACGGCACCGTCCGGAGCGGCACGGTCCGGAGCGGCACGGTCGACGGTCCATGCGGTCCACCGAGCCGGCGCGCGCTGCCGGGCAGTCCGCGGAGCAGCTGGCCGACGAGGCCGACCTGCCCGCGGCGAACGAGCGCGCGCCGCGGCCGCCGGGCACCCGGCGCCGCACCCGTCGAGGTCGACCGACGGAGCGCGACCTGGTCGGCGCCACGGGCACGGCGACCGCGCTCGCCGAAGCGCCGTCGGCCGCAGCGGCCGGAGACACACCGGGGGCAGCCGGCGGCAACGAGTCCAGCGGGGGTGCCGTCCGGCGGCGGCGGCGCGGTCGGGCGGCTCCATCCGGTGGCTAAGGTGGGCCCCGTGAAGGCCCACCGGCGCATCGTCCTGTTCGGCACCGTGCTGGCCACCCTTGGTGGTCTCACCACCCTGGTCGTGCCGGTGGTGGGCGGCAGTGACCTGGTGAACACGACGCTCCATGCCGCTGCGGCGACCCCCGCCCGGCCGGTGACCGCCGCACTGCCTGCGGCACTGCGCCAGATCTGGTCGGCGCCCGGCGTTCCGCCGCGAGCCGGGTCGCCGCTGCCGACCGACACGACGCACAGCAGCGTCGTGGCGGTGGCCGGCTCCCATGGGATCGAGGGACGGAGCCTGCTGGACGGCGCGATCGTGTGGTCCTACGAGCGGCGCAACGCCGCGCTGTGCGACTGGACCCTCCAGCAGGACCTCGTGCTGGTCGCGTTCCGCAAGCTCGACGGCTGCCGGGACCTGGTGGCGCTGGACGCCGGCACGGGGGTCCGCCGGTGGTACCGGACCGCGGAGATCGACGCCGACATCACCCTGTACGCCGCACCGGCGCTGCTGGTCGCGGCGAACTCCCGTGGCCTCGCGGCGTTCGATACCGGCGGTGGGCTCACCCGGTGGACGTTCGGCAGGCCGGGCTGCACACTCGCCCCGCCGATCCTTGGCGACCAGGGGGTCGCGCTGCTCCTGGCCTGCGCCGGCCGCCCCCCGTCCCTGGTCCTGCTGGACACCTACAGCGGCAAGGAACGGTGGAAGCTACCCGTGCCGATGACCGGCATTGATCCCCGGGTGCTCGCGGCGGACACCGACGTGACCGTGCTCACCCGATCTGGTGGCGCGGCCGTGATCACGGCATACGACAACTCCGGGCGGCGGCTGTCCGCCACCGGCATCGGCGTGCGCTACGGCACGGCGAGCCAGGTCGCCACGATGGTCCACAACGGGGTCGTGGTGGGCTGGACGGGCCGACAGGTGTTCGCCGCGGCCACGGCGGGCACGCCGCTGTGGACGGCCGACGGGACCGGCCCGGCGGTCGGCGACGGGCCGGTCGTGCTGCTCGCAGGACCCGGGCCGTTGACCGAGCGTGACCCGAGGTCAGGTCGGGTTGTCAGGACGATCCCCCGACCGGCCGGATCGGCCGGACCCGAGGACGTCGGTCGGCTGGGGTCCTCCCTGGTGACAATCACTACTGCCGGCACGATCGTGCTCGGCGGCACCCCCCGGTAGCCGCTCACGGCGACCCGCCATGAGGTCACCGACCGCGATCACGCACCATCTGGGTGTGAAACAGCTTGCGCACCACTCGGCCGTCACCCGTTTCGCACCTACCCCATCCGGTCCGCTGGTCGTTCTGGACAGCGGCCCGATGGCCAGCGGAGCGCGGCCGACAGTGCTGCTGGTTCCGGGATACACGGGTAGCAAGGAGGACTTCGCCCCGCTCCTCGACCCGTTCAGCGACCTGGGTTACCGCGCGGTGGCGATGGACCAGCGCGGCCAGCATGAGTCACCCGGCATCGCCGACCCGCGGGCGTACACGATGGACGCCCTCGCCGCCGACGTGCTGTCGGTGATCGACCACCTCGGCGGATCGGTGCACCTGATTGGTCACTCCTTCGGCGGCCTGGTCTGCCGGGCCGCGGTCATCGCCCAACCCACGGCCGTGACCTCCCTCACCCTGATGGGCTCCGGGCCAGCGGCGATCGCCGGGCAGCGGCGAGAGACCATCGAGCTGCTCGAGCCGGTGCTCGCCGCGGGCGGAACGCCGGCCGTCCACGCCATGGTGGAGCAGCGTGCCACGGCCGAACCGGGCTGGCGGCAGACCCCGGTGGCGCTGCGTGCGTTCCTCCGGCGACGGTTCCTGGCCAGCCACGAGGTGGGGTTGCAGGCGATGAGCATCGCGTTGCGCACCGAGCCGGATCGGGTGGCCGAGCTGGCCGCAGCCGGCATCCCGATCCTGGTGACCTTCGGGGCGGCCGACGACGCATGGCCGCCCGCGGTGCAACGAGAGATGGCCGCCCGACTGGGGGCGCGGCTCGCGGTGATCCCGGACGCCGTGCACTCACCCGCGGTGGAGAACCCGGCCGCCACGCTGCGGACGCTGACTGACTTCTGGGCGGCGCTCTAGCCGGCGCGCTCTAGCCGGCGGGCAGCGGCTCCAGCGCGGCCCACGGGTCCCGCGCCGACGCCGCGGCAGCCCCGTCAGGACAGTGTTGCCGGTAGTCACACCACCCGCAGCGTGGGCCAACCACCGGCGGAAAGACGTCATCCGGGTCCGCCCCGGCAGCCATCGTGTCGGTCGCCGCGGTGATGTCGACGGCGGTGTCCTCGGCCCGACCGGTATGACGGGCCAGCGACTCCCCGTCGTGCCGCCAGCTCGCCACGACGCCGGACGGCAGGTGGTGCAGCTCCACCAGGCTGCACGGCTGGTGGAGGGTGCGGGCGGTCGCCACGGCGTACAGGGCGAGCGCGAGCGAGGCGCGGGCGTCGTCCTGGCCCGGCGGGTGCCGCCCGGTCTTGTAGTCCACCACGACCAGCTCGCCGTCGCGCTCATCGATCCGGTCCACCCGGCCGGAGATCGCCAGCCGCGTGGTGCGGGTGGCGACATGCCGCTCCACGCCGATCGGTTCGGCGTCCGGATCGACGGTGCCGAGGTAGGACTCCACCCACCCACGGGTCCGCTCCAGCCACTGCTCGGACTGCGCCGTGTCCCGGAAACCCTCGCCGCTCCAGCAGGACCGCAGCAGGCCGCCGCCGGCCGCCGCGGTGCGCCGGGGGCGCGGCAGGTCCCACCACTGCTTCAACGCGGTATGCGCGGCGGAGCCGACCGAGTTGTGCGCCCACGGCGGCCCCTTCGGTGGGGCTGGCCGGTCCAGGTAGGTCATCCGGTACCGGCGCGGGCAGTCGGTGAACGAGATGAGCCGCGACGGCGTCGCGGCAAAGAGCCGCGCCGGCATGCCGGTGAGTGCGAGCTGCGCCGCCCCCGGGTCGCGGAGCCGGCTGCGGCGTCCGGTCATCGGCTACCAGCTCCCGCCGGAGTCGCCGCCACCGCCCCAGTCGCCGCCACCGCCCCAGCTCCCGGGGTCACCGCCGCCTCCCCAACCGCCGTCGGTGCCGACGTTCCGCTGGGCGTCGTCGTATCCCTCGCGGTAACCGTCGCCGAAGTCGTGGCCGCCGAAGCCCCCACCGAACATGCTGGACATGGCGCCAGCGATCAGCATCGTCTCCCAGAACGGCATCGAGTACCACCCGGCGGAATAGCCGCCGCCACCGCCGTACCAGTGCGGCGCCCCCGGCTGGTACTCCGGGTACCCCTGCACCTGCCTGCCGTCGACCGTGACGGTGGTCGGCTGGGCCATGGTCTGCCCCGCCGCCGAGTCCAGTGGCGGCAGCTCCGCACCGGCCGGCAGGCCGAGCTCGGTGCGGGCGGTACGAGCGGCGTACAGCCCCTCCAGCGCCGTGCGCCGGGCGACCGTGAACCGCGCGGGTGAGTCGGCTCCGGCGAGCTGCGAGCCGGCGGCGGTGTACCGCTCGGCGGCGTCGGCGAGGGCCTGCCGGGCGGTCTCGCTGTCCTTCACGTCGATGTTGGACACATCCGAGCCCAGCCGGTCGTACAGCGACGTCACCTCGGCCCGCAGGTCGGCGAGCTGCCGCTGCTTCTTCCGGCGCCGGTGGAGCGCGTAGGCGCCGCCGCCGGCCGCGGTGACCCCCACCACGCCGGCGAGGATCGCGCCACCGTTCCCACCGCCCGAGTCACCCTGCCCGCTGGCCGACGTCGAGCCGCAGCCGGACTGCTTGGCGAGCTGCCGCACCCGGTCACGGAAGTCGACGAGGGTCTCGGTGATGTCGCTGGCCGGGCCGGTGAGCTGGGACCGGTGGGCGGCGACCGCGTCGCGGGCCGCCCCGCCGACCGGCCCGTCGCAGTACACGTTGGAGGCGCCGTCGAAATGGGTGCCACTGACGACCCCGACGGTGCGGGGACCGCCGAGGGTCTGCCCGATCCGCCGCGCGACCGCTCGGGCATCCGCGCCCTCGGCGAGGACCGCCACCCCGATCCCGGTGCCGGCCAGGGCCTTCTCCACCCGGTCGCGGTCGATCTGGTTCTTCACGCCCGGCGCGACGTAGAGGTGCGCCCCGGCGTGGAACGCCGCGACCGCGTCGGTGGCCTCGTCGGCGTACGCCGCAGAGCCCAACCCCGCGACCCACACCGTCGCCAGAACGACCGCCCCGAGCGCCACCAGCAGCTTCTGCACCCGACCACGGTACCGTGCCGGCCGACCAGGGCGGCGGCTCCCGGGCTCTCCGCGGCCGCGGCGGCTCAGGAGACGCCCCGAACGAAGCCGGCGACCGAGTCCGCCACCAGCTGCACCGCGATCGCCGACAGCAGCAGGCCGGCGATCCGGGTGATCAGCACGATGCCGCTGTCCCGGATCACCTTGATGATCACCGTGGAGTAGCGCAGCGCCACCCAGAGCACGGCGTGCACCGCGATGATGGCGAGCCCGAGGGCGAGGTAGCTGGCGGGGCGGTGCACCTGCTGGACGAACACGATGGTGGCGACGATGGCGCCGGGCCCGGCCAGCAACGGCGTGCCGAGCGGAACCAGGGCCACGTTGACGTCCTCGACCTCCTTGGGCGCCTCGGCCCGACCGGTCAGCAGGTCCAGCGCGACCAGCAGGAGCAGTAGCCCGCCAGCGCCCTGCAACGCGGGCAGGGTGATGTGCAGGTAGCTGAAGATCTGCTGCCCGAACAGCGCGAAGGAGCAGATCACACCGAACGCGACCAGCACGGCCTGCCAGGCGGCACGGCGGCGGGTCCGGCTGCTGCGGCCGGCCGTCAACGCCAGGAACAGCGGGATCGTGCCGGGCGGATCCATGATCACGATAAGCGTGACGAACGCCGCCCCGAAGAGCTGCGCATCGAACCACCGGTTCATGCCGTCACCGGGGCGGCACCGGTAGCCGCCGCCACGATCGCCTCGTACACCTCGGGGTCGGTCGTCCGCTCGCCGAGCCGGACCGGCTTGTTCGTCCCGTGGTAGTCGCTCGCCCCGGTCACCAGCAGACCCAGCTCACCGGCCAGCCCGCGCAGGTGCGCCCGGTCCGCCGCGGAGTGGTCGGTGTGGTCGACCTCCAGCCCGGCCAGGCCGGCCGCCGCCATTGCCGCGATGACCTCGTCGTCGACGACGGCGCCCCGCCGGCGGGCCAGCGGGTGGGCGAAGACCGGTACGCCGCCGGCCCGCCGGACCAGCCGCACCGCACCGAGCACCTCGATGTCCGCCTTGGCCAGGTAGTAGGGCCCGTCCTGGTGCAGCAGCCGGTCGAACGCCTCGGCCACGCTGCCGGCGACGCCGGCGGACACCAGGGCCCGGGCGATGTGTGGCCGGCCCACCGCTCCACCGTCGGCGATCCCCGCCACGGTCGGCCAGTCGATCGGAAAGCCGTCGGCGGCCAGCCGCTCCACGATCTCCCGGCCACGGTCGCGACGGGAGGCCCGCAGCCGACTCCGTTCGGCGACGAACGCCGGATCGTCCGGGTCGAACAGGTAGGCGAGCAGGTGCAGCGTGACCGGACCCGAGGGGCCGGCGCTGACACAGGACAGCTCCGCGCCGCGGACGAGGGTCAACCCGGCGGGAAGCGCGTCGACGGCCGCCGTCCAGCCCCCGGTCGTGTCGTGGTCGGTCAGCCCGATCACGTCCAGGCCGCACTCGCCCGCCTGCCACACCAGCGCGGCCGGCGTGTCGGTGCCGTCCGAGGCGGTGGAGTGCGCGTGCAGGTCGATCCGCATGCGGACAGTGTCCAGCCTCGATGACGCCTGCCCCCGGTCGGGGCCAGCCCGGGTTGACCGGGTGGTCGCCCGCCTCCTGCCGGCTACTCCCCGTCCCCGGCCGGGCGCTTGCCGAACAGCAACTCGGCGACCTGGATGTAGAGCCGGTCCGGTCGTGGCAGGAAATCCACCCGGGACAGTGCCTGGTCCTGGCCGGCGGACTCCACCACGAAGACGCCGTAGCCGAGCATCTGCCCCAGGACGCTCCGCTCATAGGTCATGTCGGTGACCTTGCCCAGCGGCATCATCGCCACGCGCCGGGTGATGATGCCGCTGGTCAGGATCACCCGCATGTCGGTCACGACGAAGCGCTCGACCCACCACTCCGCGACCACGAAGCCGAGCCGCAGCACCGCGACCAGCACCAGCCACCAGGCGAGCTGCTGCGCACCCGGGGAGCGCCGGCCGGAGACCGAGATCAACGCCGCGACGGCGAGCAGGCCGCCGGTCTGGGCCAGGTACGTCAGCAGTCTCGCCCAGTGCCGACGTACCTGGATCACCACCCGCTCGGTTGGCAGCAGGTACTTCTCGGGGGCGTATGCCACGGCCATCGCCTCAGGTCAGCGACTTGACGAACTCAGCCAGCTTGTCGGCGGCCTGACCGAGGCCACCCACGGCGTTCCGGACCATCCCAGCCGAGGCGTTCGGCTGTTCGATCACGAAGAACAGGACGAACAGGATCGCCGCCCACGTCGCCACCTTCTTGCCCTTCACACCCACGCCGCTCACTCCGCCCTGCCGATAGACCTGCAATGTGATGTTGTACCCCGTCGCAGGTTCGCGACGCGAGCGGACCCACCGGACACCGGAGAAGTCATCGCAAATCACCGACCATCTGGTGCGCCGGCGGTCCGACGCCTCCGGCCCGGCGCGGACACGATGGCGACTCCCTCACAGGGTCAACGGTCGCCGGCAGCCGTCGCAGAGTCAAGGTCCCGGCGGAGTGCAATCGGTTACAGGCCCTATACCGAACGCGATCGGACCTCCGACCCTACCGGCTCGGGACGGCCGGGCTGCTCACCACCATGGGTCTCGCCATACACCCGCCTGGGGACCAGGACCTTCCGCCGGAAGACGCACACCAGGGTGCCGTCCTGGTTGTGACCCCGCGTCTCCACCTGGACAACCCCCCGGTCGGCCTTCGATCGGGACTCGGTCGTGCTCAGCACCGTGGTCTCACCGTAGATGGTGTCGCCGTGGAAGGTCGGCGCCAGGTGGCGGAGCGACTCGACCTCCAGGTTGGCGATCGCCTTGCCGCTGACGTCCGGCACGGACATGCCGAGCAGCAGGGAGTAGATGTAGTTGCCCACCACCACGTTCCGGCCGAAGTCGGTGGAGCTGCCGGCGTAGTTGGCGTCGAGGTGCAGCGGGTGATGGTTCATCGTCAGCAGGCAGAACAGGTGGTCGTCGTACTCGGTCACCGTCTTGCCCGGCCAGTGCCGGTAGGTCGCGCCGACCTCGAACTCTTCGAAATACCGTCCGAACTGCATCGCGAGATCCTCCGTGGTTCTCCCAAGTTGACCAAGTCTGGCGTGTGCTGGGGTAGCCTTTCCACCGGCCCGTGATCGGAGACACTCGGTCGACATCGACCGCCGACGGTCAGTGTGACGACTCGCCGGGGCCCGACCGAGGGAGGTGGTGGCGGTGAGTACCAGCCGGCCGTGGAGTACCGCCAGCGTCCTGCCCATGTCACCGCCCACGCGCTGACCATCCGCGATCCCGCCGCCCGGCCGCGCCGGGGCCGGCCGACGCTCGGCAACGGACGCTCCTCATTCCATCGACCGTCGAGGAGCCGAGAAGATGCCCACCGTTCGTCACCACACCGAAACCCGGTTCGCCAACGACGTCCCCGGTCGGCCCGCTCGCCCGTCGACCGCGCGGCACGGCCATCCGATCGACTGCGTGGTGTACCGCGACGGCGTCCGGCAGCAGTCGACGCTGACGCCCGAGGAAGCAGTCGGCCAGGTCCGCGAGGACGGTGCTGCCTTCGTCTGGATCGGTCTGCACGAGCCGGACGAGGCCACCCTGCGCGGCCTCGGTGACCTGCTGGGGCTGCATCCGCCGGCCGTCGACGCCGCCGTGCGCGCCGGGCAGCGGCCGAAGCTCGACCGGCACGCCGACACCCTCCTCGCGATCTTCCGAACGGTCCGGCGGCTCCCCGCCGGGGTCGCCGCACCGGCGCCCACCGATCCTGGTGCGCACGGGATCGCGCAGACCGGTGAGATCCTCGTCTTCCTCGGCCGCGATTTCGTGGTCACCGTCCGGCACGGTGAGTACGGCGGCCTGCGGGCACTGCGGTTCCGGCTGGAGCGGGAACAGGCCCGGCTGGCCGCTGGACCATCGGCAGTACTGCACGCGGTCGCCGAGCGGGTGGTCAGCGACTACCTGCACGCCGCGCAGACGCTGCAGCGGGCCGTGGCCGCCGTGGAGTCGACCGCCTTCACGGCGCCCGCCCAGGCCACCCAGGCCGAGCGGATCTTCCTGCTCCGCCACGAAACCCGCGAGCTGCGCCGGGCCGTGCGCCCGATCATCAAGCCACTGGCCATGCTCGCCAGCGAGCCGCTGCACCTCGTGCCGGCCGAGCTGCGGGAGCACTTCGGTGGCGTGGCCGACCATGCGGCGCAGCTCGGCGAGCAGCTGGCCGGGCACGAGGAGCTGCTGAGCAGCATCGCGCAGGCGAACCTGATGCGGATCGCCGCGGGGCAACGGGAGGACCTGCGCCGGATCGCCGCGTGGGCGGCCATCATCGCGGTGCCCGCGACGGCCGCCGTGGGCTACGGCGTCAACCTCGCCTCGATGCCCGGACCGCACTGGCCCTACGGCTACCCGACGCTGCTGGCGCTGGCGTTCGTCGCCTGCCTGACGTTGCACCGGAGCTTCCGGCGCCGGGGATGGCTCTAGCCAGCCGGGCAGCCGGACGCCCGGGTCAGTGTTGCTCGCTGTAGTACTGCTTGGATCCTTCGTGCAGGACCACGTCGCCGGTGAGCTGGGCCGTCTTGAGGTTGATGTTCCTGGCCTCCTTGTGCACCTTCACAAGGTCAGCCTTGTACTCGAACAGCAACTTGGTCAGCTTGTAGGCGAGGTCGTTGCTCATCGTGTCGCGCACGACCAGCAGGTTCGGCACGGTGATCGTCGGGACGTCGGCGCTCAGGCCGTAGCTGGCCATGGGGAGCGTGCCGGCGTGGTACAGCTTGGTGAACCTGTTCTGCATCGTGGTCAGGTACGGCGACAGGTCGAGGAACTTGATCTTGTCCTTGGCCGTGGCGACCAGGTCCTTGATGCCGGCCGTCGGCAGGCCGCCGACCCAGAACAGCGCGTCGATCTTCCCGTTCTGCAGGGCGTCGGTGGACTCCGGCAGTGCCAGCTTCTGCCGCTTGACGTCCACGTCCGGGTCCAGTCCGGCGGAGGCCAGCAGACGGGTGGCAACCACCTCGGTGCCGGAGTTCGGCGAGCCGGTCGACACCGCCTTGCCCTTCAGGTCCTCCAGCCTGTTGATCCCCGCGTCGGCGCGGACCACGACCTGGGTGACGTTGTCGTAGAGCCGGGCCAGGGCCCTGATCGGCTGCGGTGACGTGAAGGCGCCGGTCCCGTTGACCGCGTCGTTGGCGGTGTCGGCCAGCGTGAACGCGATGTCACTCTGCCCATCGGCCACCCGCTTGATGTTCTCCACGGAGGCGGCGGTCGCCTCGGCGGTGGCCCGGTATCCCGGCAGGTGACGGTTGATGAGCTGGGCAAGGCCACCGCCCATGACGTAGTACACGCCCGTGGTGTTGCCGGTCGCGATCGACAACCGACCGCTGGTGCTGCCGCCGTTCGCGGCGTCGCGCTGGCCACCGCAGGCCGCCAGCGCCATCGCTCCAACTGCCAGTCCGACGCCGATCCGGACAGACCGTCCGCGCATGTCACCCACTCCTTTCGGGTTGGGGCAGGTGGGCAGCGGTCAGGATGGCCGGCCGCCGTCCCATGATGTGAAGCACGATCGCCGCTGCGGCAGCCACCAACCCGAGCACGTCGGGTACCGGTGCCACCCACAGCAGGAGCACCGCGGAGATGCCGGCAAGGACGCGTTCTGGCATTCTCGTCGGGCCGACCAGCCAGGCCCCGGTCACGACCGCGAGCGCGGCGACGCCGATGCAGGAGATGACGGTGGCCGCCACCACCTCGGGTAGCGAACCGAGCCCGAGCACGCCGCGCCCGGCCGGGGCCAGCACGAAGTGGAAGGGCACCAGGAACGCCGGCAGCGTGTACCGCCACGCCTGCATCATGGTCCGGTACGGGTTGCCGCCGGTGATCGCCGAGGTGGCCACCGCCGCGAGCGCGGTCGGCGGGCTGACCTCGGACAGCACCGCGTAGTAGAAGATGAACATGTAGGACTCGGCCTCACCGATCCCGAACTTCTCGAAGATCGGCTTGATGATCACGGCTGCGATGATGAACGACGCCGTGACCGGCACGGCGAGACCCAGCAGCAGGATGGCCGCCGCCGCGAGCACCACGGTGAGCACGAGCTGGCTGGTGTAGTTCCAGCTCATGACATCGGCGAACCCGACCACGATGTCGGACAGGTTCAGCCCGAGCCCGCTCAGCGTGACGATGCCCACGATGATCCCCGCCGAGGCGCAGGTCGCCGCCACCGGCAGGACGCTCAGGGTGCCCTGGGCCAGAGCCTTGTACGCCCGCTGCGGCGTGAGCATGGCCTTGCGGTCGGCGAAGGACAGCAGGAACGCCAGCGCCGTCGCGTACGTCACGGCGGTGAACGGCGACAGGTTCAGCGACATGAACACGACGATGGCCAGCAACGAGCTGAAGTGATAGAAATACCGGCCCATCAGCTGCCAGGCCGACGCTCCGGCCAGCTCCACCGGACGGGTACCGAGCCGTCGCGCGTCGATCTCGATGGCCAGCACGATGCCGAGGTAGTACAGCAGGGTCGGAACGGTGGCGTAGAGCAGGACCGTGAGGTAGTTGATCCGCATGTACTCCGCGATGATGAAGGCCGCCGCACCGAGGGTCGGCGGCGACAGGATCGCGCCGATTCCCGCCGCCGCGATGATGCCGCCGGCCTGGTCCCGGGGGTACCCGGCGCGCCGGAGTATCGGCCAGGAGACCGACCCGATGCTCACCGCCGTCGCGGTGCCCGACCCGGAGACCGTGCCCAGCAGGAAACCGGCCAGGGTCACGGTCCGCCCCGCGGCCGTACGCGACTTCCGGAAGGCCGCGAAGGAGAGGTCCACGAAGAACTTGCTCGCTCCGGACAGGTCGAGCACCGCGCCGTAGATCGTGAAGAGCACGATGTACGTCGCGGCGACGTCGAGCGGTGTCCCGTAGATGCCTTCGGTGGTGATGTACAGGTGCTCGATGATCCGATCGATGCCGAATCCGGGCGTACTGATCACCCAGCTGATCGGCAGGTACCCGCTGTAGTAGGCGTAGAGCAGGAAGAGCGAGGACACCACCGGCAACGCCCAACCGGTCGTCCGCCGGGTGGCCTCGATGACTAACAGCAGCAGGGTGCCGCCCATCACCAGATCCAGCCTCGTCGGCGTGACGGTGCGGACGATGATCTGGTCGAAGGTGAACGCCGGGTACGCGCTGGTCACCAGGGCGAGCCCGGCGAGCACGTAGTCGGCGACGCCCGGGTGGTCGTGCCCGCGCTGGGCTAACCGCTCACCCCTCCGGCGGAAGCCGGGCCGATAGACCAGGAAGGTCAACGGCAGCACCACGGCGAGGAAGATCATCCGGTTGTGCTGGCCGTTGTCGACGGCGAACACCCGGTAGAGCACGTACACCGACAGGCCCGCGGCCACCGCGCCAACCGCATTCGCCAGTGGACCGCTGAGCGCCCGCGCGGGACGCTCGGCCTCGTACTCGGCAATCAGCTCGTCGACGTCCGGACGGTCGTCAACGACAACAGCAGCGACATTCGGCCCCGAAGACCCGGCGTCTGGCATGGGGGACACCTTAGGCCAACTGGACCATTGTCCGCTGCAACCCCCTTACCACCTCGGCCGGGGGATGGCCGGAGGCCCCGCCGTCGAGGCGTACACCCGCGCCATGGTGTGCTCGACAAGGGTGATGAGCGCGCTCTTGGTGGACTCCCGGTCCCGGGCGTCACACAGCAGGATCGGCACCGCGGCGTCGATCTGCAGCGCCTCGCGCACGTCGTCGGTCGTGTACGGCTGGGTGCCGTCGAAGCAGTTCAACGCCACCGTGTACGGCAGGCCGCACTGCTCGAAGTAGTCAACCGCCGGGAAGCAGTCCGCGAGGCGCCGGGTGTCGACCAGCACGACCGCGCCGATCGCTCCGCGTACCAGGTCGTCCCACATGAACCAGAACCGGTGCTGACCCGGCGTACCGAAGAGGTACAGGATCAGGTCACGGTCCAGCGAGATGCGGCCGAAGTCCATGGCGACCGTGGTGGTGGTCTTGTTCGGCAGGCCGGAAAGATCGTCGTGCTCCGAGCTCGCGGTCGTCATCACCGCCTCGGTCGTCAGGGGCCGGATCTCCGATACCGAGCCAACGAACGTTGTCTTGCCGGCACCGAAGCCACCCGCAATGACGATCTTTACCGAGGTCAGCTTCGTGCCAGAAGCGCCGCGTTCAGAGGTTACGGAGTCCACTGAGCACCTTCTCGAGGAGGGCAAGGTCGGGACCATCGTTGCTGGCCCCCGGTTGGTGGACCAGGACCAGCCCCTCGTCGGCGAGATCGCCGACGAGGACCCGGGCCACGCCAAGGGGGACGGACAACAGTGCCGCGATCTCGGCTACCGAACGGAACTCGCGGCACATGGAGAAGATCTGGCGACGCTCGGGGGTGGCCAGGAACTCAAGCTGTTCACCCGCCGGCGTCGTCGTCACCAGCGCTTCGATGGGCAGGTCGTTCCGCGGCCTGGTCCGGCCGCCCGTCATCGCATACGGGCGGACCAACGGGCCGGGTTCGTGTCCGAAGCTCATAATCCTGCCCCCTCGGTCGCCGTCACCTGGGCAGTGCTGCCTGCAGTTCAGCACGCAGCGCTGGGGTCAGCACGTCCCCCACCCGCGATACCAGCAGGGCCATCTCGTAGCCGACCAGCCCGACATCGCAGTCCTTCGCGGCGAGCACAGCCAGGCCCGAGCCGTCGCTGATGGCCATCACGAACAGGAAGCCCTTTTCCATCTCGATCACGGTTTGGCTGACCGCACCGGCTTCGAACACGCGGGCCGCACCCTGGGTCAGGCTGGACAGCCCGGAGGCGACCGCAGCGAGCTGATCGGCACGGTCCCTGGGGAGACCATGCGATGCGGCCAAGAGCAGTCCGTCCGCCGACACGACGATTGCGTGCGCGACACCGGGAACCTTGTGCACGAAGTTGGAGATGAGCCAATTCAGGTTCTGGGCGTTTGGCGAGAGCTGTGTCACGCGTGCTCCTGGTTCACGTACGAGGCTTCACTGGGATCGATCTCGCGGTGTCGCCCAACCTCACGGCCCTGACGCAGACCGCGCTGGTAGTTCGACAGCATGCCACGGATGGCTTCCGCAGAACGCGGTTCCGGTGGATGCGGGGCCGGTTCGCGCGCTGGCTCAGGCCCTTGCGGACGAGCCGGAGACGGCGCGGTCCCTGGTACGAAGTGTGCCATAGGCACCCGAATCGGCAGCCCTGCCCCCGTCAGCTGACTCTCGCTGGGCTCGGACAGCCGGCTCGCTGCGCGCCACCCGTCGTCGGCCGGCGACCGCCAGACCGGCGGCGGGCTCGATGCCGTCTGGGCAGCGGCAGCCAACGGGCTGGGTCGGCCGCCACCGAACTCCGACCCCGGCCCGCCGGCCCCGGCGGGCCAACCACCGGGTACCGGCGGTTGCGGACCGCCCGGACCGGCCGATCGACCCGACAGCGGGCGGACCGGCAGCGAGGGAGGGTGCCGGGAGTCCGGACCCGATTCGGCGTCCTCCTGGGGAGCGTAGTGACCCCCCGGCCCCATGGAGTCGGCAAACGCCGCGGCAGCGCCATACTCCTGCTCCGCCGCGGGCAGATCCTCCAGCGAGAGGCCCCACTCTTCCAGCGGCAGCCCCGGTGGCGGCGGCATCGGCGCGAAGTCCCGCCGCAGGAACCACTCGGACTCGAGCTCGGCGAAGATCGGCAGGTCCTCGTCCCGCCGGTGCGGCACGATCGTGTCCTCGTCGAGATCGACGGCATCCGTCGCACGCGCGCCGGTCAAGGCATACCCGGGCTCGGCGGCGGGCCGGCTCATCGCACCGGTGAGCGGGTCGTCGTCGGCTCCCCCCGGCCGGTCGGGTCCTCGACGGGGGCCGGTGTCCCGCGAGGGCAGCAACGGCACGATCGGCCCGGCGAGGGTGTCGTCGGTGTCGAAGCCGTACTCGTTCGAGGGAGCGGCGGAACCGGGGAACGGCGCCGCGGGACCACCGAAGCCTGACGCGATCGGGGCGAAACCCGGCGTGGTGTGAGCCTCGTCGAACCCGTACGGCGTAGGCCCGGCCGGTACGAACCCCGTCGGCGCGGCCCCGTACGTCCCCGGATCACCGTACGTCCCCGGATCACCGTACGCCGGTGGCACCCCGGCGGCGGGCCATCCGGGGGGCCCAGCCGGGGGATACCCGACACCTGGCTGGCCCGCGGCGGGCGGCTGTCCGTAGCTGCCGGCCGTCAACCCGGCGAGACCCCGCACCGGCAACGGTCCGCTCGTGGTGGGCGGATACATCGGCTCGGGCGGTGGTGCCATCCCCATCGGTCCCGGCAGGCCCGATCGCGACCCCTCCGGTCCCCCCGCACCGGCCATCGCCGGGTGGCCAGCCGGGGAGCTCATCGGGGGCAGCTCCGCGCCGGTCTGCGCCATCGGATCCACCACCACCTCGGGTGGCAGATGGATCAAGGCGGTGACCCCGCCGGCCGGTGCCGATCGGATCTGCACCCTGATGCCGTGCCGGGCGGCGAGCCGGCCGACCACGTAGAGACCCATCATCCGGGACAGCTGCGGGTCGAACTCGGCCTGGGCGGACAGCCGCTCGTTGGCCGCCGCAAGCTCCTCGGGGGACATCCCGATGCCCTGGTCCTCGATCTCGATCATCACGCCGGCACCGCCGGACATCGAGCGGGCACTCACCACGACGTGCGTCTCCGGCGGCGAGAACTCCGTTGCGTTCTCCAGCAGCTCGGCGACCAGGTGAACGACGTCGCCGACGGCCCGCCCCTCGGTGTCCCGACCGGTGACGAAGGTGTGCACGACCCGCTGGTACTGCTCGACCTCGGCCGCGGCCGCCCGGAGCACGTCGATCAGGGCAACCGGCCTGGTCCACCGCCGGCCCGGATCGGACCCGGCGAGCACCAGCAGGTTCTCCGCGTTGCGCCGCATGCGGGTCGCGAGGTGGTCGAGCTGGAAGAGGTTCTCCAGGTTGTCCGGGTCCTGCTCACTGCCCTCCAGCGTGTCGATCAGCCGGAGCTGACGCTCGACGAGGCTCTGCGTCCGCCGGGAGAGATTGACGAACATCGTGCTGACGTTGCGCCGCAGCTGGGCCTGTTCGGCCGCGTGCCGGATGGCCTCCCGGTGGATGCTGTTGAACGCCTCGGCGACCTCGCCGACCTCCTCGCGAGTGTCCACCGCGATGCCGACGACCTCCCGCATGGGATCGGCCTGGCTGCTCTCCCGCATGCGCTGCACAGCGCTCGGCAGCTCCGTGTAGGCGACGTCGAGGGCCCGCGCCCGCAGCTTCCGCAGCGGGCCGACCAGGGAGCGGACGGCGGCCACCGCGAAGGTGACGGTGAGCACCAGCACGATCAGCGCGACGGTGGCGTTGATGGTGGCGCCAGCGCGGGCCTCGACACCGATCTGGCGGCTCCGGTCCTGCACCTGCACGCCGTAGTTGTCCTCCACCGTGGCCAGGCCGGCAAGCAGCTTCGACGTCGAGTCGAGCCAGTTCGGCAACCCCAGGCCCGGGCCGAAATAGACGTTGCCCACCGTGGCGCCGGTCAGCAGCGCCAGCTGCATCCGGTTCACCGGACCGGTCAGGGTCTCCTTCACGGCCTTGTCGTAGATGGCCCGCTGGGAGGTGGTGAGGGCGCTGTCGACCGCGCGCTTGGCGCCACTCTGGGCGGCGTCGAGCGTGAACAGCGTGGTGACGTCCTGCCTGGTCAGCCGGGTGCCCGGCCTGCTCTCCAGACTCGACTGGAGGTAGTTGACCGTACTGCGCTGTACCTCCAGCGCCTGGATGTACCTGGACAGCACGACCTGGCCACGGGAGGCGTCGTTGAGCTCGACGTCCCTGCTGGACTGCACGACCTGCGGTTCGATGGCGAGCAGATCGCCGATGAAGCTGCCGTACTCGGAGCTGGCGTCCGACCACGCGCCGTTGTTGTCGATGCTCGACCGCTGCCCGGCGAGCTTGCCGGCATGCTTGTCGACCGAGTCCGTGGTGTCCTGGACCACCGGGCCGAGGTTCGCGACCTTCACCCGCTTGCGCAGGCTTGTCAGGGCATCGAGCTGCCGGTCGGTGGCGTCCCGCGCGGTCTTCAGCGAGTCGGCGCCAGCTCGGTGGTCGCTGCCGAGGTACAGCGCGCTCTGGTCCAGCTCCGCCTGCAGCGCCCGGGTCAGCGCCACGGCCCGCAGGCTGAGCTGGGAGGCGCCGTCCGAACGCGAGGACTGCCGCGCTGACTGGATCACCTGGCTCATCGCGATGCTACCGAAGAGGACCAGACCGATCGTCGGCGTCACGACGATGAGCATGAGCTTGGTCCGCACCCGCAGGTTGCCGAATGCCGCCCCGAACCCGATTGGGGTACGCCGACGTCGCTTCGGCTGCTCCGGCGTCCGCCCCGGGGAAGGTCCGTCCATGGAGAGCCCCGCTGGGGCAAACCCGGGCATCGGTGGCCCGGGCGCAGCGGGCAGCGGCGCGAAGCTGACCGGATGTTGAGCGAACCCGGTCCGATCCGACCCAGCCGCGCCCAACTGGCGCCTACCGGCTGTCATGCCTCGACCCCCTGCCCTCAAATTCTGCCTGACGCGCCATAGGCCATCGATCAGGAGCCGTCCGCCGAAACGGCCATGGCCTAGAGAGCCCACTGTCGGCGCATGCTAGACCACCAAACGGGGTCACCGCACAGATAGCGGGAAACGGCCCGATCAGTCCGACATCAGGCACCCGACCATCTGCCGGGTGGCCAACACGATCGGCGCCCAGGTTGAGGTGTGCGCCAGCCCCGATCGTCGACGGCCCGTCCGGCCGGCCGGGCCGGTCCCCCGACCGCCCGCCACCCACCCGGGGAGCAGGACCGGATGGCCGGCCCCGCTGAGCAGTACGGTACGGTGCAGCAACGACCAAACGGCGCACCGCGGCTGGTGCGGCCGGCGGCTGTGGTGTGCACCCGATCCTGGGAACCGGACCCGGAGCGGACGGCATTGCGATGGCCCCCGGCATGCTGTCCGGGGGCCATCGCAATGGTTCGGTCGGGTCAGACGGAGAAGCTGCGCGCGATCTGCCCCTCGGCCTCGGCGTAGGCGGTGCCGGCGTTGTTGAGCAGTTGGGCGATGCCGTTCAGCGCCTCGACCATGTCCTTGGCACCCTTGTGCCACTGCTGCCAGAGCTGGCCGAACTGACCCGACGCAGCGCCGGCCCAGTCCGCGCCGACAAGCGCCTCAAGCTGCTTGGACAGGCCGGTGGAGATGCCCTCCACGTCGCCGGCACGCTGCTTGACCGTGCCGCTGTAGCTCTGCAACTGCTCAGGGGTGACCTTGATACCTGCCGACATGGTGATGCCCTCCGTCTAGTGACCCGCACACAACCGGGTGATCTGCCGATCCTGCGGCGTTCCACGAGGAACGGGGCCGAGCCTACGCACAGTTCGTCCAGATTGGAAGTGGTTACGGCAAATCTGTCAAAGGCCGGATATGCGGTATTAGAGTGCGTCGCGCAGCTCCCCGCCCTCCTCCCCGAACCGGGGCCGCGGGTCAGTGGCTCGATCGGGGAGCTCATGTCAGCCCATGTGGGGGTAGCGGTGGTCGACCGGTGGCACGAAGGTCTCCTTGATCGTGCGCGGCGACAGCCAGCGGATGAGGTTCCACGGCGAGCCGGCCTTGTCGTTGGTGCCGCTGGCCCGGGCGCCGCCGAACGGCTGCTGCCCGACCACCGCGCCGGTCGGCTTGTCGTTGAGGTAGAAGTTGCCGGCGGCGTACCGCAGTGCCCGCTCGGCGGCGTCGATCGCGGTCCGGTCGGTCGCCAGCACCGCCCCGGTGAGCGCGTACGGCGTGGACTCGTCCACCAGCCGCAGCACGGCGTCGAAGTCGGCGTCGTCGTAGACGAAGACCGACAGGATCGGTCCGAAGTACTCGGTGCTGAACACCTCGTGCCGGGGGTCGTCACCGACCAGCACGGTGGGCTCGACGAAGTACCCGACCGAGTCGTCCGTCCCGCCGCCGACCAGGATCTCCAGCTTTCCCTCGACCCGGACCCGCTCCAGCAGCTCCCGGTGCCGGCCGAACGCGCGCGAGTCGATCACCGCGCCGCCGAAGTGGCCCAGATCGGTGACATCGCCGTAGGAGAGCGATCCGGTCGCCTCGGCCAGCCGGTCCCGCAGCCCGCCCTCCCACATCGACCGTGGCAGGTACGCCCGGGACGCCGCCGAGCACTTCTGCCCCTGGTACTCGAACGCCCCCCGGACCAGCGCGGTGACGACCGCGGCCGGATCGGCCGAGGCGTGTGCCAGCACGAAGTCCTTCCCGCCGGTCTCGCCGACCAGCCGGGGGTAACCACGGTAGGAGGCGATGCGCTCGCCGACGGTGCGCCACAGGTGCTGGAAGGTCCTGGTCGAACCGGTGAAGTGGATGCCGGCGAGATCGGGGTCGGTCAGCGCGACCGTGCTCACCGCGGCGCCGTCACCCGTGACAAGGTTCACCACTCCGGGTGGCAGCCCGGCGGCCTCCAGCAGCCGCATGGTGTAGTGCGCCGACAGCGACTGGGTCGGCGACGGCTTCCACACCACGGTGTTGCCGAGCAGCGCCGGGGCCAGCGGCAGGTTGGCCGCGATCGAGGTGAAGTTGAACGGCGTGATGGCGCAGACGAAACCCTCCAGCGGCCGGTACTCCATCCGGTTCCAGACCCCGGGCGCCGACGCCGGCTGCTCGGCGAGGAGGTTCCGGGCGAAGTGCACGTTGAACCGGAGGAAGTCGATCAGCTCGCACGCCGCGTCGATCTCGGCCTGGATCGCGGTCTTCGACTGGCCGAGCATGGTGGCCGCGTTCAGGGTGTCCCGCCACGGGCCGGCGAGCAGCTCCGCCGCACGCAGCAGCACCGCCGCGCGCGCGTCGAACGGCAGCTCCCGCCAACCCGGTGCCGCGTCCTTGGCGGCCCGCACGGCCCCGGCGACGTCGGCCTCGGTGGCCTGCGCCGTGGTGCCCAGCACGGCGGCGTGCCGGTGCGGCTGGACGACCCGGATCCGGTCACCACCGGCCATCCGTTGCCGGCCGGCAACGGTCATCGTGAGCTCCACCTGGTCGGCGGCGAGCTCCCGCAGTGCCGCCCGCAGGCTGGCCCGCTCCGGGGTGTCCGGGGGGTAGCCACGCACCGGCTCGTTGAGCGGCACGGGCGTGCTCGTGACAGCGTCCATGACCCCATCCCTCTGGTACGACGATGGACCTCGGCAGCCCCATCCTCGCACCACCCGGGGTCAGCTCCCGAGCGCCTGCACCTCGCGCGCGGTGACCGAGACGTGGCGGTGGTAGGTCACCGAGTAGGTGACCGCACCGAAGAAGCCGGCGACGACGATGACCCACTTCTTGTGGACGTTCGCGCCATGGTGGCCGACCGAGGTGAACGTGTACCCGCAGTCCGGCGAGGGGCCGGCGGCCTCGCTGGCGGACATCTGGCTGGGCGGCCGGGTCCCCACCCGGCCGCAGATCTGGTGCCCGTCCACGTCCCACCAGGTCCGCTTGAGGTAGGCCACCCCGGCGGTGAGGCCGAACGCCGGCACCGCAGCACCGGTCAGGCCCAGGTGGTTGGTGTCGTAGAACCACGTCGGCAGGGTGACGAAGACCCGGCCACCCATCGGGCTGCTGGCTGGCACCGGGGCGAGGGTGAAGTACTGCTCCCACCCGTCCGGACCACCCACGGTCGGGATGTGCTCGCGGTAGTTCGGATCGGCGGGGCGCCAGATCACCAGGACCGTGCACTGGCGGGTCTCGCAGTAGGACCGGGCGGCCGCCGCGCTGCCGGTGGCCACGGCGTCGGCCACATCCGCGGGATCACCGCAGACCTGGTACGCCCAGTCGCCGGGCACGTCGGGCGGTGGGGTCTGGTTGCCCCGCTCCGCCGGCGGCACCGTGCCGGGCAGGCTCTGGCAGCCACCCGGTAGCGGGGCGCCGACCTCGGCGTCCGTGCCCGGCACATCGGCGGCGCTGAGGCCGTACGGCACCTGGCCGGACTGCATCGCGCAGCCGATGAGGCTCTGGCAGCCGGTGCCCGATGCGGCCGCGAACGCGGGGGGCACCAGCACCGGCGTGACGAGCGTCACGCTCGAGACCGAGATGAGTGCCGCCAGGATCCGTCGTCCGGTCGTCAGCATGGTCCGCCTCCCGCCGCGGTGGCAGCTACCAGATACCATCCGTTGTCAGTCCACCGCAGGGCGAACCTGAGCGAATCGCTCGTCACCACATCGTCCCGGTAGCCCGCCGGGGCTCGCGGCCTGCCGGTGCGGGCGTCCCGGTAGCTGCCCGCCGGCGTCCGGACGCAGTCGGCGATCTCCGCACGACGGCCACTCCGCTCGACCTGGCGCGGGCTGAGGGCGAAGTGGGCGACCTGCACGAGTCCCTGCGCCCGCAATGCCCGGATGCCGTCGCGGGTCTGTCCGAGCAGCGGATCGGTCGCGAGCGTCGCCAGCTCGGCGGCGTCCGGGTCGGCGGCCGCCAGCGCCCGGCCCACCGCCTCCCACCAGGCCCGGTACACCGCGACCGGGTCGAGCCGATCCAGCCCTGCCGGCGCCGCCGCCGATGGCCGGCCAGCGCCCGCGACACCCCCCGATACCGCACCGGACCGCGCCGCCCCCGACTGCGCCGCCCCCGACCGGATGCCGGGAAGCGCGGCCGATCCGGCACCGGGCGCGCAGGCCGCGAGCAGCAGGGCGGCGCCCGCCACGACCACCCATCCCACGCTGACCGCCCGCCACCGCACGCGAACAGCGTAGGCGCCACTACCGACAAAAGCGAGCTTGTACGGCATTCACCACAATTCGAGCAGCGGGCCGATCTCCTGGGTCGCGTACCACGCCAGCTCGTGACCCTCGGCCTCGTCCACGACGAACTGGGCATCGTCGTCACCGAGGCCCGCCGCCACAACCGCCTCGGCCGCCGCCCGTACGGCCTCCTCCGCCTCGGCCGCATCGACGTGCACCGAAGCGACGAGCCGGTGCGGCACCGGCTCGGGCAGCTCCACCGCGGAGCGCTCGATGTGCGGCCGCAGCAGGACCTGACCGTCGGGCACGTCGGCGGCGATCACGACCCGGCGCCGAGCGGCCTTGGGGTCGGTGTCCAGCAGCCGGAGCGAGGTGCGGGCCGCCTCCAGCAGGGCGGCGTACTCCAGGGCCTCGATGTCCTGGTCGAGATACCACTCGCGCAGTGCCGGCGTGACGGCGTAGCCCCGCAGCGGAGGCGACCCGACCTCGCCCCGCTCCAGGAGCTGTCGCAGCGTCTCGATCGTGGCCGGCAGATAGATCCTCATCGGTGGCTCACCCCGTCTGGCTGGCTGGCTGGCTGGGTCGGGTTCGGCCGGCTCGGTCATCGAACGGTCTCGACGAGCTCCGCCAGCGACTCCTCGATCAGGGTCGCGAGGGTGTCGACATCGCTCATCGCGTCCCGGTCGGCCGTCAGGCCGTAGTACACGGCTCCGTCGTACGACGTCAGCCCGATCGACACGGCCATGTTCTTCGCGAGCGGAGCGGCCGGGTATGCCTCGGACATCCGGGCACCGTCGATGTAGAGCCGGAACTGCGGACCCGGCACGTTGGTGATCACGACGTTGAACAGCCGCCGGCTCGCCCGATGGGCCACCCGGGCGCCCAGCGCGTGCAACGTCGGCGGGGCGAACCCGGAGAGCGCCACCAGCGCGTCGGCGCCGACGGACCGGCCCGCATCCGTCAACGCCTGCAACGCGTAGCTGATCCTGGCCAGCCGGACGACCGGGCTCGGCTCGCCGACCGGCAGGTCGACGAGGAACGAGGAGACCCGGCTGTCCATGCCGCCGGTCCCGCCCGGCCCCCCGGCACGGGCGCTGTGGCGCATGCTCACCGGCAGCAGCGCGCGCACGGTGCTCTGGCTCACCACCGGCTCGCCCCGGGACAGCAGCCAGGCCCGCAGCGCCCCCGCGCAGGTGGCGAGCACCACGTCGTTGACCGTACCGGCGTGCGCCTTGCGCACGTTCCGGTAGTCGTCCAGCGAGGTGCTCGCCACGGCGAACCGGCGCTGCTCGCCGATCGGCACGTTCAGCGGGCTGCTGGGCGCCGGCCGGGCCACCACCTGGGCTGCCCGGGCCAGGCTGGTGAGCACGGTGGCGGTCCGGCCAGCCACGTTCCGCAGGTCGTTCATGCCGAGCCGCAGCGCGTCAAGGGCGGCCGGCGGGCGGCGAACGACCTCCTCGACGGCCTGGGACAGCAGCGTCAACCCGCTCGGCTCGCGGCGCGGCCGCCACGGGACGTCCGGAACCGCACGCGGCTGCGGGGTCCGGTCGAAGAGCACCTGCTGCAGGTCGATGGCAGCGACCCCATCGACCATCGCCTGGTGCGTCTTGGTGATGATCGCGACCCGGCCGCCGGAGAGTCCCTCGACCAGGTAGAGCTCCCACAGCGGCCGGCTGCGGTCCAGGCGACGGGAGATCAGCCGGGCGACCAGCTCATGCAGCTGCGGGTCGGACCCCGGGCGGGGCAGCGCGCTCCGCCGTACGTGATAACCGAGGTCGAATGCGGTGTCGTCGACCCAGACCGGGTTGGCCAGCCGGCCCGGAACCCACTTCACCTTCTGCCGGAACCGGGGCGCCAGGGCGAGCCGACGTTCGATCAGCGCGGTCAGGCTGGCATGGTCGAAGCCACGCTCCGGTGGCTGGAACACCAGCACGCCCCCCACGTGCATCGGGGTCGACGGCTCCTCGAAGTACAGGAAGGAGACATCCAGCGCGCTGAGCCGATCCATGCCCACCTCCCCGACCCGACCCTGCCGCCATGATTCCACGGCTGGCCGCCGCCCGCCCTGGCGACGGGGCCGGTCCCGGTCGGCTACCGGCCCGTGCTCCAGTCGCGGGAACCAGCGGTCCCGCTGGGTACGTCGTAGCTCGCGACCACCGCCCCCGAGCTGGAGCATCCCATCATGATCGCGCATGCCGTCGCCGGCAGCCCGTTCCCGGGGCAACCCCGACTGCGCCCCATCCCCAGCGCGGAACCTCCGCTGCGCGGACCGGTGGTGTGTCGGCCGTCCCTCGCGCCCGACGGCCAGCTACCGCTGGCGGAACCGGGACCGAGGTTGTTCGCCGATCCGGTCGACTTCTTCGACCCGCAGCCCACCTCCCGCCACGACCTGCCCGAGCCACGGCCATGGCTGGCCCGGCTGCTGCGCGCCGTGCTGGAGTGCCTGCACGGCTGGCGTGCCCCGGCCCAGCTCGCGCCGTTCGTCACCGACGAGGTCGTCGCCGCGGTGCAGGCCCGCCGGGCGGTGGTGCCGGGCACCGGACCGGTGCCTCGGCTGCACTCGCTGCGTCTGAGCGAACCCGTGGACGGCGTCGTCGAGGCATGCGCCCTCGTGCACCGCGGCGGCCGGCTGGGCGCCATCGCGATCCGGCTGGAGGGGCTGGACGGCCACTGGGTGTGCGTGGCGATCGAGGTCGTCGGATAGCGCGGGGTCGGCGCGCCTCAGCCGCCCTGCGGTGCCCCGTGGCAGCGCTTGTACTTCTTGCCCGAGCCGCATGGGCACGGGGCGTTGCGGCCGGGCTCGGAGCTGTGGGTCGCGCTCCGGGTACCGCCGGCCGCGCGCTCCGGCTCCGCCGGGTCCAGGGTCGGCGCCGAATACCGCAGCTCGCTCCCCCAGGTTGGTCGGTCGAGACCCTTGGCGGCGACCTTGCGGGCCGTGGGGCGGCCCTCGGCGCCGGCCACCGGAGGAGCCCCGTCACGGGCCGGGGCCGGCGCATGTCCGGACAGCGCGAGCTGCTCGATCGCCCCCACCTCGGCCACCGGCTCGACCTGGACCTCCAGGTTGAACAGGTAGCCGACCGACTCCTCCCGGATGCCGTCGAGCATCGCGGAGAACATGTCGAACCCCTCACGCTGGTACTCGATCAGCGGGTCCCGCTGGGCCATCGCGCGCAGCCCGATACCTTCCTGGAGGTAGTCCATCTCGTACAGGTGCTCCCGCCACTTGCGGTCCAGCACGGTGAGCAGCACCCCCCGCTCAAGATCCCGCATGACTTCGGCACCGAGCACGGTCTCCCGCTCGTCGTAGGCCCGCTCGGCGTCCTCCCGGACCCGCTCCACCAGGAACTCCGAGGACAGGTCGCCCACCGCACCACCGGCCTCGGCGATCAGATCCTCGATGGAGCGGGAGATCGGGTATAGCGTCTTCAGCGCGGTCCACAGCGTGTCGAGGTCCCAGTCCTCCGGGTAGCCGTCGCTGGTCGCGCCCTCGGCGTAGGCGGTGACCACGTCATCGATCATGTGCCGCACCTGGTCACGCAGGTCGGCGCCCTCCAGGATCTTCCGCCGCTCGGCGTAGATCACCTCACGCTGCCGGTTCAGCACCTCGTCGTACTTCAGCACGTTCTTGCGGATCTCGAAGTTCTGCTGCTCGACCTGGGTCTGCGCGGAGCGGATCGCCCGGGTCACCGTCTTGGACTCGATCGGCTCGTCCTCCGGCATGTTCAGCCTGGTCATCACCATCTCGACCGCGGTGGCGTTGAACCGCCTCATCAGGTCGTCGGCGAGCGACAGGTAGAACCGGGTCTCGCCGGGATCACCCTGCCGGCCGGTGCGGCCACGGAGCTGGTTGTCGATGCGGCGCGACTCGTGCCGCTCGGTGGCGAGCACGTACAGGCCACCAAGCTGCCGGACCTCGTCGCCCTCCGCCTCGCTGCGCTTCTTGGCCGCCTCGACGGTGGCCGGCCACGCCGCCTCGTACTCCTCGGGGGTCTCCACCGGCGAGAGGCCCTGCTCCCGCAGCTCGGCGTCGGCGAGGAACTCGACGTTGCCGCCGAGAACGATGTCGGTGCCCCGGCCGGCCATGTTCGTGGAGACCGTGACGGCGCCCTTGGCGCCGGCCCGGGCGACGATCGAGGCCTCCTTCTCGTGGTACTTCGCGTTGAGCACCTCGTGCGGGATGCCGCGGCGCAGCAGCAACGCGGAAAGCAGCTCCGACTTTTCCACGCTCGCGGTGCCGACCAGCATCGGCTGCCCCTTGGCGTTGCGGGTCGCGATGTCCTCGACGACAGCGCGGTACTTGGCCTTCTCCGTCATGTAGACGACGTCGGAGCGGTCGGCGCGGATCATCGGTTTGTTGGTCGGGATCGGAACGACACCCAGCCGGTAGATCTGGTGCAGCTCGGCGGCCTCGGTCTGGGCCGTGCCGGTCATCCCGGAGAGCTTGTCGTACAGGCGGAAGTAGTTCTGCAGGGTGATCGTGGCCAGCGTCTGGTTCTCCTGCTTGATCTCGACGCCTTCCTTGGCCTCGATCGCCTGGTGCAGCCCCTCGTTGTACCGCCGCCCGTGCAACACCCGGCCGGTGTGCTCGTCGACGATGAGCACCTCACCGTTCGTGACGATGTAGTCCTTGTCCCGCCGGTACAGCTCCTTCGCCCGCAGCGCGTTGTTCAGGTAGCCGACCAGCGGCGTGTTCACCGCCTCGTAGAGGTTGTCGATGCCGAGCTGGTCCTCGACCACGCCGACGCCGTCCTCGGTGACGCCGACCGTGCGCTTGGCCTCGTCCACCTCGTAGTGCAGGTCGCGCCGCAGCATCGGCACGATCCGGGCGAACTCCGAGTACCACCGGGCACTCTGCTCCGCCGGACCGGAGATGATCAGCGGGGTGCGCGCCTCGTCGATGAGGATCGAGTCCACCTCGTCCACGATCGCGTAATGGTGGCCGCGCTGGACGCACTCCTCGAGCGTGCCGACCATGTTGTCGCGCAGGTAGTCGAAGCCGAACTCGTTGTTGGTGCCGTAGGTGATGTCGGCGCCGTACATCCGCGAGCGCTCGTCGGGGCGCATCGCGGAGAGGATGACCCCGACCTCCAGGCCGAGGAAGTGGTGCACCCGACCCATCCACTCCGAGTCCCGCTTGGCCAGGTAGTCGTTGGTGGTGACGATGTGCACACCCTCGCCGCCCAGCGCGTTCAGGTACGCCGGGAGCGTGCTGACCAGGGTCTTGCCCTCACCGGTCTTCATCTCCGCGACGTTGCCGAGATGCATCGCCGCACCGCCCATCAGCTGCACCGGGTAGTGCCGCTGGCCGAGCGTGCGCTTGGCCGCCTCGCGCACGGCCGCGAACGCCTCGGGCAGGAGGTCGTCCAGGGTGCCGCCGTCGGCGAGCCGGGCCCGGAACTCCTCGGTCTTCGCCCGGAGTTCGGCGTCGGTGAGGTCCAGGTAGTCGGGCTCGATCGCGTCAACGTGCTCGGCGATGCCCTTCAACCGGCGGAGTATCTTGCCCTCACCGGCGCGCAAGATCTTGGCGAGTACCACGGCGTACGCTCAGCTCCTCGGAACGATGGCTGTCCCTCATCGTAGGCGGGTGGGACCGCCGGACCACACACACCGGGGCGGGCCCGGCGCGGGTCAGCCCGCGGTGACCGGCTCGCTCGGCTTGCGGGCCATGACCCGCTCCATCATGCCCAGCTTGGACCGCTCGACCCGCTCGATGGCGAACCCGGCCGCCGGCAGCCGCGCCGACGGGCGCCGGCCGAAGTGCTCGCCGTGCAGCGGCACGCTGACCAGATCGGCGATGGCCTGCACCAACCGCAGCCACCACCGGTCGCTGGCCACGTGGTCGAGCAGCAGCAACCGCCCGCCGGGGCGCAGCACCCGCCACATCTCGGCCAGCGCACGCCGATCGTCGGCGATCGCGCACAGCGACACCACGCACACCACCGTGTCGAACGCCTCCGCGGGCAGCTCCAGCGCATGAGCGTCGCCGAGCCGGAGGTCGACCTCGACGCCAAGCTCGGCCGCGCGGCGGCGGGCCAGCTCCAGCATCGGTGGGCTGAACTCCACGCCGGTCAGCCGAACCCCGTCGGGGTAGTGCGGGAGGTTGCGACCGGTGCCGACCGCCACCTCCAGGGTGTCCCCGCTGGCCTGCCCGCACACCCACTGCCGGCCGTCGGGGAACAGCCACCCCTCGATCCTGGTCATCGCCCCGTCGTAGGAGGGGGCGTGCCTCCCCCAGTACCGCGCCAGCCGAGCGCTGCGGCGTTGCGACCGGGTCACGGCCACGATGAGCTCCTTCTGGCCAGGCGTGGATGACTCAGGTGATCTCCAGCAGCTTCTCCCGGACCGCGTAGACCACCGCCTCCATCCGCGAGTGGAGCTGGAGCTTCTCCAGGATGTTGCGGATGTGATTTTTCACCGTGTTCTCGCTGATGAACAGCTCCTTGGCGATCTCACGGTTGTTCAGACCGCGGGCCACGGCGCGCAGCACCTCCATCTCCCGCGCGGTCAGCCGAGGCGTCGGGACCGACTGCGATCCGGCGCCACGCCGGCTCATCGACGCGAACTCGGTGAGCAGCTTGGAGGCGAGCGACGGGTTGATCAGTGACTGGCCGCCGTGCACCGCGCGGATCGACCCGGCGAGCTCGTCGGCCGCGATCTCCTTGAGGAGGTAGCCGGACGCGCCCGCCTTGATCGCCTCGTAGAGATCGGCCTCGTCGTCGCTGACAGTGAGCATGACGATGCGCGCGCTCGGTACCGCCTGCTTGATCGCCGTGCACGCCTCGATGCCGCTGCGGCGCGGCATCCGGACGTCCATCAACACCACATCCGGCAGCAGCTCGCCGGCCTTGGCCAGCGCCTCGCCGCCGTCACCGGCCTCCCCCACGACGAGAATGTCGGGTTCGAGCTGGAGGGTCACCTCCAGCCCGCGCCGGAACAAGGCATGGTCGTCCACCACGAGCACCCTGATCGCGTCGTCGGCCCGTTCGGCCACACCGACCTCCTGTCGCCTCCCATGCCGGCCGCCCGCCGCGCTTGCGGTAGTCAGCCTGCCACGCTCGGTAGGCCGGGCGCATCAACCTCGCCGACTCGTCCCCCCACTGCCGGGTGAATCTGCGGCGCTCGCCGGGCCACCCAGACCGGCGCCCCGCCGGGCCTGCCTCGGCGGGGCGTCGGTCGCGCGCGGCAGGTCAGGACACCAACCGGATCACGCCGTAGTCGTACCCCTTCCGGCGGTAGACCACGCTCGGGCGGCCGCTCTCAGCGTCGGCGAACAGGAAGAAGTCGTGCCCCACGAGCTCCATCTCCAGCAGCGCCTGGTCGATGGTCATCGGCACGGCCGGGTGATCCTTCTCCCGCACCACGCGACCGGGGAGATGCTCCTCGACGTCCTCCGCGTAGCGGCCGGCGCCGGCCTCGGGGGGATCGACGACGGTGTCGCCCCACGCCACCCCGGCCAGCTCGGTCGCCACCGCCTCCGGCACCGCCGTCGGTACCACCAGTGGCTCGGACCGGCGCCCGCCGTGATGGAGCCGGCGCCGATCGTGTGCCCGGCGCAACCGATTCTGGAGCTTGTCCACGGCAACGTCGAGCGCGCTGCGGAAGTCTGCCGCGGACGCCTCGGACCGGACCACCGGACCGCGCGACTTGCAGGTGATCTCCACCCGCTGACAGAACTGGGACTGGCGCGGGTTCGGCTCGTGGTGAAGCTCGACGTCCACCCGGATGACCTTCTGGTCGTAACGCTCGACGCGGGAGAGCTTGTCGCTGACAAGCTGCCGGAAGTGATCCGGTACGACGACGTTACGTCCCCTCACGACAATGTCCACGCGACCTCCACCGTGGTGATCGGCGAACGCCGACGACGGCCACCTGGGCGGCCTGATGCGCCGACGGCCCGCCTCTCTCTGCTTGGGTCTGCCCTGAACGCTAGCCGAGGATCGGCGCTGAGCACAGTCCCCCGACGTCCCCTCCAAATCTACGTTGAGTAGCGAGAAGCACGGCCGCGCCGTGCGCGACCAGCCCCGCTCGGCGGACCGCCGTCGCGGCCTCAACCAGGGTATATCCCGAGGTCACCAGGTCGTCAACCATGATCACCACAATCTCATCGGCTCGCTCGGCACAGAATGCCGAACACTGTGCGTGAGCAACGAAGGCTCCGGATCTCGCGGCTGCCCGCTGTGCCGCAGGCACCGAGGCCAGGTCGGCGAGCCGCCGCGCGGGCCGGAGCAGCGGGCAGACCAGGACCGGCCGATCCAGCTGTACCGCGGCCGCTCTGGCCAGCCGCCGGACATGATCGCCGCCCCGCCGTCGGGCCGCCCCACGACCCGACGGGACCGGCACCAGCACCACCAGGCGATCGCCCGCCCCCCCACCGGCACCGGCACCGGCACCGGCCGGTCCGGTCCCGGTCGACGCTGCCCGGACGGCGTGGGCCAGCCCGCGGGCCAGCGCGGCGGTGAGGTCGCGCCGGCCACGCTCCTTGTACGCGATCAGCGCCGCCCGGGCCGGACCCTGGTAGCTGGCCGTCGCCCACAGCGGGGGCAGGCCAGGTGGGCACGGACGGGGCAGGTGCGGGCGAGCCGGCCCATGCAGCGGGTCCGCACACACCGGACACAGCGGCGGACCGGGGCGGCGGCACACCGCGCAGGAGCTCGGCAGCACGAGGCCCGCGGCAGCCCGGAACATCCGGTTGGCAGGTGGCATCCGGCTACCGTGCCCGATCGCGGCGAGGCGGCGCCGGGCAGCCTGTGGACGGCGCCGTACCGCCTGGTCAGCCGGGGTAGGTTGGATCGTGGCCGGGCACGGTCGACTCGTGCTGCGGGCTCACCCAGGGCAGCTGGCTGCCCCGCACCCACAGCGTTCCAGAGGCCGCCTCGACGACCGGCGTGAGGTTGTCGGCCGCCGCGACCGCCACCGGCGGTCCGGGTAGCCCGCCGAGGCTGAACGGTTCCGGCTCACCGGCACCGTCCACCGGCACCTGCCAGACGGCGAGCTTGCCGGACGCCTCGCGACCGACCACGTCAAGGGTCACCGACGACGCCCACGCCACGTCCCGCACGTCCACCAGCCCGCCACCGATCTGGCGCATCGCCTCCAGCACCACCGTCACCGGCCGCCCGCCCTCGGCCACCCGGCTGCGCACCCGGCCGACGTAGAGACGCTGCCCCCCGGGCAGCCCCGCCAGCACGGCGACCCGCACCCCATCCCGGGACATCCGCACCGCACCGATCGGACCCACCAGGTTGCCGCGGTCGAGGCCGACCGTACCGATCCGGCCATCGAGGGTGACCTGGACGACCTGCGTCCCGTCGCGCACCACCCAGAAGCTCGACGACGCCCGGTCCCAGGTCGGGCGGCTGAGGCTGCGGGCGCTCAGCACCGGATCCAGTGCCGCGCGCAGCGGTCCTAGGTACAGGGTGTCCCCCCCGGGGCTGTCGGCCACACCGGCCAGCGCCAGCTGGTCGTCGGAGATCGCGACCGAGTCCAGCCGATACCCGCCGCGCCCGGCCGGACCCGGCAACCGCCGGCCGTCCAGCGTGAAGACCGCGCCGTCACGGACGAAGTACACCGTGACGTTGCTCGGGGCGGCGTCCGGATCGAAGCCGCCGAACGCGGTGAATGAGACCGGACGCTGCGCCTCCGGCAGGTCGACCGGACGGCCATCGCTGGTGATCCGCATCCCGGTCACGACGAGCTGGCTGGTCAGCGTCCAGGCGAGCTGGGCAAGGGCCAGCCGCCGCTGGGTCTCCGGCAGCAGGTTCAGCCCCGACATGTCGACCGACACCACGCGATCGATGCCGACGGTGACGTTGAGCAGGCTCACCGGTGCACCCAGGGCGGACCGCGCGACCGGTGCCAGCCAGTCCGACGGTCCGGCGAGCAGCGCCTGGACCAGCTGGGTGGGCAGCGCCTGCGAGTCGCTGCTCAGGTAGCGCGGGTCGGGTACCACCCGCTGCCCGCTGGGGTCCAGGAAGTACACCGGGAACGCCTGGTAGATCCGCTCGAACTGGGCGAGGCTGAGCACCACTCCGGCGGTCTTGGGCAGTCCCGCGATCCGCCACTGGCCGAACTCCCGGCTCATCGGCAGCAGCCAGCTGACCCGATCCGCGGCGGGCCCGGTGGCCGGCTGGTAGCTGCCGTCCCGGTGCACCACCCCGACCGGGCGGAAGGTCACCGGAACGCGCTGCGCCGCGTCTGGCTTGCCCACCGCCGGAGCGTTCTCGGTGACGATCACCTGCGCGTCGTCGCGCCAGCGGAGCCGCTCCTGCCGGGTGAGGAAGGCCCGGGCCCGGTCATGACCCTGGTCGGCGACGGTCAGCGCGGTGAGGAAGCCCGCCACGATCTCGTCCGGGCGGCCGTCCTGCGGCGGCGGCGGAACGTCCTGCCGGATGTTCGGCTGCTCGGCGATCCGGCCGACCAGCGGAACCTTGCGGAGCACGGTTGCCGCCGAGCTCTCCGGCAGGCTCGCGCAGCCCACGGCGAGGACCGCGAGAGCGGCGGCGAGCGCGGGCAGCTGTAACGGCCTCACTGCGCCGTCAGCCCCGCGGCCGGTACCGGTTCCTCGACCGGTGTCGGCTCCTCCACGGCGGCCGGCTCGATGGCCAGCGGCCTCCCACCGAGACCGATCGGGAGTGTCAGCCGGAACTGCGCGCCACCACCCGGCCTCCCCCACGCGTGCAGCCAGCCACCGTGCAGGCGGGCATCCTCAAGACTGATCGCCAGGCCCAGACCGGTTCCTCCGGTCCGCCGGGTGCGGGACGGGTCAGCCCGCCAGAACCGGTTGAAGACCAGCCCCGCCTCGCCCGGCCGCAACCCCACGCCGTGGTCACGGACCGTGACGGCGACCGTGGACTCGGTGCGGCTCAGCGTCAGATGCACCGGCCGGCCCTCACCGTGCTCGATCGCGTTGACGAGCAAGTTACGCAGCACCCGCTCGACCCGCCGGGGGTCGACCTCGGCGATCGCCGGCTCGGCCGGCAACCCGAAGAGCAGCTCGCTGCCGTGCTGCTCGGCCACGGTCCGGACAGCGTCGGCCACCCGGCCGACCAGCAGCCGCACATCCACCGGCTCGGCCTCCAGGACGGCCACCCCCGCGTCGTACCGGCTGATCTCCAGCAGGTCGGTGAGCAGCGCCTCGAACCGCCCCAGCTCGTCGTGCAGCAGCTCGGCGGAGCGGGCTACCTCGGGTGCGAAGTCCTCCCGCTGGGAGAAGAGCAGGTCGGCGGCCATCCGGACGGTGGTCAGCGGGGTGCGTAGCTCGTGCGAGACGTCGGAGGTGAACCGGCGCTGCAACCGGGACATCTCCTCCAGCTTGGTGATCTGCTGCTGCAGGCTGCCGGCCATCTCGTTGAACGACCGCGCCAGCAGGGACAGATCGTCCTTGCCGGACACCTGCATCCGCTCCTCAAGGTGGCCGTCGGCCAGCCGGCGGGCCGTGCCGGCGGCCAACCGAACAGGACCCACCACCTGCCGGGTCACGAGTACGGCGATGAGCACCACGAAGAGCACCAGACCCAACCCGGCGACCAGCACGATGCGCTGGATCAGCGCCAGCGTGGACCGCTCGGCGGTCAGCGGGAACAGGTAGTACAACCCGAGGGTGCGGTGCTGGGTGTGAATCGGTCCACCCAGGACCAACCCGGCGACCTGGCTGCCATTCGGGTAGAGAATCGGACCGTAGGCGTAGGCAAGGTTGTCGCTGTCGACGAGTCGGGCCAGGTCAGACGGCACGCTGGCGGCCAGCTCCGCGCTACCTGCCGACCAGCTCGTGCCCGGCGACTCGAGGTCCACCACGCCGACGTCGAACAGCCCGGCCGGGCTCCCGCGCCGGGCGAGATCGATGATCACCCGCTGCGCCGTGCCGGCCAGCGCGTCCGGGTCGGTATCGTTGATCACCTTCAGCTGCGCGCGGGCCAGCTCCAGGCCGTTCGAGGCGTCCTGCTGGGCGGCCCGGAGCTTGGCGTCCAGCAGCCCCCGGCTGATCTGGTGCAGCAGGGTGAACCCGAGCACCAGGGCGAGCAGACCCACCAGCACGGTCGTGGTCGCACCCACCCGAAGCTGAAGCGACCGTTGCCACCGGTCGGCGGCCGCTCGGCCGACCCGGCCGAAACCGCGTGCGGTACGCCCCCGCCGCAGGATCGAACCGATCACGGCGGACCCGCCTTGTAGCCGACACCCCGGACAGTCAGCACGATCTGTGGGTGCTCCGGGTCGACCTCGACCTTCGATCGAAGCCGCTGGACATGCACGTTCACCAACCTCGTGTCGGCCGCGTGCCGATACCCCCACACCCGCTCCAGCAGCACCTCCCGGGTGAAGACCTGACGCGGCTTCCGGGCCAGCGCGACCAGCAGGTCGAACTCCAGCGGGGTCAGCGAGATCTGCTCATCACCCCGCGCGACCTGATGCCCCGGGACGTCGATGGCGACATCGCCGATCGCCAGCAGCTCCGCCTGCGGCTCCTCGGACCGGCGCAACCGGGCCCGCATCCGGGCGACCAGCTCCTTGGGCTTGAACGGCTTGACCACGTAGTCGTCGGCGCCGGACTCCAGGCCGAGCACGACGTCAACGGTGTCCGTCTTCGCCGTCAACATGATCACTGGCGTGCCGGAGTCGACCCGGATCGCGCGGCACACGTCAATGCCGCTCCTTCCGGGAAGCATCAGGTCCAGCAGCACGATGTCCGGCCTCAGCTCACGAAATGCGTGAACCGCTCTGGACCCGTCGGCCACAAAAACCGGGTCGAACCCCTCGCCGCGCAGCACGATGCCCAGCATCTCAGCGAGCGCCGGATCGTCGTCAACGACGAGCACCCGGGCCGTCATGCCCCCTGCTCCATCCCTTCATCGTGGCATGTCGCCGATGGCTGGGCGCGAAAAGCACATGGGCTCATCGGGTCTGCCACGATGTGTCCCAGCCGACCAGACCTGATCGGTGGCCGGCGGTTACGGAGGGGAGTGCGGGCGTGACCGATTGGGAAGCACCGGCCGTCGGCCGCCGTACCAGCGCCGGCGTCACGGCGATGACCGAGTCCGGACCGGGACCGGGACCGGGACCGGGACCGGGCGCTGCCGTCGGCAGCCGGACGGCGAGGTCGGTCACCGGCCTGCCGATGCGCCCGCTGTCGGCCGGCGAGATCCTGGACGGCACCTTTGCCACGATCCGCCGCAACCCGCAGGCCACCCTCGGACTGTCCGCTCTGCTGGTGAGCCTGCAGGCGCTCATCACCGTCGCGGCACAGCTGATCGGCGGTCAGCTCCCCAACCCGGTACTCGACCTGCGGCAGGTCTCGGCCGCGCAGCTCAACACGGGGCTGACCAACCTGCTCGGCTATCTGCTGGCAGCCGTCGTCGGTGCGATCCTGACCGGGATGATCGTGGTGGTGGTCGCCGACGACGCACTCGGGCGACCGGTCACGATCCGCGGCGTCTGGCGTCGGGTGCGCGAGACCCAGGACGGTGGCATCCGGTCGACCCGCCTCGGCGCGCTGCTGGTCGCCGCCGTGATCGCGGGCGTGCTGCCCACAGTGGGCCTCGTGCTGCTGGTCGCCCCTGGCGTGCTGCTGTGGGGTGGCTGGGCGCTGACCACGCCCGCGTTGATCATCGAGCGACTCGGCCCGATCCAGGCGCTGCGCCGGTCCTGGCGGCTGGCGTGGCCGAGCTTCGGCCGGATCTGGGGGATCCGCGCGATGTCGGTCCTCATCGGCATGACCCTGCAGGTGCTGCTGGCGCTGCCGTTCGTGGCGGCGGGGTCGCTGGTCGCCGGGCTCATGAACGCCGACCCCGACGCCACCGCACCGGTACCGGTCCTGGTGCTCTCGGTGCTCGGCACGGTGCTCGCCAGCACCGTCGTCGCGCCGTTCCAGTCCGGCGTGCTCGCCCTGCTGTACCTGGACCGGCGGATGCGCGCGGAGGGCTTGGACATCGAATGGCAGCGGCAACTGCGCCGGACCCGGGCCGGCTCGAGATGAACCACCCGCCGCCCCGGCGACCCGGCAGGCGGGCAGCCGGCCGTCCCGTCGCGGTGCTGGTCGCGCTCGCCATCTGCACGCTGCCCGCCAGCCGGGTCGCGTCGGCCGCCGCGCCGCTGGACCGCGACTCCGCGCGCCGGGCCGCCCAGCACGAGTTGTCCCGCGGCATCTACCACACCGACGAGCCGAGCCTGGTCCAGCGGCTGCTCGCGGCGTTCGCCTCCTGGCTCGACCGGCAGCTCAGCCACGTCGCCTCGGCGGTGCCGGGCGGTCAATACGGGCTGCTGCTGCTGGCCGTGCTGATCGTGGGGCTGGTCTGGTTCGCCCTGTGGCGCGCCGGTCCGCTGCAACGGCAGGCCCGGCTGGGCCAAATGCCGCTCGACGAGGACCGTGCCCGGTCCGCGACCGACTACCGGCGGCGGGCCGGCGAGCACGCCGAGGCGGGTCGGCACGCCGATGCGGTCAGGGAGCTGATGCGGGCCATGGTGCGCGAGCTGGAGCTGCGGGGGGTGCTCGAGCCGCGGGCCGGACGGACCGCGGACGAAGCGGTCGCCGACGCGGCCCGGCAGGTGCCCGATACGGTGGCGCCGCTGCGGATCGCGGTGCGGCTCTTCGACGAGGTGTGGTACGGCGGGCGCCCGGCCACCGCCGAGCATGTCGACACCATGCGCCGGGCCGACGATGCGGTCCAACGCACCGTCCAGCGCACCGTCCAGCGCACCGAACCGCTGCCCCTCATCGCGACGGGAGCCGGCCGATGACCGGCACCGCGACCGGACCCTCCGCCCGGCAGCTCGGCCTGCGGTTGCGCGCCCCGCTGGTCCTCGCCGGCCTGGTGCTGCTCGCCACCGTCCTGATCGGGCTGGCGCAGTCTCAGCAGCTCCGCGGGGAGCTGGACCCGGACGCGACCGACCCGTCCGGCAGCCGGGCACTGCGGGTACTCCTGGAGCAGCAACAGATCCCGGTACGGCGGGTGGCCGGCGCGCCGGAGGCGAGGGTCGGCGGCGTCGCGGAGGACGCGGGCACGGTCGTGCTGGTCGCCTTCCCGAACCGGATCCCGACCGAGGCCCTGCGATCTATCGGCAGCACGCCGTACCGGGTGGTCGCCGTCGCTCCGGACGCGGCAGCACTCAGCGCGCTGACCGACGACGTCCGGCCGTCCGGGAGCGCGCCGGTGGTGGCCCGGTCGCCGGGGTGCGCGGCGCCGCCGGCGGTCCTGGCCGGTGAGGTCGATCTTGGTGGGCGCACCTACCAGGCGCATCCGGACACCGCCGAGGTCTGCTACGGCGGCACGTTCACCTACGGGCGGACCCATGGCGGCGGCCCGCTGGTGGTCATCGGGTCCGTGGCACCGCTGACCAACGAGCGGCTTGGCCAGCGCGGCAACGCCGCGCTGGCGCTGGCCGCCCTCGGCGCGGGCGACACCGACAAGCCTGCCGTGGAGGTCCGCTGGCTACTCACCCAGCCCGGTCAGGCCGGTGCTGGGCAGGCCGGGCTGCTCGACGTGCTGCCGGGGTGGGTTCCGCTGGCCGCCGTCCAGCTCCTGGTCGGCGGGTTCCTGGTGGCCCTGTGGCGAGGCCGCCGGCTCGGCCCGGTGGTCGCCGAACCGCTGCCGGTCGTGGTCCGCGCGGCGGAGACCGTGGAGGGGCGCTCCCGGCTCTACCGGCGGGTTCGGGCCACCGGACGGGCGGCGGACGCGCTCCGTGCCGGCACCCTGGCCCGGGTCGTACCCCGGGTCGGGATCGGTGTGGCGCCCCGTCCCGAAGCCGTCGTGGCCGCGGTTGCCCGGCGCGCCGGGCAACCCGAGCCGGTGGTCGCCACGCTGCTCTACGGTCCGCCACCGGTCGATGACGCGGCATTGGTCCGCCTCGCCGACGCCCTGGACGGGCTGGAACGGGCGGCCCTGCGCTGATCACCCCGCAACACCGTGCACCCGCAACACCGTGCACCCGCAACACCGTGCACCCGCAACACCGTGCACCCGGCGACCGCGGTCAGCGGCCCAGCCGCCGGTACCGCGCCGACCGGCCCGCGAGCCGGCCCGCCGGGTCGCGCCGCAACAGCTCCAGCAGCTCGCCGGCGAGCACCCGGCCCAGACGGTGCAGGAACGCGGAGGGCTCCACCGCGGCGTCCGGTCGCTCCGGCACCACCAGGTCCACCACCCCGCTGGCCAGCAGGTCGGCGGAGCTGATGCCCTGCTCCGCGGCCACCCGGTCGGCCTGCCCGGTGTCCCGGTACAGGATCGCCGCCGCACCCTCCGGCGGCAGCGGCGACAGCCAGCCGTGCTCGGCGGCGACCACCCGGTCCGCCGGCAGCAACGCGAGCGCCGCACCGCCCGCTCCCTGACCGAGCAGCACGCACACCGTCGGGGACGGCAACTCCAGCAGATCGGCCACGCAGCGGGCGATCTCGCCGGCCAGCCCACCCTCCTCCGCCTCCCGGGACAGCTCGGCACCGGCGGTGTCGATCACCGAAACCATCGGCAACCCGAGCTCACCGGCCAGCCGGATCCCCCTCCGGACGGCACGCAGGCCGGCGGGTCCGAAGGGCGCGGCCGCGGTCCGGTCGTGCCCGGCCAGGACACATGGCGCGGCACCGAAGGCCGCCAGCGCCAGGATCAGGCCCAGGCCCGACTCCCCCGCCCCGGTGCCGCACAGGCTGGTCACCTGGTCGCCGGCCAGCCCCAGCAGCGCCCGCACCCCAGGCCGGTCGACCCGGCGCGACCGCTCGACCGACTCCCACGCCGGTGCCGGGGCCACCGCGAGGGGGGCCGGCCGGCCGGCTCGGGACAGCCCGGGCCATGCCGGCTCCGCCGGTGGTGGCCCGGGCAGCGCCCGGTGCGGCGCCGTGAGCACCTCCAGCGCCCGGGCGAGGTACGCCGGGAGATCGACCGCCGGCACCACGGCGTCGACCAGGCCATGTGCCAGCAGGTTCTCCGCCGTCTGCACCCCGGCCGGAAACGGCGCACCACGCAGCTCGGCGTACACCCGCGGACCCAGGAAACCGATCAGGGCGCCCGGTTCGGCGACCGTCACGTGGCCCAGCGAACCCCACGACGCGAACACCCCGCCGGTGGTGGGGTGCCGGAGGTAGACGAGGTACGGCAGGCCGCGCCGGACGTGCCGGGTGATCGCCGAGGTGACCTTCACCATCTGCAGGAAGGCCACGGCGCCCTCCTGCATCCGGGTGCCGCCAGAGCTCGGTGCGGCCAGCAGCGGTAGGCCGTCCGCACCGGCCCGTTCGACGGCCGCGACCAGCCGTTCGGCGGCCGCGACCCCGATCGACCCGCCGAGGAAGCCGAACTCGCACACCGCGACGGCCACCGGCCAGCCCCGGACCAGGCCCTGCCCGGTCAGGACCGCCTCGTCGACGCCGGTCCGCCGCCGGGCCTCGGCCAGCCGGTCCCGGTACCCCTGGTCGGCGGCCGGCGGGTCCGCCAGCGGAACATCCCAGGACCGGAAGGAACCGGCGTCGAGGAGTATCCCGAGGAGCTCACGCGCTGTGGCCATGGGGCCAGTCTGACGAACCGGCCCCCCGCTGGGGCACGGTCCGGCGGTAACCTGCTCGCCGTGACAACCTGGCAGCGAAACCCGACCGGCGACCCCGCACCGCTAGGCCAGGCGACGGTCGACCGGCCCGACCAACCCGACGACGACGCCCGGGCCGCGCTGACCCGGCTCCGGGAGGAGATCGGCAAGGTCGTCGTCGGGCAGTCCGCCACCGTGACCGGCCTGGCCATCGGGCTCCTGTGCCGGGGACATGTGCTGCTGGAGGGCGTGCCGGGGGTGGCCAAGACCCTCATGGTGCGCACGCTGGCCGCGGCGCTGCGGCTGGACACCAAGCGGGTGCAGTTCACCCCGGACCTGATGCCCGGCGACGTGACCGGTTCGCTGGTGTACGACGCCCGGACCGCTCAGTTCAGCTTCGCCGAAGGGCCGGTCTTCACCAACCTGCTGCTCGCCGACGAGATCAACCGCACCCCGCCGAAGACCCAGGCCGCCTTGCTGGAGGCGATGGAGGAGCGGCAGGTGTCGGTCGGCGGCGAGCCGCGTCCGCTGGCCGATCCGTTCTGCGTGATCGCCACCCAGAACCCGATCGAGTACGAGGGGACCTACCCGCTGCCGGAGGCGCAGCTCGACCGCTTCCTGCTCAAGCTCGCCGTGCCCCTGCCGCCCCGGGAGGACGAGGTCAGCATCCTCCAGGCCCACCACGCCGGCTTCGACCCACGAAACCTGAAAGCCGCCGGGATCACCCCGGTGGCCGGGCCCGAGGAGCTCGCCCTGGCCCAGGCCGCGGTCCGGGCGGTCCAGGCGGCTCCGGAGATACTCGGGTACATCGTCGACCTGGCCCGCGCGACCAGGGTCTCGCCGTCGCTGTCGCTGGGCGCCTCACCACGCGGTGCCACGGCCCTGCTGGCCACCGCGAAGGCCTGGGCGTGGCTGTCCGGCCGCGACTACGTGACGCCGGACGATGTGAAGGCGCTCGCCGGCCCCACGCTGCGGCACCGGGTGACCGTGCGGCCCGAGGCCGAGCTGGAGGGGGTCACCGCGGACGGGGTGCTGGAGTCGGTCCTGGCGACCGTCCCGGTGCCCCGCTGAGCCCGCCATGGCGCTGACCGGCCGGACCGCCCTGGTCGCGCTGCTCGGTGCGCTGCTCGCCCCGCTCGGGCCGGGCTGGCTGGCCGGGTTGACCGGCCTGCTCGCCGCCGGCGTGCTGGTCGACCTCGCGCTGGCCGGGCGGATCGCCGACCTCCGGCTGGCCCGGTCCGGAGCCACCACGACCCGGCTGGGGGAGACCGTCACCGTGACCCTGCTGGTCGGCAACGCCGGGAGACGGCGGGCGCGCGGGGTGCTCCGCGACGCCTGGGTGCCCTCCGCCGGCGCCTCCCCCCGGGTGCACCGGCTCGACGTACCGGCGGGGCAGCGCCGCCGGCTCGCCTGCACGCTCACGCCCACCAGGCGGGGCGACCGGACCGCGGCCCGGGTCACCGTCCGGCTGTCGGGGCCGCTGGGTCTGGCCTGCCGGCAGCGGCGGCACGCCGTGCCGTGGTCCGTGCGGGTGCTTCCGCCGTTCACCTCGCGCAAGTTCCTGCCCGAGAAGCTGGCCCGGCTGCGGGCGCTGGACGGTGCGGTCACCGTCACCCGGCGCGGGCAGGGCACCGAGTTCGACTCGCTGCGCGAGTACGTGATGGGCGACGACGTCCGCTCCATCGACTGGCGAGCGACGGCCCGGCGCGGTGAGGTGGTGGTCCGTACCTGGCGACCGGAGCGGGACCGCAGGCTGGTCTGCGTGCTGGACACCGGGCGCACGTCGGCCGCCCGGGTCGGGGACACCCCCCGGCTTGATGCCGCGCTGGACGCCTGTCTGCTGCTGTCGGCCGTCGCCGCCCGGGCCGGCGACCGGGTCGACCTGCTGGCCGCCGACGACGTGGTGCGGGCCCGGGTGACCGGACTCACCCGGGCCGAGGTGCTCCCTCGCCTGGTGGACGCGATGGCCGCGCTGGAACCGACCCTGATCGAGTCCGACCCGGGCCTGATCGTCTCCGAGGTGCTGCGTCAGGAGCGCAAGCGGTGCCTCGTGGTCTGGTTCACCGCACTCGACGCCGCTCCCGTCGAGTTCGGCCTGCTCCCGGCGCTCGGCCCGCTCACCGCCCGGCACACCGTTCTCGTCGCCTCCGTGGGCGACCCGGCGGTGTCCGCGCTGGCTACCGGCCGGGGGGACGCGGCCGGGGTCTACGGTGCGGCCGCCGCCGAACGCGCGCTGGCCGACCGACGGCGGGTCACCGCGACGCTGCGCCGCCGCGGCGTGCTCGTGGTGGACGAGCCGGCGGACGTCTTCGCCTCCCGCGTCACCGACGCCTACCTCGGGCTGAAGGCTGCCGGCCGGCTGTAGCCCCGGCCGGCGGTACGGCGCCCGGTCAGATCACCGGGGCCACGTCGCCGGCGAGACCGGGCCCGAGGTCTCCGGTCACCCCGGCGCGGACCGCCCGCCGGCCGAGGAGCAGCACATAGCCGAGGAAGGCAACTTCGGCGACCACCCCGATCCCGACCCTGACCACGGTCGGCAACCCGGACGGCGTGACGAACGCCTCGATCACGCCACTGACCGCGAGCACGCCGACGAGCCCGACCGCCACCGTGACCGCGACCCGGCCGGCCTCCGCCAGTGACTGCGCACGCGGCAGCGGTCCTGGATCGATCCAGGACCAGCCAAGTTGCAGCCCGGCGCCGGCCGCGACGAACACGGCGGTCAGCTCCAGCAGGCCGTGCGGGCTGAGCAGGCCGAAGAACAGCGCACCGTGACCGCTGCCGATCATCACGCCACCGACCACGCCGACATTGACGGCGTTGCCGAGCAGCACCCACAGGCCGCCGAGGACGGTGATCCCAAGGACAAGGGTGCCCGCCGCGACGACGGCGTTGTTGGTCCAGACCTGCGCGGCGAACGACTGCGCCGGATGGGCCGAGTAGTAGTCCGCGAAGTCGTGCTCGGTGAGCTGCCGGAGCTGCTGCGGGGTTGCCATCCGGGCCAGCGCCTCAGGGTGCCGGGCCAGGAAGAGCATCAGTCCGGCGCTGACCAGGAGAAACCCCGCGGCGACGGCGACCCACCACCGCCACGCCCGGTAGACCCCCACCGGGAAGGTCTCGGTGACGAAACGCGCCACGCTCTGCCAGGACGCCACCGGCGCACCGACGACCGCGCTACGGCCCCGGGCCACCAGCGAGGACAGCCAGCCGACCAGCGCGGGGTCGGGGAACCGGGTGCCCACGACCGACAGGTGGGTAGCCGCGCGCTGATAGAGCCCGACCATCTCGTCGGCTTCCGCACCGCTCAGCCGGCGTCGTCGGACCAGCTCCTCAAGGCGCTGCCACTCAGCGAGGTGAGCGGCCACGAAGGCGTCGATGTCCACGGCGGCACCCACCCTAGCGGCAGCGCCGTCGCCCGGCGAGGGCGGCGTTGCCGACGACTCTCCCGCCCGATGGTGACAATCGCTGGCAGACTGACCGGGTGCCCCACATCGTCACCGGCGAGGCCGTCGCCCTCGAGCTGCGGATCGCCCAGATCCCGTCCCGGGTGGCCGCCGCGGCCATCGACTTCGCCGTGATGAGCACCGCGTTCACGGTCATCCTGATGGTGGGTAACCGGCTGCTGTTCAGCCTCGACGAGGCGGCGGTGACGGCGTTCGTTCTGGTCACGTTCGTCGCGATCTACCTCGGCTACCCGCTGGTCCTGGAGACCTCGCTGCGTGGGCGCACGCTCGGCAAGATGGTCGTGGGGTTGCGCGTGGTGCGGGACGACGCCGGCCCGATCACCTTCCGGCACGCCCTGGTCCGCGCGGTCATCGGGCTCACCCTGGAACGTCCCGGCCTGCTGCTGATCGGGCAGGGTTCGGCCCTGGCCCTGACCGTGATGCTGTTCTCGGCGACGGGCAAGCGGATCGGGGACATGGCCGCGGGCACGGTGGTGATCCAGGAACGGATCGCGCCCCAGCCGCTCTTCTGGCCGATCCTGCCGTGGCCGCTCGCGGGCTGGGCCGCAGTGGTCGACCTGACCGCCGTCGACGACGGGCTGGCCCTGGCGCTCCGGCAGTTCCTGAGCCGGGCCGCCGGTTTCGAACCCGGCGCACGGTACGTCCTCGAGCGCACGCTGATGGCCGAGCTGCGGGCCAGGATCAGCCCGCCACCACCTCCGGACGCTCCGGGTTGGGCGGTGCTCTCGGCCGTGCTGGCCGAGCGGAGGCGGCGCGACTCGCAGCGACTCGCGGCTCAGCCCGCCGTGCGAGCGGGGTCGCCGTGAGCGCGGGGAACGGTCAGGAGCCGAACTCCCAGGAGTCGAGGTACGCCTGCTGATCGGAGGTCAGGTCGTCGATCTCGATGCTCATCGAGGCGAGCTTCAACCTGGCGACCTCCTGGTCGATGCTCGCCGGGACATCGTGCACGCCGGCCGGCAGCTCGTCCTGGCCGGAGTGCAGCCATTCCACGGTCAGCGCCTGGTCGGCGAAGGAGAGATCCATCACCCCGGCCGGGTGGCCCTCCGCGATGCTGAGGTTGGCCAGCCGCCCCTCGGCGAGCAGCATGAGCCGCTGGCCGTCGGCGAGCAGGAACTCGTCGACGTCCGGACGAACGCCGCGACGCTTGCCGACCGCGCTGCCCTCCAGCCAGCGCACATCGATCTCGACGTCGAAGTGACCGCTGTTGGCGAGGATCGCGCCGTCCTTCATGACGGCGAAGTGCTCGCCGCGCAGCACGTTCCGGTTCCCCGTGACGGTCACGAAGATGTCCCCGACCCGGGCTGCCATTCTCATCGGCATCACCCGGTACCCCTCCATGCTGGCGTCGAGCGCTCGCAGCGGGTTGACCTCGCACACCACGACGTCGGCGCCCATCCCGCGCAACCGCTCGGCCACGCCGGTGCCGCAGAACCCGAACCCGACGACGACGGCGGTCTTGCCGGCGAGCAGGGAGTGGGTGGCCCGGCAGATCGCATCCACCGTGGACTGACCGGTGCCGTAGCGATTGTCGAACATCCGCTTGGTGGCGGTGTCGTTGACCGCCACCACCGGGAACCGCAGTGCCTGCGCGCGCGCCATGGCCCGCAACCGCACCACGCCGGTGGTGGTCTCCTCGCAGCCCGCCCGCACGCCGTCAAGAAGCTCGGTGCGGGAGGAGTGCAGGGTGTTCACGAGGTCGCAACCGTCGTCCAGGACGTACTCCGGCCGGGCGTCCAGCACCGAGTTGATGTGCACGTAGTACCCGGTCAGATCGACGCCCTTGCGGGCGTGCACGTGCACGCCGTACTCGGCGACCAGCGCGGCCGCTGCATCGTCCTGCGTGGACAGCGGGTTGGATGCGCACAGGTGCACGTCGGCGCCGCCCGCGGCGAGGGCACGCATCAGGTTCGCGGTCTCCGCCGTGACGTGCAGGCAGGCCGCGATCCGGACGCCCGCCAGCGGCCGCTCCCGGGCGAACCGCTCCCGCACCTGACGGAGCACCGGCATGGCCCGATCTGCCCAGTCGATCCGGGTGATGCCCTGATCGGACAGCCCGAGGTCGGCCACGTCGAAATCGATCACGCGCTGCCTCCTCGTGAACGGCCAGCGCTCCGTGAGCGGCCTCAGCCCCCGCTGGCCGCTCACGGAGCGTGACGAACTCCGCGCTCAGTACCGGTAGTGCTCGGCCTTGTACGGCCCCTCGGCGGGCACCCCCAGGTAGCCGGCCTGCTCCGCGGTCAGCTCGGTGAGCTTCACGCCCAGCGCCGCCAGGTGCAGCCTGGCCACCTTCTCGTCGAGGTGCTTGGGCAGCGTGTACACCCCGACCGGGTACTGCTCGGTCTTCGTGAACAGCTCGAGCTGGGCCAGGGTCTGGTTGGTGAAGCTGTTGCTCATCACGAACGACGGGTGCCCGGTCGCGTTGCCGAGGTTCAGCAGCCGGCCCTCGGACAGCACGAGGATGGAGTGCCCGTCCGGGAAGGTCCACTCGTCGACCTGCGGCTTGATCACGACCCGACCGATGCCGGCGATCCTGGCCAGGCCGGCCATGTCGATCTCGTTGTCGAAGTGCCCGATGTTGCCGACGATCGCCTGGTGCTTCATCCGGGCCATGTCCGCCGCGGTGATCACACCGAGGTTGCCGGTGGCCGTGACGAAGATGTCGGCGGTCTCCACGATCTCGTCGAGCGTGGTGACCTGGTAGCCGTCCATCGCCGCCTGCAGCGCGCAGATCGGGTCGATCTCGGTGATCACGACCCGGGCACCCTGGCCGCGGAGCGACTCCGCGCACCCCTTGCCGACGTCGCCGTACCCACAGACCACCGCGACCTTGCCGCCGATCAGGACGTCGGTGGCCCGGTTGATCCCGTCGACCAGCGAATGCCGGCAACCGTACTTGTTGTCGAACTTCGACTTGGTCACCGAGTCGTTGACGTTGATCGCCGGGAAGAGCAGGGTGCTCGCCCGGGCCATCTCGTACAGCCGGTGCACGCCGGTGGTGGTCTCCTCGGTGACCCCCCTGATCCGCGCGGCGACCTCGGTCCACCTGCGTGGTGCGGCTGCCAGCGACTCGGCGAGCAGCCGCAGCACCACGGCCATCTCCTCGGAGTCCGCCGGCTCCGCGGGCGGCACCGCGCCGAGCTTCTCGAACTCCACGCCCCGGTGCACCAGGAGGGTGGCGTCGCCACCATCGTCGAGGATCATGTTCGGGCCGCCGGTCTCGTCGGGCCAGACCAGCGCCCGCTCGGTGCACCACCAGTACTCCTGGAGCGTCTCGCCCTTCCATGCGTAGACCGGCACGCCACGCGGCTCCTCCGCGGTACCGTCCGGCCCGACGACCACCGCCGCAGCGGCGTGATCCTGGGTGGAGAAGATGTTGCAGCTCGCCCACCGCACCTGGGCACCGAGTGCGACCAGCGTCTCGATGAGCACGGCGGTCTGCACCGTCATGTGCAGCGAACCGGTGATCCGGGCCCCGCGCAGCGGTTTGCTTTCCCCGTACTCCGCCCGCATGGCCATGAGGCCCGGCATCTCGTGCTCGGCCAGCCGGATCTCGTTGCGGCCGAAGCCGGCAAGCGACAGGTCGGCCACCCGGTAGTCGAGCTGGTGGGTCTCGGTTGACGTCATGGACTCTCCTCACCCGACGGGAACTCGCGGCGATCATCCCCGGAGGCGTCCGCTGGCTCCTCGTCGGGGTTCGTACCGTGGCTGGCTGCCGGCCGGGCCGCGAGTGGCCGGCGGGCCAGCGTGCTGCGGGTGCCGCGCCGTGCGGCACCCGCAAGTAGTTTCTCGTGCTTGTCCTGCTCCCAGCGCAACCACTCGCCGGCGGGGACATTTTCTGGCCGGCTCGGGGTGGCCTCGAACCAGTCCTCCACCGCGCGCCGGAGCCGTTCCTCGGTCCGTAGCCTGAGGGCGAAGCCGACATCCTGCAGGCCGAGATCGAACCGCTCCAGGAGCTCGCGCAGCGTGCGCAACCGCTGCAGCTCGGCCGGCCCGTACAGCCGGTAGCCGGCGCCGGAGCGGGGCGCGTCGATCAACCCGATGCGCTCGATGTACCGCAGCATCCGGGGTGACCAGCCGGTGGTCTCCGCCGCTTCTTGGATCGTGAGGACTTCCATGGTGGGTGCCAAGATTAGCAGCATCGTGTCAAGGTTTCCGAATCGCCGACACGATTGGTTGACCGGCTCCCCGGCCGGCGGGGCAGACGGTAGCGTCCCTCCGAGGCGTGACAGTATCCGGAGCGCCTACGCGGGCCCGGGCCGACACGGCAAGATAGGGACCCGGTCGCCCACCGAAACGACGACGGCAGAGGGACGGACAGCGGACGTGCAGGACGAACCCACGCCCCGGCGGCAGGTTGCGCCGATGTCGGACGAGCTCGCCCGGGAGCATGTCGAGACGCTGCTCGCCGCCGCTCAGGAGCTGACCGAGGCGTGCACGATGATCGCCAAGCAGCTCCGCGCGCGGCGCTGGTCCGCGGCGCTGCCGTCCGGGTCCCAGCCCACCGCGATGCGCGCCGCCGACCTGCTCGACCACACCGCTGGCTCAACCGCGGATACCAGGCGGCTGCTGCAGGCCGCCCTCGACGCGCTCGCCGGCCGGCCCACCGCGCGCGAACCGCTGGGAACCGTCGTCGAGGGCAGCACCGTCGTCGAGGGCAGCACCGTCGTCGAGGGCAGCACCGTCGTCGAGGGCAGCACCGAAGACGGGGGAGCCTACGAGGATGACGACGACGAGTACGACGACGACGACGACGACATCGACGACGAAGTCGAGGTTGAGGTCGGGCACGACGACGCGGAGCCGGCCGCGGGGACCGGCCGCTGGGCCAGCGTCGCACCGCCACTCCGGCTGCCCTACCCACCGCCGCCCGCTCTGGGCGCCGACCCGGCCGAGGAGGGCGCCGAGCGGGACTCCGGGTCCGGCGGCATCCGCCCCCCCGCAGACTGGCAGATCGCAGAGTGGCAGGCCGCAGAGTGGCAGGCGGCCCATGCCACCGGGGTGACCATCGTGGAGGGCACCACGCACCGCCCGGACGCGACGCCCCGCCGGCGCCACGTCGAGACGGCCGAGGTCTCCAGCTGGAACCCGTCCTATGGTGGGTCGATGCCGTCCAGCGGCGGCTCATCGGCCGCCTTCGTCAACCGCGGGAGGCACTCTGTGGACGAGACCGGCGCCTGGCAGGTCGAAGCGGACGACCAGACCGGGGGGCGGCACGCTGCCACCGACTCCGGTGGGCCGGCCAAGGCCCCGGGCCGCGGTGCCAGCTACGGCCCGGCGGACTGGTCGCCCGACCGGACAACCCCGGCGGCGTTCGTTCCCGCCGGCCGCTCCGGCAGGCCGATCACCCCACCGGAGCCGGGCCGGCTCGGTGTCACGGTTCGCCAGGTCGAGGGGGCCCGGCGGCACCTCCAGGGGGCCGTGCTCGCACTGCGAGAGGCGCTCGGCGCTGGCGGTGACGTCTCGCTGCTGGCCCTGGTCGAGCGTTCGCTGTCCACCGTCACCGCCGCGGCCGACCAGCTCCGGGACTCCTTGGACCCGGCGCACGCCGAGCGCGTCCTTCCCGGTGAGGCACGGTTCTGCTGCACCGTGCCCTGGCTGGGCTCCTCGATGGTGCCGGCCGTGGTCGCGACCGCACCGGCGAACGTGCCGAGCACGACCCGGGTACTCCTGGCGCTGGGTTACGACGCGCGGGTCTCCTCCACGGTTGACGGTCAGCCGCAGATCGGCCTGACCGGGTCGCACTTTCGGGCTCGAATCGTGCTGCAGCAGCTCCGGATGGCAGGCAGCGGCGAATGGCAGGCGTACCTGGACTGGTCCGACGCGGCCAGGCGACCCCAGTCGGAGGTGGAGACCCTGGGTCCGGCCGAGCTGACCGACGACGAGGTGGCCCGCCGGGTCGACGACGCGATCCGCCGCCGGCTGTCCTGACCGGCCGGACCGAGGGTCTCCACCCCCGGCGGCGCCCGCCTCAGTCCAGGTTCGGAGTGACCCGGAAGAGCGTTCCGGTGCCGCCGATCGTGATCTTGGCGACACTGGCCGGAAGGTATGCCGACTGGCCCCGGGCCAGCAGCACCGGCTCCTCGTCGTTGTCGGCGGCCGCGATCTCACCGTCGACGCACAGCAGGATCTGCGGCTGGCCGCCGTCGAGTGTCGACGTCTCACCGGTCAGGCGGAGCCGGCACAGCCGGAACTCCCGGGCTGGTGCCGGGTACACCTGCTCGGCGCCCGCACGTGGTCGAGGCAGCACCAGCGCCGGCGGCCCGGCCGTGGCGTCGAGCACCCGCAGCAGCTCCGGGACGTCGACATGCTTGCCGGTGAGCCCACCCCGCAACACGTTGTCGGAGTTCGCCATCACCTCCACGGCGGTCCCCCGCAGGTACGCGTGCAGGTTGCCGGCGGGCATGAAGAGCGCGTCGCCAGGTTGCAGGCAGAGGTGGTTGAGCAGGAGCGCGATGACGACGCCAGGATCTGCCGGGTACCGGTCGGCGAGCTCGACGACGGTCCGGCGTTCCTCGACGAACTCCTCACCGTCGGTCGCCCGGCACCCGGCGGCCACCGCGGAGACCAGCCCGGCGCGGCGGTCGACGCCGGCGGTGAGGACGCTGGCCACGACCGATCGCAGCCCGCCCTCGCCGGGGTCGCGCCGGAGCACGCCGACGTACGGCGCGAGCTCGGCCACGCCGAGGCTGGCGAGCAGACGCATCGTGTCGGGCACCGAGCGAAAGCCGGCGAGCGCCCGGAACGGGGTCAGCGCGCAGACCAGCTCCGGCTTGTGGCTGGCGTCCCGGTAGTTGCGCCGAGCGGCGTCGAGCGGGACGGCCCGGGCGTTCTCGGCCACGAAACCGGCGCTGGCCTGCTCCGCGGTCGGGTGCGCCTGGATCGACAACGGCTGCGCGGCGGCGAGCACCTTGACCAGGAATGGCAGCCGGGGCCCGTGCGCGGCGAGGGCCGACGCACCCAGCTCCCCGAGCGGGTCCGCGGTGATCCGGTCCAGCAGTGACCCACCACCCCGGACGAGCGACGGCGCCGAGGGATGGGCGCCCATCCACAGCTCGGCCTGCGGCTGGCCGGTGGGCGGTAGCCCCAGCAGGTCGGGGATGGCGGTGGTCGAGCCCCACGGGTACGGCCGGACGACGTTGTCCAGGCGATAGATCATCCGCCGTGCTCCCGGTCCTCGACCGTGGGCGCCCGGAACAGGTCGGGCTCCAGGTAGATCACCCGGGCGATCGGCACGGCCTGCCGGACCCGCGACTCGGCCGCGTCGATCTCCGCGGCGACCTGTGCCAGCTCCGGCCTGCCCACCAGCGAGATCTTGGCGCCCACCAGCAGCTCCTCGGGGCCGAGATGGACGGCCCGGAGGTGGATCATCCGGTCGACCTGCCCGCCGACCAGCGCCGTCCGGATCTTCTCAAGCACCTCCGGGTCGGCCGACTCCCCGATCAGCAGGCTCTTGGTCTCGGCGATGAGGACGGCCGCGATGGCCCCGAGGAGAATGCCGATGCACACCGTGCCGACGCCGTCCCAGATCGGGTTGCCGGTCGCCCAGGTCAGCCCGACGCCGGCGAGCGCCAGCGCCAGACCCACCAGCGCACCGAAGTCCTCCAGCAGCACCACCGGGAGTTCGGGCGCCTTCGCGCGCCGGATGAACGCCGCCCAGGAGGCACGGCCGCGGATCCGGTTCGACTCGACGATGGCGGTCCGGAACGAGAGGCCCTCCAGCACCAGCGCCACGACGAGGACCGCTACCGCGACGATCGGCCGCTCCACCTCATGCGGGTGCAGCAGCTTCGTCACGCCCTCGAAGAGGGCGAACAGCGACCCCAGCGCGAAGATCACCAACGCGACCACGAAGGCGTAGAAGTACCGCACCGACCCGTAGCCGAACGGGTGCTCGTCGGTCGCCGCCCGCTTGGCCTGACGGTTGCCGACCAGCAGCAGACCCTGGTTCCCGGAGTCGGCGACCGAGTGCACGGCCTCGGCCAGCATCGAGGACGACCCGGTCAGCGCGAAGGCCACGAACTTCGCCACCGCGATACCGAGATTGGCCAGCAGTGCGGCGATGACGGCCCGGGTTCCCCCATCGGCACTCATCCGGGCGTCCTCCTACCAGTCCCCGAACCGGCGCGCGGTCGGATCGATACCGAAACCCAGTCCACAGTAGACAGCGGCGAAATCGCCAAGCGCGCACAGGGAGGCGAAGCGTTCCAGCGGACCGTGCCCCTCCGCGGGCAGCTCGCTGACCCGCAGCCCGCGGTCGAACGCCTGCTGCCGCGCCAGGTCGGCCGACCGGCGGGACACCGGGTCCTCGCCCTGCTCGTCGCGGAGCAGCACGAGCCTGGTCTGGTGGCGGGGCTGCTCCTCGGCCCGGTCGGCGAAGAAGTCGTCCGGCAGCACCGCCCGGCGTCGGGTCCCCGGATCCGTGCCGCCCGGCTCGCCCGACGTCGGATCCCAGGCTCCCGGACCCCCGGGCTGCCAGGGTCCCGGCTCCCACGAGGCGACCGCCCGGTCCGCGGTCTCCGCGCCAGCCGGCGGCGGGTCCCCGAGCAGGCCGCCGAACTCGACCGCGGCCTCCGGCAGCGTCCCCCAGCTTGCCTGCCGTCGCGCCACGCCGGCGAGCTGGCCGGCGAGGCGCCGCGCGGCGACACCGGCCAGCGCTGCGGACCCCCAGATGACCGGCAGGGACTCCGCCATCTCCGTGGCCAGCGCCTTGCCCGGGTTGACGAACGTCTCACTCCCCGGCCGGCATCGTTCGGCAACCACGTCGAGCATGTCGGCGGTCGCGTCCAGCTCCGCGTCGGTGACCGCGATCAGCCCGCTGCGGGCGGCACCGACCAGCAGCGGTCCGAGCAGCGCCCACAACGACGCTCGGGGGGGCTCGCGCAGCGGCAGCCCCACGTACGGGCAGCGGGCCCGACCGACGACCAGCTCGGCCAGCGGCGAGTCGTGCGCGCCGACACCGAGCATCGGCACGCCCCGACGGGCCGCGCTCTCGACCAGGCTGAGGGTCGACTCGTCGCTGCTGGCATGCGACGCCACCAGCAACAGGTCGGCCGGGCCGGCCCAGCGTGGCAGGGACCCATCGCGCACGACGATGATCGGTGCTGGCGCGGCCGGACCGGCGAGCGCGCAGAGCACCCTGGCCAGCGCTCCGGACGGCTCGGCGGCCCGCACCAGCACGGCCCGCGGCGGCATGCCTGCGGACAGGTCCCCGACGCCCGCCTCGGCGGCGAGCTGCCGACTCTCCCGGAGCTGCGATCCGCCGCTCGCCACCGCCCTGATCGCGCCGGCGACGTCGGCGTTCAGCAGCCGTTCGGTGTCGTCCAGCAGCACGTCGTCGAAATCCTGGCCGGTCACGAACCGGGCCGGCGTGCCTCGTCGACCAGCAGCACCGGGATGTCATCGCGGACCGGGTAGGCCAGACCGCAACCGGTGCAGACCAGCTCGGCGGCGTCCTCGGCCGCGGTCAGCGACGCATGGCAGTCCGGGCAGGCCAGGATGGCCAGCAGGTCAGGGTCGACGTTCACTCGTGCTCCTCTCCGCCGCGCAGCATGGCGAGGACCTCGTCGCGGAGCGAAACCATCGCGGCGCCATCGCGACCCTCGACGTTCAGCCGCAGCAGCGGCTCGGTGTTGGACGGACGCAGGTTGAACCAGGAGTGGTCGGAGGCCTGCACGGTGAGGCCGTCCAGATGGTCGATCTCCACCCCCGGCCGCCCGGCGAAGGCCCTCTCGACCGCGCGCAGCCGGCCCTCCTGGTCATCGACCCGGGAGTTGATCTCGCCCGACCCCACGTACCGGGCGAACGCCGCGGTCAGCGCCGACAGACCGGTGCCGGCCGGTGCCTCCCCGAGCGCCGCGAGCATGTGCATCGCCGCGAGCATGCCGGTGTCGGCCCGCCAGAAGTCCCGGAAGTAGTAGTGCGCGGAGTGCTCGCCGCCGAAGATCGCGCCGGTCTCCGCCATGGTGGCCTTGATGTAGGAGTGGCCGACCCGGGTCCGCACCGGCTTTCCGCCGTGCTCGGTGACGATCTCGGGCACCGCGCTGGAGGTGATCAGGTTGTGGATGATCGTGCCACCCGGGTCCTTGGCCAGCTCCCGGGTCGCCACCAGCGCGGTCACCGCCGACGGTGAGACCGGGTCGCCCCGCTCGTCGACGACGAAGCAGCGGTCCGCGTCGCCGTCGAAGGCCAGCCCGATGTCGGCGCCGTGCGCCCGCACCGCGGCCTGGAGATCGACGAGGTTCCGCGGGTCCAGCGGGTTGGCCTCATGGTTGGGGAAGGTGCCGTCGAGTTCGAAGTACAGCGGGATGATCTCCAGGGGCAGCGGGCCGAGCGCCGCGTCACCGAGCACGGCGGGGACGGTGTAGCCGGCCATCCCGTTGCCGGCATCGACCACGACCCGCAGCCGCCGGGTGCCCGAGAGGTCCACCAGCCCGCGCAGGTAGGACGCGTACTCGGTGAGCAGGTCGCGCTGGCTGATGCGGCCCCGCACCCGGTCCCCGGGCGGGTCGGCCGGCGCTTCCTCGGCCATCCGCCGGATCTCGGCCAGGCCGGTGTCCGCACCGACCGGTGCCGCGCCGGCCCGGCAGAGCTTGATCCCGTTGTACCGGGCCGGGTTGTGGCTCGCGGTGAACATGGCCCCCGGCAGGTCGAGCCTGCCGGAGGCGAAGTAGAGCAGGTCGGTGGAGCCGAGACCGGCCTCGATGACATCCGCGCCCTGCTCGGTCGCGCCGGCCGCGAAAGCCGCGGACAGCGCTGGCGAGCTGGGCCGCATGTCGTGGGCGGTGACGATCGTGCCGGCCCCGGTGAGGCGGACGAAGGCCGCCCCGAGGGCGCGGGCGATGTCCTCATCGAACTCGTCTGGTACGACGCCTCGGACGTCGTAGGCCTTGACGATCGACGAAAGGTCAGCCATGTGTCGGATCTCCTCCGGGCTCGGTCTGGCCGAGCCTACCGGGGTGCGGGGATACGGTCGGATGCTGTCACGCGCACCGACACCCGATCGGGGCGCCGTCCTCCGATGGTCTACGGTTCACCGCGGGATCGGCCGCTCACTCCGGGGTCGGCAGGGCCCGGAGGTGACCGCGCCGGGCCCGGCCCGCGCCGCCCGCCGGGCCCGCGGCCGGCCGGCCGGCGTCGATCCGTGGCTCGCGGGCCGCCTCGCGGACCGCGTGCGCGAGCGCCTCGAGGTCGTCGGTCGTGGGCGCCGGGAGGGTGAACTCGCCCTCGTGCCGCACCACGTCCCAGCCACGGGGTGCGGTGAGCCGGACCGCATGCTCCTCGCACAGGTCGTAGCTGTGCGGTTCGGAGTACGTCGCCAGCGGCCCGACGACGGCGGTGGAGTCGGCGTAGACATAGGTCAACGTCGCGACCGCGGGGTTGGCGCACCCGGTCCGGGAGCACCGTCGGACATGCCTCACGTTGGGTACGGTAGCCGGCTTCGGCGGTCCGTGGGGACTCCTGCGTGCCGTGTCGCGCGGCAGCACCCGGCCGAGCGGCCACCCAGCAACGCGGGCCGGCAGACCCGGCCGGGGCGAGCTACAGTGCGGCGCATGCCCCGCCCGCCACAGCGTCGCAACCGCTCCGCCCTGTCCCGTGCCCGGCGCGACCGCCGCGGCCGTGGCCTGCGCGGCGAGCTGGCGCCGCACGGGGTGCCGCTGGCCCGCACCCGTGCCCAGCGCTTTGACGAGCTCGTGCTCGACGCGGTGGAGCACCTTGAGGACCGGTGGTCCCGCGAGCTGGAGCGGGTCGAGTTCGCCGTCGAGGACGTTCCGGCCATCGAGCACGCCGCGCCGGACGACATCGTGTACGGCCCGGACGTCATCGAGGACGGGAACGTACCGCTGGCCAGGTTGATCCGGGCCGAGCGCGGCCGGGACGGCCGGCCCACGCCGCCGCGGATCGTGCTGTATCGGCGTCCGCTGGAGATCCGGGCCCTCGATCGCCTGGACCTGGCCGACCTCGTGCACGACGTGGTGGTCGAACAGGTGGCGAGCCTCCTCGGGCTCGACCCCGAGGAGGTAGACCCACCCTGACGGTGACGCCCGCTCCGGACCGGACCGCCGGCACCGGTCGATCAGCCGGCCTGCCTCCGCAGCCGGCGCCGTTCCCGCTCCGACAACCCGCCCCAGATCCCGAAACGCTCGTCGTGCGCCAGCGCGTACTCCAAGCACTCCGGCCGGACCTCACAGCCGGCGCAGATCTTCTTGGCCTCCCGGGTCGATCCACCCTTCTCCGGGAAGAACGCCTCCGGGTCCGTCTGAGCGCACAGCGCGCGCTCCTGCCAGGTCTGCTCGTCCTCATCGATGAGCAGATCATCGATGTCCTCGACAACCAGCCGGGTTACCAGCTGGGCCGCGGGCTCACTCATCGTGGGGCCCTCCTATACCTCTACCCGCCCCGTGAACAACTTCGGTGAGGAATGACACCGCTGTGATTACACACGTGTCGTTCCGAGCGCGTCAACTCACGATCTGATACACGCACAGGTCTCACAAGCACCCTCTTTGCTGGCCACTTCGGCGAAATGCCGACTAGGTGATCTTCCCGAACGACCCCGGCGGACCGCTCCCGGCGTCCGGTCGGACCTACCGCCGGCCCGCTCGGTGAGGCACGATGAGACCTGTTCATGTTCGGACTTGTCGCCCACCCCCGGCCGGGCTACCCACAGGCTGGGACGCGCCGCCGCGCTGGGTCGTCCGCGCCGCTCGAAGGGCCGGTGTGGTTCTTGACCCGGTGTGGTTCTTGACACAGTGATCGGCGGGCGCGCCGGTCGGCTGACCGAGATGGGTTCCGACCGGCCCGGCTGGACACGGTTGGGGGAACGATCGCCATGACACGGCAGGCACACGAGGCGGCGGGCGCGACGACGCCCACCCGCCCTGCCGGCCTGTCCCACTTCGCCGTCGGCTCGGCGCTGCTTGCCGCCGCCACGGCGATCTGTGCCGTACTCCCCCTGGCCGACCCCGCCGCCGCGGCGGTGACCGTCCCGCTCCTGGGCTGCGCCGCGTTGCTGGTGATCGCGGCGGTGTTCCTCGGCCTCGCGCACAGCCAGATCTGGCGCGACATGAACGAGTCGCGGCAGACCAGCCAGATCAGCCTCACCGAGAAGCACGCGCTGGCCGAGGAGCTGCGCACGGAACGAGATTTCACGTCGGCGATTCTGGACACCGCCGGCGCACTGGTCGTCGTCTGCGACCGGACCGGTCGGATCAAGCGGTTCAACGACGCCAGCGAGAAGCTCACCGGGTTCTCCGAGGCAGGCCTGGTGGGCCGGCCGATGTGGGCCGCGCTGCTGGAACCGGCCGACGGGCAGGTCATGAAGTCCGCCCTGGAGGCGCTCGACGGCGGCAAGCTGCGGGTCCGTTCCGACGCGCTGCAGCGGGCCGAGGTGACCCTCCGGGATCGGGCCGGCAAGCCACACCGGGTGGCGTTCACGATCACCGTGATGCTCAACGACATCGGCGAGGTCGCCTACTTCGTCGCCACCGGAATCGACGTCACCGAGCAGCGGCGCAACCACGAGCATCTGGTGCAGCTCGCCACCACCGACCCGCTGACCGGCCTGGTCAACCGGGTCACCTTCAACGCGACGCTCGGCATGGCGCTCAACCCGACGCTGGGCGGCCGCGGCGCGGCGCTGCTCTTCTGCGATCTCGACGGGTTCAAGGTGGTCAACGACACCCATGGGCACCAGGTCGGCGACGAGTTGCTGATCGCGGTCGGGGAGCGGCTGCGGGCCTGCGTCCGGCACCTCGACGTCACCGCCCGGCTCGGCGGTGACGAGTTCGTCGTGCTCTGCCCGAAGCTGGACGAGATATCGGCCTACCGGTTGGCCGACCGGATCCGGCGGGCGGTCGCCGAGCCGTACTCGCTCTCGGTCGGTACCGTCGCCGTGGGCATCAGCGTCGGCGTCGCGGTGGCCCGGGCCGGCGACGACCCCGAGATCGTCCTCGCCGAGGCCGACGCCGAGATGTACCGGGTCAAGCAGCGGGCCAAGCTGTCCCGCTGGACCCCACCCTCGTCGGTCGAGGCACCACACATCTGAGCCAGCACCGGGCTGAGCCTCCGGCGGCACCGGCAGCCCGGTCTGACACGATGGCCCGGTGGACGCACCGGGCGAGGCGCTGCGCGTGGTAGCGCCGTGAACGTCGTCACGCTGGCCGGGGGGATCGGCGGCGCCCGCTTCCTGCGCGGGCTGCGCGCCACCGTCGACCCGCGGTCGAGCACGATCACGGTCATCGGCAACACCGGTGACGACCTGACCCTGCACGGGCTGCGGGTCTGCCCGGACCTGGACACCGTCATGTACACCCTCGGCGGGGGGATCGACGAGGAGCGTGGCTGGGGTCGCGCCGATGAGACCTGGCAGGTCAAGGAGGAGCTCGCCGCGTACGGGGTGGAGCCGGCCTGGTTCGGCCTGGGTGACCGGGACGTGGCCACCCACCTGGTGCGGACCCGGATGCTGGACGCGGGCTATCCGCTGTCCGCCGTGACCGAGGCGCTGTGCGTCCGGTGGAGTCCCGGTGTCCGGCTGCTCCCGATGAGCGACGACCGGGTGGAGACGCACGTCCTGGTGGACCTCCCGGAGGGGCGGCGGGCGATCCACTTCCAGGAGTGGTGGATCAAGCACGGCGCCCGGCTACCGGCTGCCGGCTTCGTCCCTGTCGGCGCCGAGGACGCCACGCCGGCCCCGGGCGTGCTGGCGGCGATCGCCGCCGCCGACGTCATCCTGGTCGCGCCGAGCAACCCGGTGGTGAGCATCGGCGTGATCCTCGCGGTACCCGGCATCCGGGATGCGATCCGCTCCGCCGCCGCCCCGGTGGTGGGGCTGTCACCGATCGTCGGCGGCGCACCGGTGCGGGGGATGGCCGACGCCTGCCTGGCCGCGATCGGCGTGGACAGCTCCGCGGCCGCCGTCGGCCAGCACTACGGCGCCCGCGCCGGTGGTGGTGGTGGTGGTGGCCTGCTGGATGGCTGGCTCGTGCACGATGGTGACGCGGACACGACCGTGCCCGAGGTCCGGGTCCTCGCCGTGCCACTGCTGATGACCGATCCGGCGGCGGCGGCCGCGATGGCCCGAGCCGCCCTCGACCTCGCCGCGGACCTTTCCCGGTGATCGAGATCCGCCCGGTCCATGGGCTCCCGGAGTTCCGGCCCGGCGACGACCTGGCCGGTACGGTGGCGGCCGCCGCGCCCTGGCTCGCCGACGGTGACGTGCTCGTGGTCACCTCCAAGGTCGTGTCCAAGGTTGAGGGCCGGCTGGTCCGGGTGCCGGCCGACGCCGTGGGGCGGGAGGCCGCCCGGCAGCGCGCCATCGACACCGAGGCGGTCGCCGAGGTCGCCCGCCGCGGCCCGCTGCGGATCGCCCGCACCCGGCACGGGCTGGTGCTGGCCGCGGCCGGGGTGGACGCCTCGAACGTCCCGGCCGACGAGCTGGCGCTGCTCCCGGTGGACCCCGACGGTTCGGCCGCGCGGTTGCGGGCCGGGCTGGCCGCCGCCCTGGGCGTGCGGGTCGGCGTGCTGATCACCGACACGCTGGGGCGGCCGTGGCGGGTCGGCCAGACCGATGTCGCCATCGGCGCCGCGGGGATCCGCGTGCTCCGTGACCACCGGGGGGAGCTGGACACCTTCGGCACCCCGCTGCAGGTCACCGAGATCGCCGAGGCGGACGAGATCGCGGCCGCCGCGGAGCTCGTCAAGGGCAAGCTGGACCGCGTCCCGGTCGCCGTCGTGCGCGGCCTTGCGACCCACGACGACGGGTCGACGGCAGCGGCGCTGGTGCGCCCGCCCGCGGATGACCTCTTCACCCGGGGCACCGCGGAGGCGCATGCCGAGGGACAGCGCGGCGCGGTACCGGCGCGGCGCTCGATCCGCCGGTTCCGCCCGGACCCGGTGGACCCGACCGCGGTCCGGCGCGCGCTCGCCGCAGCCCTCACGGCACCGGCACCGCACCACACGACACCCTGGCGATTCGTGACCGTCACCGCGGCGCGCAGCCGGCTGCTGAATGCGATGCGGGCGGCGTGGCAGGCCGACCTCGCCGCTGACGGCCTGCCCGCGGACCGGATCGCTGGTCGGCTGGCCAGGGGGGACATCCTGCGCGCTGCCCCGCTGCTCGTCGTGCCGTGCCTGGTGGCCGACGGGATGCACGACTACCCGGATCGCCGCCGATCCACGGCGGAGTGGACAATGTTCACGGTGTCGATGGGGGCTGCGGTGGAGAACTTCCTGATCGCCCTGGCTGCCGACGGGATCGGCTCGTGCTGGGTGTCGTCCACGCTGTTCTGCCCCGACGTGGCCCGCGCCGAGCTGGAGCTGGCCGCGGACTGGCACCCGATGGGCGCGGTCGCCGTCGGCTATCCCGATGGTCCGGTGCCGAACCGCCCGCCGCGCGACCCGGCCAGTTTCCTGGTGGAACGGTGACGGCTATCCACGCCGGACCCGAGCTCGGCGCGGACCTCGCCCGACTGCTCGCGGAGCACGACGACGCGGAGGAGTCGCAGCGGTCGGTCCGGGAGGCCATGCTCGCGTTCCTCGCGGCCCGCCCCGACGCGACCTCCCGCTCCTGCGTGCCGGGGCACTTCACGGCGAGCGCGCTCGTCATCTCACCCAGCCGCGACGCGGTCCTGCTCACCCTGCACCCACGAGTGGGACGGTGGCTCCAGCTCGGCGGGCACCTGGAGGATGACCCGTCGATGCTCGCGGCCGCGGCGCGCGAGGCGGTGGAGGAAAGCGGGATCGAGGGGCTCACCCTCGATCCCCGACCGCTGTACCTGGCGGTCCACCCGATCACCTGCTCGCTCGGCGTCCCGACCCGCCACCTCGACGTGCAGTTCCTCGCCGTGGCACCGCCGGGGGCCGAGCCGAAGATCAGCGCCGAGTCCCTCGACCTGCGCTGGTTCCCCGTGGACGCGTTACCGGCGGCGGCCGGCACCGGCCTGCCGGAGCTGGTCCGCCGGGGCGCCGGCCGCCGCCGGCACCTGGATCACATCGCTCGGTAGTCCCGCGCCGGCAGCCGCGGCCCGAACCGCGGCTTCCGCACCCCGGACAGCTCGATGAGCCGCACCACCCGGTGGCGGTGCGGCGCGTACGGCGCAAGGAGCCGCAGCATCGCCGGATCGTCCAGCGGCCGGCCGGTCAGCGCCCACCCCACCAGCGCCGGCAGGTGGAAGTCGCCGACGCTGACCGCGTCGGCGTCGCCGAGTGCGCGCTGCGCGACCTCGGCGGCCGTCCACGCCCCGATCCCGGGGACCGCCCGCAGCCGGGCCAGGGCGCCGGCCGGGGGCATCCCGACCGCCTCCTCCAGCCGGTCCGCGACCAGGCAGGCCCGCCGGAGGGTGTGCCGGCGCTGCGGGGTGACCCCCGCCCGGTGCCAGTCGGCGTCGCTCAGCCGCCCGAGGACGGTGGGAGCCGGTGGCACCCGCATCCCCGCCGGCACCGGGCCGGGTGCCGGCTCGCCATACCGCTGGCACAGCTCCCGCCAGGAGCGGCGGGCCTCGGCGCCGGTGACCTTCTGCTCCAGGATCGCGGGGATGAGCTGGTCCAGGACCAGCCGGGTGCGCGGGATGCGCAGGCCGGGGTGGCGGCGCCAGCTGTCGCGGAGCCGAGGATGCTCGGGGGTGAACCCGGTCAGGTCGTCGCGGGCACCGAGCAGCTCCGGGACACCGTCGATGGTCCAGGCCGCACCCGGCCCCCAGGCCCGGGCCGAGACCACGCCGCCGGTCACCCGCAGCAGCAGGGTGGCCGGGCCATCCGGGGTCAGCGCGACCCGCCAGAGCTCCCCCGCGACGAAGCGGTGCGCCGGGTCCGAGCCGCCCCGCCGGAGCACGCCGAGCGTGGCCTGGAGGTCGACCGGCCAGCCCGGCCGCCACTCCAGCCCGACCGGCTCCGCGCGCGCCGGCCCGGCCCCGGACCAGTCAGAGGTACCGGACCGGTCAGAGGTACCGGACCGGTCAGAGGTACCGGGCACCGTGCGCGGCGCCGACCTCGCCGACCAGCCGCTTGACCTGCTCTGCCGCGCTTTTCGGGCACACCATCGTGGCGTCCCGGGTATGCACGATGATCATGTCTCGCAGCCCCACCGCGGCCATCAGGTGGTCCGCGTCGTCGCTGATGATGATGTTGTCCGCGCAGTCGACCAGGACCGCCCGGCCCTGACTCACGTTGCCCCCGTCGTCGCCCGCCACGGTGGATGCCAGGGCCGGCCATGACCCGATGTCCAACCAGCGGACGGGTAGCTCGACCACCAGCACCGCGGCACCGCCCAGCCCCTGGGATGCCGGCTCGATGACCGCGTAGTCGATGCTGATCTTCGGCAGGGTGGGGTAGACCGACGCCAGCACGCCGGCCCGCTCGGGTCCGTCCCACGCGGCGGCGATCCGGGTCAGCCCGGCGTACGCCGCCGGCAGGTGGGTCGCCAGCTCGGCGAGGACGGTCGCCGCCCGCCAGACGAACATGCCCGAGTTCCAGTAGTGCCGGCCGGTCCCCAGGTAGGAGCGCGCGGTCGCCGCATCCGGCTTCTCCCGGAACGCGGCCACCCGGTACCCCGCCTCCGGCAGCGGGTCGCCCCGCTCGATGTAGCCGTATCCGGTGTGTGGCTCGGTCGGCACGATGCCGAGCGTCACCAGCGCGTCCTCGGCCTTCTCGGCCAGCCCGAACGCCGCCTCCAGCCGGTCGGCGAAGACCTCGACCGGGTCGATGACGTGGTCGGCCGACACGAACGCGGTGACCGCGTCCGGGTCACGCCGGTGCAGCACGGCCGCCGGCAACCCGACCGCGTTCGCGGTGTCCCTCCCGCACGGCTCACCGATGAGGTTGTCCGGCGGGAGGTCCGGCAGGTTGCCGAGGACGGCGTCCCGGTGCGCCTGCGCGGTGCACACGTAGATCCGGTCGGCCGGGAGCACGGCCCGCAACCGCTCGAAGGCGAGCTGCAGCAGGCTGCGCCCGCCCACCACCTCGAGCAGCTGCTTGGGGCGGGCCGCGCGGGACATCGGCCACAGCCGGGTGCCCGCCCCGCCGGCCATGATCACGCCATACCGCATGACTCCGCATCCTCCTCGCCGTGACCGATCCGCAGCACCCTACCGGCCTACCTGGTCGTGATCAGCGTGAGCGGGCACCGACGATCACCCATTCAGGTACCGCGGCCGACCTCCGGGAGCAGCCGGGCCAACCCGGCCCGGGCCGCCAGACCGGCCCGCAGCACGGCACGCAGGGGCAGGTTCCGAAGTCCCGGGTACCGCCGGGACAGGTACCGGTAGGCGCTGCGATGGTGCGCCTGGACCATCGCGCCACGGTGATGGCGGGTGGCGTGCGCGCCCTCGTGGATGACGGTCGCTGACGGCACATACACGCACCGCCACCCGGCGCGGCCGAGCCGCTCACACAGGTCCGTGTCCTCGAAGTACATGAAGTACCCGGGGTCGAAGCCGCCGACCGCGTCGAAGGCCTGCCGGCGCAGCAGGAGACACGACCCGGACAGCCATCCGGCCTCCCGCTCGACCGGCACACCACGATCCTGCCGGTACGCCCGGGTCCACGGGTTGCCCGACCACCACCAGCCACACAACGCGTGACCGATGCCCCGCCACAGCGACGGCAGCGCGCGGGCCGAGGGGTACCGGGAGCCGTCCGGGCGCCGGATCAGCGGGCCGAAGGCGCCGCCGTGCGGCCACCGGCCCACCGCCTCGAGCAGCGTGTCCAGCGCACCGGGCTCGAAGGTCACATCGGGGTTGGCGACCAGAACCAGCGGCGCCCGGGTCGACGCCACCCCGCGGTTCGCCGCCCCGCCGTACCCGAGGTTTCCGCCGGTCTCCAGCAGCCGGACCCCGGGCCGGCCGGCCGCTCGCTGCGGGGCGCCGTCGGTGGAGCCGTTGTCGGCGAGCACCACCTCGTACGGCGCCGCGACGGCCTTCTCGAGGGTGTCCAGGAACCGGTCCAGCGCCTCCCCCGGAGAGAAGGTCACCGCGACCACGGCCAGCGCGGGGTTGCTGCCAGGGCCCCCATGGGCCGCTGGCTCGCTCACGTCGCGGCCGCCCGGGCGTACGCCGCCAGGTGGGCCTCGGCGCTGCATTCCCAGGTGAACTCGGCCGCGCGGGCGACCGCCGCCACGGCCAGCCGGTGCCGCCGTTCGGGGTCGTTGGCCAGCGCGACCAGCCCCGCGGCGATCGAGTCGGAGTCCGCCTCGGTGTAGGCCACCGCGTCACCACCCACCTCGGGCAGGGACAGCCGCGGGGTCGTCAGCACCGGGCTGCCGCAGGCCATCGCCTCCAGCACCGGCAACCCGAAACCCTCACCGTGGCTGGGATAGGCCACCACGAGCGCGCCACCGAGGTACCCGGGCAGGTCCGCGAACCGCAGGTATCCGGGACGCAGCACCCGCATGTGCGACGGCACCTCCGCGATCGCGAGGTCGATGTCGTCGTCCCAGCCGGAACCGCCGGCGAGCACCAGCGCGGGCGGCTTCGGCTGGTCGGCGAACGCCTGGACCCAGCCCCGCACCAGAGCCGGCACGTTCTTGCGCGGCTCCAGCGTGCCGAGGAAGGCGAAGTACGGCGTGTCACGCAGCCCGAGCCGGTGCCGCACCCGCTCCTTCTCTGCCTCGCTCGGCACGTGGAAGGCCTCGTGATCAACCCCGTGATAGACAACGTCGATCATCGTCGGGTCGGCGGCGAGCACCCGCACCAGCTCGTCCCGGGTGGCCTTGGAGGGCACCGTGCATCGGGTGGCCCGGTGCAGCGCGTTCCTGATCGCGGACCGGAAGAACGGTCCCTTGATCGCTGTGTGCACCTCGGGCTGGGTGAAGAAGGTGACGTCGTGGATGGTCACCACGACCGGCCGGCCGGGGCGCACCGGCATCGTGTAGTGCGGGCAGTGCAGGACCTGGGCGTTGACCTGCTGAGCGACCACTGGCAGCCCCGCCTGCTCCCAGGCCAGCCGCGCCGGCCGGTGCGCGATCGCCGTCGGCCCCGGCACGATCGTCGCCGCGGGAGCCATCTGTCCATAGCGCTCGGCGTCGGCGCGCTGGCAGACGACCGCGAGATCGGCGTTGGCCGCTCCCAGCGCCGCGATGAGCCCGTCAACGTAACGGCCGACCCCACCGCGGTCGGCAGGCACCGCCGTCGCGTCCACGAGCACGCGGGGCGCGCTGTCGGACACGGATGCTCCCTGGTTCTCCTTGGTGCTGATCACGTCCTCCGCCCGGAGCGGGCGGCCCAGGAACAGCCTACGCGACCCGACGGGTGCCTGTGCTCCGGCCCACATCGGCGCCGCGGCGTGCCGCGCCCCGCCGCTACCCCACGAGCTCGCCGTAGAGGCACCACAGCGCGGCGGCCGCGCCAGTCCAGGTGAAGTCGGCGGCCCGCCGCCGCCCCCGGTCGATGAGCGCCGCTCGCAGCGCGCCGTCGCCGGACACCCGCACCAGCGCCGCGGCGAGGGCCGCCGAATCACCCCCCGGCACGACCACGGTCGCGCCAGCCGCCACCTCGACCAGCGCCGGCACGTCGGAGCTGACCACCGGCACACCCGCCGCCATCGCCTCCAGGACCGGCAGCCCGAACCCCTCGGCGCGACTCGGTACGGCGAGCGTGGTGGCCCGGGCGAGCACCACGGCCAGGTCGGCGTCGGAGACCCGACCGAGCAGCAACAACCTGGTCGCGGGCAGGCCGATGCGGGTCGCCTCGGCCCGAGGGTCCACCCCGCCCCAGCCGGGCTGCCCGACCACGACGAGGGGCAGGTCCGGCCCGTCCGGGCCGGCCAGCGCGGCAAGGAGCACGTCCAGCCCCTTGCGCGGTTCGAGGGTGGCCAGGCTGAGCAGGTAACCACCGGCCGGCAGGCCGAGCCGGCGGGCCCGCCGCTCGGCGTCCGCGGGCACGGCGAGATCCCCGCTGACCCCCTCCCCGACCACCACCAGCCGGTCCGCGACAGCCGGCAACACCTCGGCGAGCTGCTCGGCGACCGCCCGGGTTGGTACCACGATCCGGTCCGCCGACCTCGCCGCGCGCCCGGCCATCTGCCGGTGCCAGGCCACACCGCGTGGGGTGAGCGTTTCCGGGTGCGTCCACGGGACGGTGTCGTGCACGGTCACGACGAGCGCCCGACCACGGCGCGGCGGGAGCAGCAGGGTGGGTGCGTGCACCACGTCGGCGTCCCGGGGAGCCGGACCGAGCCCGCGCTGCCAGGCGAGGACGAGGGGGCGGCGGGCAAGCGGCAACGATCGCGGTCCGGAGACCCCGGGAATCCGGGCGGCCGCGGTGTCCGGATGCCGGGCAACCCATCCGGTGACGTCGCTGCCGGGCGGTGCGGTGGCGGCGAGGGCGGCAGCCAGCTCACGGCTGTACCGGCCGGTGCCGCCCGGCACCGGCGCGAGGCACTGCTCGACCAGGATGGCAAGTCGGGTCACGGCGGCCCACCGTAGCCGACCGGCCGCCGGAGCGTGTTCGGTGCGGTCCCGGACGTCTGGCGGGTCGAAGCGCGGGAGATCATCGGCCGCGAGGTGATCCCGGCGATCGCCGACCTCTAGTCCGGAACCAGCGAGGCCGGCGCGCTGGCACCGCGCTGGCGGCGCGCCCCGAGCGTGGCACCGGCGGCCAGCAGCAGGTCGGCGACCGTCATGATCGCTCGCGATACGAGCGCCAGCACGAGCGCCGGTCCGGCGCTGAGCGCCGGTGCGAGCGCGAGGGTCAGCACGGCCTCCCGCACCCCGGCCCCGGCCGGTGCGAACACCACGAGGAATCCCACGGACCACGCGAAGGCGAACGCGCCGACCGCCAGCGGCACCGACCGCCAGCCCGTGCCGCCCAGATCCCGCATCAGGAGCCAGACCTGGGCGCCAAAACCGGCCCAGGACACCAGCGACCACCCCAGGCCACGCCCGATCCCCCGCCAGGACAGCGGCTCCGGCGCCGTTCGACGGATGATCCGGAACCCGACGGCCAGGGCCGGGTTGAGCACCCGCGGATGAAGCCCGGCCAGCAGCAGCGGCGCGAGGATCAGCACCCAGCCGTAGCGTCGGGCTGCCGCCGGACTGACCAGCGGCAGCGTGACGGCCGCACAGATCAGCCCGGCAGCGAGCGCCAACGCGAGCGTGAGCAGGCCGACCACGGCGGACCGCCGAGCTGGCACCTGGTGCTCACGCCCCATCTCGACCTGGGCCAGCAGCGGCCAGACCGAGCCGGGCAGGTACTTGCCGAGCTGGGAGAGGAAGAACACCCGTGACGCCGCGCCCACCGACAGCGGGGACCCGAGATCGGCAAGCAGTGCCCGCCACGCGAGCATGGTGGCCATCGCGGCCGCCATGACGCACAACGTCGCCAGCGCCACGACGCCGAGGTGGAGCCGGCCGAGCGCGGCGGCGACATCACCCCACCGGGTGACTACTGCGGCGATCCCGAGCGCTATCGCCACGCCGAGGAGTGTCAGCCGGGCCGCTCGCCGGATCGCGGAGGTAGGGTTACGGGCAGTCACGCGGTTCACCCTAGCCGCGACCCGCGCGGCATCACCTGTCCGCGGAAAGACCGAACTGCGGCCCGACGAAGCCGCCCGCGTCCACGGATGGACCGACCCCTGACGGGGAGGCCACCGGTGCATGTCCTCGTTTTCGGCAGTTATGACGTCCACGCCCACCCCAGGGTCCGGGTGCTCGTCGAGGGGCTGCGGGCGCACGACCACACCGTCGTCGAGGCCAACTGCCCGCTCGGCCTCGACACCGCGGCGCGGGTCGCGATCCTGACCCGACCGTGGCGGCTGCCGCTCCTGGCGTGGCGGATCATCCGGTGTTGGTCATGCCTGGTCCGGCGGGCCCGGGCGGTCGTCCGGGACCAGCGACCGGACGCCGTGCTGGTCGGCTACCTCGGCCATTTCGACGTGTGGCTGGCCAGGTGGTTGTTCCCGCTCACGCCGATCGTCCTCGACCATCTCGTCTTCGCCGCGGACACTGCCCGCGACCGGGGCGTGCGGCCATCCTGGAAGACCCGGTTGCTGGCCCGGCTGGACCAGTCGGCGCTGAGCAGGGCGGACGTGATCGTGGTGGACACTCCCGAGCACGCCGCGATGGTGCCCGTGGAGCTTGCCGACCGGGCCGTGGTGGTGCCCGTCGGAGCACCGGTCTCGTGGTTCGGTGGCCGCGCCGACCAGGATCCAAGGCAGCCCTTACGAGCGGTCTTCTTCGGCCTGTTCACCCCGCTCCAGGGCGCACCGGTCGTGGGTCACGCGCTGGCCCAGCTGGCGGGGCGGGACGATCTGGAGATCACCATGATCGGCAGTGGCCAGCAGCTCCCGGAGGCCCGGCGAGCCGCCGCGGCCAACCATCATGTCCGGTGGCGGGACTGGGTGCCGGCGGAGGAGCTGCCGGCGGTCATCGCCGACCACGACGTGTGCCTGGGCATCTTCGGCACCGGCCCCAAGACCCATCGGGTGGTGCCGAACAAGGTGTTCCAGGGCGCGGCCGCGGGCTGCGCGATCGTCACCGGAGACACCGTCCCGCAGCGCGCGGTTCTCGGCGACGCGGCCCGTTACGTCCCGGTCGGTGACCCCACGGCGCTCGCGGAAGCGCTGGCACATCTCGCCGAGAACCGCGCCGAGCTGCGGGCATTGCGCCACGCCGCGACCGAGCGCGCCGCGACCGACTTCATGCCCGGCGCCGTGGTCCGCCCCCTGAACGACCGGCTGCGTGCCATGTACCCGACAAGGCCGTCACCCACCACCCTCACGCCGCACGGAGTCCTGATGCCCGCGATGCCGTATCTCGCCCCCAACGCCGCCCTCCGCTACGACGTGGTCGGCCGGTTGGCGATCCGGCTGCACCCGCTCGACGTGCTCGAGATCGGCTGTGGCCAGGGCGGCTTCGGGTCCCGGCTGGCCGCCGGCCGCCGCTACCTCGCCGTCGAGCCGGACCCGGACTCCTACGCGGTGGCGCGGTCCAGGATCGAGCCGGTCGGCGGCACGGTGCTCAACGCCGACCACACCGGAGTACCCACGGGGTCGACCTACGACCTGGTGTGCGCCTTCGAGGTGCTGGAGCATCTGGACAACGACAAGGCGGCGCTCGCCGACTGGGTGGAACTGGTGCGCCCGGGGGGGCATCTGCTGCTCTCGGTGCCGGCCTGGCCGCATCGCTTCGGCTCCTGGGACACCATGGTCGGGCACTACCGCCGCTACACCCCCGATGCGCTCGCCGACCTGATGCGTGACGTCGGCCTGGTGGGTCCCGAGACCTTCCTCTACGGCTGGCCGCTCGGCCAGGTGCTGGAGCTGGTACGCAACCGGATCGCGGGCCGCCGGTTCAGCGCGCTGGCTGGGTCCTCGTACGAGGAACGCACGGCAGGCAGCGGCCGAGTACTCCAGCCCGCGCGGCTGTCCGGCCTCCTGGCCACCGGCGGCACAATGCCGTTCCGGTACCTCCAGCGCCTGGCACCACGGCAGGGCACCGGGCTGGTTGCGCTGGCCCGCCGACCCGCCGCTAGCTGACCCTGCTCAGTCGCTCCGGGACCGCACGATCAGGTCGGCGAGCAGCGCGACCGACGCGATCAGCAGGCCGGTGAGGAGCAACAGCAGCGCGTTGGTGGTGATCCGGAGCTGGTAGCGGACCATGTCCACGATCGACTTCACGAACCCGATGGCCAGCAGCCACAGGGCCAGTGGCATCAACACCTTGATCGGGTTGAAGTACATGACCATCCGCAGCACCTGGAGGATGTAGCGGTAGGCGTCGCGGGCGAAGTGGAACTTCGACGTGCCCGACCGCTTGGCGTAGTCGATCGGGACGTAGTCGACCGTGTGCTGGTTGGACAGGAACGACATGGTGATGGTCGTCACGCAGGAGAACCCGGGTGGCAGCAGCCGCAGGTACGGCAGCGACACCTCGCGGCGGAACGCGCGCAGGCCGGAGTTGAGGTCCGGGATCTTGGTCGAAGCGAGCCGCTCGGCGATCTTGCGGATCACCCACTTGGCCGGCACCCGCAGCAGCTTGTGGGTGCCCTGTTCGGAGGTCCTGGCCCCGACGACCTGGTCCACGTCCGGGTTGTCCAGCAGGTACTGGACGAACTCCGGGATGCGCTCGTTGGGGTAGGTCATGTCGGCGTCGGTCCATACCACGATCTTCCCGCACGCCTCCGCGGTGCCGATCCGCCGCGCCGTACCCGACCCGCCGTTGCGGCGGAACGCCATCAGCCGGATGTTCGGGTACGACGGCAGTGCGTCGGTGATCACCTTGAGCGTGCCGTCGGTGGACTTGTCGTCGATCACCAGAAGCTCGTAGGAGAACCCGCTGGCGTCCATCGCCGTGCTGATCCGCTCGAGCTCGGTGAGCACATGGTCCTGCTCGTTGTAGCAGGGCAGCACGATCGTGACATCGAGGCTGTTCGGCTCGGCCGGACCCAACCGGGACCGGATGCTCGCGTGCGGGTGGACGAAGGTCGGCGGGTTCGTCGGGACGTGCTCCGACATCACGAGGGCGGTCTCTCCGTCGGTGGTCGAGGTGCTGGCGGTCTGGGCTGCGCCGGTCGATGCTGCGGCGGTCACGGGCAATGGCTCCTGACACGGGGCTGCTAGAGTCCGCGGGCGGCAGAACGGCCCGCGAGGAGCAGAGAATACCCGGTCCCGCCTACCGACCCTGACCCTCGGGCCATCCCGAACGAGGAGGGGATCGCGTGCGGCAGTTCCGCGAGTACCGGAAGCTGATGCGGTCGCTGCGCGGCGCACGCGAGACCTCGGCCCTGGCCTTCTACGTCGGCGTGCTCCGGCATCGGCTGCTGGCCCGGCGAGCCGTGTGGATCGGGTCACCGACCGTGCTCGACGGTGCGGAACGGATCGTGCTGACCAACGGCGGAGCGCTGCGGGTCGGGCTCGGCCCGTTCGGTCTGACCAGCACGCACGACCGGTCGGTGATCCGGGTCCGTCCCGGTGCCCGGTTCGAGGTGGCGGGCGTGGTCAGCCTGCAGCGCGGGGTGCGGGTGGTGGTGGACTCCGGCGAGCTGGTGATCGGGCACGGCAGCAACGTGAACGGTCTCACCAAGATCCTTGTCGCCACCTCCGTCCGGATCGGCCGCGACTGCACCTTCTCCTGGGACGTCCAGGTCCTCGACAACGACTTCCACACCCTCACGGTGAACGGCCAGCCGAAGCCCGCCACCGCCCCGATCGTCATCGGCGATCGGGTCTGGGTCGGCACCCGGGCGGTCATCCTCAAGGGCGTGACGATCGGCGACGGCGCGGTGGTCGCGGCCGGCGCGGTGGTGACCCGCGACGTGCCACCGAACGCGATCGTCGCCGGAGTTCCGGCGGCTGTGGTCGGCCACGCCGACGCCTGGCGCTGACCGGGCCCTGGCGCTGACCGGGCCCTGGCGCTGACCGGGCCCTGGCGCTGACCGGGCCCTGGCGCTGACCGGACTCCAGCCAGGTGCTACCCGGACCGGGTGACCCGGTACACGGTGAAGTGGTACGGGAGCGTGATCTGGTGCGCCGGTCGATAGATGCTGCTCTCGTCCCACCGCGGCAGCATCCCGGCGAACTCCCGGACCGGGGTCGCCCGGATGCCGGGAATCGCCGGCGGCTCCCCCTTCTCGTAGACCAGGAAGACCGGTTGGTCGGTGAAATGCGCGACGTAGGCGGACACGTACCGCGGCACCGCGTCCTGCTTGCCGGGGAGCAGCACGCTGAGCTGGTCCTGGACCAACCACAGCGGCGAGGCGAGCAGGGACTGCGGCGCTGCGCAGCAGTACGACGCGGGCTCCCACAGGAACACGCCCCGCGCGTCACCGGCGAGCGCGGCGATGTCGCGGCTGACGAAGTAGCTCCCGCCCCACTCGTCGTGCTGCCGGACCGGCAGTGACTGGTGCAGGTAGACCACGGTGAGGAAGGCGGTCAACGCTCCGGCCGTCGCCCTGGCCGGCAGCCGGAACCGGCCGCGCAGCGCCCACAGGCCGGCGAGGGCCAGCGCCATCAGCAGCACCATGCCCGGCACCACGGTCGAGACGTACCGGCGCCCCCACCACATCAGGTACGGCGAGTTCCGCGCGTGCCAGGCGTAGAGCGGGAGAAACGCGAGGGTCGTCCCGACCAGCAGCCAGGAGTCCGGGCGCCACCGGCGCAGCGCCACGAAGGCCACCCCGGCCAGCACCAGCAACAGCCCCGGCCAGGTGAAGAACCACGACAGGCGGTACAGGGACTGCTCGTCGAAGCTGCGGATCTGGCGCTTCCCGTACATGATCAGGTCGATACCGAACGCCGGCCGGACGAGCCCGAGCCCGAACAGCCCGACGCACACCGCGACCACCCCGCCGCCCAACCACCGTTGCCAGCGATCGGACCCGGTGATCTCCCCCACCCGGCGGGCCAGCCGGCCGAGCAGGGGCCGGAGCACCACCGCACCGACCACGCAGACCCCGACCGCGGCAAGCACCGTCGGCAGTCCGGGCACCTTGTTGAGCCGGGTGTAGAGCCCGGCCGGCCCATACGCCTGGTACGCCGCGTACGGCAGGACCGCGGCGAGCCCGCCGGCGAACCACCAGCCACGGGCGTCGAGCCGGCGCAGCACGTGCAGCGTCGCCAGACCACCGATCGCCAGCAACACGAGCAGCAACCCGTCCGCGCGGGCGAGCCACCCGACGCTGACCATGATGCCGGCGACCAACGCCGGCCAGCGCCATCGTGTCTGCGCGCTGATGGCCAGCCCCAGCAGGGCAGCCAGGAACAGCAGCTGGGTGAGGATCTCGGCGGTGGGGTACTTGGCCTGCCAGACCTCCATCATGTGGAGGGACAGCAGCAGCCCGGCCGTGCCGGCCGCCACCACTCCACCGAGCCGGCGCGCCAGGGCGACCGCGACGAGCACCGCGAGCACCCCGATCAGCGGATCGGTGTTGGCCATGCCGGCGAAGCCGTGCACCGAGAAGCTGACGGCGAGCAGCGCCGGCCACAGGTGGTAGAACTGCGGCGTCACCGCGCCGGCTGCCGGATCGCTCACCCAGACCCCGGCGAACAGTGCTCCCGGCGAGGTGTACTGCACCGGCAGATGCGCGGTGAGCAGCGGATCAGTGATCGTCACCGCTCCGTGCCGGGAGATCATGGCGCCGGTCATCATGTATCCGCCCGGGTCACGGTCCCCGGCCGCGTAGTGGAACCCCGGCAGGAACATCCACAACGCCAGCAGGCCGGCGGCGCCGAGGAGCAGCAGGCCGGGCAGGTCCCACACGATCCGGGGACGTGGCCCGGTCAGCCGGGCCAGACCGGCCAGCACGGCGAGCAGCCCGAGCGCACCGAGGCCGGCCGTGACCAAGGTGAAGCGGGAGAGGTGTGCCATCGCCAGGCCGGAGACGGCGAGCGCGGCCACCCCGCTGGCGGCGAGGAGTACCCCGAGCTCACCCGCCGTCACGGTCTCCGGGTCGACCGGCCGGAACCAGCGGCCGGCCGGAACCAGCGCCCCCTCGGCCCCCTCGGCACCCTCGGCACTGCTCGGGAGGATCTCCCGCCCGGGGTACGGTTGGCTGACACGGTCGGGGGCGGCCGGTGATCCATCCATGCCCGAGCACGCTACAGCGATCCGGGCCGCTTCGGGCCCCTGGGTATCCTGACCCGACCGGCCAGTGTCAAAGCAGGGCTTGGCCGACTATCGTGGGCGACCGACCATCCGGGACCGGCCCGGCGTGGCCCGCGCGGCGCCGCGCACCGAGCCGGTCGACGCACCTCACCGGTGAGCACCCCTCACCGGTGGACCGGGGCGCAGGAGGACAGGACGACGGTGGCGCTGACCGAGATCGCGGAGGACCGTGCGCGGACCCAGACCCGGGTCCGCTGGGAGTTGTTGCGCAACCTCATCCGCAAGGACCTCAAGGTCAAGTATCAGGGCAGTGCGCTCGGCTTCCTGTGGTCGCTGGCGAACCCGTTGCTGCTGCTGGTCGTCTACACCTTCGTCTTCCAGCTGGTGCTCCGCTCCGGCATCCCGGCGTTCGGCTTCTATCTCCTCTCCGGCCTGCTGGTCTGGAACGCCTTCGCGGGAGCGGTCGGCGCGGCCACCGGCGCGGTGGTCGGCAACGCCGGGTTGGTGAAGAAGGTTCGGTTCCCGCTGGTGGTGCTCCCACTCACCCCGGTCGGGTTCACCGCGGTGCACTTCCTCCTGCAGCTGCTGGTGCTGGTCGTGGTGATGCTGGCCACCGGCTACACCCACCTGCTGTCGCCGCACCTGCTGCTGGCCGTGCCGGCGCTGGGCGTGGCCATGCTGTTCACGGTGGCGCTGTGCTTCCTGGTGTCCGCGCTGAACGTGCGCTACCGGGACACCCAGCACATCGTCGAGATCGCGCTGATGGCCGGCTTCTGGATCAACCCGATCGTCTACTCGGTGGCGCTGGTCCGCGAGCACCTGCACGGCGGCTGGCTGTACGACCTGTACTACCTCAACCCGATGGCCGGCGTCGTGACGGCCATGCAGAGCGCGCTGTACGGGCAGAACCCGACCCTGCCGGGCGGCCAGGGTGCGCTCGCCGACCCCGGCTACCTCTTCTACCTGGAGCGGCTGGGAATCGGTGGCCTGATCTCCGGGGCCCTGCTGCTGCTCGGGATGCGGGTCTACGCCAGGCTGTCCGCAGATTTCGCCGAGGAGCTGTGAGCGTGGACCGCTCGATCGCGATCCGGGCCGACGGGGTGAGCAAGCGGTTCGCCGTGCACACCCGGAAGGCGACCAGCCTCAAGGAGCGGCTCGTGGCTCGGCGGCACGCCGACGAGCGCCCGTTCTACGCGCTGACCGACGTCACGCTGGCGATCGAGGCCGGCCACACCGTCGGCCTCATCGGCGCCAACGGATCGGGCAAGTCGACGCTGCTGAAGGTGCTCGCCGGGATCCTGCGCCCGACCACCGGGACGGTCGATGCGCGCGGTCGGATCGCCTCGCTGCTGGAGCTGGGCGCCGGCTTCAACGGAGAGCTGTCCGGGCGGGAGAACGTCTACCTCAACGCGTCGCTGCTCGGGCTGACCCGCCGGGAGACCGACCGGTTGTTCGACTCGATCGTGGACTTCGCCGAGCTCGGCGAGTCGATCGACAATCCGGTCAAGCACTACAGTTCCGGGATGTACGTCCGCCTCGGCTTCGCGGTCGCGGTGCACGTCGACCCCGACATCCTGCTGGTCGACGAGGTGCTCGCGGTCGGTGACGAGGCGTTCGCCCGCAAGTGTCTGGGGCAGATCTCCCAGTTCCAGACGGAGGGTCGGACGATCCTGTTCGTCAGCCACGCCCTCGATCTGGTGGAGACCATCTGTGACCGCGGCGTGGTCCTCGACCACGGCTCGGTGATCTACGACGGCGACCCGGCGTACGCCACCGGGACCCTGCGCGGGCTGCTCGGGACGGATCGCAACCCGGCTGATGACGCCGGCACGCCGGGCCTGACGATCGGCGGGATCACCGTCGCGGGCGAGGCCGGGGAGCCTGCGCGGGACGAGTTCGTCGGCGGCGACCCGATGGCGGTCCGGATCGTGCTGGACGTACGGGAGGACGTCGTAGGGTCGTGCCACGAGCTGGCGGCCGTGGTGATGGGCGCCGGCGGCCTCCCGGTCTGGGTCATGCGCGTCACGCCTGATGGCGGGCTGCCCCGGCTGCCGGGTCGTTGGACGGTGGACTTCGTGACCGAATGCCCCCCGGTGCACGGCGGGTTCCGGATCGCGGTCCGGGTGGCGGACGCCGCCGGCACGACGATCGGCGCCGCGCAGGGTGGGCAGACCTTCTGGGTGCGCACCGGGAAGCAGGGTGGCCTCGTCGATGTGCCGTTCCAGGTCAAGGCCGAGGGGGTCGAGTGGTGAGCATCGGTCGGCCGGACCCGCCGCAGCTCCCGGCGGAGGCCAGGGCGCGGGTCGAGAGCGACTACTACACATTCATGAACTTCGACAGCACCGCGAACAAGGACGGTCGCCGGCACTACCTGCCGTTCTTCGACCAGGGCCCGGTGCTGGAGCTGGCCTGCGGCCGTGGCGAGTTCCTCGAACTGCTCCGCGAGGTGGGGATCGAGGCCCGCGGCGTCGACAACGACCGCGGCATGGTCGAGCACGGCAGCGAGCGGGGCTTGCGGATCGATCTCGGTGACGCCACGGTCCACCTCCAGACCCTCGGGTCCGGCAGCCTGGGTGGCGTGTTCTGCGCCCACTTCCTGGAACATCTGCCGGCCGAGGCCGTCGAGGGGGTGTTCCAGCAGGCCGCGCGGGTGCTGCGGCCGGGTGGCACCTTCGTCGCCGCCGTCCCCAACGCGGCGAGCCTGTCCGTCCTCGGCTACGACTTCTGGCGAGATCCCACCCATGTCCGGTTCTACGACCCGATGCTGCTTGCCTTCTTCGCCCACCGCGCCGGGCTGGAGGTGGTCGAGTCCGGCGGCAACCCCAACAATGATCCCGGACCGCCACCGGAGCTGGTGCCGCTGGACATGACGGCCGGTCCGGCAGTCGGCGAGGCCATCCGGCTGCTCGTCCGGCTGGCGACCTCGATCTACCCGAACCGGCGCGTGCCGCTGGCCGGCCGGCGGCGGGCGGTGTGGCTGCGGCTGGGCGAGCTCGTGTCGCAGCTCGACCGCACGGTCCAGGAGTTGCAGCATCAGGTGTATTCGCTGCACGAGTCCCAGCGACGGCTGCTGACGCAGCTCTACCCACCGAATGAGGTGTACCTCGTTGCCCGTGCCCCACGGCGCGCCGATGGCTAGCCCCGACGATGGTGCCACCGGCCGGCCGGCGGCACGCACCACGGTGGTGATCGTCAACTACAACGGAGCGCACCTGCTGCCGCCATGCCTGGACGGGCTGGCCCGGCAGGACCTGCCGGAGGGCGCGTTCCGGACGGTGGTCGTGGACAACGCGTCGGTCGACGGTTCGCGGGAGCTGCTGGCCCGGGACTACCCGTGGGTGGAGGTCATCGCCAGCCGCACCAACACCGGCTTCGCCGGCGGCAACAACCTGGCGCTGCGCCGGTTGGACACGCCGTACGCCGTGCTCCTGAACAACGACGCGGTGCCGGAACCTGGCTGGCTGCGCACCGTGCTCGCCCCGCTGGAGCGGGAACCAGCGCTCGGTGCGGTTACTGGCAAGGTGGTGTTCGCCCCCCGCTTCCTGCGGTTGACCTGGCAGACCCCGGGTTTCTCGCCCGGCCCACACGACCCGCGCGACCTCGGTGCCCGGGTCTACCGGGTCGAGGTCGGTGACCGGGACGTCACCGACAAGGTGCTGTGGGAGCGGCTGACGTTCGGCCCGGAAGGCACCGGCGAGGGCCGTTTCAGGTGGACCAAACCGGGCGGTGAGCTGCTGGTACCGGTCCAGGACACGCCGGGCGATCTCGCCGAGGACATCAAGATCACTTTCCGGGTCGCTGCCGAGACCGTGAAACCGCTCCGAATCGCCGGACCGAATGGCACCGAGGTCCAGGACGAGCTCGGCACCGAACGGACCGACCTGGTGCTCGCCGTACCCGCCGGAACGGCGCTCGTCGACGTGATCAACAACGTCGGCGGGATCGTCCTCACCGGCGGCTACGGTGCGGACCGCGGCTTCCAGGAGGTCGACACCGGCCAGTACGACACGCCGTGTGAGGTGTTCACCGGGTGCGGGAACGGGATGGCGATCCGGGCCACGGCCGGCCGCGAGGTCGGCTGGTTCGACGACGACTTCTTCATGTACTACGAGGACACCGACCTGTCCTGGCGGCTGCGCTCCCGGGGCTGGGGCATCCGGTACGAGCCATCCGCCGTGCTGCGACACGTGCACTCCGCCTCCAGCGTGGAGTGGTCACCCCGCTGGGTCTTCCACGTCGACCGCAACCGGCTGCTGATGTTGACCAAGGACGCCAGCGCCCGGCTCGCCACGTCAGCGGTGCTGCGCTACCCGCTCACCGCAACGTCGATCTTCGTCCGGGCGCTGCGGGAGGGACTCGCGACCCGACGTCGCCCCGCACTGCGCCCGCACCTCCTGCGGGTCCGGGTCATGGCGTCCTACCTCAGCCTGTTGGCACCCATGCTGGTACGGCGCCGCCGGATCGCCCGGCGCGCCACGGTGGCCCGCGACGAGCTGGAGCGCTGGCTGGCCGACCGCCGATGAGCGCAGCCGAGAGAACCCCACCCGACCAACGAGATCCCGAGGGGCCGATGAGAGCGGCGATCTACAACCGGTTCTGGCACTCGATGGGGGGTGGGGAGCGGCACTCCGGCATGATCGCTCAGGTGTTGGCCGCCGACGGGGTGTCGGTCGACCTGATCGGGCACACCGCCGTCGATCTCGACGAGCTGTCCGCGCGGCTGGGCCTGGACCTGGCCAAGTGCACCCTACGGCTGGTGCCTGACCTCGGCGACGCGGAGCTCGCCCGGCTGTCGGCCGGCTACGACCTGTTCGTCAACGCGACCTACATGTCGCGGCTGCGCCCCAACGCGCCACACGCGGCCTACCTGTGCTTCTTCCCGACGCCCTTCGACCACGACCTGCCGGCGTGGCGGAAGACGGCGATCCGGATGATCGGTTCCCGCCTGCCGGCCTCCGCCCAGAACCTGCACGTCCGCTTCGGCGCCGGCTGGTTTCCCCCCGAGGGGGGACGGCTGCGGCGCTGGACCTGGTCCAGCGGGGATGCCGTGCTCGCCATCGAGCCCGGACCGCGCCGGGTCCTGCTCGCCGATCTCGGCCGGGTCGGCCAGCCCGGTGAGGGCGCGATCACCGTGACCGACGAACACGGCACCGAGCTGGGGCGGTTCCGGGTGACGCCGCGCTTCCAGCAGGTTCGCCTCCCGCTCGCGGCCAGCGACACCGGGCACGAGCTGCACCTGCGCTCCGACTCGTTCGCACCGGGTGGTGGGGACTCCCGCACCCTCGGCGTCGCGGTGAGTCGGCTGCGCCTCACCGGCGGTCTCGGCGTCGGGGGACGGATCGCGCAGCGCTTCCCCTGGCTCCTGCGGGACCCCGCCGACCTGGCCTTTCTCGACGGTTACGACGTGGTGCTGGCCAACTCCGCCTACACCCGGTCCTGGGTCGACCAGCTGTGGCGGCGGCCGGCCGACATCCTCTACCCGCCCATCGACGTCGCCGACCTCCACCCGGCCGACCAGCGGGAGAAGGCGATCCTCACCGTCGGCCGGTTGTTCGCACCTGGCCTCGGGCACGCCAAGCGGCAGCTCGAGATGGTGCGGTTCTTCGGCACGATGGTGCGATCGGGTGCGTTGCCCGGGTGGACCCTGCACGTGGTCGGCGGCTGCGAGGACTCCCAGCTGCCGTATCTGCGGCAGGTCGAGCGGGCCGCCGCGGGGCTCCCGGTCCAGATCCACCCGAACGCGCCCCGCTCGACGGTGCACCGGTTGATGACGACGTCGTCGATCTTCTGGTCGGCCACCGGGTACGGCGAGAACGAGACCCGGGCGCCGTGGACCCAGGAACACTTCGGCATGACCACGGCCGAGGCGATGGCGGGGGGGTGTGTCCCGGTGGTCATCGACCGCGCCGGCCAACGCGAGATCGTGCGGGACGGCGTCGATGGCTTCCGCTGGTCCACCGTCGAGGAGCTGGTCGGGCGTACCCGCCAGGTCGCCGAGGACGGGTCGCTCCGGTCCACCCTGGCGGCCGCCGCGATCGCCCGCGCCCGGCAGTACTCCGACGAGGCCTTCGCCGAGCGCTGGCGGGAGCTCGCCGCCCAGCACCGGCTGCTGGTCACCGCGCCGAAATGAGACCGCCCCGGGACGCGGCCGAGGTCGCGCCGGACGGCCAGACACCCGGCGCGGTGACCGGGCTGCGGGTCGGTATCGACGCCACCCCGCTGCTCGGGGCCCGGACCGGCGTCGGCAAGTACGTCGAGCACCTCACGAACGCGCTGATCGGCCGGCCCGGGCTCGCGGAGCTGCGGGCCACCGCGTTCACCTGGCGGGGCCAGCACGAACTGCGGGAGTCCGTGCCCGCCGGGGCCTCGGTGGCCGGGCGGCGGGCGCCGGCCCGCGGCCTGCAGGAAGCCTGGGCGCGTCAGGAGTTCCCACCGGTCGAGCTGCTGACCGGCGACGTCGATGTCTTCCACGGCACCAACTTCGTGCTCCCACCGCTGCGCCGCTCGGCCGGCGTGGTGACCGTGCACGACCTGGCCTACCTGCGCCTGCCGGAAACGGTGCACGCGGCCTCGCTGCGGTACCGGGAGCTCGTGCCGCGGTCGCTGCGCCGGGCCACCCTCGTGCTCACGCCGACCCGGGCGGTGGGTGAGGAGATCATCGACGCCTACCATCTCGGGGCCGACCGGGTGGTGGTCACCCCGTTGGGGGTGCACCAGCGGTGGTTCGCGGTCTCACCACCCGATCCGGGCTGGCTCGACGCGCGTGGCCTGCCGCCGCAGTACCTCCTGGCGGTCGGCACCCTGGAGCCGCGCAAGGGGCTCGACGTGCTGATCACCGCCTACCGGCGCCTGCTGGCCGAGGAGCCGGAAGTGCCACCGCTGGTGCTCGTCGGCGGCTCCGGTTGGGGGGAGCGCCCCGACGTCGCGGCGGTGCCGGCCGGCCGGGTCGTGTTGCCGGGCTACCTCACCGACGACGACCTGACCCGGGTGGTGGCCGGCGCCCGGTTGCTCGCGTTCCCCTCGCGGTACGAAGGGTTCGGGCTTCCGCCGCTGGAGGCGATGGCGGCCGGCGTGCCGGTCGTCGCCAGCGACCTGCCGGCGGTCCGGGAGGCCACCAGCGGCCTGGTCCGGCTGGTGCCGCCGAACGATCCCGACGCGCTCGCCGCGGCGCTGGCGACCGAGCTGCACGACATGCCGGACCCGGGGCGTACCGAGGCGGCGCGGGCGCACGCGGCGACCCAGACCTGGCAACGGTGCGCCGAGCTGACCATGCAGGCCTACCGGACGGCCGCACGCGGATGACCGGGCGCGGACGCCAGCGGTGGACCGCGCTGCCGCATCGCGGCCGGCCGGGAGAGGACCTGCGGGTACGTCCCTGGCGGGCGGATGTTCCTCCAGGTGCCCATGCCCCAGGGACGGACCGCACCGCCCACCACTCCCGAGTACCACAGTGACGACACGCTCGTGTACTGGCGGTTCGGCTGGGACCTGCGTGACCAGTTGGAGAGTGCCGGGTTCACGGTGTCCGCGCTGGTCACCGCGTCGCTGCGGGATCGGGTCGCGGCCGGCGAGCTCAGCACCGGCTACGACGGCCCGGACTGCGACGAGGTCGACCTCCTCTCGCACGCCGACCCGACCACGTTGACGGCGGTGGCCTCGGTCCAGCAGGCGCAGCGCTTCGGCTTCCGTCCCGACTTCCAGTTCATCACGTGGGACGCGACGAAGGCCTGAGCCACCCCGGCCAGCCCGACGTGGCGCCACCCGACACGTGGCACCTCAGCCGGCGCGCAGCGCCTCGCCCACGGTGCGAAACGCCGTACGCAGGCCGTCGCGCCACCCCGGCAACATCGGCAACCCGGCGTCCCGCCACGCCGCGCCGGAGAGCACCGAGTACGCCGGCCGGGGGGCCGGGCGCGGGGACCGGTCACTGGTGGTGGGTCGGACCCGGTCCGGGTCCGCGCCGAGCTCGGCGAACACCGCACGGGCCAGCCCGTACCAGGTCGTCTCGCCCGCGCTCGTGCAGTGGTAGATCCCGGCGGCGGCGTCGCTCGCGGCCAGCGCGAGCAGCCCGCGGGCCAGCTCCGCCGACCAGGTCGGCGAGCCCCGCTGGTCGTCGACCACGTCCACGGTCTCCCGCTCGCGCTCCAGGCGGGCCATGGTCTTGACGAAGTTCCCGCCGGTGGCGCCGTAGACCCACGCGGTGCGAACCACCCACGACCGCGGGCAGAGCTCCCGCACCGCCCGCTCGCCGGCGAGCTTCGTCTCGCCGTACACCCCGGCCGGGGCGGTGGGCGCGGTCACCTCGTACGGCGTGCTCGCGTCCCCGGCGAAGACATAGTCGGTGGACACCTGCACCAGCCACGCGCCGTGCCGGGCGCAGGAGCGGGCCAGGTTCGCCGGGCCGGTCGCGTTGACCGCGTACGCCCGGTCCCGGTCGGTCTCGGCGGCGTCCACGGCGGTGTACGCCGCCGTGTTGACGACGACCAGCCGCGCCGACCCGGTCCGGTGGGCGGCCCAGCCGCCCACCACCTGGTCGGTCTGGTCAGCGTCGGCGATGTCCAGCTCCGCCCGGGTCACGCCGAGCACCTCGCACCAGCCAGCCGCGACCCCGAGCACGTCGCTGCCGAGCTGGCCACCCGCTCCGGTGACCAGCACCGCGGGCCCGGTCACCGCGGGCCCGGTCACCGCGGGCCCGGTCACCGCGGGCCCGGTCACCGCGGGCCCGGTCACCGCGGGCCCGGTCACAGTGTGATCGCGATCACAGGACGCTCTTCTCCTTCGGTACGACTCCTTCGGCGCGGCACCGTCAGCGGGACGCCACGGCTGGGGAGTCTCGCACATCGGGTGCCGGCGCGGACCGGTCGCTGCGAGGCGCTGCCGGGGCGAGCGGGGCTCGTGAGGAACGATGTCACCCGGTGAAACCCGTCTCGGCCATCGCGCGTCCACAATTGTGAAGCCGGCCCGCAACGGGGTCTTGGCATGATCACATCGACCGCCGACACCGGAAGGTGCCCGAACCGTGACCGAACCGAGGGACTCACGCCGGATGGGTCCGGGGGTGCCGCTGCCGCCGAGTCTCGACCCGCGGCGCGGCGCCGGCTCCGGGCGGGCCGGCTCCCGGAGGGCGGGCGGCGGACCGTCCGGACGTCGCACGACCCGATCGGGTACGGCGGGGCGGGCACCAGGACGGCGGGCGAGCACCGGCCGGGTCCGGCTGGTGGGCCGGGTCGCGGCCGGCCTGCTCTCCGCCGCGGTGCTGATCGCCGGCGGCTGGCTGTGGACCATCGTCCGGGTCTTCGACGCCACGGTGCACCGGGTCGAGGTGATCTCCGCCGACTCCGGACCCGACATCGATGGCAGCGACCTGAACATCCTGCTGGTCGGCAACGACTCGCGGGGCGGGCTGACCGCCGGGGAGCTCGCGGACGTCGGCACCCAGGCCGACGCCGGCTTCAACACCGACACGATCCTGCTCGTGCACGTCCCGGCGAACGGGACCCGAGCGACCGCCGTGTCGTTCTCCCGCGACCTCAGCGTCTACATCCCGGTCCTGGGGCGGGAAGGAAAGATCAACTCCGCGTACGCCAACGGTGCCTGTCCCAACAACGCCTGCGCCTCCGTGCTCACCCCGGCACAGCAGCGGGCTGGCACCAAGTCCCTGATCGACACCGTCAGCCGGTTCTCCGGACTGCGCATCGACCACTACGTCGAGGTCGGCCTCTACGGCTTCTACAGCATCACCAAGGCGCTCGGCGGGATCGAGGTCTGCCTGCTGCACCCCGCGGTCGACCGGTACTCGGCCATCGACCTGCCGGCCGGCCGGCAGACCATCTCGGGCAAGCAGGCGCTTGCCTTCGTCCGGCAGCGGCACGGACTGCCGAACGGGGCGTACTCCCGCATCCAGCGGCAGCAGTACTTCCTCGCGTCGGTCTTCCGCAAGCTCACCTCGGCCGGTGTGCTGGTCGACCCGCTCAAGCAGCTCGCGCTGGTCAGGGCCGTCGGCAGCTCGCTGACGATGGACGCCGGGCTGGACCCGCTGGAGCTGGCCCGCCAGTTGCAGCACCTCACCGCCGGTAACCTGCAGTTCCTCACCGTGCCGGTCACCGGCACCGGGCAGAATGCCGCAGGGCAGGCCGTGGACCTCACCGACAGCGCGGCGCTGCCGGCGTTCTGGGACAAGGTGCTCGGCAGGTCGGCACCGGCCGCGTCCGCCAGCCCCGCGGTCCCACGGACGCAGGTTTCGGTGACCGTACGCAACGGCACCGGCCGGGTCGGCCTCGCCACCCAGACCGCGACCGAGCTGCAGCAGCTCGGCTTCACCGTGCCGAGCACGGGAAACTCGGAACACCGGACGGGCACGGTGATCGAGTACGGCGCCGGCCAGGAACCGGCCGCCCGGACCGTCGCCGCGGTCATCCCGGGAGCCCAGCTCAGGGCCGGTGGGGGCGGCGGGGTCACCCTGATCCTCGGCAGCGACTTCGCCGGCCTGCGCACCGGCGCCGGATCGCCGCCGGCCGGTCCGACGGCGCCGGCCGGCGGCGGCGGGACCGGCTCGATCACGCCACCCCCCCGGACCGCAGCCCAGACCGACTGCATCGACTGACCAGCGGGCGTGATCCGGTCGCCGTCTGCGATGATCGATGGCTATGGCGGCCACTGACCAGCTCCTCCGGGACGCGCTCGCCCGCGACCCGGCGCGCCCACTGCTGACCTACTACGACGACACCACCGGCGAGCGGGCCGAGCTGTCGGCCACGACGCTGGCGAACTGGGTCGCCAAGACCGCGAACCTGCTCGTTGACGAGCTGGCGCTGGAGCCCGGCGACCGGGTCGCCGTGGTGCTTCCCGCCCACTGGCAGACCGCCGCCGTGCTGCTCGCGACGTGGGCAGCGGGCGGGGTGGCAACCATCCACCCGGACGGCGCGGCGGTGGCGTTCACCGACGTGCCGAGCCTGGAACGGGTCCGCGCCAGGCGTCCGGTGGAGCTGGTCGCGCTCTCGCTGGCCCCGCTCGGTCACGGCCTGGCCAGCCCGCAGCCGGGCGCGCTCGACTACGCAGCCTCGGTGCGGGCGCACGGCGACCGGTTCGCCTCGTCGGTGCCCGACGACGCGCCAGCCGTCGACGACGATGGCCGCCTGCTGTCCGGTGCGGCGCTGCACGCCGAGTCCCGGCGGCGGGCCAGCGAGTTGGGGCTGCACGTGCTGGACCGGGTGCTGTCCACCCTCCCCTGGCGGGACCCGGCCGACTGGGTCGACGGCCTGCTCGCGCCGCTGGCCGGCGGCGCCTCGCTCGTACTGTGCGCGCATCCGCACCGGGAGGAGCTGGGGCACCGAGCCGAGGCGGAGCAGGTCACGGCCACTCAGGGCATCCATCTCACCGGGGTTCGGTCACTGTGAGCGATCACTGCCTCGTTCCCGACCGGGTGAACCACAACTCGCTAGAGTCGCTGGCAGGGTCGTGATCGACTCATCTCTGGAGGCGCGATGGACAAGGTCGTTCCAAGCGCGGCCGACGCCGTCCGCGACATCCCCGACGGGGCGTCGCTGGCGGTCGGGGGGTTCGGGCTGTGCGGCATCCCACACGTACTGATCAAGGCGTTGCTCGATGCCGGGACCACCGATCTGGCGACGGTGTCGAACAACTGCGGCGTGGATGGCTGGGGTCTCGGCATGCTGCTGGCCGCCGGGCGGATCAGGCGCACGACCGGCTCCTACGTGGGGGAGAACCGCGAGTTCGCGCGGCAGTACCTCGCCGGCGAGCTCGAGGTCGAGCTGGTCCCGCAGGGCACCCTGGCCGAACGGCTGCGGGCGGGCGGCTCTGGCATCGCCGCCTTCTACACCCCGGCCGGGGTCGGCACCCAGGTCGCCGACGGCGGGTTGCCGCTGCGGTACGCCGCCGACGGATCGGTCGCGCTGGCCAGCGAACCGAAGGAGACCCGCCGCTTCGGCGACCGGGACTACGTGCTGGAGCACGGCATCGTCTGCGATTTCGCGCTGGTCCGCGCCGCCGTCGGGGATCGGCACGGCAACCTCGTCTTCCGGGACTCCGCGCGCAACTTCAACCCGCTGTGCGCGATGGCGGGCACGGTCACCCTCGCCGAGGTGGAGGAGCTGGTCGAGCCGGGCGAGCTACGGCCGGAGGAGATCCACACGCCGGGGGTGTTCGTGCAGCGCGTGATCGGCCCGGTCGGCGTCGACGGCAAGCGGATCGAACGGCGGACCGTCCGTCCGAGGACGACGCAGGGAGGCAACTGATGCCACTGACCCGCACCCAGCTCGCCGCCCGTGCCGCGCTGGAGCTGCGCGACGGCCAGTACGTCAACCTCGGCATCGGCCTGCCGACCCTGGTACCCAACTACGTGCCCGACGGGATCACCGTCGTGCTGCAGAGCGAGAACGGCATCCTCGGCGTCGGCCCCTACCCGTACGAGGGCGAGGAGAGCCCCGACCTGATCAACGCCGGGAAGGAGACGGTGACCCTGCTGCCGGGGGCCTCCTTCTTCGACTCGGCGACATCCTTCGCGATGATCCGCGGCGGGCACATCGACGTCGCGATCCTCGGTGCCATGCAGGTCGCCGCGAACGGCGACCTGGCCAACTGGATGATCCCCGGCAAGATGGTCAAGGGGATGGGTGGCGCGATGGACCTGGTGCATGGCGCGAAGAGGGTGGTCGTGCTGATGGAGCACGTCGCCCGGGACGGCTCCCACAAGATCGTCGCGGAGTGCACCCTGCCCTACACCGGGCGCGGGGTGGTGCACCGGATCATCACCGATCACGCGGTGCTCGACGTCGGCGTCGAGGGGCTGGTGCTGCGCGAGCGGGCGCCCGACGTCACCGTCGCCGAGATCCGGGAACGCACCGGGCCACCGGTGCACGTGCCGGCGGAGCCAGCGATCATGCCGGTGGCGGCCGGCGGATGACCTTCTCGCTCGTCGCCAGGGACCCCGCCACCGGGCGGCTCGGTGTCGCGGTCTCGACCTGCGCGCTGGCCGTCGGGCGGGCCGTGCCGTGGGCCCGGGCCGGGGTGGGCGCCGCCGCCACCCAGGCGACGACAAACCGGGCGTACGGCGCCCGTGGGCTCACCCTGCTGGCCGACGGGTACCCGCCGGAGGAGGCGCTGGCGAAGGTCCGCGCCGACGACCCGGACCCGTCCCAGCGTCAGGTCGGCATGATCGACGTGACCGGGCGGACTGCGGCGTGGACCGGGCGCGGCTGCCTGTCGGCCTGCGGGCACGTGACCGGTGACGGGTTCACCGCGCAGGGCAACATGCTCGCCTCGCGTTCGGTGATCCCGTCCCTGGTCGAGGGGTACCTGGAGGCGCGCGGCGAGTTCGCCGAGCGGCTGCTGGCCGGGCTGGCCGCCGCCCAGGAGGCCGGCGGGGACCTGCGCGGCCGGCAGTCCGCGGCGATGATGGTGGTCGCCGCGGACCGCCGCCCGGACCCGTGGGATGGCGTCCTGATCGACCTGCGGGTCGACGACGCCCGCGAGCCGGTGGCCGAGCTGCTCCGGCTGCTGCAGCTGCAGCGGGCCTACGAGACCAGCGATCACGAGACCCTGGCCCGCGACGCGCCCGGCGGGCTGCGCGACCTGCACGCCGCGCTGGCGGCCGCGCAGCGTGGTGACCGGCACACCGCCGCGGACGCGCTGCGCACCCTGCGCCGGCGCCCCGGATGGGACGGCTGGCTACGCCGGATGCAGTCCTCCGGCAAGATGCCCGGCACCCAGACCCTGCTCGACTGACCCGCCGCCCGTTGGAGAGCCCGCCCGCTGGAGAGCCTCAGGTGGCGGCGAGGCGGCGGCGCGCACCGGGCAGGCTGGCATCAATGGCCGACGGCGCCACGCTCTGGCTCTCCAGCCTCCGCAGCGTGCTGTGGAACTCCTGCTCCCACTCCGCGGTCTCCTGACGCACGATGTCGGTGACGTCGGTGCTGAACGCGCGGAGCAGCGCGAGCCGGTCGGACACGCTGGGCCGGCCGTTCCCGATCAGTTCGCTCGCGCAGGCCGCGGTCCAGTCGTCCTGGAACAGCTCAAGCCGGCGCTGCAACCGTTGGGCCGACAGTACGCACCGCAGCCACGCCCTGGACAACCCGAAGAACCGGTCGAACACCAGCGCGGTCGCGGCGAGGCCGAGCAGCAGGTACCCCCATTGGACCCGCCCGGCCGCCGGTCCAACCGCCAGCGGGTGCAGCGCTCCCGCCGCACCGAGGACGATGGCCGCGGCGCGGAGCAGCCGGGAGGCGCGCCGCTTCGTCCGCCGCTCCCGCAGGTACCAGTCGATCCCGGCCAGTGCCTTGGCCTCGGCGTGCCGGTGCAGGGCCTGCAAGGTGGTCTCCGGGTCATGCCAGTCGGCGGGCGAGACCATTGGCGAGGGGACCGAGCGCAGGTCGCGGGTGCGCTCACGCTCCCGCGCGGCGGCCCGACGGCGCCGCCACCACCCGCCCCGTCCCGCTGCCGAACCGTTCGTGCTCTCTTGCGGCCCGTCCACCGCACTCCCCCTGATCGTCACGCCGGCATCGTTCCAGCCGCCGGCCGCAGAGCCGGCCCGCATGCGCGCCTCTCACACCTTTGAGTGAACCCGCCGCGGCCCGGCGTACGTCACCGAGAGGCTACTTCAGGAGTTGACGGGCCATCACCATCCGCTGGATCTGGTTCGTTCCCTCATAGATCTGGGTGATCTTGGCATCCCGCATCATCCGCTCGACCGGGAAGTCCCGGGTATAGCCGTAGCCACCGAAGAGCTGCACCGCGTCGGTGGTCACCGACATGGCCACGTCCGAGGCGAGGCATTTCGCCGCCGCCGAGATGAAGGTGAGGTCCGGGTCACCGCGTTCGGCCTTCGCCGCGCCGACATACACCATCTGCCGCGCCGACTCGGTGTGCATCGCCATGTCCGCGAGCATGAACTGCACGCCCTGGAACTCGGCGACCGGCCGGCCGAACTGCTGCCGCTCCTTGACGTAGGCCCGGGCCGCGTCGAGCGCGCCGGCCGCGATGCCGACCGCCTGGGCGCCGATGGTCAGCCGGGTGTGGTCGAGGGTGCGCAGGGCGAGGGTGAAGCCGGTGCCCGGCTCGCCGATGATCCGGTCGGCCGGGATCGCGCAGTCCTCGAAATGGATCTCGTGGGTCGGCGAACCCTTGATGCCGAGCTTGTGCTCCTTCGTGCCCACCGAGAAGCCCGGGTCGTCGGCGTGCACCACGAACGCGGAGATCCCTTTCGGGCCCTTCGTCGGGTCGGTCACCGCCATCACCGTGTAGTACGTCGACACGCCCGCGTTGGTGATCCAGCACTTCGTGCCGTTGAGGACCCAGCTGTCGCCGTCCCGCACGGCCCGGGTACGCATCGCCGCCGCATCCGAGCCGGCCTCCCGCTCGCTGAGCGCATAGGAGATCATCGCCTCGCCGCTGGCCACCCGGGGCAGGATCTGCCGCTTGAGCTCCTCGCTGCCGGCGAGCAGCAGCGGCGTGGTGCCGAGCTTGTTCACCGCCGGGATCAGCGAGCTCGCCGCGCACGCCCGCGCCACCTCCTCGATGACGATGCACGTCGCGATCGCGTCGGCGCCGGCCCCGCCGTACTCCGCCGGGATGTGCACCGCATGCAGGTCGGCCTTGCGCAACGCCGCGTAGATGTCCCAGGGGAACTCCTCGGTGGCATCCACCTCCGCCGCCCGAGGTGCGATCTTGTCCTCGGCCAGCTGGCGGACGGCCTGCCGCAACAGGTCATGCTCTTCGGTCAGCCGGTAGACGTCAAAAGACGGATCATTCACTCCGGTCACCTCCCGATCTGTCAGCCTACGACCAGCGACCGCCCCTGACGGGGGCACCCGCCCGGTCAGGCCCTACGCTCGGCGGGCAGATTCGGTGGCGAGCGATCGCCAGGAGAACACCAGGGAGAACGCGGGTGAGCGCAACCAAGCGACCGCGACTGAGCGTGATCGGCACCGGCTACCTCGGCGCCACTCATGCGGTGTGCATGACCGAGCTCGGGTTCGATGTCATCGGGATGGACGTCGACATCGACAAGATCGCCAAGCTCGGGTCCGGTGAGGTGCCGTTCTTCGAGCCGGGGCTGGCCGAGCTGCTGCGCAAGAACCTGGACACCGGGCGGCTCACCTTCACCACCTCCTTCGCCGATGTCGCGGACTTCGCCGACGTGCACTTCGTCTGCGTCGGCACCCCGCAGAAGAAGGGCGAGTACGCCGCCGACCTCTCCTACGTCGACGCCGCGTTCGCCGGGCTCGCCCCGCACCTGCGGCGGCGCGCGCTGGTCGTCGGCAAGTCCACCGTGCCGGCGGGCACCGCGGCCCGGCTCGCCGACCTGCTGACCTCCCGGGCGCCCAGCCCGGAGGTCGAGCTGGCCTGGAACCCGGAGTTCCTCCGCGAGGGGTTCGCCGTGGAGGACACCCTCCGGCCGGACCGGCTCGTCTTCGGCGTTCGGTCGGGGTGGGCCGAGCAGCAGCTGCGGGCCGCGTTCGCCCCGGTCATCGATGCCGGCACCCCGGTGCTGATCACCGACTTCGCGACGGCGGAGCTGGTCAAGGTGGCGGCGAACTCGTTCCTCGCGACCAAGATCTCCTTCATCAACGCGATGGCCGAGGTCTGCGAGGCGGCACACGCGGACGTCACGATGCTCGCCGAGGCGCTCGGTTACGACGACCGGATCGGCCGGAAGTTCCTCAACGCCGGGCTCGGCTTCGGCGGGGGATGCCTGCCCAAGGACATCCGGGCGTTCATCGCCCGGGCCGGCGAGCTCGGCGTGGACCAGGCGCTCACCTTCCTGAAGAACGTCGACGAGATCAACACGCGGCGACGTCAGCGGGTGGTTGATCTCGCCCTGGAGCTGGTGGACGGCTCCCTCGCCGGCCGAAAGGTATGCGTCCTCGGCGCGGCGTTCAAGCCGAACTCCGACGACATCCGGGACTCGCCCGCCCTCGACGTGGCGGAGAACGTGCAGCGGTGCGGCGCGGACGTGGTGGTCTACGACCCGGCGGCGACCGACAACGCCCGGCGGGCCTACCCGGGGCTGGTCTACGCGGGATCCGCCCAGGAAGCCGCACGCGAGGCGGACCTCGTGCTGCTGCTCACCGAGTGGGCCGAGTTCCGGGAGATCGACCCGTCGGCGCTCCGGCAGGTCGTGGCCCGCCCGCGGATCGTCGACGGCCGCAACTGCCTCGACCCCACCGTGTGGCGCGCCGCCGGCTGGACCTACCGGGCCCTCGGCCGCCCCTGACCCGGCCGCCCCTGACCCGGCCGGCGCGGCGCTACCGCGGCTCAGCCGAGACGCTGCTGCAACGCGGCGTCCTTGTCCGCCACCAGCGTCGCCAGATCCCGCTGGTAGGCGGCCATCCGGTCGCGCAACCCGCCGTCGGCGGCGGCCAGTATCCGCACGGCGAGCAGCCCCGCGTTGCGGGCGCCGCCCACCGACACGGTGGCCACCGGCACGCCAGCCGGCATCTGCACGATCGACAGCAGCGAGTCCAGGCCGTCCAGGTGAGCCAGCGGCACCGGGACACCGATCACCGGCAACGGCGTCGCGGCGGCGACCATGCCGGGCAGGTGGGCCGCCCCACCCGCACCGGCGATGATCACCCGCAGCCCGCGGTCGACGGCGCTCCCGGCGTAGTCCAGCATGCCCTGCGGGGTCCGGTGGGCGGAGAGCACCCGCGCCTCACAGGCCACCCCGAAGTCGCGCAGCACCTGCACGGCGGCCGACATCACCGGCCAGTCCGAGTCGCTTCCCATGATCACGCCGACGGTCACGGCCGCACCCCCTCCGCCAGATAGCGGGCGGCACCCACGGCCCGTTCCCGCACCAGCTCCAGCCGGTCGCCCAGCACCGTCACGTGGCCGAGCTTGCGACCGGGCCGGACCCGCTTCCCGTACAGATGAACCTTCGCCTCGGGCCACCGTGCCATCACGTGGTGCAGCCGCTCGTCGATGCCCGGCCCGACCGCCGGGCCGCCCAGAACGTTGGCGGTGACGACCGCGGCAGCGGTCATCCCGGTGACCCCGAGCGGGTAGTCCAGCACGGCCCGCAGGTGTTGCTCGAACTGCGACGTGCGGGCGCCCTCGATCGTCCAGTGCCCGGAGTTGTGCGGCCGCATGGCCAGCTCGTTGACCAGCACGCCGTCGGCGGTCTCGAACAGCTCGACGGCGAGCACACCGACCACCCCGAGCTCGGCGGCGATCCGGAGGCCGAGCGCCTGCAGCCGCTCGGCGGTCACCGCGGCGAGGCCCGGCGCCGGCGCCAGCACCTGGACGCACACCCCGTCCTGCTGCACGGTCTCCACGACCGGCCACGCGGCACCCTGACCGAACGGCGAGCGGGCGACCAGCACCGACAGCTCCCGGACGAGCGGGACCCGCTCCTCGGCGATCAGTGGAATGCCGGAGCCCACCAGCTCGGCGGCCTCCTGGCCGGAACCGACGATCCACACGCCGGCGCCGTCGTACCCACCGCGCACCGCCTTGAGCACCAGCGGCCAACCAACTCGCTCGCCGAACTCGAGCAGCTCCTGCGCGGTGCGCACCGGGGCCCACCGCGGCACACCAATGCCGAGCTCACCGAGGCGCGCCCGCATCGCCTGCTTGTCCTGGGCGTACCGCAGCGCGGCGGCCGACGGGAACACGGCGTGGCCGGCGGCAGCGAGCGCCGTGACCACCTCGGTGGGGACGTGCTCATGGTCGAAGGTCAGCACGTCGCATCCGGCGGCGAACCGCCCCAGATCGCCGAGATCGGTGTGATCTCCGATGACGACATCCGCGGCCACCAGTGCGGCACCGTCGTCGGGCGCGGCGGCGAAGATCCGCAGCGACTGGCCTACCGAGATCGCGGCCTGGTGGGTCATCCGGGCCAGCTGCCCGGCGCCGACCATGCCGACCACCGGCAGACCGGTCCGCGAGTCCATGGCGCCGAGGTTAGGCGACCCCGCGGCACCCACCCGCACGGGGTCGATCTCAGGTCGGCCCGGCGTCACCCGGTGGGTCCAGCGTGGGCAGTTGCCCGGATTGCCTATGCTGGGCCGGTGCATCTCCTCCGTAAGGCGCTCCTCGGCCTGAGCACACCGTGGCAGGTCCTGCTGAAGGAACTGTCGGCGTTCGGCGCGGTGGGTGCGGTCAACCTGGTGCTTCAGATGGGCCTGTTCAACGGGCTGCACTTCGGCCTGCGGATCGGGCCGCTGACCTCCAACGTCGTCTCCGCCTCGATCGCCACCACCAGTGCGTACTTCATGAACCGGACCTGGTCGTTCTCGCACCGCGCCCGCACCGGGCTGGCCCGCGAGTACACGCTGTTCTTCGGCCTGAACGCGGTGGCCATGGTCATCGGCCTGATCGTGCTCGGCGCCGCCCGGTACGGGTTCCAGATCACCGACAAGTGGCCGCTGAACATGGCGAACATCGTCGGCATCGGGCTCGGCACGATCTTCCGGTTCTGGTCGTACAAACGCTGGGTGTTCGTGGCACCGCCGGCCGGCCTCGGCCATGAGTCGACCGTGCCGGACGACCCGGCTGCGGCGGCGGCTGCGGCTGCGGGTCCGGTGGCCGACCTCAGCCGCCCGGTCCGGCAAGTCGGATGAACTCCACCGGGTGACCGGCCCAGTCGGGCGGCACCACGGCGAGCACGTCGGCCTGGGCGGCTCCCCACAGGGAGCCCGGACGGTCCCGACCGGTCGGCACGAGCGTGTCACCGGCCCACCGCGTCGGCACCAGCCGGGTGTCCACCGCGGACTGCGGCAGGTCACCGGCGAGCCGCGCCCGCGGCAGGTGCCGGAGCGGCCGGCCCGACAACCCGCCGATCAGCGGCTGCACGAGGGTGTACATCGCGACGAGGGCGGCGTAGGGGTTGCCGGGCACGCCGACCACGTACCGCCCGTCCGGTAGCACGGCCAGCGACTGTGGATGTCCCGGACGGCAGGCGACCCCGTCGACGACCAGCCGGCCGCCGAGCTCGGCCAGCGCCGTGTGCAGATGGTCCGCCGGCCCCGAGGCGGTCGCCCCGCAGGACAGCACGACCTCGCCCTGCGCGGCGGCGAGCGCCGCGGCGAGCTCACCGGCGGGCTGATCCGGCACCGGAAGGCGGAGCGTGAGCTCGGCGCCGAACCAGCCCAGCAAACCGGGCAGCTGCGGTCCGATGGCGTCCCGCACCCGGCCGGAGCCAGGACGGCCCGAGTGCACGATCTCATCGCCCGTCAGCAGCGCGACCACCCGTGGCCGCTGGCGCAGGGCGAGCACATCCAGGCCGACGCTGGCGGCCAGCCCGAGCGCGGCCGGTCCGACCATGCTGCCCGCGGCGAGCAACTCGGCGCCGATCGGCACGTCGTCACCGGTCCGCCGGACGTGCCGGCCGTCCTGGACCGCGCCACGCACCTGGTCGTCGCTCCGGCAGGCGTCCTCGTAGGGAAGCACCGCCCCGGTGCCCCGCGGCACCGGGGCACCGGTGGCCACCTCGACAGCCTCACCCGCGCCGAGATCACCGGGATCCCCGTGGCCGGCGAGCACGACCCGGCTGACCTGCCACGGACCGCTGCCGGAGACGGCATAGCCGTCCATCGCCGCGAGGTCGAACCCCGGCACCGGGACGGCCGCCCGCATCGACGTCGCGAGCGTGCCGCCGAGCGCCTCGGCCAGCGGAACCGTGTCGGGTGGCAGCGGGGTCGCCGCCGCGTGTGCCGCGGCCCGGGCCTGGGACCAGCTCAGCTGGCTCACTCTGCGGGCGTCCAGCGTTCGACCATCTCGCGAACGGTGGCCAGGGAGGCCGCGGTCGTGGCCGCCGGGTCGGCACTCCGGCCGGCCGCCAGCCCGATCAGGTACATGGTCACCGGCCCCGCCGGACGGTCGACGGAGTGCGCCACCTCCCGGGTCAGCACCAGGATCTGCCGGGTCACCTCGTCCATGTCCACCGCATCGGTCACGGCCAACTCGTCGCAGACCAACCGGGTCCACTCCGCAAGCGGGTTCATGTCCACCTCCTCGCACGGTCCAGGTCCGCTGGCGTGTCGCAGTCGAACCACGGTGGCGGACCATCCGGTGTGGCGACCGTGCGGCGTACGACATCCGGGACGCCCGCGAGCAGCGCGCGCACGGGTGCGCCAGCGTGCACCGGAACGGCATCCAGCGCGGCGGCCAGGCTAGCGGTACGCCACACCGCGCAGAGCAGCTGGTCTCGGCCGGCGTCGTCGACGAGCAGCGCGAGATCGTGTCCGGCGGTTGCGGCCCGCAGCGCGGTGACGGCCGCCGGGTCGAGGAACGGCAGATCGGCGGCGAGCACCGCGACGTAGCCGGCCCGTACCCGCGCCAGCCCGGCCGCGATCGCCGCCACCGGTCCCGATCCGGCGGGCTCCTCCCGGGTGACCACGTCGGCCAGCACCCCGTGCGGCGGGCCGACGACCACCAGCTGGTCCGCACCGGCGGCCGCGCCGGCCACCCGGACGGCCAGCGGCCGGCCGCCGACGTCGAGCCCCGGCTTGGCGAGGCCGGCCATCCGGCGAGCACCGCCCCCGGTGAGCAGGATCGCGTCGTACGCCGGCAGCTCCACCAGGTCACTGTCCCACCCGTACCACGCCGGCCACCGACCGGGCGGCCAGCCGGTGGCCGGCTGCCCGGCTGCCCGGTTGCCCTGGACGGCGATCGCTCGGCACGGTTGTCCGGTTCGCCGTGCTCGAGAGGCCTGCGGTGGACGCTCCCGTGCCGCCGCGCCGGAACGTCCGCGCCACGCGGTGAGATGAGCGTGACTTGACACCTCCGCAGCTATCCTCCGGCTGATTCACCATCTCCCACCAAAGAGGTCCCGGTGTCGACTGCTGGTGCCACCTACGTCCCCGGCTGCTGGCTTGCCATCGTCGGGCCCAACGCCGCCGTGCTCGTCGCCGACACCTTGCCGGCCGACCGGCTCCGTCCGCTGTGGGACGTCGTGCGAGATGGCGGACCCTTCGGGGCAATGATCGACGCGCTGACCGGCGGCCGGCTGGCCGACCTGCCCTCCTTCGGTCTTGCGGTGGTCGAGCCGGAGGGCATCCGGGTGGTGGTGCGCCCGGCGCTGACCGTCAGCGTGATCAGCCCCTCGGGCCCTGCCGCCACCATCCACAGCCGCTCGGCAACCACCTGGGTCGAGGAGGTTGTCGAACACGCGTACGAGATCCGCCTGCGCACCGCCGCGCCGAACCCGGCGAGCGGAACGCTCCCGCTCACCGGCGGCATCGCCTACGCCGCCGAGGTGGCCTGGCGGCCGGCGAGCGACGTACGCCCGCACGATGCGCCCCCACCGGCCGCACCGGCCGTACCAGCCGCCCACCCGAGGCGCACCCAGCCGGAAGGCGGCCAGCAGGACGGCGGCCAGCCGGACGCCCGCCGGGGCGCGGCCAGCGCCGCCGGTGGGGCGCGGGTCGACCGCACACCGGCGCCGGTGACCGGTGCCGACGCGACCGGCCCGGCGTACGACGATCCGGTACCGGCCACTGCCCCGTCACCGACCCGGGTCCCAGCCGGCGGTGGACCAGCCGGCGGTGGACCAGCAGGCGGCCTGAACGGCCGGGCGGTGACCGGTCCACCGGTGGTGGCCACCATCGGCCGCGGTGCGGTGTCGAGCCGTCCGGCGGCCGGCCCCGACGGGCGGGTCGTCCAGGCCGTCTTCTGCACCGACGGTCATCCGAACCCGCCCGCCGCGGGCCGCTGCCGGCGCTGCGGCGGCGACCTGCCGCAGCAGTCCCCGGTGCCGGTCGCAGCGCCGGCGCTGGGCGTGCTCCGGTTCTCCACCGGTGAGCCGGTGACGCTGGACCGGACCGTGATCGTGGGCCGGGCGCCGAGCGCGCAGCGGATCTCCGGCACCGACCTGCCCCGGCTGTGCCGGGTGACCGGGTCCAGCCAGGACATCTCCCGCGACCACCTTGAGGTCCGGGTCGAGGGGTGGCACGTGTTCGTCGTCGACCTCGGCTCCCGCAACGGCACCACGGTCACCGTGCCGGGGCAGGTAGCGCAGCGCCTCAGCCCACTCGAGCCGTACCGGATCGACCCGGGCGCCCGGGTGACCCTGGACGAGCAGGTCTTCTTCACCTACGAGGTCTGAGGCGTGATCCGGTCCGCCCCGGCGTACACGTTGCACCGACCGTCCCGGAGGAAGCCGACCAAGGTGACGCCGAACTCCTCGGCCATCGACACGGCGAGCGAGGACGGCGCCGAGATCGCGCACACGATCGGGATCTGCGCCGCCACCGCCTTCTGCAGGATCTCGTAGCTGGTCCGGCCGCTGACCAGCAACAGATGACCGGAGAGCGGAAGCCGACCCGCCAGCGCGGCCCAGCCGACAACCTTGTCAACGGCGTTGTGCCGGCCGACGTCCTCACGCACGCACAGCAGCTCGCCGGCGGGATCGAAGACGGCTGCCGCGTGCAGACCGCCGGTGCGGCCGAAGACGCCCTGTGTCTGGCGGAGCCGGTCCGGCAGGGACAGCAGCGTCTCCACCGGGATCCGCGCGCGGTCCCCGGCCATGGACCGCAGGCCACGGGCCCGCAGGGCGTCCAGGCTGGCCTTGCCGCAGACCCCGCAGGCGCTTGAGGTGTACCCGTACCGCTCCAACGGCGCGAGGTCGGGGAGCTCGTCCAGCCACGCGGTGACCACGTTGAACCGCTGGCGGGTGACCCGGTCGTCCGCGTCGTCCGAGTCGTCGCCCGCACCGCCGCTGCTGCTGCTGTCCACGCAGTAGGAGATCCGCCGGACTCCGGCGACCCCTTCGCTGTGCAGGAAGCCGGCGACGAGCTCGAAGTCGGCGCCCGGTGTCCGCATGGTGACCGCGACGGCACGGCTGCGCGCACCGGCGGAGACCCGGATCTCCATCGGCTCCTCGGTTGCGAGCTCGTCCCGGCGCACCACCGAGCCGTCCATCGAGATCGCGTGCACTCGGGCCCGGGTGGTGCTGCCCGGCCGGTCCCGCCCCACGGCGGCTACCGCAGTCGCCGGGTGCGCGTGTCGTCCCCGTCCGGTGGCCCATCCGAGTGGCCGTATCCGGCGGTACGCCGGGAGTCCTCCTCGACCAGACGGTTGATCAACTGCTGCACATCGTCGGAATGTGGGATGTTGCGCAACACGGTCTGCCCCGTCTCACCGGCGGATTCCACCTGCAACGTGCCAGCGCCGATGATCCGGTCGAAGAGGGACTGCTCGAAGGCCACGTCGTTGATCCGCTGTAGCGGGATGTCCCGCCCGACGTGCCTGAGCACGCCGGTCCGGATCAGTACCCGGTCGGTGGTGATGACGTAGTGGGTGGTCTTCCACCGCAGGAACGGCACCAGCACGAACCAGGCCAGCAGGACGACTCCGGCGACGCCGATGACCAGGCGCAACCACGGCTGCGCGCCACCGACCGGCACGACGGCGAGGAGGAAGGCACCGGCTCCCACGGTGCCCAGGAACACGACGACTGGCGCGACCAGGGTCAGCCAGTGCGGATGCAGGTGCCGGACGACATGCTCGTCGTCGGTCAGCAGTTGATCCGGGTAGGGCACGGTCCCGCTCCCTTGCATGTCACGGTCGTCACACAGTGCCGCAAACCTACCGCCGCCGGTGCCGCTCCGGCGAGCATCCACGGGCAAGCGGCCTCACCGCAGGTGTACGACGTCTCCCGCGGCGACCGGGTACACCCCGTCGCTGGTGCGCACCACCAGCCGGCCGTCAAGGTCCACCGCGGTCGCGGTGCCGACGAGCTGGTCGCCGTGCGGCAGCAGCACCCGGACCTGCCGTCCCACGGTGTGGCACACCGCGCCGTACGCCGCGTGCAGCCCGCTCGCCGCAGGATCACCGCCCGCCGCGCGCCAGCGGACGTACTCCGCCTCGAGTCGGTGCAGCACCGCGCGCAGCAGCGCGTCCCGGTCGGCGTCCGCCGCCCCCTCCAGGACGAGCGAGGTGGCACCCGGACCGGGCAGCTCGGACCGGCGGGTGCTCACGTTGAGCCCGACGCCGACGACGACGGCGTCCCCGGTGACCTGGGCCAGGATCCCGGCGCCCTTCCGCCGGGACGGGCCGAGCAACAGGTCGTTGGGCCATTTCAGGGCGGCCTCGACCTGGCTGGTGTCGCGCACCGCGGCGTGCAGGGCCACCCCGGCGAGCAGCGGCAGCCACCCCCAGCGGGCGACCGGCACGCCAGCGCCCGGCCGCAACAGGACGGAGAAGGTCAGCCCGGCCCGGGGCGGGCTGACCCACCCCCGATCCAGCCGGCCCCGCCCCGCCAGCTGCGCCTCGGCGACCAGCACGGCACCGTCCGGACCACCACCGGCGACCAGGTCGGCGTTCGTGGACCCCGTCTCGGGCACGACGTCCAGCCGCGACCAGAGGCCACCGGGGCGGAGCACGGCGGCGCCGAGGGACCGGGCCGCCAGCGACGGACGGGCCGGTTCGACCGACCGGGTGGACATGACGCGCAGGCTACCCGTGGCGGCCGCTGCCGATACCCTGGCGCGGTGACCAGCGAGCAGCCCGACGGGCCGGAGCCGCAGCAGCCCGGACAGGACATCCACACCACGGCCGGCAAGCAGGCCGGGTTGGAGCACCGCCTCGATGAGGCGGTCCATGCCGGCTCGGCCCAGGCGGTCGAGAAGCAGCACGCCAAGGGGAAGAAGACCGCGCGCGAGCGCATCGCCATGCTGCTCGACGAGGGGTCGTTCGTCGAGCTCGACGAGCTCGCCCGGCACCGCTCGACGGCGTTCGACATGCCGTCCAAGCGACCCTACGGCGATGGCGTGGTGACCGGCCACGGCACCGTCGACGGGCGACCGGTCTGCGTCTTCGCCCAGGACGTGACGGTCTTCGGGGGATCGCTGGGCGAGGTGTACGGCGAGAAGATCGTCAAGGTGATGGACCTGGCGCTGAAGACCGGCTGCCCGATGATCGGGATCAACGAGGGAAGCGGGGCGCGGATCCAGGAGGGCGTGGTCTCACTCGGCCTCTACGGCGCGATCTTCCATCGCAACGTGCGCTCCTCCGGCGTGATCCCACAGATCTCGCTGATCATGGGCACCTGCGCGGGTGGGCACGTCTACTCCCCCGCGCTCACCGACTTCACCGTGATGGTCGACCAGACCTCCCACATGTTCATCACCGGACCTGACGTGATCCGGACCGTGACCGGCGAGGATGTCGGGTTCGAGGAGCTGGGCGGGGCGCGCACCCACAACACCCGCTCGGGGAACGCGCACTACCTCGCCCATGACGAGGACGACGCGATCGAGTACGTCAAGGCGCTGCTGTCCTACCTGCCGAGCAACAACCTGGACACCGCGCCGGTGCTGCCGACCGAGGTCGACCTCAGCCGCACCGACGCCGACCTGGAGCTCGACACGGCCATCCCCGACTCGCCGAACCAGCCCTACGACATGCACACCGTGATCGAGCACGTGCTCGACGACGGCGAGTTCTGCGAGGTACACCCGCTGTTCGCGCCGAACATCGTGGTCGGATTCGGGCGGGTCGAGGGGCACCCGGTGGGGGTCGTTGCCAACCAGCCCATGCAGTTCGCCGGCACCCTCGACATCGACGCGTCGGAGAAGGCGGCCCGGTTCGTCCGGACCGCGGACGCGTTCAACATCCCGGTGCTGACCTTCGTCGACGTGCCCGGCTTCCTGCCGGGGACGTCCCAGGAGTGGGAGGGGATCATCCGGCGCGGCGCCAAGCTGATCTACGCCTACGCCGAGGCGACCGTGCCGAAGGTCACCGTGATCACCCGCAAGGCCTACGGCGGCGCGTACGACGTGATGGGCTCCAAGCACCTGGGTGCCGACATCAACCTGGCGTGGCCGACCGCCCAGATCGCGGTGATGGGCGCCCAGGGTGCGGTGAACATCCTGTACCGCAAGGAGCTGCAGGCCGCCGAGGAGCCGGACGAGCTGCGCGCCAAGCTGGTCGGCGAGTACGAGGACACCCTGGCCAACCCCTACGTCGCGGCCGAGCGTGGCTACGTGGACTCGGTGATCCAGCCGTCCCGGACCCGGGTGGAGGTCATCCGCGCACTGCGGGTGCTCCGGACGAAGCGCGAGTCCCTGCCGCCGAAGAAGCACGGGAACATCCCGCTGTGACGCCGGCCGCGAGGCCCGCCGGGACCGGGAGCGGGAGCGGGAGCGGGAGCGGGACCGCCGACCCGGTGGACGGGGACCGACCGGTGCTGCGGATCGCCCGGGGTAGTGCCACGACCGAGGAGCTCGCCGCCCTGGTCACCGTGCTCATGGCGGTCGGCTCCGCGGCGGCGGCGAGCCTGTCCGGCGCGGGCGGTCGGCCCACCCCGGTCCGCGCGGCGTGGGCCGACCCGGTGGCCCGGCTCGGCCGGACGGCACCGCTCGGACCGGGCGGCTGGCGCGCCTCCGGGTTACCCCGCTGACCAGCGTGGTGCCGCCGGCAGGCTCCCGGCCGGCGCGGGATCGGTTCGTCCTCGCCTCCGCCTCGCCAGCGCGGCGCCGGCTGCTGGAGTCGGCCGGGCTGCGCCCCGAGGTGCTGGTCAGCGGCGTGGACGAGGCGGCCGTGACCGCGGAAACACCGGGCGAGCGGGCCAGCGTGCTGGCCGCGGCGAAGGCCCGGGCCGTGGTCCCGGGGCTGGCGCACGCCATCGTGCTGGGCTGCGACTCGCTGCTGGAGCTCGATGGTGTGGAGTACGGCAAGCCGGCCGACGCGGCGCAGGCCCGAGCGTGGTGGGCGGCGATGGCCGGGCGCAGCGGGGTCCTGCACACCGGCCACTGCCTGCTTCGGGTGCACGGCGGCGCGGTCACCGCCGAACTGCGGGCGCTGGCCTCGACCACCGTCCACTTCGGCTGCCCCGATCCGGCGGAGATCGCGGCCTACGTGGCGACCGGTGAACCGCTCGGCGTCGCCGGCGGCTTCACCCTGGACGGCCTGGGCGGCTGGTTCGTGGAGCGGATCGACGGTGACCACGGCACCGTGCTCGGCCTGTCGCTGCCGCTGCTGCGCGCGATGCTGCGGGAGCTCGGCACCTCCCCCACCGACTGGTGGCCGGCCCGCCCCGGCGCGGCACCCTAGACTCGGCACACCAGAAAGGAGCCGGCCCGTGCGCAAGGTCCTGATCGCGAACCGCGCGGAGATCGCCGTGCGGGTGATCCGCGCCTGCCGGGATGCCGGTCTCGTCAGCGTGGCGGTGTACGCCGACCCGGATCGCGACGCCGTGCACGCCCGCCTCGCCGACGAGGCGTACGCGCTCGGGGGGTCCAGCCCGGCCGACTCCTACCTCGACATCGGCAAGCTCCTCGCGATCGCGGCGCGGTCCGGCGCGGACACGGTGCACCCCGGCTACGGCTTCCTCGCCGAAAACGCGGCCTTCGCCCAGGCCGTGCTCGACGCTGGCCTGGTCTGGGTCGGCCCCACCCCGGAGGCGATCCGCACGCTCGGTGACAAGGTCGAGGCCCGGCGCATCGCCCTGGCCGCCGGCGCGCCGCTGGTGCCCGGCACCGCGGAGCCGGTCCGGGACGCGGACGAGGTGATCGCCTTCGCCGGGGAGCATGGCCTGCCGGTCGCGATCAAGGCGGCGTACGGGGGTGGTGGCCGGGGGCTGAAGGTGGCCCGCACCCTGGCCGAGATCCCCGAGCTGCTGGACTCGGCGGTGCGCGAGGCGACCACCGCGTTCGGGCGTGGTGAGTGCTACGTCGAGCGGTACCTGGACCGGCCCCGGCACGTCGAGGCCCAGGTGCTCGCCGACACCCACGGCACCGTGATCGTCGTCGGCACCCGGGACTGCTCGCTGCAACGCCGGCACCAGAAGCTCGTCGAGGAGGCGCCCGCACCGTTCCTCTCGGACGGCCAGCGGGCCGAGATCCACCGCGCGGCGCGGGCCATCTGCCTCGCGGCCGGCTACCACGGCGCCGGCACGGTGGAGTTCCTGGTCGGTGCCGACGGCACGATCAGCTTCCTGGAGGTCAACACCCGGCTCCAGGTCGAGCACCCGGTCTCGGAGGAGACCACCGGCCTGGACCTGGTCCGCGAGCAGCTCCGGATCGCCGCCGGTGAACGGCTGCGATACACCGCCGACCCGGAGCCGCGCGGCCATGCGATCGAGTTCCGGATCAACGGCGAGGACCCCGGCCAGGGGTTCCTGCCGGCGCCGGGCACGATCCGGGCACTGACGTGGCCGTCCGGACCGGGGGTCCGGGTGGATGCCGGCGTCGAGGCCGGCTCGGTGGTGTCCGGCGCGTTCGACTCGTTGCTGGCCAAGCTGATCGTGCACGGCGAGACCAGGGCCGAGGCGCTGGCCCGCTCCCGCCGGGCGCTGGCCGAGACGCGGGTCGAGGGGATGGCCACCGTCCTGCCGTTCCACCGCGCGGTGGTCGACGACCCGGCGTTCGCGCCGGCCGACGAGGACGAGCCGTTCACCGTGCACACCCGGTGGATCGAGACCGGGTTCGACAACCGGATCGCGCCGTACCAGGCCGACGGGGACGCTGCGGCGGGCGGGCCGGAGCGGCGCCAGACCGTGGTGGTCGAGGTCGGTGGCAAGCGGCTGGAGGTCTCCCTCCCGGCCGGGCTGGCCGGTCCCGCCGGCAACGCCGCCGGCGCGCCGGTCCGGCGCCGCAACACGAAGAAGGCCGGCGCGGCGGCGACCGGCGACGCGCTGACCAGCCCGATGCAGGGCACCATCGTGAAGATCGCCGCGAATGACGGCGACCTCGTCGCCGAGGGTGACCTGATCGTCGTGCTCGAGGCGATGAAGATGGAGCAACCGTTGTCGGCGCACAGGGCGGGCACGGTGCGCGGGATCACCGCCGCGGTCGGCGATGTGGTCGGCAGCGGCGCCGTCATCTGCACGATCACCGACTGAGCCACCCGAACGCCAGGACCCGGTCAGGGCGGCCTCGCCACGCCACCGCGTCGAGCTAGTCGAGGTCGCCGTGCACCATCAGCCGGCGGGCCGCTTCGGTCAACGACCCGGACATCGACGGGTACACCGCGAACGTCCCGGCGAGCTGGTCCACGGTGAGCTGGTGCTGGACGGCCGCCGCCACGAGCAGGATCAGCTCAGAGGCGTACGGCGCCACCACGACCCCACCGATGACCACACCCGTCGCCGGGCGGCAGAACAGCTTGACGAAGCCATCCCGGACACCCTGCATCTTGGCCCGCGCGTTGGTGTCCAGCGGCAGGGTGACCACCCGGGCGGGCACCACCCCGGCGTCGATCGCCGCCTGCTGGATGCCGACCGTGGCGATCTCGGGATGGGTGAACACGGTTGCGGCGACCGTCTTCAACCGCAGTGGCGCGACCGCCTCGCCCAGGGCGTGCCACATCGCGATCCGCCCCTGCATCGCAGCCACCGAGGCGAGCGCGAGCATGCCGGTGCAGTCGCCCGCGGCGTACACGCCGGCGACGGTGGTCCGGGACACCCGGTCCACCGCGATGTAGCCGTCCGCGTTCAGCCCCACACCGACGTGCTCCAGGCCGAGCCCGCCGGTGTTCGGGGTGGACCCGACGGTCAGCAGGGCGTGGCTCCCCTCGACCACCCGGCCGTCCTCGAGCTCGACCACCACCCCCGAACCGGCGCGCCGCACCGCCAGCGCGCGTGCCGGCTTCACGATCTCCATCCCCTGCGCGGCGAAGACCTGCTCCAGGACCGCCGCCGCGTCCGGGTCCTCACCGGGCAACACCCGGTCCCGGCTGGAGACGAGGGTCACCGGCACCCCCAAGGCCCGGTAGGCGCTGGCAAACTCCGCGCCCGTGACGCCGGAGCCGATCACGATCAGATGGCTGGGCAGCGCCGGAAGGTCATAGACCTGGCGCCAGGTCAGGATCCGCTCGCCGTCGGGCTGGGCGTCGGGCAGCACCCGCGGACTGCTGCCGGTCGCCAGCAGCACCAGCTCCGCGTCGACCAGCTGGCCCGGACCGCCCTCGGCCGGCGCTACCTCGATCGTGTGGAGTCCCCGGGTCTGCTGGTGCTCGGCGAAGCGGGCGGTGCCGGCGACCACGGTCACGCCCTCCCGCACCAGTCGATCGTGGATGTCCTCGGACTGGGCCTCAGCCAGCGCCTTGACCCGCCCGTGCAGGAGTGGAACGTCGATGCTCAGCTCGGCGGAGTCGCCACACCGGACACCGAGCTGCCGGGCGGTCCGGATGGTGGTGGCCGTCTCCGCCGCCGCGATGAACGTCTTGCTGGGCACGCAGTCGTAGAGCACGCAGGCACCGCCGAACCCGGCTCGCTCCACCACGGTGACCTGCGCCCCGAGCTGTGCGGCCACCAGGGCCGCCTCGTATCCGGCCGGGCCACCACCGATGATCACGATCCGGCTCACGGGTGCCACGCGTCCTTCCGCCAGGCGGTGCGGGGCAACGCCAACGGCTGGCGTGCCGGCCCTCAGCTCGCCAACGCATTCTCCGGCACCGCGCCCCACTTCCCGTCCCGCGACGCGCCGCCTGGATCTGCCGGGCGCAGGTCCGGGCCGTTAGGCTAGCTCGTCGATCGTCGATACCAGGAGCAGGTGGATGGCCGTCTACGCGGCATACGGGTCAAATATGGACCCCGCTCAGATGCAACGACGCTGCCCACACTCACCTCTCGCCGGTACCGGATGGATCAAGGGCTGGCGCCTCACCTTCGGCGGCGAGGACCTCGGCTGGGAAGGCGCGTTGGCCATGATCGTGCCTGACGAGACGGGCACAGTCTTCGTCGCGCTCTACGACATCACGCCGCTGGACGAGGCGACCCTGGACACCTGGGAGGGCGCGGACACCGGCCTCTACGAGAAGATCCGGCTCCTGGTGCACACCCTGGAGTCGGACGAGCTCGCCTGGGTGTACGTGCTCAACGGGTACGAGGGTGGTCTGCCGTCGGCCCGGTACCTCGGGGCGCTCGCCGACTCGGCGGAGCTGGCCGGCGCACCGGACGACTACCTGGCCTGGCTCCGGTCCCGGCCGTGCCGGAGCATCGGCCCCGGCCTCGACTGACCGAACGGGGCCCGGCGGTCAGCTCAGCAGCGCCGCGTAGGTTGTGTGGATCATGGTCCGCACGCCGATCGCGAGGGCCCGCTCGTCGATGTCGAAGCTGCCGCGGTGCAGGTCCAGCATCGGGGCGCCGCCGGAGTGCACACCGAGGCGGAACAGCGCCCCGGGCACCTGGTTGAGGTACCACCCGAAATCCTCGCCGCCGAGACTCTGCGGCGTGTCGGACACGGCCGCCGCACCCAGCGCCTCGGTCACCGCGTCGCGCAGCAGGCCGACCGACTCCTCGTCGTTGACCACGGCGGGGACGCCCTGCTCGTACGCCACGTCGATCTGGACCCCGGTCGGCGTGCCGACCTGGTTGATCAGTCGGCAGATGAGGGACCCGGCCTCGTCCCAGACCGATCGGTCCAGCATCCGCACGGTGCCCCGGAGGACTCCGGTCTGCGGGATCGCGTTGGCCGCCGCGCCGGCCTCGACCACGCCCCACACCAGCGACATCGCCGCCCTCGGGTCGGCGACCCGGGACAGCAGCGCGGGGACCTGGGTGATGATCTGACCGAGCGCGTAGACCAGGTCGGCGGTGAGGTGGGGACGCGCGGTGTGCCCCCCGCTGCCGCTGACCCGCACCTCCAGCGAGTCGCAGGCCGCCGTGATCGGACCCACCCGCAGACCGACCCGCCCCAGCTCGAGCCGCGGGTCGCAGTGCAGCGCGAAGATCCGCTCCACATCCTTCAGCCCGCCAGCGTCGATCACATCCAGCGCTCCACCCGGGATGACCTCCTCCGCCGGCTGGAAGATGCACCGGACCCGACCAGGCAGAGCTGGCGCGTGCGCGAGGGCCAGCGCCACACCGAGCAGGATCGCGGCGTGCGCGTCGTGGCCGCAGGCGTGGCACACCCCCGGGACCGTGGACCGGTAGGGCACCTCCTTGACGTCCGGTAACGCCAGCGCGTCGATGTCGGCGCGGAGCGCGACCGTCCGCCCGCCGTCGCCGACGTCGCAGACCAGCCCGGTCCCGCCGGGCAACGGTTTGGGCGACAACCCGGCGGCGGAGAGCCGCTCCATCAGGTACGCGGTGGTCTGGAGCTCGGCGCGGCTCAGCTCGGGGTGCGCGTGGATGTGGCGGCGGGTGGCGATCAGATCTGCGTCGTTCTGCTTCAGCCACGAGTCGAGCCACGCAAGTGGCCGTCGGCTCATGGCTGCAGTCCGCCCCGCATCTCCTCGATCAGGCTGTCGACGACAGCGACGAGGTCGCCTGCGCTCGCGGCAGCAACGGCCCGCTGCCGCTGGTAACTGGCACCGACATCGAGAATGCGCGGCACGATCGCCAACTCCTCTTCACAGTCCAGGCGACGCGCAGTGGGCATGAGGTCGTCCACCAGCTCTAGCAGCGCCGACCGGACCGGCCGGACCGTACCGACACTGTCGACGAGGATTCGCGCGTCCAAGCCATACCGTACCGCGCGCCACTTGTTTTCGCGGACCATCCACGCAGGCGGATCGGGCAGGGTGTAGCCCCGGTCGAGCTGGGTGTCGAGCACCTCGACCAGGCACTGGCTCAGGGCCGCGACCGCGCACACCTCGTCCAGGGTGGGCAGCCCGTCACAGACCCGCAGCTCGACGGTGCCGAAGTGGGGGTTCGGCCGGATGTCCCACCACACCTCGCGCGTCGACCGGACCGTGTTGGTCAGCAGCAGGGCCTCGACGTACTGCTCGAAATCGGACCATTGCGACATGCGGTAGGGAAGTCCGGCGGTGGGCAGGGCTTCGAAGACCTTGCTCCGGTAGGAGGCGAGGCCGGTGTCCCGCCCGATCCAGAACGGGCTGGAGGCCGACAGCGCGAGCAGGTGCGGGATGTACTGGGTCAACGCCCCGACGATAGGCATGATCTTCTGGTCCGACCGGACCCCCACATGGACGTGCACACCGAAGATCTGGAGCTGCCGTGCCATCCACTGGTTGCGCTCGATCAGCATCTTGTAGCGGGTGGTGTCGGTGACCTGCTGGGTGGCCCAGTCGGTGGTGGGGTGGGTGCCCGAGCAGATGACCGCGAGGCCGAGCCGGCTGGCGCTCACGGCGACCTGCTTGACGGTGTCAGCCAGGTCCTGCCTGGCCTCGGCCACCGTCGTACACACGCCGCTGTTGATCTCGACGCAGGACTGGAACAGCTCGTGCTTGGCCTTCGGGCACTCCGGGTCGGTGGCGGCCGGGATCTCCGCCAGGATCTCGTTCGAGCCCGCGCTCAGCTGCCTGGTCTGCACGTCGACGAGCTCCAGCTCCCATTCGACCCCGAGGCTGGAACGCGGTGAGGCGCTGAACTCCAGATGCACATATTCGACGGTAAGCCCCAAACGCGACGGGTCGAAGAGGACAACGTCACCTTCACCCGGTCGCGAGGAAAATCCCTTCGCTCCAGCGATGCTGCGGGCGCGGGTCCTGACCCCGAGGGCCGAACGGCGCTGCCCAGGCACCGCGACCGGGGGATGGCGACCCGAGCGACCGACACAGCGTCCGGCTTTGGACGGGCCTGCCCGCCACGATGCCGTGAACGGGCAGGCCCTCTCGAGGGGAAGCCTGGGTGCCTGCCAGCTTGGCGCGAGCCAACCGGCCCGCGATTCCAAGATCTGACTGACAGTGCGCGCCGTGGCGCGGTGCGTAATAGATACCAGCATGTTATCGCCGGGCACTATCACCCTGATGGAGTCATTCCGCTCCGTAACCACCGTCGGCGTGAGGTCGCCCAACGAGTCACCGAAGGGCCCTAACCGGAACAGCGCCGCCCCGCCCCTCGCCGCCGCGACCGCCGCAGCGGCCGTGACCAGGCCATTTGCCAGCCGGCGGCAGGACCATTCGGGTGATGATCGGGCACCGCCATGCACCGTCAGAAGTGATCCGTCGGCCGGTATGTGCCCCAGATCTCACGCAGCGCGGCACAGACCTCGCCGACCGTCGCCTCGGCCCGCAACGCATCCCGCATCGGGTAGAGGACGTTGTCGCTCCCCACGGCCGCCCGCCGCAGCACGTCCAGGCATCTCCGCACCTCGGCGCCGTCACGACGGGCCCGGACCGCGGCGAGCCGGACCCGCTGCTCGGCCTCGATCGCCGGGTCCACCCGCAGCGGCTCGTACCGCTCGTCGTCGGCGGAGACGAACCGGTTGACCCCCACCACGGTCCGCTCGCCGTCCTCGATCTCGCGGGCGACCTGGTAGGCGGACCGCTCGATCTCGCCCTTCTGGAAACCCTTCTCGATCGCCGCGACCGCGCCGCCGAGGTCGGCGATCCGCCCCAGCAGGGCCTCGATCCCGGCCTCCACCTCATCGGTCATCGCCTCGACCGCGTAGGAACCGGCGAACGGGTCGACGGTGGCGGTCAGGTCGGTCTCGTAGGCGAGCACCTGCTGGGTACGCAGCGCCAGCCGGGCCGCCTTGCTGGTGGGCAGCGCGATCGCCTCATCGAAGGCGTTGGTGTGCAGCGACTGGGTGCCGCCCAGCACCGCGCCGAGCGCCTGCACCGCGACCCGGACCAGGTTCACCTCCGGCTGCTGCGCGGTGAGCTGCACGCCGGCGGTCTGGGTGTGGAAGCGGAGCATCTGCGACCGGGGGTTGGTCGCCTGGAACCGGTCCCGCATGATCCGGGCCCACACCCGCCGGGCGGCCCGGAACTTCGCCACCTCCTCCAGCAGCGTGGTCCGGGCCACGAAGAAGAACGCGAGCCGTGGCGCGAACTCGTCCACCGCCATCCCGGCGTTGATCGCGGCCTGGACGTAGGCGATCCCGTTGGCCAGGGTGAACGCGACCTCCTGCACCGGCGTGGCCCCGGCCTCGGCCATGTGGTAGCCCGAGATCGAGATCGTGTTCCACTTCGGGATCTCGGCCCGGCAGTAGGCGAAGGTGTCGGTCACCAGCCGCAGCGACTGCGCCGGCGGGTAGATGTAGGTGCCGCGGGCGATGTACTCCTTGAGCACGTCGTTCTGGATGGTTCCGGACAGCGCGCCGGCGGGCACCCCGGTCTGCTCGCCGTGCAGCTGGTAGAGGAGCAGCAGGACGGCGGCCGGGGAGTTGATCGTCATCGACGTGGAGACCTCGCCGAGCGGGATGCGGTCGAAGAGGATCCGGATGTCCTCCAGGGAGTCGATGGCCACCCCCACCTTGCCGACCTCGCCGCGCGCGATCGGGTCGTCGGAGTCGTACCCCATCTGGGTGGGCAGGTCGAACGCCACGGACAACCCGTTTGTGCCAGCGGCGAGCAACTGTCGGTAGCGCTCGTTAGACTCGTGTGCGGTGCCGAATCCCGCGTACTGCCGCATCGTCCACGGCCTCGACGTGTACATCGTCGGGTAGACGCCGCGGGTGAACGGGAAGCTGCCCGGCTCACCGAGCCGGTCGGGCAACCCGGGCTGGATGTCGTCGGCTCGGTACAGCGGTGACAACGAGAACCCCGACTCGGCACTACGTCCCATGGCCGAATGCTAGGCGAGTTCACACCCGACAGGCTTTGGGGTAGGAAGGGGCATCATGACTGCACCAGTCCAGGGTTCCACCCCGCAGCATCGCCTGATCGCCGGCCGGTACCGGCTCGACGACGTGCTCGGGCGTGGCGCCATGGGGGTGGTCTGGCAGGCCGAGGACACGCTGCTGCGCCGGCCGGTCGCGGTCAAGGAGGTCATCCTGCCGCTCGGCCTGTCCCCGAGCGAGCGCTCGGTGGCGTGCGAGCGCACCCTGCGCGAGGCGCGGGCCATCGCCCGGCTCGCCCACCCGAACGTCGTCACCCTCTTCGATGTGACCGACGAGGACGGCCGGCCGTGGGTCGTGATGGAGCTCGTCCGGGCCCGCAGCCTCGCCCAGGTGGTCCGCGAGGACGGGCCGATCTCGCCGGCACATGTGGCCAGCATCGGGCTGGCCGTGTTGTCGGCCCTGGAGGCCGCCCACGCCGCCGGAATCACCCACCGTGACGTGAAGCCGGGCAACATCCTCATCGCCGACGACGGCCGGGTGAAGCTGACCGACTTCGGGATCGCCCGCTCCGCCGACGACGCGGCCCTGACCAGCACCGGCCTGCTGCTCGGCTCGCCCTCCTACATCGCCCCCGAGGTGGTCCGCGGCCAGTCGGCCGGCCCCGGGTCCGACCTGTTCGGGCTGGGGTCGACGCTGTACGCGGCGGTGGAGGGCCGACCGCCGTTCCGCGGCGATGATCCGATCTCGACGCTGAACGCGGTCGCCAGCGAGCCCCCGGAGCCGTACAAGAAGGCCGGCGCGCTGGCCCCGGTCCTCGATGGGTTGCTGCGCAAGAACCCGGCCGAGCGGATGGCCGCTCCGGCCGCACGGCAGATGCTGCTGAAGGTGTCCCGGCAGGACGACAAGACCGTCGCACAGGTCTCGCCGCCCACCCTGGTGGTGGGACGCCCCGCCCCGCCCGGCATGCCACCCGCGCCACGGGGCCCGGTGCCGCCGCCCGCACCGTTCCCCGCACCGTTCCCGCAGTACGGCCCCTACCAGCCGGCCCCCGCGCCGTTCCCGGCGCGCGGGTCCTTCCAGCCGGCCCCCGCCCTGTTCCAGCCGACCGCGCCGCCCCGACCGGCCCCCTTTGCCATGTCGTACGCCGACCCCAGGGGGCCCGACCCCAGGGGCCTGGGCCTCAGCTTCGGCGGCGCGGGTGGACCGCCCGACGACCGCAACCGGCGCACGGCGGGGGCGCTGGCCGTCGTGGGTGGCCTCGTGGTGGCCCTGCTCATCGGTGGGGTGGTGCTGATCAAGGGCGTGTCCGGCGGCAGCGCGCCTGCCCCCCGGCCGACCCGGACCAGCGGCGGCTCGTCGGGAAACAGCGGACCGGCCGGCATCCCGACCGGGTACCAGCAGTTCACCGACCCGGGCGGGCTCTACACCGTGGGCGTGCCGGACGGGTGGCGGCCACTGCCGCAACGCGTGGGCGTGATCGACGTGCACAACCCGACCAACGACGCGGAGTTCCTCCGGCTCATGGCGCAGCGCTCCGGTGCGACGGCCCTTGCCGCGCTGGAGTCGGAGGAGCCGGGGTTCGCCACGCGCTACCCCTCCTACGTCAAGGTCAGCATGGCCACCGCGGCCTACCGCGGGTACGACGCGGCGGACTGGGAGTTCACCTTCGTCCGGAACGGTGTCCAGCGGCACGTCCTCTACCGTGCGTTCGTCCTCGGCGGTCGGCTCTTCGGCATCTACCTGTCCGCCCCCGAGGACGCCTTCGGCGATGCCCGCCGGCATTTCGACACCGCTACCACCACCTTCGTCGTCACGAGCTGAGCCTCGAAATCAGGGCCTGACCTGTTGGGCCGTAGGCTGCGGGCCGTGACGAGTCACGACGATCCCCTCCCCAGCGCGACCACGGCGGCCGTGCGGGCGCTGGCGGCAGCAACCGGCAGCCCACGCCACGACATCGCCGTGGTGCTCGGTTCCGGCTGGGTGCCCGCGGCCGACGCGCTCGGCGCGGCGCAGACCGAACTGTCCGTCACCGACCTGCCCGGCTTCGCCGCGCCGGCCGTCGCCGGCCACGCCGGTCGGGTCCGGTCGATCGACGTCGCCGGCCGCCGGGTCCTGGTGTTCCTCGGCCGCACCCACCTCTACGAGGGACGCGGCGTCGGTCCGGTCGTGCACGGCGTCCGGGTCGCCGCCGCCGCGGGCTGCCGGACGGTGATCCTCACCAACGCCGCCGGTGGACTGCGGGAGGATCTGGCCGTGGGCCAGCCGGTGCTGATCCGCGACCACCTCAACCTCACCGCCTCCTCGCCACTGGTCGGGCCGCGCTTCGTCGACCTCACGGACGCCTACTCGGCACGGCTGCGCGGGCTGGCCCGCACCGTCGACCCCTCGCTCGCCGACGGCGTGTACGCCGCGCTGCCGGGACCGCACTACGAGACCCCGGCCGAGATCCAGATGCTCCGCACGCTCGGCGCCGACCTGGTCGGGATGTCCACCGTGCTGGAGACGATCGCGGCCCGCGCCGAGGGGCGCGAGGTGCTCGGGGTGTCCCTGGTGACGAACCTGGCCGCCGGGATCACCGGGGAGCCGCTGGACCACGCCGAGGTGCTCGCCGCCGGCACGGCCGCCGCGACCCGGATGGGCGAGCTGCTCGCCCGGCTCATCGCCCAGCTCTGACCGGACCGGTGCGGCGGCGGTCGTTCAGCCGAGCGTGGCTGGCAGACCGAAGGCGTGGAACAGGGCCGGGTCGCGGAAACCGGTGATGGCCGCGATGGCGCCGTCGGTGATGGTGAGCACCATCAGGCCGTAGGCCGCGGCAGGTCCGTCGGACACCGTGTCATATGCGGCGAGCGCGGGTTGGCCGTTGGCGGCGGTGACGCGCAGTGGAAGACGGTCCAGATGGCCGTCGGCGGGAACGGTGGCGAAGAAGTCGGCCACCGCGATCCGGCCGTGGAACTCGACCGGTTCGGGCGGCATGCGCAGGATCACGTCCTCGCGCAGTAGCGCGGAGAGGGCTGGTATGTCGCAGCGGTGCCACGCGTCCATGAACTGGGACACGAGGTGCTGTTCGACGGCTTCCAGGGGCCGCGGGGGCTGGCAGGCGTCGCCGGTGCGCAGGGTTGCGCGGGCGCGTTGGAGAGCGCTGTTGACCGCCGCCACGCTGGAGCCCAGCACCTCGGCGACCTCGGTGGCACTGAAGGTGAGGACGTCGCGCAGGATGAGCACGGCGCGCTGGGTGGCTGGCAGCAGCTGCAACGCGACCACGAATGCCAGCGCGACCGACTCGCGGCGCTGGACCTCGGCTGCCGGGTCCTGCCCGGGGGCAAGCTCATCGAGCAGCCGGTCGGGGTAGGGCTCCAGCTCGGTGAGGTCGGCGACCGAGGTGGCCTGGCGGGCCCGCCGGGCCAGCACCTTGAGGCAGGTGGTGGTCGCGATCCGGTAGAGCCAGTGCCGCAGCGGAGCCCGGCCCTCGAAGCCTGGCAACGACCGCCAGGCGCGCAGGAGCACCTCCTGGCTTGCCTCCTCGGCGTCGTGGTAGGAGCCGAGCATGCGGTAGCAGTGCAGGTGGATGGCCCGCAGATGTGGGCCGACCACGGCGTGGAACGCCTCGCGGTCACCGCTGGCGTCGGCGAGCACTCGTGCGTCCGGTTCGACCCCGGCCGACTCGATCATGCTCACCGGCGCAGCATACGGCTCCGCGAGGACAGGACCGATGAGTTCGGCGCGCGGCGGGGATCAGACGGGGTAGGCGGTCCGACATGGGACCTGACCCGACAAGGAGCCCAGGCATGGATGTCCAACAGATCGCGAACCTGTACTACGACGCGTGGCGCCTGCACGCCGGGGACATGAGCGGGGTGCCGCTGGCTGACGATCTCGCCTACACCGGTCCGGTCGCCAGCTTCGACAGTGCCGACGGGTTCCGAGCGATGGCTGGCCAGGCCGGTGCCGGCGTGCGCAGCTGGATCGTGCGCCACCAGTTCACCGACGGAGATCTGGTCTGCTCGATCATCGACTGGGAGATGGCCCCGGTGCCGGGCGTGATGACCGCCGCCGAGGTGCTGCAGATTCGCGACGGCAAGATCGTGCGCGGCCAGACGATCTACGACGCCGAGGAGCTGCGCCGGGCCATGGCCTAGGCGCCTACCCAGCCACGGGCGTAGCTCGGTCCTCTCCCGACTTGGTCGTCTGGAACGGCCGCTACGCCCGTGGGCCTGGTGCAGCCGGCCCGACACGAACCCGTCCTGCTTCGGAACACCGAAGCGGCCTGGTCCCACAACGCGAGCGCCTCCTCGCGGCGCCCCTCGGGAACCTCAAATGGATTGATCACCGTGACCACCTCGTACACGCTCACCACAACAGCCACCCTTCGCCGAACATCGGAGCGAGGTCCTTTTGGATCTGCCGCAACGTCCCGTTAGGAATGTCGCCCGCATGCTGCGCCACCGTCGTCGCGACGGCCACAGCCGGTCGATTCGCCGTACTTGATGTGTACGATATGCGCATGGCGAGGGTCAACATCACTGTCCCGGACGAGTTGTTGGGCCGAGCACGGGCGGCCGGCCTGAACGTGTCCCGGCTGGCCGCCGCGGCCCTGGCCGAAGAGCTGGACCGGCGTGCCAAGACGGCCGCGTTGGACGCCTACCTGGCCGAACTGGACGCCGAGCTGGGGCCGGTGTCCGCTCAGGAGCTGGCAGCGGCACGGGAGTGGGCCGACCGGGCGCTGCCGAGCACCCCCACGGCGGCCGGCTCGTCGCCCCGAGCGCGCACGGCGTGACCCTGATCCTGGACGCCGGTGGCCTCAGTGCTCTCGCCGGGCAGCGGGCGCGGCTGGCCGAGCTGCGGCGCCGCGGTGTGTGGCCGGCCCAGGTGCCCGCAGTGGTCCTCGTGGAGGCATCGACCGGCGATCACCGGCGCGACTTCCACACCAACCGGCTGCTGCGGGCCTGCCAGATCCGGGACGTCGACGAGACGCAGGCGAGAGAGGCCGCACGGCTGCGCACGGCCACCGGGCGCGCGGGGACGATCTCGGCCACCGACGCGATCGTGGCCGCCTTCGCCAGCACCTGCTCTGATGCCGCGGTGCTGACCATTGACCCTCGCGACCTCAATGCCCTGGCCGAGCACGCCACCCGACCGATCACCATCGCGGGCGCGTAGCTGCGCGGGGACGATCTCGGGCGGCAGTTGGATGACAGGACCGGCGGCGGGCCACGGGGGTTCGCCAGCACCGCCGGTCCCGCCGTTCTAGGGGCCGCCGGGACGGCTCGCTGCGACATCTTCCGGCGACCGGGCCGAGAGGGATGCGGGCATGATCCCGGCCTGGACGGCACGCGCCAGGACGACCGGCGGGACGTGCGTGTCGGCGCCCCGGATGTCCAGGCCGGTGATCAACAGATCGCCACGCAGCACGGCACGCAAGGCCTCGTCGGGCAGGACCAACCGGGTCAGCAGGATCGCCGCCCGCGGGTTGTCCGGCAGCCCCCGCTCGGTGCGCTGCTCGTCCAGGTAGAGCGCGATGGTGTCGCCGCCAGCTAGGACGGCGGTCGTGGTGTCATCCAGCAGGCCCCCACCGATCGCGTCGCTGTACGCGCGGGCGCGGTCGGCGATCTCAACCAACCCAACCGGACGGGCCGGGTCCGCGGGCACCAGCAGGGCGGTGATCATCGCACGTTCCCTCCGTTCCAGATCGGCTCCGGCGTGCGGCCAGCTTCGCGAAGCCGGTCATCACCTTCAACATCTCATCGTGAGCGTCTGGACACGCGGAGTACTGTCGCGGGAACAAAACAGGACAGCAGCCGGAAACACGTGGAGGCAGGGATGTCCGCGGTCGGTTCGATCGTCGTCCGCAGGCAGTTGGGGCGAGAGTTGCGCGCCCTTCGGGAGCGTACGCGCCGGACCCGGGACGATGTCGCGGCGGCCTCGATCGCGTCGGTGGCCAAGATGGCCCGAATCGAGGCGGGGCAGACCCCGGTCCGCCCCGGCGACGTAAGGGAGCTGTGCCGGCTCTACGGCGTGGACGCGGAGACGACCGACAACCTCGCCGTGATGGCCCAGGCCACCAAGGAGCCGTCCTGGTGGGAGGAGGTCGACGCCAAGGCGCCACGCTGGTTCGGGCTGTACCTGAACCTGGAGGCCGTCGCGTCCGAACTCCACGTGTTCGAGCCGAGCCTCGTGCATGGGCTCTTCCAGACCGCCGACTACGCTCGTGCGATTGCGCGACGTGTCATCCCGGACGCATCAGAGACCGCGATCGAGGGCAATGTCGTGCTTCGGTTGGCTCGGCAGCGGAGCGCATTCGACCGTCCCGACCCGCTGCGGGTCACAGCCGTCCTCGGCGAACCGGCGCTGGCCCTCTCGGTAGGCTCACCGGCGCTGAGGGCCAGCCAGATGGCGGCGTTGCGGGAACGGGCAGCCTTGGCCCATGTCGAGGTCCGCGTGCTTCCCCTGGCGGCCGGCCCGCACCCGGGCTATCTGGGACAGTTCAGCATCCTGGACTTCGCCAACCCGGACGATCCGCCCGTCGCCTACGTCGAAACATACGACGCGGCCAGATACCCTGAGGTCCCGGCGCACGTCGCCCGGTATCGGCGACGGTTCGCGGCGGTTCACGAAATGTCCGTCCCCTTGGAGGAATGGCTGAGATGAGCGCCGACCGGATCAACCGGGACGACACCCCGTGGATCAAGGCCGCTTCCTCTGGCGAAGGTGACTGCGTGGAGATGCGCCGGAACGCCGGGGGGATCGAGGTCCGGGACAGCAAGGACCCGGCCAGCCCGGTGCTGCGGTTCACCCCGGCGGAGTTCGCCGCGTGGTTGGACGGCGCAACCAAGGGCGAGTTCGACCACCTCGCCACCGGCTGACCCGCGAGGTCTGGCTACGCCATCCGGGGAGGATCGACGAGTTCGATACCGATGGCGACGACGCCGAGGGCCTCGCGCTCGGGGGGATAGACAAGGCGTCCAACGGGTCGAGCACGAAGATCGCGTCGTGGCGGGCGAACGGTCAGGTTCTGTCCCGGCGCAACCGACGGTTGCCCGGACGGCGCCCAGGAGAGGCCGAGCGAGATCCTTGGGCGACGCCGGCACGTGGCCAGTGGTGACATGCTGCACGGATGGTGGGCGACCTACGTGTGAATGACCACCTGGTGATCCCCTCGGTCGAGCTGGGCTGGCGCTTCTCGCGGTCGAGCGGGCCGGGTGGCCAAGGGGTCAACACGACCGACAGCCGGGTTGAGCTGTCCTGGGATCTGGGTGCCTCCACGGTGCTACCGCCAGTACTCAAGGAACGCGCGCTGGGACGGCTGGCCAGTCGGCTGACCGGTGGGGTGCTCACCGTGACAGCGTCCGAGACCCGGTCCCAGCTCCAGAACCGGGAGGCCGCCGCGGCTCGCCTGGTCGCCTTCGTCGTGCGGGCCATCGCGCCACCACCACGGCAACGCCGCCCGACCCGACCCTCGAAGGGGTCGGTGGAGCGCCGGATCGCGGAGAAGAAACACCGCAGCCAGATCAAGCGCGGCCGTCGCGGCGACCCCGACTAGCGGGGGTCTGGGGGGATTGGCGAGGTGACGTGGAACGTCGTGATGTCCTGCGCTATGGCCCGTTCCGCCAGATGGACAACCAGTACGGTGGCGGCCGCACTCACGCGGCGGTCGTCCGCTACCTGCATGACGAGGTCGCGCCCATGTTGCGGGACGGCCGCTTCGACGATCGGACTGGTCGCGCGCTCCTGAGCGCCGCCGCCGAGACGACACAACTCGCCGGATGGATGGCGTACGACACCGGCAAACACGCCACGGCGCAGCGGTACCTGATCGACGCCCTCGACCTGGCTCGGGCCGCCGACGACCAGCCGCTCGGCGCCGAGATTCTCGCTGCCATGAGCCACCAGGCCACACACCTCGATGACGCCGCGACCGCTGTCGACCTTGCTCGTGCTGCTGGCCGTACGGCGCGGCGTGCCGGCGTGCGGGTGCTGGTCGCCGAGGCGGCGGTCATGGAGGCGCATGCACACGCCCGAAGCGGCAACGGACGGTTCTGCGCCACATCGCTGTCTCGCGCTGAACAGGCGCTCGACCGGGCCGACCGCAGCCGTGACCCACAGTGGCTCTCCTACTTCGACACCGCGTACATGCCGGCCAAGTTCGGTCACTGCTTCCACGAGCTGGGCCAGAGTAGGCAGGCAGAACGCTTCGCGATACGGTCGTTGCGGATGAACGACCGCTACGTCCGGGGCCGGGCGTTCAACCTGCTCCTGCTCGCCAGCGTGTACGCCCAGCGGGACGACTGTGAGCGCGCCTGTCTGGTGGGCGGGCAAGCACTCACGCTGATGGAGCAGCTCCGGTCGGCCCGGGCGGTGGAGTACCTTCGCGCATTGCAGCAGCGGCTCGCCCGGCACGCCAAGACCCCGGTGGTACGGCGCCTCAACGCTCGTGTGGCGGCCACGATCGAACGCAGCGCCTTAGGCGTTCAGTTCGCCACATCGCCGTTGGCTGAGCACACTCAGCACGCCGACGACGGAGGCCGCACCGACAATCTCGCCTCGGGCGATGTACGCCAGCACCTCATCAAGCGGAATCCAGCCGACCCGCTCGGCCTCGTTCACATCGCCGGAACCACCCACGTGCACGGCGTCCCGGGCGAGGAACAGCAGGTTCTCCGCGTCGGCGGTCCCGACCATCGGCTGGAACGACAGCAGCGGCTCGATGCTGCCCGGCCGCCAACCGGTCTCCTCCTCCACCTCACGCGCCGCCGCGACCGCGGGGTCCTCCGACTCATCGACGTAGCCGCCCGGCAACTCCCACACCCAGCGATCGATGACGAACCGGTGCCGCCACATCATCAGCACCCGGTCGGCCTCATCCAGCACGACCACGACCACGGCCCTCGGCAGCCGCAGCACATACTGCTCAAACCGCACCCCGTCGGGAAGCTCCACCTCGGCGATGCTCCACCGCGCCCGGCGCGTGTCGTCCACCACCCGCTCACCGTGGATCGTCCACCGCGTCAACCCGACCGGTCGCTCAGTCACGCCCCGACCGTACCGGCCCCCGTCACCCCGCCGACCGAGGAGACTCCCCCGGCTCACCCTCGCCCGGCCACCGCTGGCAACCCGAATCGGTGCACCACGCCAACCCCAGGTAACCCGGCGGGACACCCAACCCCGCCCCGATCCGCGCCAACAGCGCATAGCTCCGCACCTGCCGGCCATGCACGATCCCGCACACCTCCGGCTGCGACTGCCCGGTCAACACCCCGATCTCCCGCTGGCTGTACCCACGCGCCTGCAGCAACCGGTCTCCCCGGTCATCGAGCAGCACGGTGTGGACCGGCACCGGGGCGAGCGGGGTCGGCGCCCAGCACCCGCCCCGGTGGCCGGCGGCACGCGAGGGATTCCCCTCACACCACACCAACCGTTCCGGAGACCGCGCACCGCACCCATAGCAACCGGACATGTCGCCGTGACATGACGTGCTCGACCGGTCACCGCGTGAGCATCTACCCTCGCTGACGAGCCGTGACGACCCATCTCTGAACGGAACCGATCCGCATGCCGCATCGCGCCAGCGACCCGATCCAGATCCCGAAGGAGTTCTGGGATCGCGACACCGTGACCACCGCGCTACGCTCCCGCGACATCGGCACCCTGTTCCGGCTGGTCCGCCGGCACGCCGGAGCCAGCCAAGCCCAGCTCGGCATCGCCGCCGGACTGGACCAGGGCTACATCAGCCGGATCATCAACGGCCGCAAAGTCACCACCATCGACCTCCTCGAACGCATCGCCGACGGCCTCCACCTGCCAGACACCGCACGCACGACGATGGGCCTGGCCCCCAGCCAGCAACCGCCAGCCACCACCGACACCCGGCGCACAAACTCCGCGCCGGAAGATCGGGCACGGCAACACACCATGGGGCACCGGGACATCACGCCACGAGGTTCGGTAGCTACCGTAAGCAGCGTGCCAGACCTCCACCAGGTCGAGCTGCTGCGCCAAGGGCTCAACGACGCGCTAGGTGAAGGCACGATGGCCGAGGCCAGCCTCGACGACTGGGAACGGACGGTGGTCAGCTACGGCCGGGCCACGCGCGACCGGCCGGCCGGTGCGCTCGTACGCGGTCTGAGCGCCGACCTGGCTGAGCTGCAGCGGGTTCTACGCTGGCACCGCTCAGCGTCTACCCTGCGACGGCTGACCCGTGTCGTTGCCCATTTGTCCGGGCTCATGTGCCTGACACTGTGCAAGCTCGACAACCGTGCGGCCTTCCACGGGTGGGCACGTACCGCTCGCCTGGCGGCCGCTGAGGCAGGCGACCCAGCAACCTTCTCCTGGATATTGGCACAGGAAGCGTACGGCCACTACTACAGCACCGACCTCATTACGGCAGTCAATGTAGCGGGTCGCGCGCAAGACGTCGCACGTGGGAGACCGCGTGTCGGCTCCGCTCTTGCCGCCGCGCTCGAAGCGCGGGCACATGCGGCAATGGGTCGCCATCGGGAGACGCGGGAATGCCTTGCGCGAGCCGAGGAAATCCTGGTACGTCTCGACGGGGACGCGCTCATTCCCTCCGCGTTCGGCTACAACGAAGCGCAGCTCCGTTTCCACGAAGGTAATGCATACACCCATCTGCATGACACGACGTCGGCGTTGCGAGCGCAAGATCGGGCGTTGGAGCTGTGCGCGCCCGGCGACTATACGGATTGGGCCATGACGCGGCTTGACCGGGCGAGTTGTCTCAGAGATCGCGGCGACATATCAGACGCGTTGAGCTACGCGACCGAGACACTCACGAGCCTGAGCGAACCACAACGGCAAGGTCTTATCGTGCTCCGTGGCAACGAACTGCTGAACGGACTACCCAAGGAACAGCAAGCACGTCCGGCGGCGCACGACCTCCGCGAGCTGCTGACGCTAGCGACCGGGAAGAACGGGGTGGCAGGCTCGTGACTGTCGTGACTCCCGCCGAGCCGGTCCATATCAAGGCGCTCGCGACCCTGGCTGAGGAGATGGATCGCTTCTATGGCGCGACCGAACTGGAGCCGCTTGAGTGCCGCGAGCGTCAAGTCAGCGAAACAATCTTCAGTAACCCGCCAGCGGCGCATGCACTCCTGGCATGGGACGGTGAACAACTCGTCGGATTCGCGACGTATTCGTTCCTCTGGCCCGCGGTTGGGCTCACCCGGTCGCTGTACCTCAAAGAGCTGTACGTGAGCAACAGGGCTCGGCGGACGGGTGTTGGCAGGCTGCTCATGCACAGGCTGTTTGAGCTCGCCGTGAAGCACGACTGTAGTCGGGTGGAGTGGACGACCGATCAGGACAACGTCGAAGCGCGGCGCTTCTACGAGCTTCTTGGTGCGCCGCTGAACACCTCCAAGCTGTTCTACCGGCTGGAAGGTGACGGGTTGCGCCGAGCAGCACAATCGAAGGTATAGCTGCACATGCCTCGATTCGACGTACATCACCGCGCGGAGGAATCTCCACTTGGTGCTGACCGACACCAGCCAGCGGATCGCGCCGTACGCCCACGATCTCCTCGGGCTGTCGGACGATGCCGACACCGGACCGCCGTTCCGGAATGTCCTCGACCCACCACCCAACCCCCCGATCCACAGAACTCCTCGGCGAACCTCCCGGTGAGTGACCTTCCCAGCGAGGAGGAGCCCATGCATCAGCTCATCGCCAGCCCGTTCCTTGGCCAGCACCTCGCTCGGGGCCGCCCTGCCGCACCGACCCACAGGGAGTCACACCGTGTCGATGCCGCGCATCGTGTGGGACCAGCTGCCCACAGCCATCCGCGCTGCCGTCGCCGAGCACACCGGTCCCATCCACGCCGCCACCACCGCCGCATCCAGAGGAAGCCCACCTCATCGACTGGGCCTGGCCCACCCGGGGCCCGGCCTGGGTCGACCCCGCCGTCTGGGTCATCCGGCTCATCGACGCCGGTCACACCCCCGCCCAGGCCGAGGACTGGGCGGCCCGCCTGCCCGGCTGGCGGGCCGCGCCATCCGCGGCGGTCACCGCCTTCGCCCACGCCAACGCGGCACTGTGGCGCGAGCTCGCCGACCAGGACCCGGCAGCCGCATGGAAGAAACAGCTGGCCGCGAGTGCCCACCACTGGTCGAACCACCGGGCCAGGGAAGCGAGCGCCCTCTCGACGACTCGGTCCTGACCCCCGGCCGGGAAGCCGGTGTTCCGGCCGCCATGCCGGGGGATCCTAGGTCGGACGTCGGCAGACCGGTCAGGAACGCAGCTCCGGGAAGTCCTCCTCCCGGTACTCGCCGGCATGTCGGACCGGACCGCCGTCGGTGCCGATGGCGCGGGCGCCCTCCCGGCCGCGCAGCTCGACCCGGCGGATCTTGCCGGAGATCGTCTTCGGCAGCTCGGCGAACTCCAGCCGCCGGACCCGCTTGTACGGCGCCAGCCGCTCCCGGCAGTGCCGGAAGATGTCCCGGGCGGTCTCCCGGCTCGGCGCGACACCGGAGGCCAACAGGACGTACGCCTTCGGCACCGCCAGCCGCAGCGGGTCCGGTGACGGCACCACGGCGGCCTCGGCCACCGCCGGATGCTCGATGAGCACGCTCTCCAGCTCGAACGGCGAGATCCGGTAGTCGCTGGCCTTGAACACGTCGTCGGAGCGCCCGACGTAGGTCAGGTACCCCGCGTCGTCCCGGGAGGCGACATCCCCGGTGTGGTAGAAGCCGTCCCGCATCACCTCGGCGGTGCGCTGCGGGTCGTCCCGGTACCCGGTCATCAACCCGGCCGGCCGGCGGGCGAGGTCCAGGCAGATCTCGCCCTCCGCACCGGGCGCCCCGGTGACCGGGTCGACCAGGACCACGGCGTACCCGGGCAGTGGCCGCCCCATCGAGCCGGGCGTCACCGGCTGGCCCGGTGTGTTGCCCACCTGGGCCGTCGTCTCGGTCTGGCCGAAACCGTCCCGCACCGTGATCCCCCACGCCCGGGACACCTGCTCGATCACCTCGGGGTTGAGCGGCTCGCCGGCGGCGACCGCCTCCCGCAGCGGCAGCGACCAACCGGCCAGGTCCTCCTGGACGAGCATCCGCCACACCGTCGGCGGCGCGCAGAACGTGCTCACCGCGCACCGCCGGAGCACCTCCAGCAGCGCGGGCGCGGAGAACCGCTCGTAGTTGTGGACAAGCACGCACGCCGCCGCGTTCCACGGGGCGAAGACGTTGCTCCAGGCGTGCTTGGCCCACCCCGGTGAGGAGATGTTCAGGTGCACGTCCCCGGGGCGCAGCCCGACCCAGTACATGGTCGACAGGTGGCCGATCGGGTAGGAGGCGTGGGTGTGCTCCACCAGCTTCGGCTGCGCGGTGGTGCCCGAGGTGAAGTAGCGCAGCAGCGGGTCGCCGGCCGCGGTCGGCCCGTCCGGGGTGAAGTCGGCGGGCGCCTCGTAGGCGTCGGCGTACCGCAGCCACCCGGGCACCGGCGGGCCCACCGCGACCCGCGTCCACCCGCCGGGCCCGCCGGCCACACCGGGCCCGCCGGGCACACCGGGGAACTTCGGCGCGTCGGCCGACCGGGCGACGACGTGCCGCACCTGACCCCGGGCGATCCGGTCCGGCAGGTCGGCCGCACCGAGCAGGGTCGACGCCGGGATGATCACGGCGCCGAGCCGGATGCAGGCGAGCAGCGTCTCCCACAGCTCCACCTGGTTGCCCAGCATGACCAGCACCGGGTCGCCGCGGCGCACCCCGATCCCCCGGAGCCAGCCGGTGACCCGGAGCGATCGGCGGGCCAGCTCGGCGAAGGTCAACCGCAGCTCGCCGCCGTCCTCCTCGACGATCCACAGCGCGGCGGCCGCGGCGTGCTCCACCGCCAGCACGCGATCGAACCAGTCGATCGCCCAGTTGAACTCGGCCGGGTTCGGCCAGCGGAACTCCCGGCACGCCGCGTCGTAGTCCTCGCGGTGGGCGAACAGCTGGTCCCGGGCGGCCCGGAAGGTCTCGGTGGCGGTGGTCGGCGCATCCATGGCCGCACGCTGGCACCAGGTGCGCCCGCCGTCAACCGGCGTAGCCGCGTCGATCCCGGGTCGCGGTCAGCTCCGGTCGCCCGGTCGGGCAGCATGTGCGGATGACGTCATCGTTGCGCGCCCGGGCCGAGGAGTGGCTCGCCGAGGACCCCGATCCGGACACCCGCGCCGAGTTACGCGGGTTGCTCGACGCCGGGGACTGGCCGGCCATCGAGCAGCGGTTCGCCGGCCGGTTGGAGTTCGGCACGGCCGGGCTGCGCGGGCCGCTCGGCGCCGGCCCGACCCGGATGAACCGGGCGGTGGTCCGGCGCACCGCGGCCGGGCTGGCGGCGTACCTGCGCGGTATCGGCGCGCGTGGTCCGGTGGTGATCGGGTACGACGCCCGGCACAAGAGCGTCGACTTCGCGCACGACTCGGCGGCGGTGCTGGCCGGCGCCGGCTTCGACGTCCGGGTGCTGCCCCGCCCGCTGCCGACGCCGGTGCTCGCCTTCGCCGTCCGGCGGCTGGCCGCCTGCGCTGGCGTGATGGTCACCGCCAGCCACAACCCACCCGCCGACAACGGTTACAAGGTCTACCTCGGCGGCGCCGCCTCCCCCGGTGGGGTCGCCGGGGACGGCGCGCAGATCGTGCCGCCGGCCGACGGCGACATCGAGGCGGCCATCGGGGCGGTGCGCTCCCTCGCCGATGTGCCGCTGTCGCCGGCCTGGCACACCCTCGGCGAGGAGGTGCTGGAGGCGTACCTGGATGCCGTGGCCGCCGTGCCGCGCACCCCGCACCGCGAGCTCCGGATCGCGGCTACCGCGCTGCACGGTGTCGGCGGCGCGGTGCTGTCGGCGGCGCTGCGGCGGGCCGGGTTCGCCGAGCCCGCCGTGGTCGCCGAGCAGGCCGAGCCGGACCCGGACTTCCCGACCGTGCGGTTCCCGAACCCGGAGGAACCGGGCGCGGTCGACCTGCTGCTCGCCCTCGCCGACCGGGTCGGCGCGGACCTCGCGATTGCGAACGACCCGGATGCCGACCGGTGCGCGGTCGCGGTCGACGGCCGGCTGCTTCGCGGCGACGAGCTGGGGGTGCTGCTCGCCGACCACCTGATGCGGCACGGGGTGACCGGCACGTACGCCACCACGGTCGTCTCCTCCTCGCTGCTGGCCGCGATGTGCGCCCACCATGGCCTGCCGTACGCCGAGACGCTCACCGGGTTCAAGTGGATCGCCCGGGCCGCCGCCGACCTGGCATTCGGGTACGAGGAGGCGCACGGGTACGCCGTCGCGCCGGAGTCGGTGCGGGACAAGGACGGCATCTCGGCGGCGCTGCTCGTCGCCGACCTCGCGGCATCGCTGCGCGCCGAGGGGAAGACGCTGCTGGACCGGCTCGACGAGTTGGCGCTCCGCCACGGCCTGCACGCCACCGACCAGCTCGCGGTCCGCGTCGACGACCTGTCGCTGATCACGGCGGCGATGCGCCGGCTCCGCGCCGACCTCCCCCGCGAGCTGCTGGGCGAGCCGGTCACCGAGGTCACGGATCGGCTGCCCGCGGCCAACGTGCTGACGGCCCGCGGCCGGCACTGCCGGGTGGTGGTCCGGCCCTCGGGCACCGAGCCGAAGCTCAAGGCGTACCTGGAGGTCGTCATTCCGGTGACCGGCACCGTGGCGGAGGCCCGCACGGTGGCCGCCGACCGGCTGGCCCAGCTGCGGGCGGAGACCGCGACCGCGCTCGGCCTGGCCGACCCCGCGCCGGCCGGTCAGGCCCGGGGCACGGCGCCGTAGAGGCGGTCCCCGGCGTCACCGAGGCCTGGGATGATGAACGCGTGCTCGTTGAGCCGCTCGTCGACGCTCGCGGTGACCACCCGCAGCGGCAGGCCGGACTCCGCCAGCCGGCGCAGCCCCTCCGGGGCGCAGAGCACGCTGACGACGGTGACGTCGGTGGCTCCCCGGCTGGTGAGCAGGCTGGCGCAGTGCAGCAGCGACCCCCCGGTCGCGACCATCGGGTCGAGCACCAGCACCGGCCGGTCGACGAGCGATGCCGGCAGCGACTCCATGTACGGCCGGGGCTGGTGGGTCTCCTCGTCGCGGGCCAGCCCGACGAACCCCATCTGGGCCTCCGGCAGCAACCCGAGCGCCGCCTCGGCCATGCCCAGGCCGGCCCGCAGGACGGGGACGAGCAGCGGCGGGTTGGCCAGCCTGGTCCCGGTCGCCGTACCGACCGGGGTGGCGACCGGTTCGGTGTGGACGGCCACCTCGCGGGTGGCCTCGTAGACGAGCATCACGGTCAGCTCGCGCAGCGCCGCGCGGAAGGTCGCCCGGTCGGTCCGGGTGTCCCGCATCGTGGTGAGTCGGGCGGCGGCCAGCGGATGATCCACGACGAGGGTGCGCACGGACCGCACCCTAGGGCATGGCCCGCGCGCCACGCAGCCGATCCACCCACCGCTGCGCGACATCCGGTTCACTCCCTCTCCGCCGAATAGGTCCGTTGTCAGCAGAGTGTGCGGTCCCGCACCGGACGGAACTGCCCCAACGCGGACCGCAGCACCCTCTACCCTGACAACCATGAGCACCCCGGCCACCGACACGATCACCGCGGGCGACGCCTCGCTCAGCCGGTTCCTGCACGGGCTGCCGGGTGTGGACCAGGTCGGCGCCGAGGGGCGGGTGGCGATGCTCGCGACGCGCAGCATCAAGACGTCGGCGAAGGCGTGGGCGCTGGAGACGGCGATCCGGATGGTCGACCTGACCACGCTGGAGGGTGCGGACACCCCGGGCAAGATCCGGGCCCTGGCCGCCAAGGCGCGCCAGCCCGACGCCGACGACCCGACCTGCCCGCCGGTCGCCGCGGTCTGCGTCTACCCCGACCTGGTCGCCGACGCGGTGCGGGCGGTCGCCGGCAGCGACGTGGCGGTCGCCAGCGTGGCCACGGCCTTCCCGTCCGGCCGGGCCTCGCTGGCGGTCAAGCTCGCCGACGTCGCCGAGGCGGTCGCCGCCGGGGCCGACGAGATCGACATGGTGATCGACCGGGGCGCCTTCCTCTCCGGCCGCTACCTCGACGTCCATCAGGAGATCGTCGCGGTGAAGCAGGCGTGCGGCCGGGCCCACCTGAAGGTCATTCTCGAAACCGGCGAGCTGGTGACCCTGGACAATGTCCGCCGGGCCTCCTGGCTGGCCCTGCTCGCCGGTGGCGACTTCATCAAGACCTCCACCGGCAAGGTGACCCCGGCGGCGACCCCACCGGTCGCCCTGGTCATGCTGGAGGCGGTGGCTGACTTCGCCCGGGCCACCGGGCAGCGGCGCGGCGTCAAGCTCGCCGGTGGCATCCGGACCGCCAAGGAAGCGATCCGCTACCTGGTCATGGTCAAGGAGGTGGCCGGCGAGGAGTGGCTCGACCCGGCGTTGTTCCGGTTCGGCGCTTCCAGCCTGCTCAACGACCTGCTGCTGCAACGGATCAAGCAACGCACCGGCGGGTACGCCGGCGCCGACTACGTGACCCTGGACTGACCATGTGGGAGTACGCACCCGCCCCCGAGGCGCCGCAGACCGCTCGGCTGCGCCCGTCGTACGGCATGTTCGTCGACGGCGAGTTCCGGGACGGCACCGGTGAGCGGCTGAAGACGGTCAACCCGGCCAACGAGGAGGTGCTGGCCGAGGTGTCGGTGGCCGGCCCGGCCGACGTGGACACCGCCGTCGCCGCCGCCCGCCGCGCCCACGAGTCGGTGTGGGGGCCGATGCCGGGCCGGGAGCGGGCGAAGTACCTGTTCCGGATCGCCCGGCTGATCGCCGAGCGCTCCCGCGAGCTGGCCGTGCTGGAGAGCCTGGACAACGGCAAGCCGATCCGGGAGTCGCGGGATGTCGACATCCCGCTGGCCTCGGCGCACTTCTTCTACCACGCCGGCTGGGCGGACAAGCTGGAGTACGCCGGGTTCGGCCCGGCTCCCCGGCCGCTCGGCGTCGCCGGCCAGATCGTCCCGTGGAACTTCCCGCTGCTCATGGCGGCCTGGAAGCTCGCCCCGGCGCTGGCCGCCGGCAACACCTGCGTGCTCAAGCCCGCGGAGACCACGCCGTTGACCGCCCTGGTGCTGGCCGAGATCTGCCAGCAGGCCGAGCTGCCGCCGGGCGTGGTCAACGTGCTGCCCGGGGAGGGCGACACCGGGGCGGCCCTGGTCACCCATCCGGGCATCGACAAGATCGCGTTCACCGGCTCCACCGAGGTCGGCAAGCTCATCCAGCGGACCGTCGCCGGCACCGGCAAGCGGCTCACCCTGGAGCTCGGCGGCAAGGCCGCGAACATCATCTTCGATGACGCCCCGATCGACCAGGCGGTCGAGGGGATCGTCAACGGGATTTTCTTCAACCAGGGGCATGTCTGCTGCGCCGGCTCCCGGCTGCTGGTGCAGGAGTCGGTCCACGACGAGGTCCTGGACAAGCTCAAGCGGCGGCTGACCACGCTGCGGGTCGGTGACCCGCTGGACAAGAACACCGACGTCGGCGCGATCAACTCCGCCGCGCAGCTGGCCCGGATCACCGACCTCGCCAAGGCCGGCGAGGCGGAGGGGGCGCACCGCTGGTCGCCACCGTGCGCGCTCCCCGACCGCGGGTTCTGGTTCCCGCCGACGGTGTTCACCGAGGTGTCCCAGGCGCACCGGATCGCCCGTGAGGAGATCTTCGGCCCGGTGCTGTCGGTGCTGACGTTCCGCACCCCGGACGAGGCGGTGGCCAAGGCCAACAACACGCCGTACGGGCTGTCGGCGGGGATCTGGACCGAGAAGGGGTCCCGGATCCTGTGGATGGCGAACCGGTTGCGGGCCGGGGTGGTGTGGGCGAACACGTTCAACCGGTTCGACCCCACCTCGCCGTTCGGTGGGTACAAGGAGTCGGGGTTCGGCCGCGAGGGTGGCCGGCACGGGCTGGCGGCCTACCTCGCCGGAGCCGACGACGCGCCGCGAGGGGACAACCGCTGATGACCGCTGACGGGCGGGTCGACGTGCGCAAGACCTACAAGCTCTACATCGGGGGGACGTTCCCGCGCTCGGAGTCGGCGCGCTCCTACCCGGTGAGCACCCCGAAGGGGAGGTTCCTCGCCAACGCCGCGCAGGCCTCCCGCAAGGACGTCCGGGACGCGGTGCGGGCCGCCCGCTCGGCGTTCGCCGGCTGGTCCGGCGCGACGGCGTACAACCGGGGTCAGGTGCTGTACCGGATCGCCGAGATGGCCGAGGGGCGGCGGGCCCAGCTCGTCGCCGAGGTCGCCGACGCCGAGGGGGTCTCGGCAAGACGCGCAGAGGCGGTCGTGGACGCCGCGATCGACCGGTGGGTCTGGTACGCCGGCTGGACCGACAAGATCTCCCAGGTGTTCGGCTCGACCAACCCGGTGGCCGGGCCGTACTTCAACTTCTCGCTGCCCGAGCCGACCGGCGTGGTAGGCGTGGTCGCACCGCAGTCCTCCCCCCTGCTCGGGCTGGTGTCGGTGGTCGCGCCGGTGATCGCGACCGGGAACACCTGCGTGGTGGTCGCCGCGCAGGACCGGCCGCTGCCGGCGATCACGCTCGCCGAGGTGCTGGCCACCTCGGACCTGCCGGGCGGGGTGGTCAACCTGCTCACCGGGGTGACCAGCGAGCTGGCCCCATGGCTGGCCTCGCACGCCGACGTCAACGGCCTCGACCTCACCGGGGCCGCCGCCGATCAGGCGACCGATCTGGAGATCGCCGCCGCGGACAGCGTGAAGCGGGTGCTCCGCCGCCCCACCACCGAACCGGCGTGGACCGACGACCCCGGCACCGGACGGCTGTCCGCCTTCCTGGAGATCAAGACGGTCTGGCACCCGATGGGGGTCTGACCGAGCCGGGACCACCCACGGGTCAGGTGGCCCGGGGGAGTCGCAAGATTTGGAAGGGCGGGTGGGGTACTGGTACCCCACCCGCCCTCCTGACGGGAACTCACGTGGCAGTGCGCCTATTCGCCGCCGCTACCACCGTCGCCGCCACCGTCTCCGCCGCCGTCTCCGCCGCCGTCTCCACTGGAGTCGCCGCCACCGTCTCCACTGGAGTCGCCGCCGCCGTCTCCGCTGGAGTCGGAGTCGCTGTCTCCGCTGGAGTCGGCGTCGGCACCCGTCGGGTCGGCCGCAGGAGCGTCGGCAGCCGCATCGGCCGAGATGGCGTCAGTTACGGTTGCGTCGGCCGGGTTGGAGAACGCCGCAGCGGTGTCCGCCATGCTTGCGACGGCCGCCGAGTCGAGCGCGTCAGAGAACGTGCTGTTCTCCACGTTGCCGACCGTGGGCGCGTCGACCGCCGGGGCCGGGTCGCCGAACGCCGGAGCGTTCGCCGCCGCCTGCGACGCCACGGCCTGGCTGACCGGGTCATCGGCCAGGTTGCCAATCGACTGCGCGGTGGTCCCGAAGGCCGCGTTGGCCGCCGCCTGCGACGCCACGGCCTGGCTGACCGGGTCATCGGCCAGGTTGCCGATCGCCGGGTTCAGTCCAGCGGGAGGGTCGGCGACGACCGTTCCGGGCGGCGCGATCGCGTTGAGCGCGGCGTGGTCCGCCGTCGTCTCGGTCGGAGCCAGACTGGGCGTCACCTCCGAGGGATTGGCGACCGCGTGCCCTGGTGTGGCCATGGCGTTGAGCTGATCAATCGTTTTCGCCGGCAACTCTGCAGGCAGCAGGATCGCGGGAATGAGGTCGCGCGGATTGAAGGTAAATGTCTGAACCGCCCGCGCTCCGATCGGAGGGCCGATCCCATAACCCACGAACGAGGTCCAGCTCACCTTTCCCTGATCATTCACGGTCCGGCTGTTACCGATAGAGACACCCGGTATCGCCGTAGCTACGGCTCCCGAGACTGTGGTTGCCGTACCCGCATTCGATCCCGACACTGTAGTCGACACCGAAACAGGGCCGAGATCTACCCCGATCGTCGAGTTCGAGACAAGGCCGCTCGGCGGCGAAAACGCCCCGGTGGTCGCGGTGACGCCAGCACCCGGGGTACCGATCCCGATGCCCATCGTCACCGCATTCGTGTCGGGGTTGTAGCCGCCCACAACCCCGGGACCCGCGAACACGCCTACCGAATAGTTGGTCGATACCGTCGGAAGGCTCGACTGCGGATCAGCCGATGGGACGCCTGTCGCCTGGGCGGGTGGATCGGCAGCGACATGGCCGACTGGACTAGAGACGGTTGCCTGACCCGACTCCGCAACCGTCCCGGCCGCCACACCCTGACCCGACTCCGCAACCGTCCCGGCCGCCACACCCTGGTTGGACGCTGCCTCAGAGCTGGCACCGGAGATGGCGCAGTCCGTCGCCGACTTGCACACCACGGCGACCTGCTGACCGCTGGAAGCGGTGGCTGGGTCCGCGCCGAGCGAGATGACGATCGTGGACTGGCCCGGCAGCCTCCCTGGGAGACGCGTGATCGTGACAGTCACCGGGGCCGCCGGGGGTTGCGCCTCCTTGGGGGACGCCGCCGCGGGCGCTGGTGTGAGTGCCGGCGCGGAGACCGACACATCGGACAGCGCTTTGCTGGCCGTCGTTCCACTACCAGCGGTCACCGGTAGTGAGTGGGTGACCGTAGCCAGTGACAACGCTGCCACTGCGCCCACGGTCACCCCATAGATGGGGCGGCGATATCGTCGACATCGCGCGCCCAGACGGGCGATTCGCTCCATAGTGCTCCCCTACGAAAAAGGATATTCGCGGATGAGTGAAGCCTTCCTCATGAAAGCCTCACCATGGCTCTACGAGCGGACAAGCTATCCTCTCGGCCCATTGGGCGCAAGCATCGCAAATAGGCGGCTACGCACGGCTACGGAAAAGTGGTGAGTCACGCTTGGCTGTGACTGTGTGTAGTGAGTCCCTCCGCATAGCCGCGGTCGCGTGGGTTTCCGCTCGCATCGCGGAGACATCTCCTCAATGGAGTGACTCGCGATGGGGAACGTGGAGGAAGTTCGATCGTGATTTCAGGGTCGGGCCGCCACACCCGCCAGCGGATACGGACCGACGTAGGCTTACGCCCGTGGTCGCGGGACGCCGCCTTCGTGGCGCCCGGCACCTGCGGTCATGCCGACGACGACACGGCGGCTGTCGAGCAGACCCTCGCCATCGACGGGAGCGACCCCGGTGCGTGAACGACCGTACGTGCTGCTGAGCTGCGCGACATCGATCGACGGGTACATCGACGACGCGACGGCGGACCGGCTGCTGCTGTCCAACGACGCCGACCTCGACCGGGTCGACGCGCTGCGGGCCGAGTACGACGCGATCCTCGTCGGGGCGGCGACCATCCGGAAGGACAACCCTCGTCTGCTGGTCCGCTCCCAGGCGCGACGGGACGCCCGCGTCGCCCGGGACCTGTCGGCGACCCCGGCGAAGGTGACCGTCACCGCCAGCGGAAACCTCGACCACACCGCGCAGTTCTTCGCCACCGGCGACACCGAGAAGATCGTCTACACGGCGACACCGGCTCTGGACAAGACCCGGGAACGCCTCGGCCCGGTGGCCACGGTGGTGGGCGTCGGCGACCCCGTCGACCTCGGCCTCGCCCTGGCCGACCTGGCCGCACGCGGCATCGGCAAGCTCATGGTCGAGGGCGGGAGTGCCATGCTCACCCAGTTTCTCACCGCGGGTCTGGCGGACGAGCTTCAGCTCGTGGTCGCCCCGTTCTTCGTGGGCGACTCCCGGGCACCCCGGTTCGTCCACGACGGCGACTTCCGGTGGAACCGCGGCCACCCCGCCCGCCTCGCCGAGGTGACCCGGATCGAGGACGCCGTCCTGCTGCGCTACGCCCTGTCCCACCGCTCCGCCCCTACCGGCCGAACCGGCCTGGTGTGACCAACGCCTGCGGTTCCCGCTCCCCTTGGTCGCCGCCGTCGTCCTACCGTGAGGACCGGCAGGTTGAGCCGGGTACGACGCGCCTTGGCGCGGCGCCTGGCCGAACACCACCCGGCCGGGGTACTCCGACCAAGAGGTTCGGTCATCGTTTCTTCCCGAGTGCCAGCTGCGTGTCAGCCGACCACGAGGCGTTCGCCACCGAAGTCGGCGACGATCTCCAGTCGCCCGCCGAGCGCACTGATGTAGGCGGCCAGGGTGCGTAGCTCACTGGTGTCGACCTTGGCGCGTTCGATGGCTGAGACGCGTTCCTGCCGCACGTGCATCCGTTCGGCGACCTCAGCCTGCGTCAACCCCAGGCGCTTGCGCATGTCGGCCAACCGGTTGGCCCGACTCACATTGATGAGAGCCCGCGCGCCGGCTTCGACGTCGGCCCGGTCGCCCGCCTCGGGGAAGAACTCGGCGAGGAACCCCTCGCGGTCGTAGCCGTGGGTGCTACTCATGACTCCTCCTTCTCCTTCAGGTAGGTCGCATACCGGGCCTCGGCGAGGGGAATCACCTGCCGGTACCGGGCGGTCCACTGCCCAGCCTTGTCACCAGCGACCAGCAGGACCGCGTTGCGGGCGGGGTCGAAAACGAACAAGATCCTAATCTCGGTCGTCCCGGTCGACCCGGGGGGCCTGTTCACCCGAGCCCAAGCGACACCACCCGCATAGCCCCTGAGCAGCCACCAAACCCAGAACCAAATCGACAACGGGCAAAGCCTCACGAACCACCCTCTGAGGACACCGAGGTGTGTCAGAGAAAATGAACCAGGTGGCGGTGGTAATACCCAGCCACTGACGGGGGCTCATGGGTGATCCTGCCGGAGCTGTCGGCGGGTGGCAACACGTGCTTGGTGGGCGGCGGCCAGTCCGGTCTTGCGGGC
>JACQDL010000039.1 GCA_016201065.1 Actinomycetota bacterium
AACCGAAGAGAAACCACCACAACCACAGTGGTCAACCCCAGCAAAACAACAACCCCCACACACGCATACACATGCGCGAGAGCACAAACAAATACACTGACAAAACGGTACACTGTTGAGTTCTCAAGGAACGGACACGCAGCCGACGAATCTCTCGATCCATCTGAAGGCTTCCCGTTCACGGTACCCCAGGGGCTCCGCGTGAGCAAACCTTAGCACAACTTTGCAATACATCGATTTGTCCCACGCCTGCACTGGTGCACCGCACGCCCACCCAGCACCATTGTTCCGTACCAGGGGACAAGACGGTCCCGGTCGGTCTCGCGGCTGACGCCGCACCGCCCGCGCTCCGGTCAAGCCTGTCCTACAGGACTGCCGATCGGAGTGACGCGTGAACTGGGACCCCGACCGTCGTTCTCGACGCCAACCGGATCGGTCCCTCGCGCTGGATCAAGATGTCAGGTCTGCCACGGCTGTGTCAAATCGCCGCCTGACGTATTCGCCCCTCAGCTCGTCAGACGCGCCTGGCGCCGCTTTCCCGCCGACAGCACGGCGCCGTCGAGCTCGGCGCGAGGCAGGTCGTACCGACCGGGTTCCACCCGCCGGTCACCGACCCGGACCGCGCCCTGGTCGAGCAACCGCCGTGCCGCGCTGGTCGATGGCGCGAACCCGAGGTCGACCAGGAGCCCGGGCAGGTGCACCGGATCAACCTGGCCGATCCGGTGCTCGGCCAGGTCCTGCGGCACACGATGGTCCCGGAACAACGCGTTGAAGTGCTCCTCCGCGGCGACCGCGGCGGCCACCCCCCGGTAGAGAGTGACGATCTCACGCGCGACCCGGCGCTTCGCCGCACCGGCCGCCGCGCCACCCTTCGCCACGTCGACGGCGATCTCAGCCACCTGGGCAGCGGACAGGTCGGTGCAGAGCTCGGCGTACCGGACGGTCAACGGGTCGGGTATCGACATCGCCTTGCCGAACTGGTCGTTCGCCGGCTCGCTGATGGCAATGTAGTTCCCCAGCGACTTGCTCATCTTCTGGGTGCCGTCGGTACCTTCCAGCAACGGCAGGGTCAGCACGGTCTGCGGAGACCGGCCGTGCGCACGCTGGAGGTCCCGCCCGACCAGAAGGTTGTAGGTCTGGTCGGTTCCGCCGACCTCGATGTCCGCCTCCACCGCGACCGAGTCGGTCCCCTGAAGCAGCGGGTAGAGGAACTCGACGAGGGAGATCGGTTGCCGGGCGGCCCACCGGACCGCGAAGTCGTCACGTTCGAGAAGCTGGGCGACGGTGAGATGGGCCGCCTCGCCGATCACGTCGACCATCGTCATGCCGGCCAGCCACTCGCTGTTGCGCCGGAGCTCGACCCGGTCCGGATCGAGGATCAACATGAGCTGTTCGACGTAGCCCCGCGAGTTGCGCTCGGTCTGCTCGGCGGTGAGCAGCTGCCGGACCTGGGACCGCCCGGTCGGGTCGCCGACCCTGCCGGTGAAGTCACCCACGATCAGGACAACCAGATGGCCCAGCTCCTGGAACTGGCGCAGCTTGCGGAGCACCACCGCATGACCGAGGGTCAGCTCGCTGCCGGACGGGTCGATGCCGAGCTTGACCCGCAGCGGGCGCCCCTCCCGGTCCGCGGTCAACAGCTTCTCGGCCAGACCGGTCGCAGGCAGGATCTGCGCAGTCCCGGCGGCAAGGAGGTCGTGGCCGGCGCGGAGATGCGGGGGCAGCTCCTCGGCGGTCACGGTCGGTTGGTCTCGGCTCACGGCACAAGAGTCTGCCTGGCCGGCCGATCCGCACGCCAACCGGGACCGGATGGGTTCAGCCGCCGACCACCGGCCCCGCGGTACGCCGGCCGGCCGGCCGGTACCGACTGACGGTCGGCTCGCCGGCCAACCAGAACCGCCACGGACGGTCCCCGGCGGCGCTCACACCAACCCGGGGACCGGACCGGACGACATCGGTGGCCGGCGGGCTGCCGGCCAGCACGGTGATCTCGGCGGCCGGTGCGCACAGGTCCAGTCCGGTGTCGGCGCCGGTCAGGGCGAGCACGCCGGCGAGCTTCGCCGGACCGCGCGCCAGGTCGTGCAGTGACCGGGCTGCCGGCCGGCGCTCCCGGGCAAGCCCGGCACCGGTGGTCACCTCGCCGGCCCGCAGCAGCACCGCGGCGGCCTCGCCGTCCGCACCACACACGACGTTCGCGCACCAATGCATGCCGTAGACGAGGTAGACGTACAGCCTGCCCGGCGGGCCGAACATCACCGAGGAACGGGGCGTGGGTCCGCGGTACGCGTGCGACGCCGGGTCGGCGGTGCCAGCGGGGCCGGCGGGGCCGGCGTAGGCCTCGACCTCGGTCAGCCGAACCGTCACGCCGCGCGCGGAGACCACGCACCCCAGCAACCCCCGCGCCACCACCAGCGGGGCGCGGGCGAAGAACGACCGGTCAGGGGCGTGCGGCACCGCGGTCCCGCCGCGCCGCCCCGGCCCAGGCCAGGTGGGTACCCACGGTGGCGGTGAGGGCGGCCAGCTGCTCGGCGACCCGCTCCGGTGCGGTGCCCCCGGGCGCCGAGCGTGCCCGGACCGAACCCGACACCGACAGCACCGACCGCACCTGAGGGGTCAGCCTCGGATCAACGCCGGCCAGCTCGTCGTCGGAGACGTCGGTCAGCTCCCGGCCAGCCGCCTCGCAGTGCCGGACCAGCGCGCCGGAGACCTCGTGCGCCTCGCGGAACGGCACACCGTCGCGGACCAGCCACTCGGCCACGTCGGTGGCCAGCGCGAAGCCCTCCGGCGCGCTCGCCTCGAGCCGCTCGGCGTTCACCGTCATCGTCTCGATCATGCCGCTCATCGCGGGGAGCAACAGCAGCAGCTGCTCCACGGTGTCGAAGACCGGCTCCTTGTCCTCCTGCAGGTCCCGGTCGTAGGCGAGCGGCAGGCCCTTGAGCGTGGCCAGCAGGCCGGTGAGGTTGCCGATGAACCGGCCGGACTTGCCCCGGGCCAGCTCGGCGATGTCCGGGTTCTTCTTCTGCGGCATGATCGAGCTGCCGGTGGAGTACCCGTCGTCGAGGCGGATCCACCCGAACTCGCTGGTCGCCCAGAGGCAGACCTCCTCGCCCAGCCGGGACAGGTGGACCCCCAGCAGCGCGGCGACGAACAGGAACTCGGCAACGAAGTCGCGGTCGGAGACCGCATCGATGGAGTTTTCCGCCGCCGTGGCGAAACCCAGCTCGATGGCGACCGCCTGCGGGTCCAGCGGCAGCGATGACCCGGCCAGCGCTCCCGCACCGAGCGGGCTGACGGCGGCGCGCCGGTCCCAGTCGGTGAACCGGTCGACGTCGCGCGCCAGCGCGTGCGCGTGGGCCAGGAGCTGATGGGCGTACAGCACCGGCTGGGCGTGCTGCAGGTGGGTCATGCCGGGCGCCGTCACCTCCCGGCACTCCTCGGCCTTGGTCAGCAGCGCGAGCTCCACCCCGGCGACCTCGGACACCAGCCGCCGGACGTGGTCCCGCAGGTACAGCCGCAGGTCCGTGGCGACCTGGTCGTTGCGACTGCGACCGGCCCGGAGCTTGCCACCCAGCCCGCCGAGGCGTTCCAGGAGGCCGCGCTCCAGCGCCGTGTGCACGTCCTCGTCGTCCGGACCGGGCAGGAACGCCCCGGTGCGCACGGCCTCGTCAAGGTCGGTGAGGGCGGCGAGGACCCGGTCCAGCTCCTCCTCGTCGAGCAGCCCGGCCCGCGCCAGCACCCGGGCGTGCGCCCGGGAGGCGAGCAGGTCGTACGGCGCCAACCGCCAGTCGAAGTGCACCGAACGCGACAGTGCGGCCATCGCCGGCGCCGGGCCGGCGGCGAACCGGCCACCCCACAGCCGGGCGGGCTCGGTCATGCCCCCCGCTCCGTCGCGCCGGCCTTCCGCTGGTCCCGGCGCGCAGCGATCTTGCTCGGCAGCCCCCACAGCTCCACGAAGCCGCGCGCCAGCGACTGGTCGAACGTGTCGCCGCTGTCGTACGTCGCCAGGTGGTAGTCGTAGAGCGACTGGTCGCTGCGGCGCCCGGTGACCACGGCCCGGCCGCCGTGCAGGGTGAGCCGGACCTCGCCGGTGACCGGCTCCTGGGTCTGGGCGAGGAACGCATCCAGAGCGCGCCTCAACGGTGAGAACCACAACCCGTCGTAGACCAGCTCCCCCCAGCGCTGCTCGACCTGCCGCTTGAAGCGGGCCAGGTCGCGCTCGACCGTCACGCTCTCCAGCTCGGCGTGCGCGGTGATCAACGTGAGCGCGCCCGGTGCCTCGTACACCTCGCGGCTCTTGATCCCCACCAGCCGGTCCTCGACCATGTCCAGCCGCCCCACGCCCTGCGCGCCGGCCCGCTGGTTGAGCTGCTCGATCGCCTGCCGGACGCTCACCGTGACCCCGTCCAGCGCCACCGGCACGCCCCGGTCGAAGGTGACCACGACCTCGTCGGGCTGGCGCGGCTCGGCCGGGTTGGCGGTGTATGCGTAGACCTCCTCGATCGGCGCGGTCCAGATGTCCTCCAGGAACCCGGTCTCCACGGCCCGGCCCCACAGGTTCTGGTCGATCGAGTACGGCGAGCGCTTCGACACGTCGATCGGCAACGCGCGCTCCTCGGCGTACCCGATCGCCTTGTCCCGGGTCCAGGCGAAGTCCCGGACCGGGGCGAGGACGGCGAGCTCCGGCGCGAGCGCGCCGATGCCGACCTCGAAGCGCACCTGGTCGTTGCCCTTACCGGTGCAGCCGTGCGCGACCGTGCCGGCGCCGTGCTCGCGGGCCGCCCGCACCAGGTGCTTCACGATGGTCGGCCGGGACAGCGCCGAGACCAACGGGTAACGGTCCATGTACAGGGCGTTGGCCTGGAGCGCCGGCAGGCAGTACTCCTCGGCGAACTCGTCCCGCAGGTCGAGCACGACGGCCTCGACGGCGCCGCACGCCAGGGCGCGGTCGCGGATGGCAGCCATGTCCTCGCCGCCCTGGCCGACGTCCGCGGCCACCGCGATCACCTCGGCTCCGGTCTGTTCGGCGATCCAGCCGATCGCCACGGAGGTGTCCAGGCCGCCGGAGTAGGCCAAGACAACGCGTTCGGTCACGGGTGCTCCCGGGTGTCATGGGGTGGGGGGTCATCGGGTGGGGGGTCATGGGGCGCCGCGGTGGCACCGTTGTGCGCTCCGTGGTGCGCGACGGCGTAGTGGTTCGCGTCGGGTCCCGCGGCACGGTGACCGTCGGCGATCTCCCGGAAACGTTCGGCCAGCTCCGCACCGCCGTCCGGGTCGCGGACGACCACGAGCACGGTGTCGTCGCCGGCGACGGTCCCGACCAGCTCCGGCAGGCCGGAGCGGTCCAGCGCCGAAGCCAGGAAGTGGGCGCCGCCCGGCGGGGTGCGGAGCACGGCGAGGTTGCCGCTGGCGTCGACGGCGACCAGGAGCTCGCCGAGGAGGCGCGCCAGCCGCGGCGGCGTGGGCTCCTCCAGCGGGCGCACGGGGGGCGGTGCCCCATCGGCCGGGATGACGTACACCGAGCCGCTGCCGTCGGGGCCGCGTAGCTTGATCGCGCCGAGTTCCTCCAGGTCGCGCGACAGCGTCGCCTGGGTCACCGACATGCCCTCGGCTGCGAGCAGGCGAGCCAGCTCACCCTGCGAGCGGACCGCCTGGTGGGCGACCAGGGCCACGATCCGGCCCTGGCGCGCGGTCTTGGTCAGCGGGTTGGTGGTCATTGCCGATCCCGTTCCAGCAGCCAGGTGATCAGCGCCTTCTGGGCATGCAGCCGGTTCTCCGCCTCGTCCCACACCGCGCTGGCCGGCCCGTCGATGACCGGACCGCTGATCTCCTTGCCCCGGTAGGCGGGCAGGCAGTGCAGCACGATCGCGGTTGGCGCGGCGAGCGCCAGCGCCGCCTCGTCAACCGCGTACGGGCGGAACGGCGCCTCCCGCTCGGCCTGCTCGGACTCCTGCCCCATCGACACCCAGGTGTCGGTGGCGATCACGTCGGCACCCTCGACGGCATCCTTCGGCTCGCCGGTCACCAGCACCGACCCGCCGGTGCCCGCCGCGATCCGGCGTGCGTCGGCGACCACCGCCGGATCGGGCTGGTACGCCGGCGGGCAGCCGATCCGGACCGCCATGCCGGCCGTCGCGCCACCGAGCAGGTAGGAGTGCGCCATGTTGTTGGCCCCGTCCCCGACGTAGCTGAGGGTGCGGCCGGCGAGCCGGCCGAACCGCTCGGCCACGGTCTGCAGGTCGGCGAGGACCTGACAGGGGTGGAAGCTGTCGGTCAGCGCGTTGATCACCGGCACCCGGCTGACCCGGGCCATCGCCGCCAGCCGCTGCTGGTCGAACGTCCGCCAGACGATCGCGGCGCACTGCCGCTCCAGCACCCGGGCGGTGTCCTCGACCGGCTCGCCGCGGCCGAGCTGGCTGGACTGGGAGTCGATCACCAGCGGGTACCCGCCCAGCTCGGCGATGCCCACCGCGAAGGAGACCCTGGTCCGGGTGGACGGCTTGTCGAAGATCACCGCGACCGCGCGGGGGCCCGCCAGCGGCTGGGCGGCGAACCGGTCGGTTTTCAGCCGGGCCGCCAGCCGGAGCACCTCGGCCTGCTCAGCCGGGCTCAGATCGTCGTCACGCAGGAAGTGCCGGACCATGTCAGCTCCCTTCGGGTGTGCTGACCAGTGTGCTGTTCAGGGCCTCGTGCAGGGCCACCACCACCCGGTCCACGTCGGTGAGTTCGATCACGAGCGCCGGGGCCAGCCGGAGCACGTCCGGCTGCGCCGCGTTGAGCAGCAGGCCGGCCCGCCGGGCGGCCTGCTCGACCTGCCGCGCCACCGGCCGGCGGAGCACCACGGCCCGCCACAGCCCGAGCCCGCGGACGTGGTCGACAAGCGGGTGCGCCAACGCCGCGATGCCGGCCGCCAGCCGGTCCCCGGCCACCCGGGCGTGCGCGCGCAGGTCACCCTCCTCGATGGTGTCCAGCACGGCGAGGGCGGCGGCGCAGCACACCGGGTTGCCGCCGAAGGTGCTGCCGTGGTCGCCCGGGCGGAGCGCGTCGGCGGCCGGCCCCATGGCCAGGCAGGCGCCGATCGGCAGCCCCCCACCGAGCCCCTTCGCCAGGGTGAGCACGTCGGCCCGGACCCCGGGAGCGAGCGACTGGTGGCTGAACCACTCGCCGGTGCGCCCCATGCCGCCCTGGATCTCGTCCAGCACGAGCAGCGCACCGGTGTCCGTGCAGGCCTGCCTGGCCGCCTCCAGGAACCCCGGTGGGGCCGGGATGACCCCGGCCTCGCCCAGCACCGGCTCGCAGAAGACGGCGGCGGTCTGCCCGGTCACCGCGGCGCGCAGCGCCGCGACATCGCCGTGCGGAACGAAGACGATGTCCGGGACCAAGGGCTCGAACGGCGCGCGCTTGGCCGGCTGGCCGGTGATCGACAGCGCCCCGAGGGTGCGGCCGTGGAAGCTCCCCTCGAGGGCCACGATCCTGGTCCGGGCACCGGCCCAGTACCGGCGGACCACCTTCAGCGCGGCCTCGTTGGCCTCGGTACCGGAGTTGCAGAGGAACACCCGGGCGGCCCCGCCGGCCAGCGCGCGCAGCCGCTCACCGAGCAGCAGCGCCGGTAGGTTCATGGCGAGGTTCGAGGTGTGCACCAGCGTGCCCACCTGCTCGGTCACCGCCGCGACGACCGCCGGGTGGGCATGACCGAGCACGCTGACCGCGATCCCGCCGATGCAGTCCAGGTACTGCCGCCCGTCGGCGTCCCACGCGTGCACGCCCGCACCGCGCAGCAGCGCCACCGGCGGCGTGCTGTAGGTCGCCATGAACGCCGCCTCGAACCGGGCACGCAGGGCGGCGTCGGTCACCGCCTCGTCGATGCCGCTCATGACGCACCCCCAGCGGCCGATCCACCGGCTGGCTCGTTGGGCACCACCATCGTCCCGATGCCCTCCGCGGTGAAGACCTCCAGCAGCAGGGCGTGCGGCAACCGGCCGTCCAGCACGTGCGCCTGCGGCACCCCGCCCCGGACCGCGCGCAGGCACGCCTCCATCTTCGGCGCCATCCCGGCCGCCAGCCCCGGCAGCATCGCCGCGAGCTCGTCGGTGCCGATCTGGCTGATCACCTCGGCCGGGTCGGTCGGCTCGGGTCCGCCGTCGGCCGGCCAGCCCGAGTAGAGACCCTCGACGTCGGTGAGCACGACCAGCTTGGCCGCGCCCAGCGCGACCGCCAGCGCCGCGGCGGCGGAGTCGGCGTTGACGTTGTAGCTCGCCCCGTCCTCACCGCGGGCCACGGTGGCGATGACCGGCACCCGGCCGTCGTCGAGCAGGCTGAGCACGGTGCTCGGGTCCACCGACACCACGTCCCCGACCAGGCCCAGGTCGACGTCCTCGCCGGCCACCGACACCGTCCGCCGCCGCGCCGTGAGCAGCCCGCCATCCTCGCCGGACAGCCCGACACCGAACGGCCCGTGGTCGTTGATCAGGCGGACGACGTCCTGGTTGACCTGGCCGACCAGCACCATCCGGACCACATCCATCACCTCGGGGGTGGTCACCCGCAGCCCACCGCGGAACTCGGTGACCATCCCGAACCGGTCCAGGGTGTCGCTGATCTGCGGCCCGCCGCCATGCACGATGACGGGGCGCAGCCCGGCGTACCGGCAGAACACGATGTCCTGGGCGAAGGCCCGGCGCAGCTCCTCCTCGGCCATCGCGTTGCCGCCGTACTTCACCACGACGATCGCGCCGTGGAAGCGCTCCAGCCAGGGCAGCGCCCCCACCAGCGTCATCGCCTTGCCGAGCGCGATCGCCCGGTCCCGGGTCATCTCCGGGGTCATGAGGAGTACGCCGAGTTCTCGCGCACGTAGCCGACCGACAGGTCGTTGGTCCACACCGTTGCCGCCGCCGGGCCGGCGTGCAGGTCGATCCGGAGGTGCACGGCGCGGCCGGTGAGGTCGCACCCCTCGCGCGGCTCCCCGATCGCCCCGGCCCGGCACAGCCACACGCCGTTGAGCGCCAGATCGATCTGGTCGGGCTCGAAGACGGCCCGGGTGGTGCCGACCGCGGCCAGCGCGCGCCCCCAGTTCGGGTCGTTGCCGTAGAGCGCGCACTTGAGCAGGTTGCTGCCCGCGACCGCCCGACCGACCTCGACGGCGTCGTCCTCGCTCGCCGCTCCGATGACCTCGATGGTGACCTCCTTGGTGGCGCCCTCGGCGTCGGCGAGCAGCTGCATCGCGAGATCATGGCAGAGGGCCGTCAGCCCATCCCGGAACCGTGGGTACGGCGGGGCCACCCCCGATGCGCCGGAGCTGAGCAGCAGGACGGTGTCGTTGGTCGACAGGCAGCCGTCGGAGTCGAGCCGGTCGAAGGTGACCCGGGTCGCCTCGCGCAGCGCGCGGTCGCAGGTCGCCGGATCGACCACCGCGTCGGTGGTGAGCACGGCGAGGAAGGTGGCCAGCCCCGGGGCGAGCATGCCCGCACCCTTGGCCATTCCGCCGACGGTCCAGCCGTCCCCGGGGTGGACGGCCTGCTTCGGCACGGTGTCCGTGGTCATGATCGCCCGGGCGGCAACGGAGCCGTCACCGGACAGCGCGGCGACGGCCTCGTCGACCCCGGACAGCACCGCGGGCATCGGCAGCCGATGCCCGATCACGCCGGTGGAGCAGACCGCGACCTGCGCCGGGCCGAGCCCGAGCGCGCCGGCCACCCGCTCAGCGGTGTGGTGCGTGTCGCCGAACCCCGCCGGGCCGGTGCACGCGTTCGCGCCGCCGGAGTTGAGGACGACGGCACGCAGCCGGCCGGTGGACAGCACCTGCCGCGACCACAGCACCGGCGCGGCCTGCACCCGGTTGCGGGTGAAGACCCCGGCGGCCGCGTCGCCCGGGCCGTCGTTCACGACCAGGGCGAGGTCCGGCCCGCCGTCGGTCTTGATCCCGGAGGCGACGCCGGCCGCCCGGAACCCCCCGGCCGCCGTGACGCTCACGGTGTTCCTCGGTTCGCTGCGCTCACGGTGTTCCTCGGTTCGCTGCGCTCACGGTGCCACTCCGTTCGCCGTCAGGCCGGCCGTCTCGGCCAGCCCCAGCATGAGGTTGGCGTTCTGGACGGCCTGGCCGGCGGCGCCCTTGCCGAGGTTGTCGATCGCGCAGACCACGATGAGGCGGTCAGCGTCGATGTCGGCAAAGACCTGTAGGTGTGCCGCGTTGGAGCCGATGGTGGACGCGGTGTGCGGCACCCGCCCCTCCGGCAGCAGCCGGACGAACGGCTCGTCGGCGTACGCCGCGGCCAGCGCCGCCCGAGCCGCCGCGAGTCCCGCGCCACGCACCGGGCGGACCGCGACGGTGGCCAGGATGCCGCGCGGCATCGGCGCGAGAACCGGGGTGAGGGACAGCGTCGACGCGCCGGTCGCCTGCTTGATCTCGGGCACGTGCCGGTGGCTGCCCACCTGGTACGGCGAGAGGTCGGCCATCACCTCCGAGCCGAGCAGGTGCGGCGCGGCGGAGCGGCCGGCGCCGCTGGTGCCGGAGGCGGACACCACGACCACGTCGGCGGGGTCGGCGACGCCCGCCGCCAGCAGCGGGGCCAGCGCGAGGATCGCCGCCACCGCGTGGCAGCCGGTGTTCGCCACCCGGCTGGCGGCACCGATCATCGGCCGCTGGCCAGCCAGCTCCGGCAGCCCGTAGGTCCAGGTGCCCGCGTGGGAGGTCTTGTAGTAGTGCTGGAACACCGCGCCGTCGGCGAGGCGGAAGTCGGCGCCGAGGTCCACCAGCCGGACCCGTTCCGGCAGCGCCCGGGCGATCGCGGCGGACGCGCCGTGTGGCAGGGCGAGGAACACCAGGTCGGCCTCGGCGAGCAGCTCCGGATCGGTCGGCGCGAGCACCCGGTCGGCGAGACCGGACAGCTGCGGGTGGACCTCCCCCAGCGGCTGGCCCGCCGCACCATGCCCGGCGGCCACCACCAGCTCGAGCTCCGGGTGGCCATCGACGAGCCGCAGGAGCTCACCGCCGGCGTACCCGCTGGCTCCCGCGATGGCCACCGCAACACTCATGTGCATTAGTATGCCGACCACTGCATGAACCTACAAGCGATCCCGGGGTACCGGGCCGTAAACCATCCATCCGGTTGACGTCGCGCGCACGGGTCAGGCGCGCTGCACCGCGCCCGTGCGCCGGGCCGCCTCGGCCACCGCCGACTGCGCGGCCTGGCTGGCCTCCTGCACCGTCAGCGTGCGGTCCACGGCCCGGAACCGCAGCGCGTATGCCAGCGACATGCGCCCCGGTCCGAGCCGGTCGGGGTCGGCGTACCGGTCGAAGAGCCGGACCGACTCCAGCAGCTCGCCGGCGCCCGCGCGCAGCGCGGCCTCGACCTCACCGGCGGGCACCGCGTCGTCCACGACGACCGCGACGTCGAGGAGGGCGGGCGGGAACGCCGACACCGTCGGGGCGACCGGGACATCCCCGACACCGAGGAGCTCCAGGTCCAGCTCCATCGCGCAGGTCCGGGGCGGCAGGTCGAACGCGGCGATCACGCCGGGATGCAGCTCGCCGGCGTGCCCGACGAGGCGTTCGGCGTCCGTACCGGCCGCGACGAAGATCGCGGCGGACCGCCCGGGGTGCCAGGGCGCGTGCGGATCGGCCCGCACCGACACCGGCACCCGGCTGGCCCCGGCCACGGTCCGGGCCGCCTGCACCGCGTCCGCCCACCCCGCCGGCCGGCCCGGCCCCCACCAGCCGGTGGGTTCCCGCTGCCCGCACAGCACGACGGCGACCCGACGCGGCTGGGCGGGCAGCGCCCGGTCCAGCGCGGCGAGCTCGGCCGGGTCGGGACGGCCGCCGACCCCCACCCGGGGCGCCGGCACGAACTCCGGTCCGGGCCGGAAGACCAGCCCGGTCTCGAACAGCGCGAGGTCCCGGTTGCCCCGACCGACGTTGCGGGCCAGGGCCTCCAGCAGCCCGGGCAGCAGCGTGGTACGCAGCAGCGGCTGCTGGTCCGACAACGGGTTGGCCAACCGCATCGCGGTACGGCGTGGGTCGTCGGCGGGCAACCCCAGGTCGTCGTAGCGCTGCTCCGCGACGAACGGGTAGTTGATCACCTCGACGTACCCGGCGGCGGCGAGCGCACGCCCCACCGCCCGCCCGGCGCGCTGCCGGGCGGTGAGCCCACGCCCGGCCGGCGCCGCCGGCAGCGCGGCCTCGATCGCGTCGTACCCCTCCAGCCGGAGGACCTCCTCGACCAGATCCGCCGGGTCGGCCAGGTCTGGGCGCCACGACGGCGGCACCACCGTGAAGATGTACTCCCCCTCCACCTGACACCCGACCTCGGTGAGCCGGCGCATGACGGCGGCCGGTGGGATCACCCGGCCGGCCAGCCGCCCGGGCTGCCCCGCGGCCAGCGCGATATGCGGCCGCGGGTATGGGCTGCCGACCACCGTGAGCCCGGCATCGGTCGCCCCGCCAAGCTCGGCGAGCAGCGCCGCGGCCCGGCGCAACGCCGGCAGCGCGACCTCCGAGTCCACGTCGCGCTCGAACCGGCGGGCCGCCTCGCTGGGCAGCTTGTGCCGACGCACCATCCGCATCACGGTCGGTGGGCTCCAGTGCGCGGCCTCCAGCACGATGTCGGTGGTGAACGGTCCGATCTCGGTGCTCGCCCCGCCCATCGTGCCGGCCAGCGCGATCGGCCCGGCCACATCGCTGACCAGCAGGTCGTCGCCGTCCAGCGCCCGGGTGACCCCGTCCAGAGTCTTGATCATCTCCCCGGAGACGGCGCGCCGGACGACGATCTCGCCGGTCAGGCTGGCCCGGTCGAAGGCGTGCATGGGCTGTCCGAGCTCGAGCATCACGTAGTTGGTGACGTCGACGGTCAGCGAGATCGGCCGCATCCCGGACAGCAGCAGGCGGCGCCGCATCCACACCGGCGTGGTGGCCGAGGGGTCCAGGCCGGCCAGGGTCCACGCGGTGAAGCGGTCGCACCCGATCGGGTCGTCGATCCGCACCGGCCAGCCGGGCGGCAGCACCGGGTCCGCCCCGGCGGCGGCGGTGCGTTCGACCGCCAGCCGTTCGACCGCCAGCCGCTCGACCGCCAGCCGCTCGACCGGGTCGGCGAACGGCAGGTCCAGGCTGTGCGCGACCTCCCGGGCAATGCCCCGCATGGACAGGCAGTAGCCACGGTCCGGCGTGACGGCGATGTCCAGCACCGCGTCCGGCAGCTCGAGCTCCGCCAGCGCGTCCGCACCCGGATCCGCGCACTCGCCCAGGACGAGGATGCCGGTGTGGTCGTCACCCAGGCCGAGCTCGCGCGCCGAGCAGATCATCCCGTCGCTGACGTACCCGTAGGTCCTCCGCGCGGTGATCGCGAACCCACCCGGCAGCACCGCACCCGGCAGCGCCACGACCACGCGGTCACCGGTGGCGAAGTTGGTCGCGCCGCAGATGATGCCGCGCGGCCGCTCCTCGCCGACGTCGACCTGGCACCACCGGATCGGCTTCTTCTGGCCGGCCAGCTCCTCGAACCCCGCCACCTGCCCGACCACCAGCGGCCCGGTGAGGCCGGCACCGATCTCCTCGACCCGCTCCACCTCGAGCCCGAGCCGCACCAGCCCGGCGGCCACCTCCCGGGCGGTCAGCGACGCCGGCAGCGCGACGAGCTCGCGCAGCCAGGACATCGGGACCCGCATGAGACCTCCTGTTGTTGCCGCGGCCCAGCAACCTACCGGCCGCCTGCTTGACGAAACGCCTGCTCAACGACGCGCTGCCGGTCAGACCTCGCTGCCGAAGGGCAGGGTGAAGCGCACGTCACCCTCGACGAGATCGCGCATGTCGTCCACCCCGTGCCGGAACTGCACCGCCCGCTCGACACCCATCCCGAACGCGAACCCGGAGTACCGCTCCGCGTCGATGCCGCACGCCGTGAGCACCCGAGGGTTGACCATCCCGCATCCCCCCCACTCGATCCACCCCTCGGACCGGCAGGTCCGGCAGGGTCGGTCCGGGTTGCCGACCGAGCCGCCCCGGCAGGCGAAACACTCCACGTCGAACTCGGCGGACGGCTCGGTGAAGGGGAAGTACGACGGCCGCCACCGGGCCCGCAGACCGGCACCGAACATCACCTCGGCGAGGTGGTCCAGCGTCCCCTTCAGGTGCGCCATCGTGATGCCCTCGTCGACCACCAGCCCTTCGATCTGGTGGAAGACGGGGGTGTGGGTGGCGTCGAGCTCATCGGTGCGGAAGACCTTGCCGGGGCACACCACGTAGATCGGTGGCGCGCCGCGCTCCAGCATGGCCCGGACCTGCACCGGCGAGGTGTGCGTGCGCAGCACCAGGCCGGCGCTCTCCGGCTCCAGGAAGAAGGTGTCCATCATCGACCGCGCCGGGTGGTCCCGCTTGAAGTTCAGGGCGTCGAAGTTGTGCCACTCGGTCTCCACCTCGGGGCCCTCGGCAACGTCGTACCCCATCGCCACGAAGACGTCGGTCATCCGCTCCATCACCGTGGTCAGGGGGTGCCGGGCACCGACCGGCCGGCGGTCCCACGGCAACGTGACGTCGACGGCCTCCGCCCGCAACGCCACGCTGTCGCGCAGCCGGGTCAGCTCGGCATGCCGTGCCTCGTACCAGGCCTGGATCGTGGCCAGCGCCTCGTTGACCCGCCGGCCGGCCGCCGACCTGACCTCGGCCGGCAGGCCGCCGATCGCCCGTCTGGCAAGCAACACCGGAGACCGGTCGCCCAGGTGGGCCGCGCGGACCGCGGCCAGCTCCGCAAGGTCGGCCGCCTCGGCGAAGGCCTTCTCCGCCTCGCGCCCGGCGGCGTCGAGCAGCTCGGGTGCGGCGACCTCGGCTGGGTCGTTGGGACCGGACATGGGTACCGCGGCTCCTGTCGACTCTGCGGGCGGACGGCTCAGTCTAGAAGCGTCCGGTCGCCCGGCCGCACCAGGCTCCGCCTCACACCTCGTACGGCGGCCGGCCGGCCGGCAGGAACACGGTAAACCGGGCCCCTCCGGCCGGCGGGTCGTCCACCTCGATGGTGCCGCCGTGCGCCTCGACCAGCCCGCGCACGATGTACAGCCCCAGCCCGGTCCCGTTGCCGGCCCCGCCGGCCCGCCAGAACCTGGTGAAGATCCTGGCCCTCGCCTCAAGGCCGATGCCGGGTCCCTCGTCGCAGACGGTCAGCCGGGCGCCCCGACCGGCCTCCGGGACGGTGACCGGTGCGACGTCGACGCAGATCCTGCCCGCGCCATGCCGCAGTGCGTTGTCGACGAGGTTGCCGACCATCTGCGCGACCTTGTCCTGGTCCAGCCACATCTCCGGCAGCGGGGCCGTGCTGCTGAGCACGAACCGCTCCTCGGTCTCGCCCGCCGCGACCAGCCCGGCGATCACCCGGGCCACCACCTCTGGAAGGTTCACCACCTGGCGGCGCAGGACGAGCCGGCGGGCATCGATCCGGGAGACGTCGAGCAGGTCGGACAGCAACCGGGTGACCCGGTCGGCGTCGGAGTTGATCGCGGTGAGCATGATCCGCTTCTGCTCGTCGGAAACCTGGTCCCAGCGGGCCAGCAAGGTGGCGGTGAACCCCTTCACCCCGGTCAGCGGCGACCGGATCTCGTGCGCGACGGTGGAGATCAGCTCGGCCTGCTCGCGGGCGGCCCGCTCCCGCGAGGCCGCGCCCCGGAAGGACACCACCAGCCGGACCACGCGGCCGCCCGCCCGCCGGAACCGGGACGCGACCAGCAGCTGGCACCCCTCGGCCGGGCCCTTCCCCACCTCCAGCAACCGCTCCGGCTGCCCGGTCCGGATCGCCAGCCCGGCGTAGGGGTCGGTGCATGCCCACCAGTCCCGGCCGGCGGAGTCCACCAACGGCAGCACGTCGCCGAAGCTGCGGCCGATCGCCTCCGCCGCTCCGATCCCCAGCAGCCGCGCGCCAGCCGTGTTGAGGCGCAGGACCAACCCTCCTGGCCCGGCGACGAGCACTCCGTCGGGCAGGTCGTCGTAGAGCTCCATGGTGTCGTTCAGCGGGGCCCCCAGTCTCCGAGACCAACAGTGCATGCACCAACGGTGCATGCCCACCGACGGTGCATGCCTACCGACGGGTGCCGGCCCACCAGTCTGCGCCCGACCGGCGCCAGCTCCATCCCACCAAGACTGCCTGATGGGGCAGCGTTACTCCACTATCCGGAACGATTTGGGTCCATCGGGACATTCTGAACGGCGGCCGCGACGGTCCGGTCACCCGCCGTGCCGCGCCTGCGCGGTCTCGTAGAGGCAGATCGCCGCGGCGGCGGCGAGGTTCAGGCTCTCCGCCCGACCGACGATGGGGATGCGGACCCGGGCGTCGGCGGCCGCGGCCAGCTCATCGGGCAGGCCACCGGCCTCGTTGCCGAACATCCAGGCCACCGGCCGACCAGGGGTCACCGACCGACCGATGTCGGCCAGCCTGACCTCGCCGGTCGCGGTGGCCGCGAGTACGGCGAACCCGGCAGCGGCCAGAGCCGCAACCGCCTCGGCCGGGTCGACCGACCGCGCCACCGGCAGGTGGAACAGGCTGCCCGCGGAGGCCCGCACGCACTTGCCGTTGTAGGGGTCGACCGACGCGGTGGAGAACACCACCGCGCCCGCTCCCACCGCCTCCGCCGTGCGCAGCACGGTCCCCGCGTTGCCCGGATCCCGGATCGCGGCCAGCAGCACCACCAGCCGCGGTCCGCCAGCAACCAGCTCGGCGAGACCGATGTCCAGGAACCGGCACACCGCGACGAGGCCCTGTGGGCTGGCCGTCTCCGAGAGACCTGCCATCCCCCGCTCGGTGACCGTCGAGACGGGCACCGAGCGCCGGCCAGCCAGCCGGACCAGCTCCGGGTTGCGGGCAAGCGCGCGCTCCGTGCCGAGGAGCTCGACCACCGCGGTCTCCGCCTGCGCCAAGGCGGCCGAGACCGCCGGTGCCCCCTCGGCGAGGAACCGGCGCGTGGCGTTCCGCTCGGACCGCCTGGTCAGGCGCCGAGCAGCGGTGACCCGGGGAGTGCGTTCGGTGAACGCCGGCTCCCCGGGTCGCGTGCCGCCTGGTCCCGGCTCAGGCAGCGGAGCCGTCAGCCGTCGCGCCCTTCACGCCGGTGACGGCGGCGTCGGCGAGCGCCGCCTGGGCGGTCTTGACGAGCGCGGCGAACGCCGCGGCGTCGTTGACCGCGAGGTCCGCCAGGATCTTGCGGTCAACCGCCACCTCGGCAATCCTCAGCCCCTGGATGAACCTGTTGTAGGTCATGCCGTTGGCGCGGGCGGCCGCGTTGATCCGGGTGATCCAGAGCTGCCGGAAGTCGCCCTTCCTCGCCCGCCGGTCCCGGTAGGAGTACTGGAAGGAGTGCAGGAGCTGTTCTTTGGCCTTGCGATACAGCCGCGACCGCTGGCCTCGATAGCCGCTTGCGGCCTCCAGCGTGGTTCGGCGCTTCTTCTGGGCGTTGACCGCCCGCTTGACGCGTGCCACGGATCTCGATCCTCAAATCTCGGCACCGCCGGCTAGCCGGCCGGTGGCGCGGTCTACGGGGAATTTCGGGTGCTGCTTACAGACCCAGCAGCTTCTTGACCCGCCGGGTGTCGGTGGCGGCGACCTCGGTGACGCCAGCCAAGCGTCGGGTCAGCGTGGTCCGCTTCCGCTCAAGCAGGTGCCGGCGGCCGGCCCGCTCGTGCACCAGCTTGCCGCTGCCGGTCACCTTGATGCGCTTCTTGGTGCCGCTGTGGGTCTTGTTCTTCGGCATGACAAAACTCTCTGCTCGGTCGGTGGTGCCTGGCGACAGGCGGCCCAGCGTGGTGCGGGACCGCCCCCGCGATGTCAGACGGTCGCGCCGTCGTCCGCGGTGACGCTGTCGTCCGCGGTCGACTCGGCGCCCACGGCCAGCTCGGCGTCCGCGGTCGAGTCGGCGCTCACGCCCGAGTCGGCGTTCGCGTTGGTCATCCCGCGTGACGGCTTCTTCTTGTGCGGGGCCATCACCATGATCATGTTGCGACCGTCCTGCTTCGGTGAGGCCTCGACGAAGCCCAGCTCGACGACGTCGTCGGCGAGCCGCTGCAGCAGCCGGAACCCGAGCTCCGGACGGGACTGCTCGCGCCCCCGGAACATGATCGTGACCTTGACCTTGTCTCCCGCGCGAAGGAACCGCTCGACGTGACCCTTCTTGGTCTCGTAGTCGTGCGGGTCGATCTTCGGCCGGAGCTTCATCTCCTTGATCACGGTCAGGCTCTGGTTGCGGCGGGCCTCGCGCGCCTTCTGTGCCGTCTCGTACTTGAACTTGCCGTAGTCCATGAGCTTGCAGACCGGCGGCCGGGCCATCGGAGCGACCTCGACCAGGTCGAGGTCCGCTTCGGCGGCCAGCCGCAGCGCATCCTCGATGCGGACGATGCCGACCTGCTCACCTTCCGGACCGACGAGGCGAACCTCGGGAACCCTGATCCGCTCGTTGATACGGGGCTCGACGCTGATGGGACCTCCTCAGGGTTGGCGGACCGATGGCGACCCACCCTCCGCAGCCCCGCCAGCACGGCAGAGGCCCCGCAGCGATGTGCTCGCGGGGCCCACTCGACCGGTCGACCCAACCTCACGGCGCGGCGGCCGTCGCCGCCAGGCACCGCGCGATGAGCGCGCATCACGCCGACACCGTCGCCGCGATGGACCGGACCCGGCCACCGGTAGGCGGCTCGGGTGGGAGCGGGGCTCCACTTACACGTCCCCGAACGGGGGTCCGGGGACAGGTCGCGGGACCAGACTAGCAGCGTTCGGCTCGATGAGACCGATCAGTCGAGGCCCGGTGCAGGGCCCGCAGGGCGCGGACCGCGGCCACCGTCCGGTCACCGTCCACCGCCTGCACGGCCATCAGCGCGATCTGCTCGTCGGCCGCGAGCTCCAGCGTGGCCCACGGCGCCCCGTCCCGGAAGCTCACCGCGCGGACCAGGCCCCAGGGCACCTGGTAGTGACCGACGATGTTGCGTATCCGCAGACCGTCCGGGGTGGCCTCCAGCCGCGCCCTGGCCAGCCACAGCAGCCCGACGGCCACCGCGACCCCGACGCCGAAGATGCCGATCCGGTCGGCCAGCCCGACGCTGGTCTGGCCATTCGGGGTGGTGACGATCCGGTCCGAACCGGAACTCGGCAGGGTCAGGGTGATGGCCGCGAAGATGACGACGACCGCCGCCGCGGCGCTCCAGCAGACCATCCGCATCCGCCGCGGCCGGACGGTCAGCCGGCCCGCCGGCGCCGGGCCGGTGGGGTCCACCGGGTCCACCGGGTCCGCGAGCACCGCTACTCCACGATCTTGGAGATCGGAAGCTCCAGGATGTCCCGGCCACCGGCCGCCTTCAAGGCCGGGATCAGGGTGTTCACGCCCCGCTTGGCCACCACGGTCTCCACCGCGCGCATCTGCTCATCCGCGAGCCGGGTCACCGTCGGGGAGCTCAGCGCCGGCAGCAGCCCGAGGACCTGCTCCAGCCGGTCGGCGGGGACGTTCAGCTTGAGCAGGACCTGGCTGCGGGCCCGGATCGCGCCGCGCAGCAGCAGGGCGATGTCCTCCATCGCGGCGCGCTTCGCCGGATCGGCGTACGCGGTGGTGTTCGCCACCAGCTCGGTGTAGCTGGTGAGCAGCGTGTCCAGGATCCGCAGGCCGTTCTTGCGCAGCGACGAGCCGGTCTCGGTGAGGTCGACGATGGCGTCGACGATGTCCGGCACCTTCGCCTCGGTGGCGCCGTAGGAGGGCACCACCATGGCCTTGACCCCGTGCCCTTCGAGGAACTGCCGGGTCAGCACCGGGAACTCGGTGGAGATCCGGATCCCCGGTGGCAGCTCGGCCGCGCTCTGCCAGGGCGCGTCCTTCGGCACGGCGAGCACCACCCGGACCGGGTTCGCGGTCGCCTTGCTGTAGCGCAGCTCGCCGAGGCTGGTCACCTCCGCAGCGGTCTCGGTGATCCAGTCCCGGCCGGTGATACCGAGGTCGAACAGCCCCTGCTCGACATACTGGGGGATCTCCTGCGGGCGCAGGAACCGCACCCGGTCGATCCGGGGGTCGTCGATCGCCGCGTGGTAGTCGCGGTCCGAGCCACGCCGCACCGACAGGTCGGCGGCGTCGAAGAGCTCCAGGGTGGCCATCTCCAGCGAGCCCTTGGGGAGCACGACGGACAGCATGCGGGCGCCTCTCTGGTCGACACGGGTGCGGGCGGCTGAGCGGCCAGGGGTTCAGCTGCCGGGGGCACGGCCGCCGGGGGTTTCAGCCGTCGTGATGTCGCGGCCCGCCGGCCCGCAGGTCGTGCAGGTCACGCAGCACCAGCGCGGTCTCCAGTGCGGCCACCGTCGCCTCCCACCCCTTGTCCTCGCTGGCTCCCGGCCGTCCGCTGCGGTCCAGCGCCTGCTCCATGGAGTCACACGTCAGCACGCCGTTGCCGACCGGTACGGCCATGTCCAGCGCCACCCGGGTCAGCCCGGCCGTCACAGCGTCGCACACGTACTCGAAGTGCGGGGTACCGCCCCGGATCACCGCGCCCAGCGCGACCACCGCGTCCTTGCCGCGGGCCAGCTCCTGGGCGACCACCGGCAGCTCCACCGCGCCGGGCACCCGGACCACGAGCGGCTCGCCGATCCCGCACGCGGTCGCCGCCGCCACGGCCCGCTCCAGCAGCAGGTCGGTGATCTCGGAGTGCCACCTGGTGACCACGATGCCCAGCCGGAGACGCGCCCCGTCCAGCGGTGCCGACTCCGGCCGGCCGGCGCCGCTCACTGGGAGACCGTCGTCCCGGCCGGCCGCACCGGGTCGGGCACCGCGACGTCCGGCGCCGCGAGGTCGGCGGGCAGCTCGTGCCCCATCCGGTCCCGCTTGGTCTGCAGGTAGCGGATGTTGTGCGCGGTGGTGTGCACCGGGAGCGGTTCCCGCCCCACCACCCGCAGCCCGTACCCCTCCAGCCCGGCCCGCTTGGCCGGGTTGTTGGACAGCAGCCGCATCGATCGGATGCCGATGTCGGCGAGGATCTGGGCGCCCGTGCCGTAGTCGCGGGCGTCGGCCGGCAGCCCGAGGTCGAGGTTGGCGTCCACCGTGTCCCGGCCGGTCTCCTGGAGCTGGTAGGCGCGCAGCTTGTGCAGCAGCCCGATCCCCCGCCCCTCGTGACCGCGCACGTAGAGCACGACCCCGCGCCCCTCGTCGGCGACGGCCTGCATGGCCGCGTCGAGCTGCGGGCCACAGTCGCACCGCTGCGACCCGAACACGTCACCGGTCAGGCACTCCGAATGCACCCGCACCAAGACGTCCTCCCCGTCCCCGATCTCACCGAGCACCAGTGCGATGTGCTCAACGCCGTCGAGCCGGCTGCGATACCCCACCGCCCGGAAATCGCCGTGCCCGGTCGGGATGCGGGCCTCGACGACCCGGTCCACCTGCTTCTCGGAGCGCCGCCGGTAGGTGATCAGATCCGCGATGGTGACCAGGGTCAGCCCGTGTTTGGTGGCGAACTCTGCCAGCTCCGGCAGCCTGGCCATCGTGCCGTCGCCGTTGACGATCTCGCAGATCACCCCCGCCGGTGGCAGGCCGGCCAGGGTGGCCAGGTCGACGGCGGCCTCGGTGTGACCGGGCCGGCGCAGCACGCCACCCTCCTTGGCCCGCAGCGGAAACATGTGACCGGGGCGGACCAGATCCTCGGGCTTGCTGGCCGGGTCCACGAGCTGGGCGACGGTGTGCGCCCGGTCGGCGGCCGAGATGCCGGTGGTCACGCCGTGCCGGGCGTCCACCGAGACCGTGAAGGCGGTGCCCATCCGCTCGGTGTTGTGCGCGACCATCTCGCCGAGATGCAGCCGGTCCAGCTCCCCGCCGGTCATCGGCACGCACGGCAACCCCCGGCACTCGGTCATCATGAACGCGATCAGGTCGGGGGTAACCTTCTCCGCGGCGAAGATCAGATCACCCTCGTTCTCCCGATCGGCGTCGTCGACGACCACCACCGCGCGGCCTGCGGCGATGTCGCCGATCGCCTGTTCGATCGTGCCGAATTCGATGGTCACGTGGCCTCCTCGACCGAGATCAGCCGCTGCACGTACTTCGCCAGCACATCGACCTCGAGGTTGACCGGATCGCCGCTGGTGCGGGCACCGAGCGTCGTCCCGGCGAGCGTGGTCGGGATCAACCCGACCTCGAAGTAGTCCGGCCCGACCGCGGTGACCGTCAGGCTCACCCCGTCGACGGCGATCGCGCCCTTCTCCGCCACGTAGCGGGCCAGCTCGACCGGCAGGCCGAACCGTACGACCTCCCAGGCCTCGCCCGGGGTCCGGGAGAGCACCGTTCCGGTGCCGTCAACGTGGCCCTGCATGATGTGGCCGCCAAGCCGGCCACCGGCCGGCACCGCCCGTTCGAGGTTCACCGGGTCTCCGGGGCGCAGCGCGCCGAGCGTGGTCCGGACGAGCGTCTCGGCCATGACGTCGGCGGCGAAGACGCCATCGCCGAGCTCGGTGACGGTCAGGCAGACGCCGTTCACGGCGATCGAGTCGCCGGGGCGGGCGTCGCTGGTGGCCAGCGGGGCGCGCACCCGCAGCACCGCGGACTGCCCGGTGGAGTTGACATACAGAAGCTCGCCGCGTTCCTCGACGATGCCGGTGAACATCCGGTCATGCCCTCCCTCGCGGTCGGTCGCGACGACCGGGGAGGCGCTGGGAGGTACGGCGGAACGCGGCCCAGGAACGGCCGCGACCCTCGCGGTCAGCACGCCGGGAGCCACTCGGCCACCGGCACTGCCCGCGCGCTACCTCCCATCCGGACTTTCACCGTCGGTGCCGGAATCTCACCGGCTCCACCACTGGCTGGCTGCCAGCGGGTCGCGGACTGTCACCGCCGGTTCGGAGTTTCACCGACCCCGGAGCGCGCGATCTTGCGTGTCGGCCCCATCATAGCCACACCTATCGGTAGGTCGTGCGGAGACCGTGCCGAGATGTCCGGTCGTCACCGCCGTTCTCAGCTGAGTCGCCGCGGAGGATGGGGCGAGCCGGGTCAGCGGGGTGGGTAACCGGTGACCGGCTCGGGTCCGAGGTCGACGATGGCCGCGACCGGACCGCCACCGTCGGGTCCCTGGTGGGCCGCCGAGACTGAGACGAACACCGCGGGGTCCCCGGTCACCGAGGCGGCCACCCCGCCGACACACGCCTTGATCTGCCGGTGCCAGTGCACGTCGGAGTCGTCGAGCATGGCGTTGCGCCGGCCGCGCACCATCCCGTCCGCGGATGCCTCGCACTTGAGGAAGACGTTGACCAGCCGCCCGGCGAGGTCCCCGGAGCGGGGCCGGTCCGGCAGCGCCAGGCCGGCGTCGGCGATCGCGGTCCAGATCCCGTCGGCGTCCAGCGCGTCCCGCATCACACCGTGCCCGATCCGGTACCGGCCGCCGATGCCGCGCACGTTGCCGACCACGACGACCTGCGCCCGATCCAGCTCCACGCCGGAGGAGCAGCTCGCGACGGCCGAGTAGACGGAACGGTCGTGCAGCACGACCGAGTCGTCGGGCATCTCGATCTCACCGAGCGCGACCGCGATGCCCAGCGCGGTCGCGCCGTTGGACAGGTCCATCGACTCGTGGGTGTTCTCCGTCCACACCCGCTGCCCGCGCGCCTTCGCCTCGCGGATGGTCTGGATCGTCAGCAGCGGGGTCTTGGTCTGCACGTAGTGGACATCCGCCGGGTCGATGATGCCGGCGCCGGCCATCGCGGCCCGCACCCCGGCCGCCACCTTCTCGATCATGCCGCGCCGCCCGATCTCCTCCGGACGCAGCGGCTCGCTCATCGCGAAGCCGACCGACAGCCGGGGCTCGTCGCTGGCCACGGCCTGGTCGGCCGGCACCGTGGCGAAGATCGTGGCGTGCGGCGAGATCACCCCATCGGTGCCGCCGGACCAGACGATCGGCACCCCGGCGACCTCCTCGGCGCTGCGGCTGCCCTTGGTGACCAGCACCTCACGGAACGCCCGGTCGGCGATGATCCGGGTGTAGTCGTTGACCCCGCCATTCCCCTCGGTCTTGCCGATGACCGCGATCACCCGGTCGGCCTCCAGCACCCGCGAGTCGATCAGCTCGGCCAGCCCGGAGGCGTCCGAGACGTGCCGCAGCGGGATCTTGCGCACCTCGATGGGCTCGGGCACGGTGGCTCACCCTTCCTCTCGTACGGCGGTCTGGCCTGGCTCGGGTGTCTGTGGTGGCTCGTCGGGGAGTACGACGGTGCCGGCTTCGCCCCGGCTCGCGGCGGAGATCCGGTCCAGGTCGGTGATCACCGCGCGCCGGCCGCCGTGCTCGACGAAACGGCAGGCGGCCTCGACCTTCGGCCCCATCGCCCCGCTGCCGAAGTGCCCGGCGGCGGCGTACCGGCGCAGCTCGGCGACCCCGACCACACCGAGCGGGCGGGCGGCGGGCGTCCCCCAGTCCAGCATTGCCGCGGGTACGTCGGTGGCGATCACCAGCACGTCGGCGCCGACGCTGCGGGCCAGTATCGCGGCGGCGAGGTCCTTGTCGATCACGGCCTCGACCCCGCGCAGCCCGCCGTCCGGATCGCGCACCACCGGGATCCCGCCACCGCCGCCGGCGACCACCACCACCCCGGCTGCGGCGAGCAGGCCGACGACCGGCGCGTCGAGCACCTCCAGCGGCTCCGGGCTGGCGACCACCCGGCGCCAGCCGCGCTCACCCCGGTCCTCCCAGACCTGGCCGTGGTCGATCATGGCCTTGGCCTCGGCCGCCGGCAGGTACCGGCCGATCGGCTTGGTGGGGTGGGTGAAGCCGGGGTCCGCGGCGTCGACGACGGTCCGGGTCACCACCGCGGCGACCGGCCGGACCAGGCCCCGCGCGGCCAGCGCCCGCTCCACCGCGTTGATGAGGATGAAGCCGATCGTGCCCTGGGTCTGCGCGCCGCACCAGTCCAGCCCGACCGGCGGGACCACGGCGGCGGCGAGCTCGTTCTTCACCAGCAGGTTGCCCACCTGCGGGCCGTTGCCGTGGGTGACCAGCACCTCGTGACCGGTGGCGATCAGCTCGGCGATCGGGGCGGCGGCCCGGTTGACCGCGGCGATCTGGTCCGCCGGGGCGGCGCTGCCGTCCGGCGCGGTCATCGCGTTGCCGCCGAGGGCCACCAGCAGCCGGCTCATCCGGAAATCCGCCCGCTCATACGAAGTCCAGCTCGGAGTGGGGTTGGCCGGCGAGCGCGGCGTACCCGGGTCCGCGGTCGAAGAACGGCGCGCCCGGGTCGCGCCCGGCCCGCAACCGGGAGCGCAGCGCGTCGCTGGCCGGCTCGTCGACCTCGCCGTCCTGGCCCAGGACCACCCCGTAGTCGGTCCGCGCCCCGGTCGCGCTCACCTTCCCCCAGGCGAGGTCGCGGGCCACCTCCCCGTACGGCCGGTCCAGCGGGTCACCCCAGCCACCGCCCCCGGTGGTGCGGATCCGGATCAGCTCGCCCGCCCGCACCGGCTCGGCGTCCGCCAACGCGTCCACCTCCCGCTCGTCCGGCCCACCGGGGTCGATGACCACTGCGAACGGTTGGCCGGCCCGGCCGCCGTTGACCCCCCAGCAGGACAGCATCGACCGGTCGGCGATCGACATGAAGTGCGCGTCCCGCAGCATCCGGATGTGCTTGTCGTAGCCGAGGCCGCCGCGGTGCCGCCCCGGCCCGCCGGAGTCGACGGCCAGCCCGAGCCGCTCCACCACGAACGGCCAGCGGGACTCGGCGAACTCCACCGGGATGTTGCGGGAGTCGGGGACCACGTGGATGGTGTCCTCGCCGTCGGCGTAGTACCGGCCACCGGAGCCGCCGCCGAGCACCTCCCGCATCAGGTACGGCGCGCCGTCGGCGTCGGTGCCGTACACGCCGGTGTAGCGGATCGTCTCCTGGTCGGCCGGCATCCGGCCGTCGGTGGCCTTGGCCAGCACGCCGGCGAGCACCCCGAGCAGCCGCAGGATGACGAACGTGCGGGCGTTCGTCGGCGCCGGGAAGATCGGGGTGAGCAGGGTGCCCGGCGGCGGGAAGCGCATCTCGATCAGCGGCACGACGCCCTCGTTGACGTCGAGCTCCGCCATCCGCTCCGGGGTGTCGGCGAGGTTGCGCAGGATCGGCGCGAGCCACTTCTTGAGAAAGTTGCCGTCGGCGTGGTCGGCACAGTGGTTGATCGGCCCCTTCGCCTGCGGTGAGGTGCCGGTGAAGTCCAGCACCAGCCGGTCGGGTGTCTTCGTCAGGGTGATCCGCTGGGCGTGCAGCTTGGGCGGGTCGACGCCGTCGTGCTCGGCGTAGTCCTCCCACACGTAGCTGCCGTCCGGAATCTTGGCCAGCACCTCGGTGCGGAACGCCCGGGTCGTCCGGTCGATGATCGCGTCGAAGCACCCCTCGACGGCGGCGACGCCGTACCGGCCGAACAGCTCGGCCAGCCGGCGGGCACCCATCAGGCACGCCGAGCACTCCGCGTCGAGGTCGGCGGCGAGCGACTCGGGCATCCGGGAGTTGCGGGTCATGATCTTCAACGCCGCATCGTTGGGGACCCCGGCGTCCCAGAGCCGGATCGGCGGCACCATCAGCCCCTCCTCGTACACGCTGCGCGCGTGCGAGGGCATCGACCCGGGGACGGCACCGCCGATGTCGTCGTGGTGACCGAAGGCCTGGACGAACGCGACGACCTGCCCGTCGTGGAAGACCGGCACGGTGACGCACAGGTCCGGCAGGTGCCCGATGCCGCCCTCGGAGGAGTAGACGTCGTTGTGGAAGAACACGTCGCCGGGGCGCATCGTCTCGGCCGGGTAGTCGCGGACGATCGGGTGGACCAGCGCCGAGTAGGAGCGGCCGGTGAGCTTGCGCAGCCGCCGGTCGTGGATGCCGGCCCGGAAGTCGTGCGCGTCGCGGATCATCGGGGAGCGGGCGGTCCGGCCGATCGCCGTCTCCACCTCGGCCTCGATCGAAGCCAGGGTGCCCTCGACGATCTCCACCAGGATCGGGTCAGCCGACATGGCCAGCCGCCTCCCCTGCCGCGTGCTCCGCTGGCACGATCACCAGGTTGCCGAACCGGTCGACCCGGGCCGCGTACCCGGGGTGGAGCGGGACGGTCGCGCCGTACTCCTCGATGATCGCCGGTCCGGTGATCGCCGCTCCAGTCGCCAGCTCGGCCCGCTGGTAGATCGGGGTGTCGAGGTGGGTGGCGTCCCCGGCGCCGGTCCCGAAGCACACCGGGCGGGTGCCGGACATCACTGGCGGCGCGGGCGGGCGGCCGGTGTCGGGTTCCTCCCGCAACCGTGGCCGGCGGATCGGCCCGACGCCGGTGACCCGCAGGTTCACCCACTCCACCGGCTGCTCGGGACGGCCGGCGAAGCTGTAGCCATACAGCCGGTGGTGCGCCTCGTGGAACGCCGCCGCCACCGCGTCGGCGTCCAGCAGCGGCTGGACCGGGACCCGCACCTCGAAGGCCTGCCCGAAGTACCGCAGGTCGGCCGAGCGGACGTAGCGGTGGCCGGACCGCGCGAACCCCTCGGCGTCCAGCGCCTTGGCGGCCCGGTCCTCCAGCGCGGCGAAGTGCGCGGTGACCGCGGCGACGTCCAGGCGCTCGTGCCGGGCCACGAAGGTCTGCACGTAGTCGTTCTTCACGTCGACGCTGAGCAGGCCGAACGCCGACAGGTTGCCGGGATCGCGCGGCACCACGACGGTCCGCACCCCGAGGATGTCCATCAGCCGGCAGGCCAGCAGCGACCCGGAGCCGCCGAAGGTGGTCAGGACGAAGTCCCGCACGTCCAGCCCGCGCCTGACGGTGATCTGGCGCAGCGCGTTGGCCTGGTTCCACGCGGAGATCTCCAGGATGCCGGTGGCGGTGGCCGTCGCGTCCAGGCCGAGCGCCGCGCCGAGCTCGGCCAGCCCGTCGCGGGCCGCGTCCGGATGCAGCGGCACCTCGCCCCCGAGCAGGCTGGCCGGTATCCGGCCGAGCAGCAGGTGCGCGTCGGTGACGGTGGGCTGGCTGCCGCCGCGGCCGTAGCAGAGCGGCCCCGGGTCGGCGCCGGCCGACGCCGGCCCCACCTTCAGCGTGCCCTCCCGGGACAGCCACGCCACCGACCCGCCGCCGGCACCGACGGTGCCCACGTCGATCATCGGGATCTTGGAGGGGTAGCCGCCGACCGTCCCCTCGGTGGTCAGCGTCGGCTCACCGGAGAGCACCACCGACACGTCGGTGGAGGTGCCGCCGCCGTCCAGGGTGAGCACCCGGTCGAAGCCGGCGGCCTGCGCGACCAGGGCGGCACCCAGGGCGCCGGCCGCCGGCCCGGACAGCACGGTGGTGATCGGTTGGTGCACGACCTCCTCGGCCGAGAGCACCCCGCCGTTGGACTTCATGATGTAGAACGGCACGCCGGGCGCCAGGCCGCCGAGGCGGGACCGGATCGCGGCGACGTACCGCCCGACGGTGGGTTTGACGGCGGCGTCGACGAGGGTGGTCATCGCCCGCTCGTACTCCCGGTACTCGGCGAGCACCTCGCTGGACAGCGACACCACCGCCTCGGGGTGCTCCTCGGCGAGGATCTCCCGCATCCGACGCTCGTGGGCCGGGTTGGCGTAGGCGTGCAGGAAGCACACGCCGAGGGTGCCGATCCCACGCTCCCGGTAGCCACGGGCGACCTGGCGGGCGCCGTCGTCGTCGAACGGCCGGAGCTCGCCGCCGGTGTGATCCAGCCGGCCGCCGACGGTGCGGACCAGGTCGGCCGGGACGATCCGGGGTGGTTTGACCCAGAAGTAGCTGTTGCCGTAGCCGTCCGGGACGCTCTGCCGGGCGATCTCCAGCAGGAACTCGAACCCCTCGGTGGTGATCAGCCCGATCCGCGTCACCTGCCCCTGGAGGAGCTGGTTGGTCGCCACGGTCGTGCCGTGACAGACGGCGACCAGCTCGGCGCCGCCAACGCCGTCGAAGCGGGCGAGGACCTTGCGCAGCCCGTCGAGGAACCCGACGGCCGGGTCGGCCGGGGTGGAGGGCGTCTTGGTGGTGACCAGCTCGCCGGTGTGCTCGTCAAAGGCCACCACGTCGGTGAAGGTGCCGCCGGTGTCGATCCCGACCCGGACCCGACGCCGCTGGCCGGCCGTCCGTCGCACCGCACACCTCCCGTCGTACCGAGCTGGCCGTGCCGTGGACTGGTGGTCCCCCGCCGAGCATTCAACCGGCATCGCCGCGACCGTTCCTCGGCAACATCTGCCGAGAGGAACCGGGTACGGTCGTCAAGACACGCCGCTCCGGCGCACCAAGCCGGGGAACCTAGCGCGGAGCGATGGTCAACACGTACAGGGCAGCCACGGTCCCCACGCTCATCAGCGGCGAGACGACCCACACCTCCACCCTGTTGCCGGTCCGGGAGATCAGCGGGATCTCGAACCGCATCTTGATCGGCCACAGGAGCGGGACGCCCCGCTCGGTCATGAAGTCGCCCGCGAGGTGGACCAGGCACCCGAACCCAACCAGCCAGGGCAACCACACCGGCTCGTCGGGGAGCCACTGGTCGATCATCGCCGTACCGAGTGTCGCGGCGATGACCACCGGCCCCCACGCGCGGACGCCGTCACCACCGGGGTGCAGGTGCAGCGCGATGCCGGCGAGCGCGAGCAGGACGAAGGTCACCCCGACCGCGAAGTACCGCCCCAGGTAGTGCACCCCCGCCCAGCTCCCGCCACCCGCCGCAGCGGCGAACAACAACGAGTGGGTCGCGTGCCGGTGCCCGCCGGAGACCCGCTCGACAAAGCGGGTGAGCACCTTCGTCACCGGCCCGAGGGCGTTGGCGATGGTGCCACCGTGGTGGTCGAGATCGGGGATCAGGGCCGCACCGGCTGCGAGCGCGGTCCCGACGATCACGTCGTGCGCGCTGAGCGTCGTGTGCAGCCAGATCGGCGGAAGGGTCGGGGCGAGGGCCGCCCAGGCGAAGGCGCCGCTGATGGCGTGCGAGTGTCCGAGCACGAGCCTGGACGCTAACAGCACGCACCGACACGTTGCCGACGTACCTCCGCACGCCACCCGTTGCGGTGCGGGCCGGGCGCGGGCTGGGGCTCCCCAGATCCGGTGACGCAGGCTCCTCCGGTCGCCCGCCAGCCGATGGGTGCGACCGTGGATGTTTCCGACCTTGTCGACCCATCGTCAGCAATCCGGGCGATGAGCACTTCCGACATGATTGCGAGCCGTTGCGCACCGCAAACTCAGGGGCGCAGCGCAAGGCCGTCGATGTTCGGGTTGCGCGACGCGCCCGGACGGCTTCGGTCGGGTAGCGGAGGTCAGCTACCTCGGCCATGTCTATGGCACCCGGATCGCATTGGACCGGATGCTGCCGCGACCGGCGGACGATCGTGCAGGTCGGCACTGACCGTCCCCGTACGCGGGACCCGGCCGAGCCTTCACGCCTCCGACGTCCCGTACGGCCCGAGAAAACGCTCACCATCAAAGTGGATGAGATGGGTCGGATTGTCCGCGCACCACGCTTCCGTCTCCCAGGCTATGGCGGCCAGGTACCTACGCATCTCGCGGCGATCAGGAAAACACGACACGTAAACCAGACCGGCGGAGGAGCCGGCAAAGAGTGACGTCAGCTCGCCGTGACGCTTTCCGTCGATCGGTCCGTGCGAGGATGTGGCTTCCAGCAGCACGAGCCAATTCTTCTCCGGCAAGTGGACGACAAGATCGGGCATCTTGCCGTGAGTGTTGACCGTGACGCCAAGCGCCTCCAACGCCGCCTGGTCGAAAACCGCCCACTTCGTGTCCGCGTCGCCGATGTAGAGCACCTCGCCGCCGGGCATGAAACGGGGACAGAAGTCCTCAACGATCTGCTTCAGGAGAATGTTCTGCCCGCCCGGGCTCAGAGTCAGCGCCGACCCGCCTGGCAAGGTGACCGGTATCCGGTTCATCTCGCGCGCAGCGTTGTAAAGAGCCCGCAGACCAGGCACGTCCTTGAGGTACCGCTCCAGGAGAATTGCGTGATCGTCTTGGCCAATCGTCCTGACGACGTCAAGCGCGCGCGGGTGGATGCAGTAACACCAACGAGGCGAGTTCACTGGCCGATCGGGTTTGTCGGGATTCTGCTCAACAAGCAGGGCCTCCGCGAACTGATGGAGTGTGAAACGTCGGATTGTCTCGCGCGTGTTCGGTGCGTAATCCCGGTCGTACTCGTCGCGGGCCCAGTCCATGATCGCGCGGGTGCCAAGCAGCGGATTCGCGACATGGCTCCACGGTGTTGTCGGAGTCAGGCCAAGTAGTGCCAGGACAACAAGCGCCGATCTCTCGTTCGTTCGCTCGCGGTCAAACCCCAGCTCTGCCAGCAACACCCGCGCTTCTCGAATTCTGTGGGCGGCATGCTCGTTCACGCGGCAATTCCGCGCGCAGTGACTACCTTGTTCACGATGGCATCGAGCTCAGCCTGGTCAGGTAGGAGTACCGAACGGTCAGCTCCGAGGGCGCGAAGCTGGGCGACCGATGGAAAACGGAGGGTACGCAGGTCGCCGGCGTTGACCTGAGTGTGACCAGAAAATGTTCTGAAATATGTGTCGACCACGCTACTGTTCAACCAGTAGCTCAAGCCGAGCGCCAGCGGCAGATCGAGTCCCGCTCCGCGGACGTGCAGGACATTGACATGATTCTCGAAGGCAACGGGGTCGGCGCTTTGCTCAGCGAGCCACACCGCGGCAACAACCCGGCGTCGCTCCTCCTTTGCCGAAAAACGCTTCACGAGTACGTAGTTGCCGGGGGGAAGAAGTAGCTTCTCGTCGGCCGGCTCAGTGACAAGGAAACCCTGCGCCTTACGAATATCGCGCGGCCATTCCACAACGCCTGAGCGGAGGTTCCCGGGATAGACCAATGGTACAGCGCGATCACGGTCAGCAGGCACGAGAGAGGTGCGGGAGCGGAAGTCAACAACACGACCAGTCGATACCTGGACTCCAAGATCGGAACAGGAAGCAGGCATCGACGTCATCAGTTCGGCAATCGTGGTGTCATCGTCGCCGGCCGGTATCCGAATGAAGCGGTGAACGTCGCCAGAGTTCACGACGGCGGAGTACGGTACGACGCGGACCGACGCCGGGTCCTTGTGTCCGTGGCTCACCGTGAGGACCACGTCCTCGCCCTTTCGGCCGCGTGTTGCCGCAAAAATAATGTTCTCCTGCAAGACGCCGGTCTCCGAAAAGACGGTGGATCGCGACTCGAAGATGTGGATGTGGTCCAGCGCCACCATGTCCAGCATGAATCGACGGAACTGAGCGAAGTATGGGCCGTTGGCGAACGAACGCGGCGTGATGGCGACGAGTTGCCCGTCCGACGAGAGCGCCACGGTGCCGAGCGCGAGGAAGGCGGCGTAGAGGTTCGGGCACTCGACGCCCTGCTGCAACAGCGCCTTCCGCTGCGCAGAGGAGGAAGCAAGCTTGCGATACGGCGGATTCATGATCACGATGTCGAACGGCTCATCGACCGATGGGTGCCGGTCGAGCAGACCGGTTGATAGGTCGATGAAGTCACCGACAACGACCCCAGTGGTGACCCGCAATCCGTACCGGTCGAAGGTCTGCGTGATGTCCGCCAAGGTTTCAGCGAGAGCCTTGGCCACAGCTGCGTCGATCTCGACGGCGACTATCTCAAGATCGATTTCCAGACATTCACCCAGGACGCGGGCCGCGAGCGCGGCCGCGAGCGCACCTGTGCCGGCTCCAGGATCGAGGACCCTGAGCCGGCCGGACAGTGGCAGACGAGGAAGCGCGGCGATCAGGGCAGCCGCAGCCTCCGGCGTGAAGAACTGGCCAAACTTGGCTTGATCGACGTCGTTGAGACCCGCGAGGCATCGGACACGACGCGCTTCGGCGCGCTCCCTGAGCCGCAGCGCGTCGCGCTGCCGATCTGCCGCTGACACCGCCATCCGCGCTCCCGCCTCCCCAAGTGTCCACGAAAGGCTAGCGCGAGAGGCTGACGTCTCCGCTGCGGCTCGCTTGGCTACGCAGGCCACGGGTCGGGCGGCCGGGTCGTCGAACCGCGCTTCCGGCCGCCCCAGCGGCGCTCAGGCGAGGTGGTCGAACTCGCCCTTCTTGGCGCCGTCCAGCCACGCGGCGAACTCGGCGGGGGTGTAGCGCAGGACCGGACCGGCCTGGTCCTTGCTGTCCCGGACCTCGATGACGTCCCCGTCGCGCCGCATCTCGACGCAGTTCATGTTGTTGCCCGAGCGGGTCGCCTTGATCCACTGGGGGGCCTCGCCGGCCTCGATGCTCATACCGGGTGCTCCTCGAACGGGACGCTCTGCGGGTAGACGTGGTCGATGATACGGGCATAGCGCGCGACCTGGTCCGGCAGCTCGAAGTAGGAGCTGCCGACCGCCGACTCGACGTAGACCACGGTCGGGTCGTCCGGGTCCTCGAACCGCATCAGGGTGAAACCGCCGGCCATCGCCGCGTGGGCGCCGCTCTCCCAGGGCAGGATGCGCAGCTCGACCCGGTCGTCGGCGGCAAGCTCGCGCAGGTGGGCGAGCTGCCCGGCCATCACGGCGGGGCCGCCGACCTGCCGGGCCAGCGCCCCCGGCCCCAGCACCACCTGGAGCCGGACCGGCGGGGTGCGCCCGAAGATTATCTCCTTCCGCTGCATCCGGATTGCGACCCGCCGCTCGACGGCCTCCTCGTCCGGGTCCGACTCATGCGCCCGCTCCACCTCGCGGGCGTAGTCGGCGGTCTGCACCAGCCCCAGGATCACGTCCGGCATGTAGCTCTGGATCACCGAGGCGGCCGACTCCAGCCCGATGTAGAACCCCATGCTGGTCGCGGACAACGTCTCCTTGTCCTCCCACCAGCCCCGGGACTGGGAGCCGACGGCGAGCTCGTAGAGCGACAGCGTCGTCGGCCGGTCCAGGCCGTAGAGCAGGCTCAGCTCCAGGACGGTGCCGGGGGTGACCGCCACCCGGCCGCTCTCGTAGCGGTGCAGGGTCGCCTTGGAGACGACACCCGAGACGCTGACGTCGTCGATCTTCTTGCCGGCTCCGATCCGGGTCTGGCGCAGCCGCCGGCCCAGCTGGCGGCGGACGATGGTGGGCCCACTGACGGACATCCGCATCTCCCGAACGTTGAGCGAGGACAACAGTGTCAGGTCTCACGCTGAGACCATGATCGTGATGAGAGGTGGCGGGGCAGGTTGCCTGCGGCCGATGCTCGCACCATGACGCACGACACACCCAGCCTCCGTCGCCGCGTGGCGCGATCAATCACCCGGTCTCGCGACGCGGTAGCCGGCCAGGGGCGCGACGGGCCGCCGGCGGGGTGGGCGCTGCTGATCCCGGCCCGCACCGAACTGCCCTGCGAGCTGGTTCCGGTGCCGCTGACGGCGGCCGGCATCAGCGACTCGATCGGCGGGGGCCTGCTGGAGGAGGTCGTCTGCGGCCCCGACCCGGACGGGGCACACACCGTCTACCAGGACGCCGCCCGCGAGATGAAGGCGCTACCGGACAACCCTCGGGCCGCGCGGCTGGCCGCCCGGTTGGGGTGGCCCTACCTCACCGGCCCGACCCCGCTGCGCGGGGACGCCCTCGTGCTCGGGCTGGACGAACACGGTGCGGACGCCGACGTGCCCGATGTCGTCCTGGCCGCCGCCGTACGCGAGGGGCTGCTTCGCGGTTGACCCGGCGCCGCGGCTCAGTCCCGGCGGAATGGGCTGCGGGCCGGCCGCCGCAGGCCCGGGACCGCGCTGTACTGGTTCACCGGCACAGCGGGCTCCTCGGCACGGCTGTACCACGAGGGCGCGGCCGTCGCGTGGGGCCCGCAGCGACTCTCGACGGTGCCCACCGGGGTCGCCGTCTTCGCGAGGGACATTGGCATCCGCCGGTTCGCGGAGCGCACCAACATCATCGTGCACTGGTCGGAATTCGATCGGGGCGGCCACTTCGCCGCGCTCCAGGCACCCGACCTGTTGGTGGGTGACGTGCGCGCGTTCTTCCACGGCAACGTCGCGGTGGCACCTGGATGGTGATGCGCGGCAGATCACGCACCAACTGTGCGGCAAGATCCGCCCATCCTTTGCGGCAGAATACGCACCCACCTTGCGGCGAGATACGCACGCCCAGCGTATCGTGGGCGCGTGAACACCAATGCTTGGCTCCCCGGCGCCCACCGGCGGATACGTCCCCGGCGCGCCACAGACGCTGTCCGCGAGGCCCTGGCCGACACCAGGGTCGTGCTGGTCAACGGCGCCCGGCAGGCCGGCAAGAGCACCCTGGTGCGGCTCGTCGCCCAGGACCGCGCCGCCGAGTGGCGCACCCTGGACGACCCCGCCACGTTGCATGCGGCGACCGAGGACCCGACTGGGTTCGTCGACAGCGGCGGGTTGATGGTCATTGACGAGATCCAACGCGCACCAGAGCTGCTGCTCGCGATCAAACGACGGGTGGACCTCGACCAGGCTCCCGGCCAGTTCCTGCTGACCGGCTCGGCCCGGGTGCTGGGCCTGCGGCAGCTGCCGGACACCCTGCCGGGGCGGATGGAGACCATCGAGTTGTGGCCCTTCTCTCAGGGTGAGATCGACGAGGTGCCGGACACCTTCGTCGACGCGGTGTTCACCCTGGGCGCGGAGCGGCGCCACGCCTCCCGGGTCACCCGTACCGAGTACGCCGAGCGGCTCGTCCGCGGAGGCTTCCCCGAGGCGGTCGCCCGCACCCAACCCACGCGACGGCAACGGTTCCTCGACTCCTATGTTGCCGACCTCATCAGCCGCGACGTGACCCAGCTAAGCGAGATCGAGCGAACCAGCGAGATGGCGGCGCTGGTCCGGCTGCTGGCGGCCCGCTCCGGGCAACTCCTCGTGCCCACCACGGTCGGCAGCGAGGCGCGGCTTCCGCAGCGAACCGTCGAGCGCTACCTCGCTCTGTTGGAGGAGGTCTTCCTGATCAAACGGATACCCGCGTGGTCCCGCAACCTCGGCACCCGGGCCACCGCGACCCGCAAACTTGCCCTTACCGACTCCGGGGTTGCCGCCAACCTGCTCGGCACCACCCCGCGCCACCTGCTCAGGCCCGGCGGAGCGTTCGGGCCGCTACTCGAAGGGTTCGTGTTGATGGAGATCGCCCGGCAACTCTCCTGGAGCAGCCAGCGGGCAGACCTCTACCACTACCGCACCCGCGACAACGTCGAGGTCGACGCCGTGATCGAGAACCGGCGGGGCGAGGTGGTCGCGATCGAGGTCAAGGCGGCCTCCACGGTCCGTACCGAGGACTTCCGTGGCCTGCGCCACCTGCAACAACGACTCGGCGACGAGCTCATTGCCGGTCTCGTGCTCTACACCGGGGACCAGACGCTGCCCTTCGGTCCCCGCCTGCGCGCGATGCCGGTCAGCGCCCTCTGGCAAGCCACCACACCCACACCGTGACCACGCGCCCCACACCGCACATGCCCCAGCGCCGCGGGTCAGTCCCGGCGGAATGGGCTGCGGGCCGGCCGCCGCAGGTCGTCGAGGTGCCGCTCGACCAACGCCAGGTTGCGGTTGGCGAGGTGGTCGAACCGCTGCGGGATGTTCGAGCCGGGGGTGAGGCTCGCCAGCGCGGTCGCCGGCTCCAGCCGGGCGCTGACCCAGCCCTGGTGGCTGGCCGCCCGGGCCACCACCTCCGCGATCGGGGTGACGATCATCGAGTTGCCGAAGTACAGCACGCCCGCAGGGTCGGTGCCGGTGGCGTTGGCCGCCACGACGTAGACGTGGTTGTCGTAGGCGCGGGCCCGGTTGGTCAGCTCCCAGATGTCCGCCGAGCGGAGCAGCGCCGAGGGGCGGCAGATCAGCTCGGCGCCGAGCACCGCCTCGGCCCGGGCCAGCTCCGGGTAGTCGCCGTCGAAGCAGATCATCAGCCCGATCCGGCCGAGGTCGGTGTCCACCACGACCGCCTCGTCACCCGGGGTGACCCAGCCGCCGTCGGCCCGGTCCTCCCCGCTGAACAGGTGGGTCTTGTGGTACGTCCCGAGGATGTCGCCGGTCGGCCCGATGAGCACCGCGGCGTTGTGCACCACGCCCCGCTCGTCGCCGCGCGCGTAGCTGCCGAGCACGACGTGCACCGACCGCCGCCGGGCCGCCTCCTGCACCGGTTCGGTGATCGGACCCGGGACCGCGCTGACCAGGTCCCACAGCTGCTCCGGCGGGAGGCCCGGCGTGAAGCCGGTGGTCGCCGTCTCCGGCAGCACCACCAGCTCGGCACCGGTGGCGTCCACCGCACGGTGGAGGTGATCGACGCAGTTGTCGAGGTTCGCCTTGATCGTCTCCGCCGACAGCGGGCCGGCCGCCGGGGCAACCTGCACCGCGGCCACGGTCATCGCGCGCATCGCCACTCCTCGCCTCGCCCGTCGTCGCCGTTGGTCGCCCCGCCTCGCCCGCCGTCGCCGTTCGTACTGCCGGCGCCGGCTCGCCGGCGCACCTCTCAGCCAGTCCTCAGGGCTCGGACGCAGACTAGTCCGGTGCGGATACTGGTGGTGGACGATGATCGGCCGGTCCGCGAGTCACTGCGACGGTCGCTGACCTTCAACGGCTTTGACGTCGAGGTGGCCGCCGACGGCGCGGAAGCCCTGGCGCGGCTGTCGCCACACCGGGTGGGCGCCGAGTTCCCCGACGCCGTCGTGCTGGATGTGATGATGCCCCGGCTGGACGGTCTGGAGACCTGCCGGCGGTTGCGCGCGGCCGGCTCGGACGTGCCGGTGCTGATGCTGACCGCCCGGGACGCGGTCGCCGAACGGGTCGCCGGCCTCGACGCGGGCGCCGACGACTACCTGCCGAAACCGTTCGCGCTGGAGGAGCTGCTGGCCCGGCTGCGGGCACTGCTGCGGCGGACGGCCCGGCCCGGCGAGTCCGGCCGGGAGGTGCTGCGGTACGCCGACCTGTCCGTGGACCTCGCCAGCCGGGACGTGACCCGGGGCGAGCGGTCGATGCGGCTGACCCGGACCGAGTTCGCGCTGCTGGAGCTGCTCGCCCGGCACCCGAGGCAGGTGCTCACCCGGGCCCAGATCCTGCACGAGGTCTGGGGCTACGACTTCCCCACCACGGAGAACTCGCTGGAGGTCTACATCGGGTACCTGCGGCGCAAGACGGAGGCCGGCGGCGAGCCCAGGTTGATCCACACCGTCCGCGGCGTGGGATACCTGCTGCGCGACACGCCGCCATGACGAGTCCAGCCGGCGACCCCCGGGCCGGCCCCCGCCTGCGGGCCGGCCCCAGCCCCCGTGCCGGCCTCAGCCTGCGGGCCCGGGTCGGGCTGCTGGTGGGCATCGCGGTCGGCGCGGCGGTGGCATTGACCGCGACGGCGGCGTACGTGACCGCACGCCACCAGCTCACCCGGCACGCCGAACAGGTCCTGATCGATCGCGCCCGGGCGGCCGCGGCCAACCTGCGGGCCGATCCGCAGGCGATCGGCTCGCTGCCCAGCGCGGCCTTCGGGGTCGCGTCCGACGTGCGGATCGCGATCCTCGACGCGCAGGGCCACGAGTTCGTCGCGGCGAACTCGGTGGCACCGCCGGTGGGCGGCGCCGAACTCGAGGTGGCGCAGATCGGCGCCGCGGGGTCGCTGCGGACCACGGTCGACGCCGGGGTGCGCTACCGGGTGGTGGCGGTGCCGGTGGTGCGGGGCAGCGCGCTGGTGCTGGCCCAGCCGACCCGGGAGACCGACCTGGAGCTCGGCGGGCTGGGCGTGGTCATGCTCGTGGTCGGCGGCGTCGGTGTGGTGCTCGCCGCGTCGGTGGGCGCGGCCATCGCCCGCGCCGGGCTGGCGCCGGTGGAGCGGTTGACCGCCGCCGCCGAGCGGGTGGCCCGCACCGAGCGGCTGGAGCCGATCCCGGTCGTCGGCGGTGACGAGCTGGCCCGGCTGACGGTCAGCTTCAACGCGATGCTCGCCGCGCTGGCCCGGTCCCGGGCGCGGCAGCAGCAGCTCGTCGCGGACGCCGGCCACGAGCTCCGCACTCCGCTGACCAGCCTGCGGACCAACCTCGACCTGCTCGCCCAGTCCCAGCAACAGGACGGTCCACGCCTCACGCCGGCCGACGCCGCGGAGTTGCTGGCCGACGTGCGGGCCCAGGTCGCCGAGCTGTCCGCGTTGGTCGGTGACCTGGTCGAGCTCGCCCGCGACGATCCGCCACCGCTGATGTCGGCTCCGGTGGAGCTGCTCGACGTGCTCGCTCGGGCGCTGGACCGGGTACGACGGCGGGCGCCGGCCGTCCGGTGGCAGATCGACACCCGGCCGTGGACGGTGCGCGGCGACGCCACCGCGCTCGAACGGGCGGTCACGAACCTGCTGGACAACGCGGCGAAGTGGAGCCCGGCGGGCGCGGTCGTGACGGTGACCCTGGCCGACGGGCTGCTGTCGGTGGCCGACGAAGGGCCCGGCATCGCCCAGGCGGACCTGCCACACGTGTTCGAGCGCTTCTACCGGTCACCGGAGGGGCGGGGGCAGCCCGGATCGGGGCTGGGGCTGGCGATCGTGCGCCAGGTCGCGGAGCGGCACGGCGGCTGGGTCACCGCCGGGCGCTCCGCGGGCGACGGCGCGCTGTTCCGGCTGTGGTTGCCGGGGAGCCCCGCGGACGCCACGATTCGTTAATGTCCCCTATGTGGGGCACGGCGTGGCGTCCTTGTGGCGGCAGCCGGGGCCACCGCATTCGTTGGCTCTACTCATCAAACATTCAGCTTCCTCTCAGCCCGGCGAGGAATGGTGGGCGCATGGCAGACGAGACGGCACCGTCGACGGACCGGCCGGCGGAGAGCGCGACCGGCGGCAACCGGTCCGACGCTGCGCCGGCACCCGGTGGCCGGCAGCCTGCCGAGGAGGTCGTGTACGACATCACCTCCTTCGGGGCCGCCGCCGCAGCCGCGGCCAGACCGGTCCGGCCCAGAATGGACCCGGACGGGCCGTCGTTCCCCGGGGTGTCGGGAGCGGCGTACGACCCGATCTTCGCGCAGGACGGATGGCCGGCACCGGACGCCGGACCCGACCGCCCCGCCGGGGGTGACGAGCAGGCCCTGACCCCGCCGCCACCCTGGTCGCACGCGGCCGCGAGTCACGCCGGCAGCCACGTCGGCGGGGACGCCCCGCCGGACGATCAGGGCGGCTGGTTCGCCCCACCCGACCGCACGGCGCCCGACCCGGGCCCGCAGGACGCGCCGCCACCGCACGACCCCCTGCCGGTCGACCACGACCCGGTGCCAGTCGACCACGGCCATGTGCCGGTCGAGCGGGTCCCGCTGGTCCCGCCGGCGCTGACCGGTGGCCCGCTGTACCGCAGGCCGCCCCGCCGGAGGTTCCCGGTACTGGCGATCGTGCTGGTCACGGCGGTCGGCGGCGGCGCCGCGGGCGCGGTCATCGACCGGACGGTCCTCGGCCAGCGCACCGTGATCAGCGCGCTGGCGACACCGCCGCTGTCGATCCAGGACACCGGGACCGCTCCGTCCGGATCGGTGCAGCAGGTCGCCCAGGCCGTGCTGCCCAGCGTCGTGTCGGTCGTGGTCAGCGCCGGCCAGAACGGCGGCGAGGGCAGCGGCGTCGTGCTGACCTCGGACGGGTTGATCCTCACCAACAACCACGTGGTCAGCTCGGCGGCCACGGGCGGTCGGATCACCGTGCAGTTCCACGACGGGCGGAGCGCGCAGGCCAGCATCGTCGGTCGGGACCCGCTGACCGACCTCGCCGTGATAAAGGCCGAGTCGGTCAGCGGTCTGCGGCCGGCGACGTTCGGGAGGTCCTCCGACCTCGCGGTCGGGCAGACCGTGGTGGCGATCGGCTCACCGCTGGGGCTGTCCGGGACGGTCACCTCGGGGATCGTCAGCGCGCTGGATCGCCCGGTCCGCACCGGTGACGCCCAGTCCGGTGTCCAGGACACCGTGATCGACGCCATCCAGACGGACGCGGCGATCAACCCGGGCAACTCCGGTGGCCCGCTGGTCAACCTCCGCGGCTACGTCGTCGGGATCAACTCGGCGATCGCCAGCCTCGGTCAGGGCAGTGGCAGCCAGTCCGGCAGCATCGGCCTGGGCTTCGCGATCCCGACCGACGAGGCGCAACCCATCGCCCAGCAGCTGGCCACGTCGGGCCAGGCCACCCACGCCCAGCTCGGCGTGTCGGTCCGGGACGCCGACGGCGGCGGCGCCACGGTGATGGAGGTGACCGCGGGTGGCCCGGCGGACAAGGCGGGGCTGCGCACCGGCGACGTGGTGACCAAGGTGGAGGAGCGGACCATCGACGGCGCGGACGCGCTCGTCGCGGCGGTCCGCTCGCACCGGCCGGGTGAGCGGATCGTGGTGACCTACGTCCGCGACGGACGCCCGGCCACCGCGACCGCGACGCTCGGCGCGCAGACGACCAGCTGAGCAGACGACCAACTGACCGGACCACAAGCCTGTTCCCACCAGGACCGGTCGGCCGCACCCCTGCGGCCGACCGGTCCGACCAACCGGGAATGCCGTCAGGAGAACACCGCCGTCAGGAGAACACCGCGATGCAGAACTGGTGACCGGCCGGGTCGTTGAGGACCCGCCACTTCTCCCCGCCCGGCTGGTACTCCGGCTTGGTGGCACCGAGCTCCAGCAGCTGCTTCTCGGCGTCGTCCATGTCCTGGACGCTGAAGTCCAGGTGGAACTGCTTCGCCGAGCTCGGCCAGCTCGGTGCGGTGTGGTCGGCGACCCGTTGGAAGGCCAGCCGCGGCGTCCCACCGGGACCGATGTAGGTGACGTCGTCGCTGCTGAAGATGACGTCCCAGCCGGTGACCTTGGAGTAGAACTCGGCGAGCTCCTTCGGGTCCCGGGCGTCCAGCGTGGTGGCGGCAAGTTCGCCGATGGGCATCTCCGCGTTCCTTCCTGACGTGGGTGCGCGCCGAGTCGGGTTCGCGGGCGGTCACCGGCCGCGGCCGTCGATCACCGCGAGCGGCCCCGCGCGACCCAGCCGGCGCCGTGCGACGCAGCGTAACCGCGCACCCCGGTCCGGGTGACGGGGCCCCCGGTTGGGCCATCGCCAATGGCCCGCAGTGATCACCACCAGCGCCGCCGCCGTCAGCCCGAGGCCGAGCGCGCGGCGAGCGGTGCACGGCTCGTGCAGCAGCACTATCCCGACCACGGCGGCGACGACCGGCTCGGCGAGCACCAGGCCGCCGACGTGCGCCAGCGGTACGGCGCGCAGTCCCCTGCCGTAGGCGACGTAGGCGCCCATCGTCGCGACCACCGCCAGGTACCCGACCACCGCGATCCCCCGCCCCGTCCCCAGCCAGCCCTGCTGGCCCACGACGAGGACCGGGCTGAGCAGCAGGCCGGCGGTGCCGAAGGCGAACGCCATGACGGTGCTCGACCGAACCCCGCCCGTGACGGCACGCGAGGATGCGGCGGTGAACCCGATGTACGCGGCGCCCGCGGCGACCCCGAACAGGACGCCGAGCACCATCCGGGCGCCGGCGGCGGCTGGCCCGCCGGCGAGCAAGAGGCAACCACCGATCGCGAGCCCTGTCGAGACCGCCCAGCGGTGACCCGGCCGGCGCCGCCGGCTCAGCGCCTCCAGCGCACCCCCGAACACCGGCACGGTGCACATCGTCACCACCACGCCGGTGGCGACACCGGCGCGGCCCAGCGCCAAGAAGAACAACCCCTGGTACGCCGCCATCGCCACACCAGCGGTGAGCACCCGGCGCCGGCTGACCGGGTCGGCGAGGACCGCGCCGACCTCGGCCGGCCGGCAGCAGAACGCCAGCAGCAACGCCCCACCGACCGCCGTACGGGCGGCAGCCACCGCCACCGCTGGTACCGAACCGGGCAGGAACGACCTGGCCAGCCCGATCGTGCCCCAGAGCGACGCCGCGAGCACGATCGCCCCGCTCCCGCACGCTGCCTCGCGGTGCTCGGCGGCTCGCGCCGTCCGTGACCCGACCCGGAGGCTGCCGGGGCTCAGCACGCTCCGGTCCCGCGCAGCACGGCGCCGACGGTCCGCAGCATGATCGCGAGGTCGAGGCTGATCGTCCAGTTCTCGACGTAGTACAGGTCGAGCCGGACGGTGTCCTCCCAGGCCAGCTGCGACCGGCCGGCGACCTGCCACAGGCCGGTGATCCCGGGGCGCACCCGCAGCCGGCGCCGGACGTCTCCGACGAAGTCGGAGTCCTTGACCGGCAGGGGCCGCGGCCCGACCAGCGACATGTGGCCGAGCAGGACGTTCAGCAGCTGCGGCAGCTCGTCGAGGGATGTCCGGCGGAGGAACCGCCCCAGTGGGGTGACCCGTGGATCGTCCGCGATCTTGAAGAGCAGCCCGTCGGTCTCGTTGCGGGGGCGCAGCGCGGCCAGCCGGCCTTCCGCGTCGGCGTACATCGTGCGGAACTTGAAGACCCGGAACTCCTGGCCGTCGCGGCCGATCCGCACCTGCCGGAACATCGCCGGTCCCGGGCTGGTCATCCGGATGCTGGCGGCGGTCACGACGAAGACCGGTGCGAGCAGACCGAGCAGTGCCACCGCGCCGACCCGGTCGACGAGCTGCTTGGCGAGCCACCGGGCACCGGAGAGCTCGGGCTGGTCCACGTGCAGCAGCGGCAGGCCGGCCACCGGCCGGACCGACACCCGTGGCCCCGCGACGTCGGTGATCGACGGCGCGACCACGAGGTCGATCCCGGAACCCTCCAGTGCCCAGGCGATCCGCCGGACGGCCTCGGCCGGGGCGGCCGAGCTGGCGGCGATCGCGACGGTGTCGACGCCACTCGCCAGGGCGACATCGGCGGCGTCCGCGACGGTGCCGAGCACCGGAAGCTCGTCGTCGAGCGGCGACGTCGGTGTCGGTGTCGGTGTCGGTTGGTCCGGCAGGCAGGTACCGACCACGGTGAACCCGGCGGCGTGTTCCCGGTGCAGCTGCCGGGCCAGCGTGTACGCCGACGTGCGATCGCCGACAACCAGCACCCGATGCATCGACCGGCCGCGGGCGCGGCCGGTGACGAGCCAGTGCCGCGCGAGCACGCGGCAGCCGAGCAGCAGCACGAGCCCGCTCGGGATGGCCAGCAGGACGAACCCACGGGCCACATCGACCTTCGCCGCGTAGCAGGCGACGGCGGTGATCGACCAGGTCCGGAAGGTGCCGTTGGTGATCCGCTTGTACTCCTCCGCTCCGGTACCCAGGAAGCGGACGCGGTACGCCCCGGCGCCGACGAGCGCGGCGATCCAGCCGGCTCCGACCAACGCGCCCACGAACACATATGGCACGCCGCCGACGCGGAGGTCGCGTACCACGCCGAACCGCGCGAAATATCCACCGCACAGCGCCACCGTGACGGCGACAACGTCGAGGCAGGCCATGCGGGCAATGCACCATCTTTGCCATGAGTCGTCCCGTGCGGCGAACCGTCGGCCGGGCGGGCCGTCCGCGGATCTGGTCGGGGCCGGGATTCCCGCGACGATCCGGGATCCGGAAGCAATAGCGCGCCGCCCCATGATTCCCCCGGATTCGTCGCGGACAAGGCTGTATTCCGTCAAGCGAGACCAACGCTGCCATCGCGGAACCCGTCCGACTTAGGTGATCCGCCGCATACGACCATGAGATGTATAGCACTTCGGGACGAGCATGCGCTACTCTCCGCGTTCGTTGGGCACCAAGCGTAGTCGGGAGCGGTGTGCGCCAGGCAACTTTGCGTATCTTGGGGGATGAATGGGACGACGTGTGGTCGTCACGGGAGGAGCGGGATTCCTCGGCTCACACCTGTGTGAGCGGTTGATTTCCGATGGTGCAGACGTGATCTGTCTCGATAACCTCAGCACCGGCCACCCGGCCAATGTCGCACACCTGCGCGAATCGCCGCGGTTCAGGCTGCTCCGGACCGATGTCACCGACTTCATCCATGTCCCCGGTCCGGTCGATGCGGTCCTGCACTTCGCATCGCCGGCCTCGCCGGTCGACTACCTGCGGCATCCGATCGCCACGATGAAGGTCGGCTCGATCGGCACGCTCCACGCACTCGGCCTGGCCCGCGAGAAGAACGCCCGATTCCTCCTCGCGTCGACGTCGGAGACGTATGGCGACCCACAGGTCCATCCGCAGCCGGAGTCGTACTGGGGGCACGTCAACCCGATCGGGCCGCGCAGCGTGTATGACGAGGCGAAGCGTTTCGCCGAGGCACTCACGATGGCCTACCGCCGGACCCACGGTGTCGACACCGCGATCGTGCGCATATTCAACACATTCGGTCCGCGGATGCGGTCACACGACGGCCGGGCCGTGCCGACGTTCATCCGGCAGGCGCTCGCGGGCGAGCCGATCACGGTCAGCGGGGATGGTTCACAGACCCGCTCGATCTGCTACGTCGACGATCTCGTCGAAGGCGTCATGCGGCTCCTGGACTCCGACCTGGTCGGGCCGGTGAACATCGGCAACCCGCACGAGGTGACGATGCTAGAGCTCGCGGAGTGGGTGCGCACGCTCGCCTCGTCGGACTCGCCGATCCGGTTCGTTCCCCGTCCCGAGGATGACCCGATGATCCGGCGCCCCGACATCTCCCTCGGGCAACGCGAACTCAAATGGGAGCCCACAGTCCCCGTTGCCGTCGGACTCGGTCACACCATTTCCTGGTTCCGGTCCACACCGGAGCACGTGACGGCGCCCGAACCACGCCTGGCGACGGTGTAGGGGCCCGATGAACCACCATTCCGCACCGCACCTCACCGTCGTCCCGTGCGCCGGAGTCCCGATCACCGCGTGCCGGCGCACCGAAGCCGCCCGAGAGCTCGTGCGGATCGCCACCACCGCACCGGAAGCGGGAATGGACGTCCACCTCTGCAACGCGTACACCCTCGCCCTGGCCGACCGTGATCCGGCCCTGCACAGCATGCTGCGGCAGGCCGACTTCAACTTTCCCGACGGCATGTCCGTGGTGTGGGCCAACAGGCTCCTGCACCGGGCCGCGCGGCTTCCGCGCGAGCGGGTCTACGGGCCGGATCTCTTCCTCGACGTGTTCGACCTCGGGCAGGAGGTCGAGCTACGCCACTACCTCCTCGGTGGCGCACCCGAGGTGCTCGCCAGGCTCCGTGCCGAACTGCTGCGCCGCTTCCCGGTGGCCGACGTCGTCGGCGCGGAGTCCCCGCCGTTCCGCGAGCTCACCCGGCAGGAGGCCGACGAGCAACTGGAGCGGATCGCCGCCTCGGGCGCCCAGATCGTCTGGCTCGGCCTCGGTACACCCAAACAGGACTGGGCGGCGGCTGATCTCGCCAGCCGGCACCCAGCCGTGTTCGTCGCGGTCGGCGCAGCGTTCGACTTCGTCGCAGGAACCAAGCGCCAGGCGCCCCGATGGATGCAGCGCAGTGGCCTCGAATGGCTCTTCCGCCTGGCAACCGAACCACGCCGCCTCTGGCGGCGCTACCTGTTCGGGAACATCAGATTCATCATCGCTGCCACTACCAGGGCGGACACCAACCACCGAACTGCTGCGAGGGGCCGATAGTTCTGGCCGGCCGCACGTCTCCCGAACTACACTGACCCCACTATTGGGTCCAGCGGCTAGCGTTCCCACTGGTCGACGATCCGAAAGCGCCACACCTCTCCAACATCGATCGCTATCCCGAACGGTCAACGCTCCATAACACCTGACTGTTACTCGAGAATCGACGAATATCTATGCGGACGTTGGTAGTTCACAACAAGTATCGGTCAGCGCTCCCATCAGGCGAAAACGTCGTGGTCGCCGACGAATGCCGGCGCCTTCGCGCTCACGGAATTGATGTACATGAACTGATACTCAATTCGGATGACATCGCAAAGAATGGCATCGCCTCAAGGCTTGGCATTGCAGCGGGACCCGTATACAACATTGATGGCGTACGTCGATTCCGCACCATGGTTCGCGCCATCAACCCGGATATCGTGCATCTACACAACGTGTTTCCGATGATCTCACCTTGGGTCATAAAGGTGGCGCGGTCTGCGAGAATTCCGATTGCACACACGGTTCACAACTATCGACACACCTGTATATCCGGCTTGCATACGCGCAAGGACCTGATCTGCGATTCGTGTCACGGGAAGAGATTTCCCGCTCCCGCGATAATACACGGATGCTACAGAAATTCGCGAGTACAGTCGCTTGCGATGTCAATCGGTCAGACTATCCACTGGTCAACATGGCAGGAAGTCGATACGGTGTTGGTCGCACATGACTTCCTGCGTCACAAACTTGCGGCAACCGGCATAGACCCTTCTCGTGTGCGAGTACTTCCGAACACCGCGCCAGATCCGGGAGATCCGTGCGAGCCTGGCAAGAATGTACTCTTTGTCGGGCGCCTTGAATCAGCCAAGGGCTGCGACCTTCTGCTCGATTCCTGGCACGAAGTCAACGCGCTGACTGGTGCGACACTACGAATAGTTGGAGACGGACCAATGCGCGCCGCAGTAGCCAGCGCCTCCGAAAGGAACCCGACGATCGAGTATATCGGCCGCCTTGGACAAGAGCAGATGGGGGCAGAATACGCATCGGCCGCCGTTGTTGTTCTGCCATCTCGAGCTTACGAGGGTCAGCCTAGGGTGTTGGTCGAGGCGTTCTCGTACGGTCGGCCCGCGATCGTCCCAGACTATGGCGGTATCGCGGCCTCAGTCACTGACGAAACGGCTTGGAAATGCGAGAATACGGTTGAGGCGTGGGGCGCGAAGCTCGTAGAGGTCCTTTCCGATCGCTGTTTACTGGAGCAGAAAGCGAATGCGGCGCGCCGCCGATATCTTACCTATCATGAGCCGAGTCGCAATACCGCCACGCTTGTCAAAGCGTACCGCGAAACAATTAGCAGAGCGGCACGAGAAGTGAACAAATAGAGGCTCGCCGGAAACCCCAACGACGAGGTACGAGTTGCGCGTCGCACCGTGAACAGACACTCGCCGACACCCAACCTCCGCAACCAGTCCAGCAGAGACTGGTCGCCCGCCCCTTCCGCGACACTAGGACATGATCGCCAGGTGGCCGGCGGACATGATCCTCCGGTTCACCACCGACCTGGCCGACGGGTTCACCGCGCCAACCAGGCCGAACGCAACATCCGCCCCGTCAAGGTCGAGCAGCGCACCTCCGGCGGCATCTGGCGCACCCTCAACGGCCTCGCGACCGTCCAGTCACACCTGTACACCACCACCAGATGGGGCATCCATCAGCTCGACGCCCGCACCCAGCTCTTCGCCACCGGGCCCTGGCCACCACCCGCCACCGCACAGCCGCAACTCAGGCCGCATACTGAGGAGAATCTATAGTTCTGGACCGCAGCGCATGTCCCTGAGCTGGCCAGACGCAATTTTTCAGGTCCAGAAACCACCGTTCCCATTGGTAGCTACCGATCAAGCACCATGAGACCGAAATTCGCTGTGGCGCACGCCTCGCCGTACCGCACCAACCAGACCGCGACCAGACCGCACGAATGACCTACCAGAACCGTGACCAAGACCTACGATCGAAACTAGCCTCTCGCAATTCGCGGCAGCATCGCAGCTGCGAAACCAGGACAGATCACAGCCGGCGAAGGATGCAGCCTCGCACTCACGCAGGTACGAACCGTCCCGGATCTTGAGAATCCCGTGCATGACCGTACCCGCTACAGTACCGGCCCGGGAGAGCCTAATCCCATGCCGCGACGCGATCCGGGTCCATTCAGCGGTATCACCCTCCGCAAGCACCACGCTCTCTTGCCGTTCGTGCCGGCGATAGGTGCCAAGCGGGACTGAAGTATACCCAAACCGAGCACTCATCCGGTGTAACGTGAGAAATAGGTCCCAGTCCATGAGCTTGCGAGTCAATGGGTCAAACCCACATCTCGCCAGGATCTCGCGTCGAACAAACATCGCGCTGGGAGCAACGTGGGGCCCAAAGCGCCGCAGCACGGTGTGGCTCATCCGATGCTGACCGACAAGACGCAGCAGCTGGCCGCGCTGATCTACGAGAGCGTGGTCGCCAAAGACGACATCAACCTCCGGAGAACCCTGAATGTAGCGATCGACAAGCGACAGCGTGTCGGGAAGATAGAAGTCATCCGCATTGAGCCACCCAATCCACTCACCCGATGCCATACCTAGGCATCTGTTCAAGGTCCGCGCCAATCCCTCATTTGCCGTCCGAAGATCCAAGACAAGATCATCGCGCCTCGCAAGAAGGATATCGATCGCTGCCTGCTCCCCGGATGCGTCGTCAACCACTACATGCTCGACGGCGCCGCCGAAGCTCTGCGCCCGAACGCTTTCAAGGGTGTCCGTCAAGTACTCAGAGTAGTTGTACGACGGAGTGATGATTGAAAACCGCATGCGAAACGCCCCCAGATCAAGTTTCCATTCACTGCCGATGCCATACCGCACGGTCGACCGCCACCAGGCCAGGCGAGCCTGATCGTCAAGAATGCACTGACGGTCCGCGGCCGCTCAGTATCGACCCGGACAAAAAATGCGCCACCATTCCTAGTCTCCACGCCCTAGTGAGCGGGTCGCCGCGAGCAGCCAAGTCGTCGACTGCAACACCATCCCGACCGCAGCGCCAGCGATCCCGATCTGGCCGGCGAGAACCACAACGGCTACCATACCAATGACGCTGCAACTGAGCTGCGTCGTGAATAACGATCTCCCAGCATTCTTGGCACGCAGGCCAGCCCCGACCGGTATTCCCGCAGCTTGCAGCAGGTAAGCAAGCGCCAACATGTCAAGCATGTCCGCGAAACGGATGTAGTCAGGGCCAAATACGACGCCCACCAATGGCTTGCCGAAAACAACGATGAAACCGCCCACAACGATAGTGATCAGCGAAAGCTGTATCGAGGAGGCCGCTACGGACCTGAGAAACTTCGCTCGAAGATGCCTTATCGCGGCAAGTCTTGGAGCGAGGACCGGAATCATTGCCGCTAGTATCAAGCCAATGGGTTGGAGCAGCGTTGACATCGCACGGAGTCCGCCGACATCGTCGAATCCGGTAATGCCGGCCAACGCAAAGATCGTGGCTTGGCTGACCAAGTTCACACCTGCGACCTGCGCCGCGGACCACAGCGAGTACCCCCTCAGTTCCTCGAACCAATGTCTGATCCTTCCAAGCGTGCCTACTCGGAGACGCGGTATGACCGCGACTGTGCCGAATAAAGCTCCCAGACCCCAGAGCAGCACAACGATCTCGGCACTGGGAACAAGCACGCCATAGTGGAATGCGGCGAAGGCGAGCACTTGCTCGATAAGCCACACAGAATCGCTGACAACCGCAACGTGGGCACGTTTCCTCGTCATCGCGACGTAGCGTAGAAAGTCCTGGAAGACGATCGCCGCTCCCCCGAATGCCAGCGCAAGCAACAGTCCAGAGTAGGGGAGGACCCGACTCAATGCCGCGCACGTCGCAGCTGTCGCGAGAGATAGAAGGACCGCGAGCTTCGTCCCTGCGGCCTCGAGCTGCATCCTTCGTTCCGCCGATACCACCAATACTAGTAGTGGCTCCCCAATAGCAGCTCGCTGCACCGCCACGAAGACAAAGATCAAAGCCGTGCCTGCCGCCACCTTTCCGAATGTCTCCGGCGCGAGAAAATGCGCGGCCGTCAACGTCATGACGAGGTTACTCGCAGAAGAAAGCGCCTGATCCAGGATGGTATTGAGCGTCTGCCGACCGGACAGCAGCCCGGCATCGCCCGTGGCGCTGTCCCGGATCCTGGGGAGATTCACATCGGACGCCCCGTACTCCCGCTCGTAACAGTTACTCTGCCACGCGCCGATGTCGAGGCGCCTGACAGCCAGCTCACGAGAACAAGCAGCGCGAAGAGAAAGCCTGGAATCGCGAACGATTCGCTCACCAAGGATACTGCAAGCAGGAAGACGGCACAGGCCACGACTAGCCCGCGCAACTCTGACGGAGGTCCACCATCCCGCCGGAGTAGCCTTTGCGTGAGCAAGAGAAATGTACCGATCATAGCCAGTAACGCTGGAATACCGACATCAACGAGAAGCTCGACCCACGCGTTGTGGCCGCTTCCCGCCCACTTGTAGGTCGGGTAGACAAGCACCCGAATTGAAGCGTATCCGACCCCGAAGATCCAGTCCTGCCATCCGCCGAGCTGGTCTAGGGCAAATGTCCACACCGGCACTCTTCCGTCGAGCTCTCCGAGATCCCTCGTAGCCTCGCCTCGTACGGCGAATGCCATGACGCCATCTCGATCCACCAGCCACAAGAATGCCGCTGCGGCCGCTGCAAGGAGCGACAACGCGGTACGCGGAGGTCGGAGCGAGCGTTCACATACGACACTGCCAACGAGTATTGCGACAAGAGCACCTACTATCGCACTCCGGGTGTGGTTGAAGTACAAGGCCGCGCACATGATGCCAGCCGAAATCGGACGCTCGTAGCGGACGCTGCTCGTACGAACACGTGGCACGAAGTACATGAGCATGAGGGATACCGAGAAGAGGTTCGCGGATAGCCCCGGGTGCGCGCCCGGCCACGTGAAACGGTTATCAGGATAGTTTCCAACAAGCGACCCCCATAGGACGAAGATCACGGCGATACGTGGCATCGCAGTTGCGAGGGTGCCGACGAATTGTTGGAGTCGCCGCGGCCGGTCGACGATTCTCGCGGTTGCCGCCACCAAGAATAGCGGAACGGCCAACTGGATCGCCCGAACTACGCTCAGCGCGACGATCGCAGATCGCGGAGCCGTTGCGACCGCCCAGATCGGCACAAATGCTAACGTCCACTCGACGTAGGACCGTCGCCCGCCAGCGCTCCACATTCTCGCAGCGGCAAGTCCTACCAGAGCATAGGCGGTAACTTCGATCAGGTTGTCAATTGAGTATCCGGAACTCCTGGCGGACGCAAGAGCGAGTGGGTCTCGCGCGAAGTAGCGTTGGTTCGACACGAGAAAGAGTAAGATCCACGCCGCCGGCAGATAGCGTCTGGTTGCATGTTCGGCTGATACTGGTCGAAGGACGCCGAAACGAAACGTCAATGCCAATCCCGCTAGATAGAGAACTAGGCCAGGAGCAATTATGGCTAGGAATCCGAGTGGTCCAATTGACCATCCAAAGGCTGCAGCTGCTATGGCGGCCGGGATAGCCCACAGCCAGACATCTCGTCCTTGCTTCAGCGTTCCAGTGCCGAGCCTTCCCTTCATGAAGGCGTCCCTTTCCTTAGCCGCAGCTCGAACCACATCCACCATGTGTCCAAGCTCACCCCTATCAGCAGTTCAGGATGCGCCGAGACCGCTTGTGGTCGACCCGGCGCCGCATTGGGAATCGGTGGTGCGGTCATCTTCGGCAAATTCACTCGTGCCGACCTGCCGGCACTCGGACACGACGTCGGCGCGTGCCGGACGCACGCATCGAATGACGCATGGCGATAACGTATCGTTCGGTGCCGATCGCGACTGGCACCGAACGGGTTGGCCTCACGTGCCCATTCGCCTGTCGTGACACGTGACCGACGCGAGCGCTCCCGTATCGCGCCCGTTCCTGCGTTGAGTCGCGGCTGGTGCTGAACGTCAGGACGACGACTTTCTCAGCAAGGTTCTCTTAGATCGCTTTCGACCATTATCCGTGCCAGCCCACGGCCGTAGATCTGAGCTGACCAGCCAAACTCGTGACCAGCCTTCGACGCATCGCCTATGAGCGCGTCGACCTCGGTCGGCCGGTCGTATCGAGGGTCATGACGGACATACTTTCTGTAGTCGAGGTTCACGCACCCAAATGCGAAGTCCAGGAAGTCCCTTACAGTGTACGCAGTTCCGGTGGCGATGACGTAGTCGGTTGGCTGGTCATCTTGGAGCATCAGCCACATCGCCTCAACGTACTCGGGAGCGTAACCCCAGTCGCGGACCGCGTCGAGGCTTCCCAGGTAGAGATGATCCTGTTTTCCTGCGGCAATGTTGGCAACGGCCTTCGAGATCTTGCGGGTCACGAATGTCTCTCCGCGCCGCGGACTTTCGTGATTGAACAAGATCCCGTTGACGGCAAACATGTCGTACGCCTCACGGTAGTTGCGTGTCATCCAGTAGGCGTAGACCTTGGCGGCACCGTACGGACTGCGTGGCCAGAACGAGGTTTCCTCGTTCTGCGGCGGCGGCGTTGCGCCGAACATCTCCGAGCTGCTCGCCTGGTAGTAGCGGCAAGTGAGGCCGATCATACGAATTGCTTCGAGCAGCCGCGTCGTGCCCATGCCCGTTGCCAGTCCCGTGAACTCGGGTTCGTCAAACGAGACCCGCACGTGACTCTGCGCGGCAAGGTTGTACACCTCGTCCGGCTGGACCTTCTCCAGCAGGGTCACGAGGCGTGATCCATCGGTAAGGTCACCGTAGTGCAGAAAGAGCCGGGCTGCCGGATCGTGCGGGTCCTGGTAAAGATGGTCGATTCGGCCGGTATTGAAGCTCGATGAACGCCTGACGACGCCGTGCACGGTGTAGCCCTTTTCTAGCAGAAGTTCCGCCAAATATGAGCCGTCTTGACCCGTGATTCCGGTAATCAGCGCGGTCCTGGACATGATCCCCTCACGAGTTGAGCCGGCCTGACCGTTACCCGATGGCTTCGGCTGAACACAGAGGGTAGTAGGTTGGTGGCCGGAACGCCACTGCCTCGATGGGGCATGAATGGATGGCTCGAAGCGTCCGAAATTGTCGGCTGGGAGTATTACATGGAAATTCGCGGGTATCTGCGCCTGCTACGGCGGCGGTGGTTCGTCGTCGTCGGGCTGGCGGTAGCGGGTCTTATCGGCGCCATCGGCGTGACCTTGACTGCGACCCCCGTGTACCAGGCCAAAACGGAAGCCTTCATCTCGTTGCATGACGGCACATCCGTCGCCGACGCCTATCAGGGCGGACAGTTCAGCATGCAACGGGTGAAGTCGTATGCCCAGGTCGTCACCTCGCCTGCGGTCACCGGCCCGGTGGTCGCCGAGCTTCGCCTTGACCTGACGCCGGAGCAGCTGGCCCGGCGGATCACAGCCAATGCGCCGCTCGACACGGTTCTGATCGATATCGCCGTGAAAGACCCGTCACCAGAGCGGGCGCAGCAGATCGCCACCGCGGTAGGCACGACGTTCAGTGCGGTGGTCGCCCAGCTGGAGGCTCCGAACGACAAGGTGGCCTCCCCGGTCACGGTGACGATCGTTCGACCGGCCGCGCTGCCGACGACACCGGTGTCCCCCCGCAGGGCGGTCAACCTCACGCTGGGCCTGCTCATCGGGCTGGCGCTGGGCGTGGGTGTCGCCATGCTCCGGGAGTCGCTGGACACCAGCGTCAAGTCCGACACCGACCTCGCCGAGCTCACCGGCAGCGCCGCACTCGGTGTCGTGGGCTTCGACCGGGAGGCCGCCAAGCAGCCGCTGGTGTCCCTGAAGGAGACCCGGTCCCCCCGGGCCGAGCACTACCGGTCGCTCCGCACCAACCTGCGGTACGCCGACGTCGACACCCCACCCCGGGTCGTCGTCGTCACCAGCTCGGTCAGCCTCGAAGGCAAGTCGGTCACCGCCTGCAACCTCGCCCTCTCACTGGCCGGCGCCGGCGCCCGTACCGTGCTCCTGGAGGGCGACCTGCGGCGGCCCAGCGTCGCCGACTACCTGGGGCTGGAGGGCGCCGTCGGCGTCACCGACGTCCTCGTCGGGCGGGTCCAGCTCGCCGACGCGCTGCAACCCTGGGGCGACGCCGGACTGCCGCTACAGGTCCTGCCCAGCGGCGCGCTGCCCCCCAACCCGAGCGAGCTGCTCGGCTCGGCGAACATGCTCCAGCTCCTCACCCAGCTCCGGGAGCGAGCCGACTTCGTCATCGTCGACGCGCCCCCGCTGCTCGCCGTCACCGACGCCGCGATCCTCACCAAGGCCGCCGACGGCGCCCTCCTCGTGGTCCGGCACGGAAAGACCCCGCGCGACCAGGTCCGCCGGGCCCTCGACGCGCTCGGTAACGTCGACGCCAAGGTCCTCGGCACCGTCCTCAACATGGTCCCGGTCACCGGTCACTCCGGCGGCCGGTACGGCCACTACGGGTACGGCTACCACGCCGTCACGGCACCCGAACCCCGCGCCGCCAGCTCCGCCGACCAGCCGGTCTGATCGCCCAGCACACCGAGCGCGCCGCCGCCGGCCGGATCGTCACCAGCCGGCGGCACGGGCCGCCGCGTCATACCGGCGCAGCGCCAGCTCCGCGAGGAGCGGGTGCGGGGCCATCGGCGGGCTCACCCGGACCGCCCCGAGGGTCGCCAACCGGGCGTGGAAGAGCCCCGGCGCGAGCAGGTACGACGCGACCGTCACCGGGCGCCGGACCGAGCCGACCGACCGGACCGAGCCGCCCGACCGGACCGCACCGGCCGACCGCACCGCCTCGGCGACCGTCGGCCGGGCCGCCGACAGGAACGCCGCGCGCACCGACCCGCCACGCCGCTCCGCCAGCGCGGCCGCCACCGCCGCCACGTCGACGGCCGCCCGCGCGTCACTGGACCCGGCCGCGGCGAGCACCACCAGGTCGTCGTCCCCGGCCCCGCACTCCGCCAGCCGCTCCCCCAGCACGTCGACGAGCGCGGCATCCGGTCCCAGCGCCGGGGCGGCCACCGCCAGCCCACCACCGGCCCGCACCGCCGCCGCCACGTCCACCCGCAGGTGGTAGCCGGCCGACAGCAGCAGCGGCACGACCACACACCGCCGGCCGGCCCCGGTCAGCCGCGCCACCACATCCGGCAACGCCGGCTTGTGCACGTCGATGTTCGCGGCCACCACCCGAAGCCCCGGTCGCAGCGCCGCCACGTCCAGCCGCAGCCGGGCCAGCGCGCGCCGGCCGGCCGGGTCCCGGGTGCCGTGCCCGCACCCCACCAGCACCGGCGGGTCAGCCTCCATCGGGTGGCCCCGCCGGCACGTCGAGGCAGTACCCACGCTTGACGACGGTCCGCACCACCCCCGGAACGCCGATGCCGGACCGCAGCCGACCCACGGCCACCTCCACGGCGTGCGGATCCCCGGCGGCCGGCAGTGCGGCCAGCAGCGTCTCGCGGGCGACGATCTGCCCGGGGAGCCGGGCCAGCGCCCGCAGCATCGCCATCGGTGCCGGCGACAACGTCAGCGGCCGCCCGTCCAGGCTGGCCGACTGGCCGCGCAGCTCCAGCGCCCCACCCGCGGTCGGCACGGTGCGCACCCGGGTGGCCACCAGGTGATCGGCCACGGCCCGCACCAGGGCGCCGAGCCGGTACCGGTCGGGCACGACCGGCTCCAACCCCGCCTCCCGGAGCGGGCCGGCCGTCACCGGACCCACCGCCGCCGGTACGACGTCGTCCCGCAGCGCGGCCAGCACCTCGGCACCCCGACCGGCGGCCTCGGCGGCCCGCAGGAACGCGGCGCTGCCCGGTGCGCTGGTGAACACCACGGCGTCGACCGCCCGGGCACTGGTCGCCTCGATGGCCCGCTGCACGGCCGCCGGGTCCGGCGCGGGTCCCCACCGGTACACCGGCACCTCGACCACCTCGGCCCCGGCGGCCCGCAGCCGGTCCAGCAGATCCGGGTCGGTGGCGCCGTGCAGCTGGACGGCGACCCGCCGCCCCGCCACCCCCTCGGCGAGCAGGTGGTCCACCGCCTCCACCGTCGTCTCCGACGGCGCGGACCAGCTCTCGACGAGACCGGCGGCCCGGACCGCGCCGCGCCCCTTCGGGCCGCGGACCAGCAGCCGGGCCCGGGCGAGCACCCGGAGCAGGTCGGGGGCCAGCCCCGCCGCGTCGGCCGCCTCCACCCACCCCCGGAACCCGATCGCGGTGGTCACGACGACATCGTCCGGAGGCTCGGCGATGACCCGGACCGTCACGCGGTGCAGCACGGCGTCCTCCACCAGCGGCACGATCCGCAGCAGCGGTGCGCGCAGCACGGCCGCGCCGCGCCGCTCGAAGCTGCCAGCCAGCTCGTCGGCACGCCGGTCCGAGGTGAGCACGATCGAGAAACCGGCGAGCTGCCCGGGATTCGGTGGCTGCCCGGGACTCGGTGGTTGACCGTGCCCCGGGCTGCCCCCGGGCTGGCTCACCCGGTGCCCGCCGCGGCGCGGACTGCCACCACCCCACCGGAGACCCGTACCGGGTACACCCGCAGCGCGGTCGACGGGTCGTCCAGGCACGCTCCGGTCCGCAGGTCGAAGACGTGCTTGTACATCGGCGAGGCCACCGTCGGCACGTCGCCCCGGCTGCCCACGATCCCGCGGGCGATCACGTTCGCCCCGCTGAACGGGTCGTGGTGGTCGACGGCGCGCACCGTCCCGTCGGCCAGGCGGAACACGGCCACCTGCGTCCCCTCGACGAGCGCGGCCACGCCGCGCTCGACCTCCAGGTCGTCGTACCGGCAGACCGGCACCCAGCTCACCACCGCATGATCGGTCGTGGGTGTCATCGGGGCACCACCTCCAGCGCAACGCGGGTGTGCAGGACGGCGCCGTCCGGGTCGCCCCCATCGTGTCTCACGGTTGTTTCGCCCACGTGACGGGCCGGCGGCACCAGGTCCGGGTCGGGTGTGCCGGGCGCGTTGACGAACGTGGTGAACCGGCGCAGCTTCACCGGGTCCTCCAGCGCGTCCCGCCACTCGTCGGCGTACCCGGCGACGTGCGCCTCCATCGCGGCGTCCAGGTCCCCGGCGATGCCGAGGGAGTCCGCCAGCACCACGGCCCGGACATGCTCCAGCCCGCCCTCGATCTCCTCCAGCCACGCCGCGGTGCGCTGCAACCGGTCGGCGGTGCGCACGTAGTAGATGAGGAAGCGGTCGATGGTGCGCACCAGGGTGTCGGTGTCCAGGTCCTCGGCGAGCAGCCGGGCGTGCCGGGGCGAGAAGCCGCCGTTGCCGCCGACGTAGACGTTCCACCCCTTGTCGGTGGCGATCACACCGACGTCCTTGCTGCGGGCCTCGGCGCACTCCCGGGCGCAGCCGGACACCCCGAGCTTGAGCTTGTGCGGCGCGCGCAGCCCCCGGTAGCGCAGCTCCAGCGCCACCGCCAGGCCGACCGAGTCCTGCACGCCGTACCGGCACCAGGTGGAACCGACGCACGACTTCACCGTCCGCACCGCCTTGCCGTAGGCGTGCCCGGACTCGAAGCCGGCGTCGACCAGCCGCCGCCAGATCTCCGGCAGCTGCTCCAGCCGGGCGCCGAGCAGGTCGATCCGCTGCGCCCCGGTGATCTTCGTGTAGAGGCCGAACTCCACCGCGACCGCCCCGATCGCGATCAGCCCCGCCGGGGTGACCTCGCCGCCGGGGATCCGCGGCACGACCGAGTAGGTGCCGTCCTTCTGGATGTTGGCCAGCACGTGGTCGTTGGTGTCCTGCAGCGTCGCCTGCTCGCCGTCGAGCACGTGGCCGGCGCCGAGACTGGCCAGCACCGAGGCGACGACCGGCTTGCAGATGTCGCAGCCCCGGCCGCGCCCGTGCCGGGCCACCAGCTCGCTGAACGTCCGCACCCCGGTGACCCGGGCCACCTCGAACAGCTCCGCGCGGGAGATGTCGAAGTGCTCGCACAGCGCCCGGCTCACCCCGACCCCGGCCGACACCAGCTCGGCCGTCATGAGCTTCTTCACCAGCGGCAGGCAGGAGCCGCAGCTCGTGCCCGCCTTGGTGCCGGCCTTCACCGCCGCCAGGTCGCAGCCGCCGCCCGCGGCCACCGCGCCCCGGACGGCGCCGCGGACCGTGCCGGCGGAGACGTTGTTGCACGAGCACACCGCGGCGTCGTCCGGGAGGTCACCGGACGGCCCGCCGGCCACCCCCTCCGGCAGCAGCCACGCCGCCGGGTCACCGCCGAGCGGCCGCCCCAGCAGCGGGCGCAGCGCGGCGTACGCCGAGGCGTCCCCGACCAGCAGCCCACCGAGCAGGGTACGGGCGTCGTCGGAGAGCACCAGCTTCTTGTAGACGCCGGCGACGGGGTCGGCGTAGACGACCGGCAGCGCGCCCGCGGTCTCGCCGGCCGCGTCGCCGAAGCTGGCCACGTCCACCCCGAGCAGCTTCAGCTTGGTGGACAGGTCCGCGCCGGGGAACGTCGCGGTGCCGCCGAGCAGCCGGTCGGCGACGACCTCGGCCATCGAGTACCCGGGGGCGACCAGACCGAGGGTGCGGCCGCCGATGCACGCCACCTCACCGACCGCCCACACCTTCGGGTCCTCGGTTCGGCAGGTGTCGTCGACGACGACCCCGCCGCGCTCCCCCACCGGCAGGCCGCAGGCGCGGGCCAGCTCGTCCCGGGGGCGCACACCGGCCGCGAAGACGACGACCCGGACGTCGAGCCGGCCACCGTCGGCGAAGTCCATCCGGCGGACCCGGCCGTCCGGCCCGGCGTGCAGCCGCGCCGTCGCGGTGGAGGTGTGCACGTGCACGCCGAGCTTCTGCACCAGCCGGCGCAGCCCCTCCCCGCCGCCCTCGTCGACCTGCAACGGCATCAGCCGGGGCGCGAACTCGACCACGTGGCTGTCCACGCCGAGCGCCCGCAACGCCCCGGCGGCCTCCAGCCCGAGCAGGCCACCGCCGACGACCGCGCCGGCCAGGGCCGTCTCACCGCCGCGCCGACCCCGCGCGACGGGACGGTCCCGCAGCTCCTCCACGTAGGCGCGCAGCGCGGCCACGTCGTCGATCGTCCGGTAGACGAAGCAGCCGGGCAGGTCCCGACCGTCCACCGGTGGGACGAACGCCGACGAGCCGGTGGCGAGCACGAGGGCGTCGTAGGAGTGCTCGCGGCCGCTGGCGGTGCTGACCGTCGTGGCGACCCGGTCGATGGCCGTGACCGGGTCGCCACGGTGCAGGGTGACCCTGGGGTCGCTCCACAGCGCCGGGTCGCCGAGCTGCAGGTCGTCCGGGTCCCGGCCGGAGAAGTAGGAGGTGAGGGCCATCCGGTCGTACGGCGCCCGCGGCTCCTCGGCGAGCACGGTGACCTGCCAGCTGGCGTCGGCGCCCTGGCGCTGCAGCAGCGCGTCGACGAGCCGGTGGGCGACCATGCCGCCGCCGACCACGACGAGGTGGGACCGGGTAGCGGGGTGGGCGGGGTTCATCGGGCGGCTCCCTCGATGACGGCGGCCGCGCGGGCCGGGATGGTGGCGGCGGGATCGGTGCCCGCCGCCGGGGTGGGGGCCGGAATCCCCGCGCCGTCGGGTGCGGGTTCCGGGTCGGCGTCGGTGAGCCAGCAGAGGATGCCGTCGACGGTGGCCCGGCAGGTGCCGCACCCGGTGGCCGCGCGGGTCGCGGCGGTGACGTCCTCCACGGTGCGGGCACCGGCCGTCCATGCGGCGACGATGGAGCCCTTGGTGACGCCGTTGCACCGGCAGACGGTCGCCCGGTCCGGGATCAGGGTGGGCGCGTCGGAGACGTCCGTCGCCGCCCGCAGTCCGGGCAGCAGCAGCACCGCCCGGTCCCGGGGGGCGGGCGAGCCCCGCTCGGCGAGGAGGGTCAGCTCGGCGGCGGCCCGCGGCTCCCCGATGCTGATCGCCCCCACGACCACGCCGTCGCGGAGCACCGCCTTGACGTAGCGGCCGCGCGCGGCATCCAGGAGCTGCACGACCTCAAGCCCGGCGTCCTCGGCCTCCCACGGGTCGACCAGGGCGGTGCCGAGGGCCGCCACGTCGAGGTCGGCGGCCTTCAGCCGGGTCACCGGCCGGTGCCCGGTGTACGCCGCGTCCGGGTCGGTCCCGGTGAGCCGGTCGGCGACCACCCGGGCCTGCTCCCAGGCGGGCGCGACGAGGCCGGAGCACTCGCCGCGGTGCTCGGCGCAGTCGCCGATGGCGAGGATGTCCGGGTCGCTGGTGGTGAGGGTGTCGTCGACGAGCACGCCCCGGCCGACGGCCAGCCCGGCGCGTTCGGCCAGACCGGTCCGGGGGCGCGCCCCGATCGCGACGACGAGCAGGTCGGCCGGGACGACGCTGCCATCGTCCAGCTCCAGCCCGGTGAGCCGGCCGGCACGGCTGGTCGCCGCGACCGTGAGCGCGCCGGTGCGCACCCGCACCCCCAGCCGCCCCAGCCGGCGGGCGAGGACCGCGCCACCGGCGGCGTCGAGCTGGCGTTCCATGACGTGCGGCGCGGCATGCAGCACGACGACGTCCAGCCCCCGGCTGGCCAGCCCGCGGGCGGCCTCCAGGCCGAGCAGGCCACCGCCGAGCACGACGGCGCGCCGGGTGTTCGCGGCGGCCGCGACGATCGCGCGCGCGTCGTCGAGGTCCCGCAGCGTGTGCACGCCGGTCGGTGGGGCGGCCGGGTCGACCCCGCGCAGCGGCGGGACGATCGGGCTCGCCCCGGTCGCGAGCACGCAGCTGTCGTACGGCACATGCGTGCCGTCGTCCAGCCGCACCACCCGAGCGGCGCGGTCCACCGCCAGCGCGCTGGTGCCCAGCCGCACGTCGACGCCGCCGGCGGCCAGCCCGGCCGGGTCGCTCATCGCCAGCCCGGCGACGTCGGCCCGGCCGGCGACGACCTCCGACAGCAGCACCCGGTTGTACCCGCCGTACGGCTCGGTGCCGACCACGCTGAGGTGCAGTGGCCGGCCGGAGGCGTGCCCGCCCCGGCCGAGCAGCTCCTCGACGAGCCGGGCGCCGGCCATGCCGTGGCCGACCACCACCACCCGGTGCGGCGGACCAGGGTCGGGTCCGTGGGTCATGGCAGCACCTCCGGGGTGGCTCCGGCGACCCGGGTCACGCTCACCGCGCAGACCTTGACCTCGGGCATCCGGCTGATGGGGTCCAGCGTGTCGTTGGTGACCTCGTTGGCGCCGCCGGGTCCGGCCCAGTGGAACGGCACGAACACGGTGTCCGGCCGGACCGTGTCGGTGAGCCGGGCCGGGGCGACGAGGCTGCCCCGGACGCTGGTGACCCGGACCGTGTCGCCGTCGGCGATGTCGCTGCGCGCGGCCAGGTCGGGATGGATCTCGACGTACGGGCCGGGCACCGCGGCGACCAGCTCGGCGACCCGCCGGGTCTGCGCCCCCGACTGGTAGTGCTGGAGCACCCGGCCGGTGATCAGGTACGTCGGCGCGTCCGCGCGCAGGTCGTCGGCGACCGGCCGATGGTCGACGGCGACGAACCGGGCCCGGCCGTCCGGGGTGCCGAACCGGTCCAGGAACATCCGCGGGGTGCCCGGGTGCGCCGCCTCGGGGCACGGCCAGAACAGCTCCTCCCCCGCGTCGAGGCGCGCGTACGAGACCCCGGCGTAGTCGGCGGGGCCACCCGAGCTGGCCCGGCCCAGCTCGTCGAAGACCGCCGACGGTTCGGTGCCGATCACCCCGGGGTGGCCGAGCCGGTCGGCGAGGCCGGCGAGGACCGCCAGGTCGCTGCGCGCACCGGGTGGTGGCCGCACCGCCTCGCGGCGGCGCACGATCCGTCCCTCCAGGGTGGTCATCGTGCCGTCCTCCTCGGCCCACTGGGTGACCGGCAGCACGACGTCGGCGAGCAGTGCCGTCTCGCTGGGCACGACGTCGCTGACGACGAGCAGCTCCAGCGAGCGCAGCCGGTCGACGATCGCGGCGGACCGCGGGACCGAGACGACGACGTTGCTGCCGTGCACCAGCAGCACCGTCGGCCCGCCGGGGGTGCCGAGCGCGTGCAGCAGCTCGACCGCGGACCGGCCGGGCGCGGGCAGGCTGGCCGGGTCGACGCCCCAGACGGCGGCGACGTGGGCCCGGGCCGCCGGGTCGTCGAGCTTGCGGTAGCCGGGGAGCTGGTCGGCCTTCTGGCCGTGCTCCCGGCCACCCTGCCCGTTGCCCTGGCCGGTGAGGCAGCCGTAGCCGCTGCCGACCCGGCCGGGCAGGCCGAGCGCGAGGGCGAGGTCGATGCACGCCGAGACCGTGTCGGTGCCCTTCGCGTGCTGCTCGGCACCGCGCCCGGTGAGCAGGTAGGCGCCACGCCCACCGCGGGCCGGCGCGGCAGCCGCGAGCCGGCGGGCCGCACCGCGCAGGGTGCCGGCGGGCACGCCGGTGACGCCCTCCACCCGCTCCGGCCACCACGCCGCGACGGAACGCCGGACCGCGTCGTACCCGGTCGTGCGGTCGGCGATGTAGCCGGCGTCGACCAGCCCCTCGTGCACGACGACGTGCAGCAGGCCGAGCAGCAGCGCCAGGTCGGTGCCGGGGACGTTGGGCAGGTGCAGGCCGCCGCCGTCCTCGGCGAACGCCGCCGTGGCGGTGCGCCGGGGGTCGATGACGATGAGGCCGCCCCGCCCGGCCGGGCCGGCCAGGTGCGCCAGCGCGGGGGGCATCGTCTCGGCGATGTTGCTGCCGACCAGCAGCACGGCGTCGGCACTGCCGACGTCGGCCAGCGGGAACGGCAGCCCACGGTCCACCCCGAACGCCCGGATGCCGGCCGCGGCGGCCGACGACATGCAGAACCGGCCGTTGTAGTCGATCTGGGCGGTGCCGAGGACGACCCGGGCGAACTTCCCCAGCGCGTAGGCCTTCTCATTCGTCAGCCCACCGCCACCGAAGACCGCGACCGCGTCCGGGCCGCCAGCCGCGCGCGCCCGCACGATGCCGGCCGCGACGAGGTCCAGCGCCCGGTCCCAGCCCACCGGGACGAGCTCGTCGCCCGCCGGGCCGCCCGCGCCGAGAAGGCGGCCCCGGACCAGCGGCGTGGTCAGCCGGTCCGGGGCGCGCAGGACGGCGGCGGCGGTCCACCCCTTCTGGCACAGGCCGCCGCGGTTGGTGGGGAAGTCGCGCCCGTCCACCCGCACCGCGCCGCCGGGTGCCCCGCCGCCGCCCGTCTCGTCGACGGTGAGCGTGGTGGCGCACTGCAGCGCGCAGTACGGGCAGTGGGTCGCCACCGCGGTCCCGGTGGCGAGCGCGGTCATCTCAGGCACCGATCCCGGTGAGCCGACCTCCGGGGCGCAGGTAGGCCACCCAGGTCAGGACCAGCATCGCCGCGAACATGCCGACGTAGAAGCGGAGGGCGGGCTGGATGCTGCCGGTCGCGGAGACCGACCAGGCGTAGAAGAGCGGCACCAGGAACCCGCCGAACGCGCCGACCGCCGAGATGATGCCGAGCGCACCAGCCGCCTCCCGCTTCATCGCCAGCCGGTTGCCCGCGGTGCCCTCCATCGCCCGGAAGACCGCGGGGACCATCCGGTACGTCGAGCCGTTGCCGATCCCGGTGGCCGCGAACAGTGCCAGGAAGCTGCCGAAGAACAGCCCGAGGTCGTGTCGCTGCACCGACAGCAGCGCGCCGACCGCACCCGCCACCATCAGCGCGAACGAGTAGACGGTGATCAGCGCGCCGCCGTACCGGTCGGCCAGCCGGCCACCGATCGGGCGGGCCGCCGAACCCACCAGCGCGCCGAGGAAGCCCCAGACCAGCGCGATGTCGCGACGGTGGAACGCGGTGGACAGCAGGGTCGGGAACGCCGAGGAGTAGCCGATGAACGAACCGAAGGTGCCGATGTACAGAACCGACAGCAGCCAGGTCTGGCCACGCCTCGCGGCCCGCGCGGTCGAGCCGACATCGGCCTTGGCCTCGTGCAGGTTGTCCATGAACAGGAAGGCCAGGACGGCGGCGACAACCGCGAGCGGGACGTACATCAGGCCGGCCCGGGCCAGCGCGAGCCCACCCCCGGCGACCACGACCAGCGGTACCGCCTTCTGCACCACGGCGACCCCGACGTTGCCACCGGCGGCGTTCAGCCCGAGCGCCCACCCCTTCTCCGACTCCGGGTAGAAGAAGGAGATGTTGGCCATGCTGGAGGCGAAGTTGCCACCACCCAGGCCGGCCGTGGCGGCCACCGCGAGCAGCACGCCGTAGGAGGTGGTCGGATCGCTGACCGCCCAGGCGAGGCCGAGCGAGGGCACGAGCAACAGCAGTGCCGAGATCACGGTCCAGTTCCGCCCGCCGAAGATCGGCACGGCGAAGGTGTACGGCAGCCGCAGCACCGCGCCGACACCGCTCGGGACGGCCGTGAGCGCGAGCTGCTGACCGACGCTGAGGTGGAAGCCGGCGCTGTTGAGCCGGACGACGACGATGCTCCACAGCAGCCAGACCGAGAAGCCGAGGTGCTCGGCGAAGATCGAGAAGATCAGGTTGCGCCGGGCGATCCGCCGCCCGGTGGACTCCCAGAACGCCGGGTCCTCGGGGTCCCAGTCGTGCAGCCAGCGCCCGGTCCGGGCCGGGCGGCTGTCGACGACAGCAGTGGTCGAGGTCGTGGTGGTGGCCAAGGCAACTCCTCATGAGGATGCCGTTCCCCCGCCAGGTCCGGCGGCGCAGTCACCACGACGCTAGGAGCGGAAGTTACCCGGACCGGTCACGAGCGGTTACGCGAGCGAAACGTTGTGCGCACATCCGCCGGGGCCGGTTGTGAGGGCGCCGGGCGACCACGATCATGAGACCGAGCCAGCCGGCGCCGAGTGCCCAGCCGCCGATCACGTCGCTGGCCCAGTGCGCGCCGAGGTAGACCCGGGAGGCGCCGACCAGCCCGGCGGTGGCCAACGCGGCGGTCCACAGGGCGATCCTCTGGCTCCGCGCCGGGATCCGGGCCACGAGCAGCCAGGCCAGCGCCCCATAGCTGACTGCCTGGACGGTATGTCCGGACGGGAAGGCATAGCCGGGTGCCGGCTCCAGCATCAGCGCGGCCGATGGTCGCGGGCGCGCCACGGCCGCCTTGACCACCGCGTCGAGCAACGCCGCCCCCAACGAGACGGCGGCCAGCCACCCCAGCGGGCGCCACGACCCGCCGACCCGCCGCAGTCCAAGCCCCGCGGCAACGATCGCGGCGGCCATCACCGGGCCGGAGCCAGCGCGGGTGACGGCGCGCATCACGGCCGTGAGCCAGCCGGAGCGGTGCTCGACCGCGAACCTGGTGACCGCCGGGTCGAGCCGAGCGATGCCCGTCCCGGTCCGCACCCACGCCAGCGTCAGCGCGAACGCGCATGCGGCGACCACGAGCGCCGCGAGCGCGGGACGCACGCTCCGCCCGCGCACCACGACGAAGGGCATGAGCGAGCCTACCCGGAAGTACTCGATCACCAGGCCAAGCGCGACGCCCTGCGGCGTGCCCGCGAGCAACAGAGCGGCTCCGGCCCGAGCGCCGGCAGGCGGGTCACCCTCATCAAGATCTGACACGCAGGGTCACCCGACGGTCCCTCACGTCGCCGCCTTGACCGGCGACGTCCGTTCGATCAACATTGCGCCATCTGCCGCTGTAGTGGCCTAACGGCTTCGGGGAGCAAAAGGACCAACCTGTGATGGATCTTGAGGAGTATCAGTACTTCGTCGCCCGGGCGCTGCGCGGGATGCTGGCCATCGCCGAGGAGCTTGGCGACCAGGGGGTCAACCTCAGGGTGCCGGTACCCGGCGCCAACACCGCCACCGGCCTCATCACGCACAGTGCGGCAGTGGTCGACTACTGGGTCGGTGCGCTGCTGGCCCGCCGGGACGTCGTCCGGGACCGGGACGCGGAGTTCGCCCGGCGGGCCACCGTTGCCGAGTTACAGTCCGCCGTGGCCCGGTGCCTGGACCAGCTCGACAAGGACCTCGCCGTGGTGAACCTCCAGCACCGGCCGCGCACCGCCGACCGTGCCCTCCTCGGCCCGCAGCGTTCCCTGACCGCGACCGGCGTGCTGCTACACGTGCTGGAAGAGGTCGCGCAGCACCACGGGCAGCTTGAGGTGCTCCGTGACACCCTCATGGTCACCAGGCCGGCGTGACCGCCGTCCGCCCCCACGCGGCCATCGCGTCGATGATCGGCTCCAGGGTGCGTCCCCGCTCGGTGAGCGAGTACTCGACCCGGGGCGGCACCTCGGCGTAGATCTGCCGGCGGACCAGCCCGGCACCCTCCAGGGCGCGGAGCCGGTCGGTGAGCGTCTTCGGGCTGACCCCAGCCAGGGACCGGCGTAGCTCGCTGAAGCGCCTCGTCCCGGCGAGCAGGTCCCGCACGACCAGGATCGTCCACCTGCCGTCCAGCACGCTCAGCGTCGCCGCGACCGGGCAGGGCTCGTCTCCGCAGGACACATCGGTGCTGGTCATCGCAATAGTTTAGCGGATGAAACTAGTAGCCCAGTTGACAACACATCATCGATGAAACCTACCGTCATGGCGGTACCCATCTCATCGGAGGAACTCGCTGTGCGACCGCTTCGGATCACCCTCGTCACCATCGCCGTCTTCCAGCTCGCGCTCGGTGCGCTGTTCGTGATCGCCCCGACCCATGCCCACCAGCTGTTCGGGCTCGCCCCCGCCGAGCCCGGATGGTCCGACTGGCTGTTCGCCATGATGGGTGCCCGCTTCCTCGGCTTCGGCTACGGCATGCTCGTCGCCGCGCGCGACCCGGCGCGGCACGTGACCTGGATCAACGCGATGATCGTCATCCAGCTCATCGACTGGATCGCCACCATCAGCCACCTCATCGGCGGCACCGTCCGGCTGAGCCAGGTCAGCACGGCGTCGTTCATGCCGGTGCTCTTCATCGCGGCGCTGCTGTGGTTCCACCCGCGCCGGGTGGCCGCCCACCGCGGCTGAGATCGGCCGCACCACCCCACCGCCGGACAGCACCGGCGGTGGGGTGCACCATGGACGCTCGTGCAGATCCTCACCCCCGCGTCGGCCGCCGCGATGTTCGGCGCGCTCGACGACAACCCCCGGGTCATCGCCAGCGGAAACTACGCGGCTCCCCACCCGCTGCTGGCAATGCTGGACGCCGAGGTCGCCAGCTACCGCCTGTTCATGCTCAACGCGCAGGCCGGCCTGCCCGACCGGGACGGGGTCGTGCTGGAGACCTGCTTCGTCGGGCCGGGCATGCGCACCAGCAAGCGGCTTCGGTACATCCCGAGCCGGCTGTCACTGGTCCCCCGGCTGTTCGCCACGACGGTGCCGCCCGACGTGGTCCTGCTGCACACGTCCCCGCCGCGGGACGGACACGTGTCGCTGGGCACCGAGGTCAACGTCCTGCCGGCCGCGGTGGAGGCGGTGCGGGCCCGCGGTGGCGTCGTGGTGGCCCAGCTCAACCCGCAGATGCCGTTCACCTTCGGTGACGCCCAGCTCCCGGTGGAGCTCGTCGACTACGCGGTCGAGGCCGACGGGCCGCTGCCGGCGCCACCTCCGGCTGCCCGCGACGAGGTGGCCGAGGCGATCGGGGACGCGGTGGTCGAGCGCATCCTGGACGGCGCCACCCTGCAGCTGGGGATCGGAACAGTGCCGGACGCGGTGCTGCACCGGTTGGTCGAACGGCGCGGGCTGCGGGTGTGGAGCGAGATGTTCAGCGACGGCGTGCTGGAGCTCGACCGGCACGGCGCGCTCGACCCGGACGAGCTGCTCACGGCGTCGTTCCTGTTCGGCTCGGCGGAGCTGCTGCGCTGGGTGGACGGCAACGAGCGGGTCCGGCTGCTGCGGACCGAGACGGTCAACGAGCCCGCCGTGATCGCCCGCAACCGGATGATGACGTCGATCAACACCGCCCTGCAGGTCGACCTGTTCGCCCAGGCCAACGCCTCCCGCATCGCGGGTCGGATCTACTCCGGGTTCGGCGGCCAGACCGACTTCATCGTCGGCGCGCTGCACTCGGACTGCGGCCAGGCGCTCGTCGCGCTCCGGGCCTGGCACCCCAAGGCCGGCGTGTCGACCATCGTGCCGCTGGTGAACGGGCCGGTGACGTCCTTCCAGCACACCGCGGTCATCACCGAGCACGGCGTCGCGGAGCTGTTCGGCCGCTCCGAACGCGACCAGGCGGAACAGCTCATCGAACGCACGGCAGACCCGCGGGCCCGCCCCGAGCTGTGGGCCGCCGCCGCCGAGATGGGGCTCAGCTGACGAGCAGCGCGCGCTACCCGCAAGTAGCATCGGCCAACATCGCGACCACCGACGGAGGAACGCCGTGCAGGAGATCCTCGATGCCATCCTGACCGGATCGTACGACGCCCTCGGCGCGCTGCCGGTGCCCGACCACTACGCGGGCATCGTCGTGCGTGCCGAGGACACCGAGATGTTCGCGGGCCTGCCCACCGCGCAGAAGGACCCCAGGCGGTCGCTGCACCTCGACACGGTGCCGACCCCGCAGATCGGTCCGGGTGAGGCGCTCGTCGCGGTGATGGCCAGCGCGATCAACTACAACACGGTGTGGACGTCGATCTTCGAGCCGATGCCGACGTTCGGCTTCCTCCGCCGGTACGGCCGGGTCTCCGAGCTGGCCAAACGGCACGACCTGCCGTACCACGTCGTCGGCTCCGACCTGTCCGGTGTGGTGCTGCGGGTCGGGGCCGGGGTGACCAGGTGGAGTCCCGGCGACGAAGTGGTCGCGCACTGCCTGTCCGTGGAGCTGGAGGACCCGCAGGGGCATGACGACACCATGCTCGACCCCGAGCAGCGGATCTGGGGGTTCGAGACCAACTTCGGTGGTCTCGCCCAGCTCGCGCTGGTCAAGGCGAACCAGCTGATGCCCAAACCGGGGCATCTGACCTGGGAGGAGGCGGCCTCGCCCGGCCTGGTGAACTCCACCGCGTACCGGCAGCTCGTCTCCCGCAACGGCGCGGCGATGAAGCAGGGCGACGTGGTGCTGGTCTGGGGCGCCTCCGGCGGGCTCGGCTCGTACGCGACCCAGCTCGCGCTCAACGGCGGGGCGATCCCGGTGTGCGTGGTGTCCTCGCCGGACAAGGCGGAGCTGTGCCGGAGGATGGGCGCCGAGCTGGTCATCGACCGGCGCGCGGAGGCGTTCCGGTTCTGGACCGACGAGACCACCCAGGACCCGGCCGAGTGGAAGCGGTTCGGTGCCCGGATCAGGGAGCTCACCGGCGGCGAGGACCCCGACATCGTGCTGGAGCACCCGGGACGGGAGACCTTCGGCGCGAGCGTGTACGTCGCCAGGCGCGGCGGCACGATCGCCACCTGCGCCTCGACCTCCGGTTACTGGCACGAGTTCGACAACCGCTACCTGTGGATGAGCCTCAAGCGCATCGTGGGGTCGCACTTCGCGAACTACCGGGAGGCGTGGGAGGCGAACCGGCTGGTCGCCAAGGCCCGCGTCCACCCCACCCTGTCCAAGGCCTACCCGCTGGCCGAAGCCGGGCAGGCCGCCTTCGACGTACACCGCAACCTGCACCAGGGCAAGGTAGGTGTCCGCTGCCTCGCTCCCCAGGAGGGGCTCGGGGTCCGCGACCACGACCTGCGGGCGGCACACCTTGACGCGATCACCCGCTTCCGCGATTCGTGACCCCGGTACGGTTGGTGCCTCCTGCCGCACCAGTGCGGCCCGCCACGACCTCGCGAGCGTGACCCTGCCCAAGGACTCTGCCAGGATCGGCCCATGGACCACGAGCAGCACCCCGAGCTACTCCCGCTCGGCAGCCCCGCCAGCCAGTTCGACATCGTGCTGCGCGGGTACGAGCGAGGCCAGGTCCACGAGCAGATCGACCGGTTCGAGGCCGATCTGCGCGGTCTGCAGCACGAGCGCGATGTCGCCGCCGCACGCACCGCCGACCTGGCCGCCCAGCTCGCTGCGGCGCACGGTGAGCTGGAAATGCTGCGGACGAAGATGCAGCGGATGGGCCTGCCCTCGGTGGAGAACATCGGTGAGCGGGTCCGGCACATGCTCGCACTCGCCGAGGAGGAGGCGAACGACATCCGGCGCCGGGCACAGCAGGACACCGCCGCGCTACAGGCCCGCGCCACCCGGTTGACCACCGAGATCGACGTCAAGCATGCCGACGCCGACGAGTATGCGGCCCGGGTGCTGCGGGAGGCCGAGCAGCGGGCGACCACGATCCTCGCCGAGGCCGACGAGAAGGCACGCACCCGGCTGGCTGAGGCCGACGCCGAGCAGCAGAGCCTCGACGTCGATGCCGCGGCCAAGCGGCAGCAGGCGGCCGACGACTTCGAGATCGCCCTCCGTGCCCGGCGCAGCGAAGCCTCCCGGCAGGACGAGGAGCGGCGGTCGACGCTCACCCGGGAGGCCGAGCAGCGGCTGGCCATCGCGCGCACCGAAGCCGACCGGACCCTGGTGCAGGCCCGGCAGACAGCGCAGCGGGAGCTCGCCGAGGCCCGGCAGACCATGCAACGGGAGCTCACCGAGACCCGGCAGACCTCCGAGCGGCTCCTGTCCGGTCTGCACGACCAGGTGAGCCGGCTGCGGACACGCCGCCGCGACATGCTGGACCAGCTGACCCGTTTCCGCTCCGCGCTCGACGAGCTGCCGAGCCTCACGGACCTCGAAGCCGCCGACCCGCCGGTGCCGCCACGCGACGTCCGCGCCGCGGCCACCGCCGCCGAGCCCACCGCCGGGGCCGAGCCCACCGCTGGGGTCGAGCCCACCGCTGGGGCCGAGCCCACCGCTGGGGCCGACGCCGACGCTGCCGGGCCCGACGTTCCGCCGCCATCCGGGGCGGACCATGCGGCGGGCTAGGCGGGGCGCCAGACGAGCGGGTCCACCCGGATGACCGGAACCTCCGACAGCCAGCCCACCGCGACCGGCGACGGTGGCCGGGGCGCCGACCCGCTGCTCGACAAGTCCCAGCAGCACCGCGAGGCCGGCGTGGACGCCGACAACCCGTTCGGGATACCCGGACGGCCGATGAACCACCGGTCGCCGTTCCGGGTCGGCTTCGGTGCGGCGCTCGGCGCCGGCCTCGTCTACGTCCTCTACGTGGCGATGGTCAACGCGCGCGGCGCGCTGATCCTGATCCTGGTGGCGGCGTTCCTGGCCGTGGGGCTCAACCCGACCGTGTCCCGGCTGGAGCGGATGAAGATGCGCCGGGGCTACGCCGTGGCGCTCGTCTTCCTCGCCTTCGTCCTTTTCCTCACTATTGTCGGCTACGCCATCGTGCCGGCCCTGGTCGAGCAGATCACCCATTTCGTCCAGTCCATCCCGCAGTACGTCTCCGAGCTGGAGAACAACCGCTCGGTCCGCAACCTGGACGCGAAGTACCACTTCATCGACAAGATCCAGACCTTCGCGACCCAGTACGGCACCCGGATCGGCCAGACCGCGGCGAGCAACATCGCGAACGCCGCGCGGGCACTGGCCAACCTCTTCTTCAACACGCTGACGGTGTTGATCCTGATGCTGTACTTCCTGTCGTCGTTCAACCAGATCCGGCACACCGTCTACAGCACGGTGCCCCGTAGCCGGCGGGCGCGGGCGGCACTGCTCGGGGACGAGATCCTGGGGCGGGTCGGCGGCTACGTCACCGGGGCATTTGTGATCGCCCTCATCGCCGGCACGGCGAGCCTCATCTGGCTGGCGGCGCTGGGCGTGCCCTACCCGCTGGCGCTGGCCCTCATCGTCGCCATTGCTGACGTGATCCCGCTGGTCGGGGCGACCATCGGGGCCATCGTGGTGACCGCGATCTCGTTCTTCGTCTCGGTTCCGGTCGGGATCGCCACGCTCGCCTTCTTCACCGCCTACCAGCAGATCGAGAACTACGTGATCTATCCCAAGGTGATGAAACGCGCGGTGGACGTGAACCCGGCCGCCGCCATCGTCGCCGTGCTGGTCGGCGGGGCACTGCTCGGCATGGTGGGCGCGTTGCTCGCCATCCCGGCCACCGCGGCGCTCCAGCTCATCTACCGCGAGGTCATCGCTCCCCGGCAGGACAGGGCATGACGGCCCGAACCGCGCGGCCCGCCCAGAAGCACACGTCGACGGGTGTCGTTCGCGTGGCGTGAGGGCGAGCTACACCCCAGGTCGGTGTGGTTGATGCTAGTGTGTCGCCTTCGCGCGTTCAGCGAACAGCCACGACGTACGGGTCCTGTGGAGGAGTAGGAACAGTCATGCGGAAGCTTGCGATCCTCGCCGTGCTCGCGACGGTAGCCCTCACGGGCGCGGCCGCCTGCTCGAAGACGACAACATCGGCGAACGGAGCCGCGGCCACCACCCCGGCCACCACCACCCCGGCCGACGAGACCCGGCAGGTCTGTACCGAGGCGCTGGCCGAGAACATCTCGGCGCCGGCCCAGTTCGACAAGGAGCTGCAGGCGGGCTTGGCTGCGCCGAACGAAAGCGCGCGCGCCGAGATCGAAAAGCAGATGCACAAGGTCCTCACCGACTGGCAGGCCAAGCTCACCGAACTGTCGACAAGGACCGTCAAGGCCGAGGTGAAGACCGCCCTCACCGACGCCGCGGCGACCCTGCAGCAGCTCAACAGCCCCACCGACCAGACACCAGTGGAAACTCTCGGGTCCAAGTTCGCGCAGTTCGGCGCCAAGATCGCGGCCGTCTGCGCCTGACGGGCGAATGCCTCGTCCGGCGCCGGCCGCCGGCTAGGGCCCGGCGGCTCGGCGGCGGTCCCGCACGGCACGCCGATCCCTGGCCCGCCAGCACGGGGTGTGCCAGTGCCGGCGCCGGTCCGCGTCGAGGTCCTCCGCCGGCCACACCACCACGTGCGGGGCCACGGCGTGCACCTCGTGGTCGCAGCCCGGGCACCGGTAGGTCCGGCCCGACCCGGTGCCGCTGAGGTACCGCACCGAATACTCCTCGCCGCACCACGGCTCGGTCCGCTGGGTCGCGACCGTCCGCCCCAGCCGGGGCTCGCCGTCCTCTGGGCGGCGCCGGTTGCTTCGCGGACTCATCCCAGCAGGATACGGTCGTGCGCTGCGGTTACCGGACCGTGCGGTAGTCCCGGAAGCCGCGGTCGGCCTTGCGCCCCAGGTGCCCGGCGGTGACCAGGTGCTCCAGCAGCGGCGCGGGCGCCAGACCTGGCTCCCGGAACTCCCGGAACAGCGTCGTCTCGATCGCCAGCGACACGTCCAGCCCGACCACGTCCAGCAGCTCGAACGGCCCCATCGGGTACCCGCAGCCGAGCCGCATCGCGGTGTCGATGTCATCGGCCGTGGAGTAGTTGCCCTCCAGCATCTTCACCGCGTCGTTGAGGTACGGGAACAACAGGGCGTTGACGACGAACCCGGCCCGGTCGGCGCAGTCCACCGCACGCTTGCCCAGGGCGGTGCTCACCGCGTGACCGGTCGCGAGCACATCGGCCGCGGTGTGCACGGTCCGCACCACCTCGACGAGCTGCATCTGCGGCACGGGGTTGAAGAAGTGCAGCCCGAGCACGTCACCGGGCCGGTGGGTGGCGGCGGCCAGATCGATCACCGGGAGGCTGGAGGTGGTGCTGGCGAGCACCGCGCCGGGCTTGCAGATCTCGTCCAGGTTGGCGAAGAGCGCCTGCTTGACCGCCAGCTCCTCGGCGATCGCCTCGATCACCAGGTCATGGGTGGACAGATCATCCAGGCTGATGCTGCCGGTGATCCGGGCCCGCGCCGCGTCCCGGTCCGCCTCGGTGACCTTGCCGCGCTGGACCGCCTTCTCCATCGACCGGTCGATCACCGCCTCGGCCTTCGCCACCTTGTCCGGGCTGCGGGCGACGAAGGTCACCTCGTACCCCGCCCGGGCGAGGACCTCGACGATGCCGGCCGCCATCGTGCCGGCACCGACGACGCCGACCGTCCGCACCGGGCGAGCACCCTCGGCCCGGCTGCCGTTGGTGGGGGTCTGCGGGTCGGGCACCAGCTCCGGCGAGCCGGCCTCCCGATAGGAGTAGAAGCCGCGGCCGGTCTTCCGGCCGAGCAGCCCGGCGGTGACCATCTGCTTGAGGAACGGCGCCGGCGCGTGCCGATGGTCCCGGGTCTGCCGGTACATCGTCTCGATGATCTCGTACGCGGTGTCCAGGCCGATCAGGTCGAGCAGCCGCAGCGGTCCCATCGGCAGGCCGCAGCCGAGCTTCATCGCCGCGTCGATGTCCTCCCGGTTGGCGAACCGCTGCTCGAACATCGCCACGGCCTGGTTGAGGTAGCCGAAGAGGAGGAAGTTCGCGATGAAGCCGGCCTTGTCCCCGACCGTGACGTCACTCTTTCCCAACCGCTGCACCAACGCCTCGACGTCGTCGACGACCTCGGGCTCGGTGACCACGCTGCGCACCACCTCGACCAGCTTCATCACCGGGGCGGGGTTGAAGAAATGCATCCCGACGACCTTGCCCGGCCGGCGGGTGGCCACCGAGATCTGGGTGATGGACAGCGAGGAGGTGTTGCTGGCGAGGATCGTCTCCGGTGGGCAGAGCGTGTCGAGCCTGGCGAAGACCTCCCGCTTGAGCTCCAGCCGCTCCGGCACCGCCTCAACGACCAGCTCGACGTCCTTCAGCTCCGCCAGATCGGTGCCGAAGCTGATCCGCCCGAACAGCGCGCGCTCCTCCGCGGCCGACAGCTTGCCCCGCTGCACGGCCCGAGCGGTGGAGTTCCCGAGGTGCGCTCGCCCCCGGCGCAGCGCCTCGTCGTCCTGCTCGACCGCGACGACCTCCAGCCCGGACCGGGCGAAGACCTCAGCGATACCCGCACCCATGGTGCCGAGCCCGACAACCCCGACCCTGGAGAACTCCCGCGCCACGACCGCTCCTTCCGCATGGTGCCTGCGAGTCTCGCACGGCCGAGGGCACGGTACGGAGCCAAGCGAGTGGGGTCACAGGACGCTCAGAGCCGCCCCCGGGAGCGGACCCGCCCCACGGCCGAACCGGCGGCGACGAGAAGGCCGAGGGCGCCGACGACCAGGCTGGGTGTGGGCTGGTAGCGGTTCACCCACGACAGCAGCGGAAACTCGACGTCGGTGTACTGGCTGAGCACCGCCGACCCGAACCCAAGCACCACGAGCAAGATCCCGAACTGCACCGCACCCACCACTACCTGAGGGGACATGACCGGGTCAGGAAGCTCCCTATCATGCACCATCGGGACCATCGTCGGTTTCCAGGCGTGCTGGGCGCAACGTGTCGGGACCGGGGCACCTGACCACACGGTTCAGAACGGCGCCTCCGCCGACAGTCGACGTACCTGGGCCAGATAGGGATCCAGCTCGCCAGGCTCGAACCGGCAGGTACCGATGACGTGCCAGACCTGGCCCTCATCCTCGCCCTCAAGCTTGTAGCGCCCATCCGGGCTCAGCGCGGCCCAACCGTTGCGCAGTCCGACCAACGTGAGACGGAGCTGGGCTCGCTCCGGCTCGGCCACGTCCCACAGCCGCAGCGTCCCGTCGTCGCTCGCAGTGGCCAGCAGGGTGCCGTCCGGGCTGAACGAGGCCGACCACACACGTCGGGTGTGGCCGGTGAGCCGCCGGAAGAGCCGGCCACTGCGCGGGTCCCACAGCCGAACGGCGAGGTCGTCCCCCGCGGTGGCGATCACGTTGCTCCCGGGACTGAACGCCGCCGACCACAGCCTGCCAACGTGATCCCTCATCACGTACAGCGGCGTGGTCCGCGCCGGATCCCAGACGCACGCGGTGCCGTCGTTGCTCGCGCTGACCAGGAACGCGCCGTCCGGACTGAACGCCACCGAGTACACCCGGTCGGTGTGCTGCTTCAGGTTCGCCCTGTGCTTTCCGCTGGCAACATCCCACAGCCGCACCAACCGGTCGTCACAGCCGGTGGCGATCGTCGCGCCGTCGGGGCTGAACGCGATGGACCGCACGCGGCCGCGATGTGAGCCGAGGGAGAGGATGCGCCGTCCGGTCGAGCGGTACCACAGCTGAACCGTGTCGTCGTCGTTGGCGGTGGCCAGCACATCACCGTCCGGGTTGAAACATTCCGCCCAGACGTGGTTGGTCTCGACATTGAGCTCACGCTCGTCGGCACCGGTGTCGGTATTCCACAGGTGGACCCCACCGTCACCGCTCGCGGTCGCGAGCTGCGACCCACCTGGGCAGAACACGGCGGAGACCAGCCGGTCGGCCACCCCCACCAGACTCACCGTGCGCTGGCCGGTGCGCGGGTTCCAGAGCTGGACCACGCCGTCGTTGCCGCAGGTGGCCAGCACAGAGCCGTCGTCGCGGAAGCTCACCGACGACACCCGCCGGCCATGGCCACGCAGCGTCCGCAGGCACCGCCCGGTCGACGTGTCCCAGATTCGGGTGGTCCCGTCGTTGCTGCTGGTCGTCAGCTCGTTTCCGACCGGCCGGAAGGCAACCGGCCAGACCGAGCCCCGATGTCCGGTCAGGTCGTGGCGGAGCTGACCGGACGCGGCGTCCCAGAGCCGGACGGCGCCGTCGCTGTCCGCGGTGGCAAGCAACGACCCATCCGGACTGAAGCGCGCCGAGTACACGGCACCCGTGTGCCAACCGACGGCCCCTACCTCCCGACCCGTGCTCGGCTCCCACCAGCGCACGGCACCGAGGACATCACCGGTGGCGAGCAGGTGGCCGCCCGGATGGAAGTCGAGGGCGTACACGTGACCGTCGTGACCGTGCAGCTGGTGCAGCTCGCGGCCGGTGTCCGCGGCGTGCAGCCGCGCCCACCCACGGTGCCCGGCGAGCGCCAGCACCGCACCATCCGGGCTGTACGCCAGCCGGTAGACAACCTCCCCGCACTGGATCTCGTACCGAACTGTCCCGGTCGCGGTGTCCCAGACCCGAGTCACGCCAGTGCTGTCACCAACCGCGATCGACCGGGCGTCATGGTCGAAGGCCACCGCCCAGATCCGGGCGCCGTGGCCACCCAGCACGCTGCGGAGCGCCCCCGTCGCGGTGTCGAACAGGCGCACGACGCCAGCGCCGTCCCCGGCGGCGAGGACGCCACCGTTGGGGCTGACCAGCACCGGCCAGACCCAGCTCTGGAACCCCTCCAGGATGTGGCGGCAGTCACCGTAGTCGGGGTCCCACAGCCGCACCGTCAGGTCAGCCGACGCCGTGACGAGCACCCGAGCGGCGTGGTCGTAGGTCACCGCGTACACCCGACCCGAGTGGCCCTGCAGGGTGCGGACCGGCAGCCTGGACTCTGCGTCGCAGAGGAGCACGCCACCGTCGTCGCTGCCGATGGCGAGGGTCGCCCCGTCTGGCCCATACCCCACCGGGTCCGGAATCCGGCCAGGTTCGAACCCGTAGGAGACACCGATGGCGGGCGGAGCGAGCGCCGGCGTCACCGGCCGCCCGGGCGCGATGACGGCGCCGTGCAGCTCGGGTGCCCGCAGCAGCGCCGGGTCGGCGGTGACATCGATCAGCGCGGCCCGTCGCCAGCTGCTCCCGGCCACCGAAACCCCACGCAGGTCGGCCCGCAGCAACCGCGCGCCGCTCAGGTCGGCTCCGGCGAGGTCGGCGCCGGTCAGCGTCGCCTGCTCCAGACGGGCGCGGGCCAGGCTGGCGTCGCGAAGAACGGCCGCCCGCAGGTTGGTGCTGAGCAGCCTCGTCTCGCTGAGGTCAGCGCCGGTCAGGTCGACACCCGGCATCTCGCGGTGCGACAGGTCCTCGCCCTTCAGCGACGCGCCGCGCAGGTCGGCGTGGTCCGGCATCCGCAGCCGAGCCGTCAGCCGCACCGCGTTGGCGCGGGCCACCTCGCCCGCCCCGGCGTCGGTCAGCACGCGGCCGGCCCACGCCTCGCAGCGCGCGGCCCGAGCGAGGTCACAGACGAAGTCGACGGTCAGCTGGCTCAGGGTCCGGCGATGCAGGGCCGGCGGGTCCTCGTCGCGGTCGAGGTGCCGGCTGATCTCGTGGGCGACCAGCCACTCCATGACCGATGCGTGGATGAACCCGAACAAACCCTCGTCGGTGCGGACGAGCAGACTGCCGGCACCGACCGCGTGCGCGGCCTGCTGCCGCGACAGGTGCGCCCCGGCCAGCCCGGCCAGCGCGCCAGCCACGTCGGTGAGCTCGGCGAGCCGCAGGTACGACTCGTTGGCCTCCCACAGCCGGAGGGCGAGCACCGTCACCGCCTGCCGAAGCTGGTCGCGACTCAGGCTGACCGGCGCGCCCGGTACGCCCTGCGCCCGGCAGTCCTCGAACGCCAGCCATGAGTCGAGGATCTCCTGGTACAGGGCGGCGGCGCTGATGGCGTGCCGCGCGCTGGCCACGGCCTCCAGCCGGTCGGCATCGAGGTTGGCGATGAAGCTGAGCATCCTCGGGTTGCGCGACAACCCGAGCAGGTCGTGGATGCTGCTGAGCAGACTCATCCGGATGTCGGCGCGCTGCTCGTCACCGCCGTACCGGTTGACCAGGAAGGTGCGGATCTGAGCCGAGGTGAAGTCGTCGAGATCGAGCACCCGTCGATGAGGAAGCATGCCGACCCGGTCGCCGAGCGCCGTGAAGACCTGGGAGCTGGTCTTGAAGTGCTGCGTCCGGCTGGCCACGACGACCTTGGCGTTGCCCTCGGCGGCCTGCAGCAGCGTCTCCAGGTGATCGGCCGCGCGGTCGAAGCTCACGCGGGCGACAAGTTCGTCGAAGCCGTCGAAGAGGAGCACGATGCGACCCTGCCGCAGCATGTACCGGAACGCCTTGAGATCGATGACCTCCTCGGCGTGGTTGGCCAGGTGCGCGGCGACCAACCCGTCCACGGAGTGCGCCTTGTCCAGCGCCCGCAGCTCGACCAGGATCGGGACCACGTCCGGTGCCGTCGTCGGAAGCCGGCGGGCAACCTCGCGCAGCGCGAACGTCTTGCCCCGACCGAACTCGCCGAGCAGCAGGACGAACCGACCGTCGGGCGCCGTGACCTGGCGGAGCAACTCCGCAACCAGGTCCTCGTGAACGGTCCGGTCCGCCCCCACGAGATGCCGGAAGCGCTGCGGAACGTACAGCTCGTGCGGGTAGCTCTGGTCGGCCTGCAGCCGCGCGGCCTGCCCCGCGACATAGCCGCGCAGGTCGACCAGTCCCTGAAACTCGGTGAGGCTGAGCACCCTGACCCCGCGCCGAGCCGCCTTCTCGACCAGCGCTCGAGGTGCCCGGGAGCCGTCGTAGACGAACTCCGAGTCGAGGTCGGGGTTGGTCGCGTGGACCCGGCGGATGAACCGGTCCAGGTCGTCCTCGCTCGGGGTGCCCGGGTGGCTCGCGACGCGGTGCTGGCGGACGACTCCATCCTCGCGATAGGTGACGAAGAGGTGGGCGGAGACGCCTTGAGCCGGGTCGGCCGGAAGGCGACGCACCGCGACCCGATCATGACGGGCCTCGCACACCTCGATGAGGCACTGCAACAGCGCCTCATCCGGGTCGGCGCCGGTGTCAGGCTCGACGACGGTGTCAGCCTCGACGACGGTGTCAGCCTCGACGACGGTGTCAGCCTCGAGCCCGCGGCGCGGCCCACCCACGGACGCCTCCCGGACGAGCACCGAGGGCGAGCCGTCCGCCCGGTCGGCGAGCTGTCGACCGGACCGGATCGGCGCCGGGCCAGCTGCCGCGAAGGTGGCCCCCGCCTGCGACCACGCCTGCGGCGAGCGCTCGCCCGCGTCGGCCCGGTCAGCTTCCCCGAGCGCCCAACAGGTCATCCCGGCCGCGTCGACTCGCAGTAGCTGGGCCCGGACCGGGCGCGGTGCGGCAACCATGGTGACGGTCGACGCGGCCGGAGTGCTCGGTGCCGGTGCCCCCGAGACCAGCAGGTTGAGCATCGGCCCAACGAGCCGACCGAAGCTCGCGTGGTCACGCAGTACGCCGCCGCTGCGGATCTGCACGGTCGCAGCCTCGCCGTACGGCATCGCGGCGCCCGACCCGTGCGCCATCACGCCGAGGCGCAGCCACCCAGCCTGGTGGTACGGCCGCAGTCGCTGCGCGAACCAGGCCGCCTGCGCCTCACCGACCCAGCCGTACCGGTCGTCCTGACGGTGGCTGAAGGCCATCGTCGAGTTCAGCCCGGCCACGACCACCTGGAGGTCAGGTATCGCGAACAGGGTCCACGGCTGCGCGCTGTCGAAGACCGGCCCGTCCAGACCGTCGTACAGCTCCTCGAAGAGCCTGGCGTAGTGCCGCCATTTGGGCCAGTATGGCGGCTGCGGGTCGATGTCGTCGGCCTCGCAGGTGGCGAAGTACGCCACGCTGGCCGCGCGGGTCACGTCGTGGCTGCCGGGCACGACGACAAGCCGGTTCGGTTCCAGTCCGAGGAGCACCCGCAGGCCGGTGAGGAAGCTGAGGGCGTCGGCGAACTCCCGGGGACTGCCCGCCTCCGTGAGATCGCCCGGCACGACGACAAGGTCCGGTTGCGGCGCCCCATCGTTGACCAGCAGCGTGAGCTCCCCGACGAGGCGTTCTTGCAGCTCCCCGGGGGTCACCGGGGCACCGGGCTCGATGAGCCCGCGGCCGAAGCGCGGCCCGCCCAGGTGCAGGACCGTCACCTCGGTGCGGCCACCTCGGTCACGACTCCGCGCTGGCGGGTACGGCGGCGGGTTGATCGGAGTCCGACGGGACGGCGGATGGCGTGGCGCGACCAACGACTGCGACTGGACCGGGAGCAGCTGCTCCGCCACCAGCGGCGGGAAGTACTGCCGCAGCTCCGGCTTGGCCCGACCGCTCTGCGCTTCACGGATCCGGTCGAGAACACGAACCCGCGCCTCGTCGGGGTCGGTGACGCCGACCAGATCAACGTAGGTGATGGTGGCGAGCAGCCCGTCCAGCGGGCAGTCCTCGACCCGCACGGTGACAAGCTTGGTGCCACCGCCGGGGTCCGCACGCAGGGCAGCCTGCCACTCCAACCTCCCATATGTGGACGTGAGGTAACGCTCCGACAGGATGGCGACCACAAACGTCGCCTCCCGCACCCCACGGTCCATGAAGTCGATGAAGTTGGTGCCAGGGACAAAATCCCAGGCTTGCAGCATCGTGCGGTAGCCTGCGGCCTCGAACTCCCAGGCGAGCCAGGTGGCCCAGCGCTCGTCTGCCGGGGAGTAGCTGACGAAGAAGTCGATCGTCCCGTCTACGCCGCCACGACCTGCCCTAGCCATCACCCACCAATTATGGCGCCCGGCGGCTACCCTCGGAAACCAGTCAACCCCGCGAAGTGAGCGACCGTATGCGATCATCCTCGTCCGTGGGGAGCGTGGCAGGGTTGTGGTTTCCGTCTGCGCTGCGGCGCCTGCCCATCCTTGACCGGGTCGCGGTCGGGCTGTTCCTGACCGGACTCGGCTGCGTCGGGACCGGCCTGCTCCCGGCGCGAGAGGCCGAGGTCACGATCCGGCGCATCCTGCCCCTGCTGCTCTTTCTCGGTACCGTGATCGTGCTCGCGGAGCTCACCGCGGCAGCAGAGGTATTCGACATCATCGCCGCTCGGATCGCGATCACCGCTCGGGGAAGCTATGCTGCCCTGTTCGGCCTCTGCGTCCTCTTCGCCTCGGTCACCACAATGGTGCTCAACCTCGACACCACGGCCGTCCTGCTCACTCCCGTGATGCTGGCCCTTGGCCGCAAGCTGCGGATCGACCCGACCCCGCTGGCCATGACCACGGTCTGGCTCGCCAACACGGCAAGCCTCCTGCTGCCGGTCTCGAACCTCACCAACCTGCTTGCGGCGCACCGGGTGAACCTCACGCCACTGGCCTTCGCGCACCGGATGTGGCTGCCACAACTCGCCGCGATCGCGACGACAATGGCATTTCTGTGGAGTTGGTACTGGCGCCGCGGCGTGCGCGACGCCAACCAGCTCGGCCCGCTGGAACCGCACCGGCCGGGCGATCGGCACCTCGCGGCCATCGCGTTCGGAGCCTGCGTCCTCTTCATCACGGCGCTCCTGGTCCACGTGCCGATCGGTGCCGCGTCGTCGCTGTCTGCCGGCATTGTCCTCGTCGGTTTCCTCCTCCGCGGCCGAGATACGCTGCGGCCAGCCCTGGTGCCATGGCGACTGCTCGTCTTTGTCACCGGGCTGTTCCTCGTGGTGCAGACCATCGGCCAGCACGGTCTGGACCTCGTCGTCGGTTCGCTCATCGGCGTCGACGACGGCGTGTCCGGCGCGTTCCGCGCGGCGGCGACCGGCGCGGTGCTGTCGAACGCCGCCAACAACCTGCCGTCCTATGTGGCTGGCGAGGCGGTCATACCGGCGGGCAACCACACAGCGCTGCTCGCGTTGCTCCTGGGCACCAACGTCGGATCGCTAGGTACGCCGTGGGCCTCGCTCGCCACGCTGCTGTGGTACGAACGGTGCCGCGCCGCAAACGTGGTCGTACCGATGCGCCGGTTCCTGCTGACCGGCGCCGGTCTGGCAACCGCCTGTTCGATCGTCACGGTTGCGGCGTTGCTGGTCACCCAGTGACCCGGTGACCATCACCAACCGGCGAATTCCGGGTCGGGTGTGCTCAGCTGGCGCACCTCCGGCTCCAGCGATCGCGCCGCCGTGACCAGCCGCACCAACCGGTCGATGTTCTCCGGGGATCCCGCGACAAAGCTGCGCGCATCGGCCGGAAGATCGAACCGGTCGTCATATTCGGTGCCGTCGAGCCGCCTGACCTGAAGGCCCGACTCAAGTGCCAGCAACACACCGGCCGGAAGGTCGATCACCTCCGGCCGGTAGCCGACGATTCCGTCGATATCGCCGCGCACGAGCATGACCCAGGAGAGCAACGGCGCCCAGAGTTGCAGCACCCGACGGGCCGACGACTCCAGGACCAGCTTGAGTGCCCGCGCGGTGACGTCGGCACGGGAGACCGCGTGGCCCTGGGTCCAGGCAAGCACGGGCGGTCCGCCGAGCCGGGCCCGCCGTGACCGGATCGAGCTCGACGCGCCGACCCGGACCCCCCGATGACGCACGGCTGACCAGGTCTGCCCGGTCACCGGATCGTGGACCACGCCCACCACCGGACGTTGGTAGGCGCACAGCGCGAGACCGACGACGTACGCGGACAGCCCGATCGCACAGTTGTTCGTCCCATCGAGCGGGTCCACCAGCCAGGTCCACGTGCCGTCCCCGGCCCCAGACGTACCACCCTCCTCGGCGACGACCCGGTGATCTGGAAAGGCCGCGTGGAGCTGGTCGAGGATGAGCCGCTCGGCTGCGATGTCCAGATCGCTCACGAGGTCTCCGGAAGGATCCTTCTGCCGCACGGTGACCGCTCCCCGGGTGCCGACCCGGAGCAGCCGGCCGGCCGACCTGGCGGCGCGCACCGCCACCCGCCGGGCATCCTGAAGGTCAAGCGAAGCACCCTCACCAACCGCGCGTTGTGCCATGAGAATCTCCAACCCCTACCGCACTGGGCGCTACCCGCTCGCGATCCGCTCAAGTACGGTGCTGGCCGCCCGCACCGTGACCTCCGCGTTGCAGCTTTGCCGTCGGACCCGATGCGTGTGCCCGTCCACCGGGCCGAGCGAGCGGTCGGCCAGACCCGGTCGGGTACGGGCGAGCACAACGGTGGCGGCCTCGTGGCCGCCCGGCACCGTGGTCGTGTGAAAGTCGCCCGCACGCAGCTCGTACGCTCGCCCGGCACGGTGGTCCTGAACGCTTGCCGACCTGCCACTCACGAGCTGCGGCGTCGCCACGATCTCGTCGACATCCCCGCTGCTCCGCACCTCGTACACCCGCCAGCTCGGCCTGACGGGCTCGTCGGCCACGTCGAAGACCTCGTTGCGCACCTGGCCGAGCAGAACGAAACTGAGCAGATCCCAGCTGTGACAGTGTATTGCCGTGGTCGTGAGCCGCACGGCGGCGAACTCGGCGCTCCACAGGTGAATGCACACGCCCCCGTCGGCGCTGCGATCGACCGGCAGGCAGAGGAACCCCAGCGGATGGTGCACCGCGACCGCAGGTCGTCTGCCCACCATGACATCTGCCAACACGTCGGCGGCCCAGGAGCGGACTGCGGTCCCGCCGTCGCTACTACCCATCTTCCGACGGATCTCGGAATAGCTTGTCATTCGTATGGATTCCTTGCCTGGATCGCCTTTCCGACAATGTCCGACACGTCGCGGTCGCTGAACGAACGGGGCAGCGGGAGGGCTAGCGCCGCAAAGAGCCGACGGGTCTGCTCGACCGTCGGCTCGTCGTCCAGAAATACCAGCGAAGCCGGCTCGATCGGGATCTGGCGAGCCTGTTCCCGGCCGTGTTGCAGCTCGATGTTCCAACGATGGTAGTAGAACTTGTCACGATCGACCATCAGTGCGGGCGCGCGTGGGTCTTCCTGTGTGATGATCACACATGTCGACGAGAGATCGAACCGGAACGTCGTCATCACAGCCGACAGCCATACGCCGACCTTCAGCAACCCGGACTGTTGCTGGTGCCAGCAGGCCGCGAGTACTGTCGCGAAGGCTTCCTTGCGAGTACGGTCGACCGTCCACTGCTCGCCGGCGGCGTCACGATGGTTGGACAGACTTCGCCGAAACAGCGCGTAGCGACCGCAGAGCTCCTCGTCGGCCGGATCCAGGATTTCGATCCGGAAGTCGAGCGTGCCGTTTCGGCGCCGCGCATGACCGATGCACTCCGGGAGCGTCACCGCCCGGACGAAGGTCCCGGTGCCTCCCTTGAAGTACCAGAAGTCGGTATGCCGGCGCGCCTCGGCCAGGGCCTGTCCCACCTCGCTACCATGAAGTACCCGCACAAGCGAGACGTTTTCGAACGCGGTACGCGCCTGGGCGAGAACACCTTCCACCGGGGTCAGCCGGTCAAGGTGATCCGGGAGCTCTTGCAGGACCGCCGACACCGCGCCAAGCGCCTCCCGCAGCTCCATTTCCACGTTGCCCTGGCGCCACCGGTCAAGCAGAATCGTCTCCGCCACCACGGCGAGGACGAGCAGGGTCGCATTGTTCACGGTCTCTTGCTTTACGGCTCCCCTGAAGCCGAGGACGCCGACCGCCACCGCGAGGGCCAGGGCGAAATATGCATCAATGTTGCTCGCGACCCGTGCGAGAAGTCGCTTCATTGTTTGTCCCCCGGAGGCCGTCCGATGGCGTCAGCTCATCATAGCGGCGCATCGGTACAGTGAGGCATTCCGCGTAACTGGTGCTCACGGTGTGTGATTGCCGGTGTGGGTCAGGTGGTGCGGTGGTGCTCGTGGTGAAGCAGGACCAGGGCTGCGGCGACGATATCGCCGATGCGTTGCGGGCAGCCACGCCAGC
>JACQDL010000038.1 GCA_016201065.1 Actinomycetota bacterium
ACTCCCGGTGAAGATGATCTTTCGTAGGACCACCTTCATACCGGGGGTTCCGCGTCTTTTGTCGCACCCGCCCCGGCGTGTCGCACCACCACCCCAACAATCACACACAGTCACAACCGGTTACGCGGAATGCCTCAATGGCTCAAAACCCGGCAAGTAAGCACTCGGCGATCGTCACCTCCTGCCGGACCAGCTGTAGCCAGATCTCGTACTTCTGCGAGACCGACAGGAAACGCTTCGCGCGCCTGCCCGCACGGTCGGTGGGACGGTCGGAATCGGACATGATCGGATCCTCCAGGATCGGTCGGAGGACCCACCCGATGTTGTCTGATCTGAACCGGGATCTGTATCACGAAGTCAGGCGCAAACCGCCCCCCCGACAGCTCAGAAACCTAGCCGGACACGGCGTGCCCCATTCCCCCCACCGCCCAACAGTCCAGCACCCTCACACCACCCACAAAGTCACCCTTGCGCCCCTTGTCCGATACGTCCCACCCACGGAACCGACAGGAGAGCCCCCGTCGGCCGCCCCCGGCGCCCCCGGCCCGCCCCGGCCCCGGCCGGCCTCCAGCACGACACCAGGATCGATCTCGGGTGCGGGTCGCGTTCATACCATGACGCGCTCCGGCGGACCGGAACGGTGTTCCCTCGGAGCTCGCTCGCGCAGGATGTCGGCGAGCGAGGCCATGCGCCGAAGCGGGGCGAGGTCCGGGGCTGGCGGCGGCCCGTCGGCGAGGAGAGCCGAGACGGACTGCCGCAGGTAGGTGTCCAACGGCGAGTCGTGGAGGACGGCGTCGTGGAGCAGGTCGCCGCCGCGTGCCGCGGTCAGCCGATGGTGGTTGCGGTCCAGTTGCCAGCCGGCGGGTGCGGTGACGGGTTCGAGGTGGAGGGCAAAGTGGGTGGTTCCGGCGGTCACGGCGACGTGTCGGTGCCGGTCGTCGGCCGGCCGGAGGTCCTGGCGCCACGGGGACCGGGGCGTCGGGGCGGTGGCGAGCAGGATGCGCGGGCCCAGGATGGAGGAGGCCAATTCCAGCCGGACCGGGTCGCCCGGGTCTTGGTCGATGGTGGTGCGTTCAGTCAGCGCGGCGACGAACAACCGCGGGTCGTAGTTTGCCCACAGTTCGCTGGCTGCTGGGTTCCCGGCGAGATAGCGCTGCATCGTCGGGCCGGGCAGGATCCCGGCGAGCAGCGTGAGCATGTGCAGCCATTCGTAGCCGAGTACCCCGTAGGTGCGGTCAATGAACCGTCCGCTGCCGATGTCGGTGGTGCGGTCCTTGGTGAAGGTGACGGTGACCTGGTGGATCGGGGTGCCGGGTTCGAGGCGACTGATGAGGTCGGTCAGCGCGGGTAGCGCGGTGGAGTGCCGGTACTGGTCGGTGACGACCAAGCGGGCCTGTGGGTGGTGGGCCAGCACCTCGGTGAAGGCGTTGATCTCGTGTCCCTGGCACGCGGGTTTCTCCAGCAGGATGCGGGCGGCAGGGTTGTGTGCCAGCACGGCCCGCAGGACCGGCAGATGCTCGCTGGTGGGGCAGCAGATCGCCCACAGGTCGACGCCGCAGGCCACGCTTTCCGGTAGTTCGCTGACCTCGTGCGGGAAGGTGCGGTGGGTCTTGGGCAGGTCCTGGTGCTTGGGGTCGATGATCGTCACGTTGCCGCCGTGATCGGTGAGGATCTTGGTGTACAGGCGGCCGGCCCGCCCGTACCCGACGACGCAGGCGTTGATGGACCGCTGTTCCCTCACGGTCGGCGGTACCGTGGCGGCGGCGCGCCGGTCCGGCGGGTGGTGGGCGAGGTAGAGATCGTAGTACGCCTCGAAGAGCCCTGCGGTCGCGATGGCCTGATCCGCGGGCCCGGTGTGCAGCCCGGCGGGGACGGCGGCGGGGTCAGCGCACAGATGCTTGGCGGCGATCAGGGTACCGGCGCGGTAGGCGTCGTAGCCCTGGTTGGGGATGGAGTCAGCCTCGAAGAGGTTCATGGAACGGCCGTCGCCGAGCATTGTGATGGTCCTGCCGCCGTCCAGACGGATGCTGCGGCCCACACCGGGGATCTCGGTTGAGGCCTGCGGGTAAGGGTCCTGGCTGAGCACCGAGAAGTCACGGGTGGCGAACGGGGCCAGGTGCGCACCGTCGGGCAGCAGCGCGAGGTCTTGTCCGGTCAGGGCGATCTCGCCGGTGGTGCCGATCACCAGGAACGGTGCGCTGGTCCGCAGCGCCTCAGCGGCGCTGCGGTGGGTGGTGTAGCCGGCTTCCGCAGCGGTGATCAACGTGGGTAGGTCCGTGTCGACGACGGCCACGCGGCAGCCGAGCGCGCGCAGGGCCGGCGCGAGCCGCGATCCGAGGGTGCCGTAGCCGATGAGGAGGACCTGGCGACCGATGAACTTGCGGTCGGGCAGGAGGATGCGCAGTCGGCGCAGGCACGAGTCGGCGATCTCCGGGTAGCCGAGCAGGGTCTTGATCTGGGAACGGGCCATGTTGAGCACCGGGATCCCCAAGGGGCCCGCCTCTGCGATGCGTTTGATGCCGCTGACGGTCAGCTCCAGTGCGGCGTCCACGCGGCGCCGACCGGTGGCGGCCCCGTAGCCACGGGCAAGCAGCCCACCGTCGTCCACGACCAGGACCTTGCGGTCCGCGGTGTGGGCGGCATCGATGAACACGTCGATCTCGGCCATGACGCGCCGCAGGTCGGTGGCGTGGGCGTCCGGGTCGTTGATGGCCGTGTTGTCCAGCACGTCACAGCGGTAGCCGCGGGCCAGGAGCGACGCGCGCACACGGTCCCGGTTGTAGGTACGGTCGCCCTTGTCGAGGGCGAAGATCCACCCAGCTGGGAAACCGGCGCGCTCCATGCCCAGGAGAAACCCGACGCTGTGCTCCAGGTAGTGGTCGCGGAAGAGCAGTGCCCAGTCGGTAAACACCGGGTCGGGGGTGCTGTAGCGCCGGACCAGTGGCATTGAGGCCACGATGCCGCCAAGTTCCCCGCTGGTGTACGGCAGGGCGGCGGTCGCGAGACGTTCGTGCAGTTCTCGTGCCATGAGTGGGGGCAACCGGAACCGGGGTCGATGAGCATCTCCGCCGTGAGCGGCGGCTGCAACTGGTGACCCACGGTGCGCGGCGGCTGCGGTGGCATCGTTCTCCAGCGCAGCGTCGCCACTGAACACCGCCGCGCCGGATCGGTGAACGCCACCACACCATCGCTGTGGTGTTCGGTGGTGAGGCCGTGCTGCCCGGCAACGTCACGGGTGATCGACAGAATCTGTTCACCGGTGACCGGTCCGCGCAGGACCGTCCACTGCATGTCACCGGACTCGAGGATGAGCGGAACGCCGCTCATCACCCTCCTTCCCCTCGGGCGCACCTGGGCGTCGGGTTGAGTCAGTGTCGCGTCGGGTGCCCGGCCTGCATGAGGGTTCGGTCCAACGCCGTCTCGGCCTCGTCCAGGTGCTCCAGCAGCATCGCGGCGGCGCGGTGCCGCAACAACCAAAAGGCGTCCAGGTCGTCCTGCAGTAGGTCGGGGTTCAGATAGTGGTTCCTCACGCCATACAGACTCGTCAGCAACTGGATCAGTGCGACCCGCGCGCTGGAGCGCACATCCGCCACGGCGGCCAGCGGGTTCTCCCGCAGATAGCCTGCGACCAGGATGGCCCCGCGGCTGATCCAGTCCTCACTCAGGACCACCGTGCGTGGGTCGAAGGCGATCCGCCCCACCTCGAAGGCGACGAGGAACGACGAGGGTGGACGGAAGTCGAGGACCGCGGTGAGCCGGTCGCCGTCGAAGAGCAGGTTCACCGCGCTGTAGTCACCGTGCAGTACCTGGCAGGTCAACGCCGGCAGATCCGCGAGCAGTCCGGGGACGTGTCGCAGGGCCGCGCGGCGTTCGGTGAGGGTGTGCGCCGCGACCACGTCGTAGGTGTCGGGTGTGGCCCGGTCTCTGATCACACCCAGGAGGGTGTCGATGGTGGCCGCCAGCCCCGTAAGGTCCGGATGCAGCCAGCCATGCAGGTCCGTGGGTGTGCCGCTGCTGGCCGGGTGGGTGGCGAACAGGCGGTGGATGCGCCCCAGTGCCGTTCCCGCGGCGGTCTGCTGCATGGCAGTGAACCCGTTCTCCACGGTGTGGCCGGGCGCCCACTCCCACACCGACACGCCCACATCACGATGGTGGCCGATCACCTCACCGTGTGCCGTGGGCAGCACCGCGGGCACCGGGACACCGTGCTGGCCCGCCAACTGGGTGAGGGCGATCGCCCCGGCCTCCGCGGCCAGGTCGGCCCTTGTCGGGTAGTGCTTGACGAACAGTGTCCTGCCCCGGGACGTGACCCGGTAGTTGGTCGTGCCCTGCCCGACCGGCAGCCGCACCAGGTCCACGTCGGTGAGCCGGTAGGAGGCGGCCAGCACGTCGGCGACCCGCTCGGCACCGGTGACGTCAGCGGGCATCGGATCTGGCATGGGCCGCCCTCCCCGTATTACCGGTAGCGATCGGTTCGTCACCCTACCCGCCGCGAGGTGATCCGGCGAGGAGGTTTCTGGACAGGTCCAGGTACGCCGAGCCAATCGCCTCCCAACGAGGTGTGCTGCCGATCCTGGGCGTCACCCGGCTGGGTTGGGATGCGGCCTCGGCGATGGCCAGCGCCGGTCCCGATCCGAGCCGGGGTGGGTAGAGCCATCGTGGGTGCCCGGTGGTCATCTCCCGGATCGCCGCCAGGTCAGGCGCGATGACGGGGGTGCCGTGGGTCACCGCGGCGGCCACGGAGGCCGGGTACAGGACGCGGGTGAAGAACTCCCAGGACCCATCGGTGCGGTACGGGCACAACGCGGCCGCTGCCGCCGCGTACAGCAGGTGGGCGTGCCCGGGTGGGATACGCCCAAGGTGCAGGTGCACCCGGCCGCCGCTGTCGGCGGCCGCGCCGGTGAGTGCGGCGGTGAGACCGTCATCGCGGCAGGGACCGGCCAGGAACAGGTGCGCGCGGCGGGTGTGGGTGGTGAAGGCGCCGACGACCGAGGGGAGGTCCTTGTAGGTGGTGAGGTTGCCCAGCAGCAGCACCGGGTAGGGCACTTGAGCGATGCCCCTGGCCAGGTTAATGACCTCCACAGGTGCGGGGTGGTGGTCCGCAGCCCAGGTCGGGGCGGCCCAACCGGCGACGGTCACCGGCGCGTCGGTCATCGTGGCCAGATGGGCGGCATCGGCACGGGTGTGCGCGATGAGGGTGTCCGCGAGTGCCAGCACCCCCGTGCAGGCCCGGTGGTCGGCGTCGTGCGGCGGGCCACCGTCGATGGGCAACAGGTTGTGCACCGTCCACACGATCCGCCACCCACGCTCCCGCAAGGTCGACAACCGCGAGAGCATCGCCTCAGCCGCAGCGAGGGTCCGTCCCCCGTCGGGTTGCCGGTACAGGCGCTTGAGGCGATGCAGGTTGACCACCCCTGGTGGGCCGGGCAGGTCGCTGAGGCCAGCGAGGTCGGGGACGAAGACCAGTCGCAGTTCAGGGGATGCGTGCCGTTCCAGTTCGGCGAAGTACGGGCTGGGCCATGTCGGGTAGTTGCTGACCACCACCCAGGGCCGTGCGGCAGGTCCGGTCACGGCGCGATCCCGGTGTGGCCGCGGCACACCCGGGTCCACCAGATGACCGCTGATCGGTAGCGGGCCAGGCACGCCACACGGGTGCGCGTGAGGCCGGTCCATTCCACGGCGACCTGCATCCGGTGCCCCGCGGCGATCCGGGCGGCGGCGAGAGCAGCGACGTGGCGACACCCGGGCGTGTCCAGTCCGCGTCCGTCGTCCGACAGGTGCAGCACGTCCGCTGTCAAGGGACAGTTCGATCTCCCCGTTGGCGGACAACAGACTTCCCCGCTGGTGGACAGTGGTGTTCCCCAGTTGGTCGGTGGTTCTGCCCGGGTGGTGGGGTCAGTTCAGGGGGACGACACCGTGTCCGGTGGTG
>JACQDL010000042.1 GCA_016201065.1 Actinomycetota bacterium
CGCTGGCGTGGCTGCCCGCAACGCATCGGCGATATCGTCGCCGCAGCCCTGGTCCTGCTTCACCACGAGCACCACCGCACCACCTGACCCACACCGGCAATCACACACCGTGAGCACCAGTTACGCGGAATGCCTCACTGATGACGAGCTGTAGCGTCCGGTGTACCTGGACGCCACGGTTGCGGCCAACATTGCAGGCGACCTGGTCGTCCACGTACGCGGCGGCGGAATGTTTCTCGGCCCAGGCGAGTACCGTAGCTTCGCCGGCGTGCCGTTGAACATTTCCCAGTCGGTTCATGTATTCGGAGAACTTGTAGAGTTCGTCGAGGCCGTCGCATGTCACGACCTCGATCCATTCAAGATCAAGTGCGTCACCAATTTCTGCGTGCCGCTCGGCGCCTTTTCTGAGCTCGTCGATCACAGCTCTTGTTGTTACGCAGGCGAAGCCCTTGACGAGATTCCGCAGCGTGCCGAGCTCGCCAGCTCGGGCGAAATGGTTGAGCGGGCTCGTGTCGAAGACGAGTACGTCCGTCGTCATGACGATCCGAGCGGCCCGAACTCGTTGACCAAGGCTTCGATGGGCATCTCGGATGGTCGGGGCAGGTCGTCGACAGTCGCCGTGCCGCGCAGGAGCTCGATCGCCCGATCGGCACTGATGATCCCGCGACGATACGCCCGGACCGCTGCCTGTGAATATGCTGGCGCGAGCGCGATCGGCCGGAGTTCCTCATCGAAGCGGGCGCCGGTCTCGAAGTAGTCCGCGGGCGTCGGGCGTCGCACCTCCAGGATGCTGCGGTCGTCGCGGGAGATCAGCTTCAACCTCGCCGCGTGGGAGATTGCGGCAGACCAGCTCACGCGGTACTCGGCGGCGAGTACGACGAGACGAGTCCGCGGATCGTCCCACTCCGCGGAGAGTTCCGTCCACCGTCGACGGACTGATTCGCTCGGCATGAGAAAGTGAATCGCGAATGCATTGATCAATGCTTCGCGCGCATCTCGTGTCGTGCCGAGGCCAAAGTCTGCCGTGTACTCGTCGGCGAGCAGATGGTGGCCGAGCTCGTGAGCAAGATTGAAGCGGCGTCGGCCGGGGTCGGCCGTGCCGTTCACCAGCGCCACACCGAAGCTGTCCAGCCGGACGTAGCCACCGTCGATGACGCTCGGGCCGAGGTCCAATGAGAACGCGAGGAGACCAAAGTGCTCAACCGCCGAGTGCAGGTCGAGGATCGGGCCGTCCCTCAGTTCGAGCGACTCGCGTGCCTCCGTCGCGCGACGCTGCGCTTCGTCGACAGTGGTGACACCCGAGTGGGGTGGCGCCGGGCGCGGCGACCCGGGTCCCCCGGTACCAGCCCGTAGCGCGCCGACCTCGACCAGGAGCTCGACGTCTCGGCTCGTGCGCTCCAGCTCTTCCTCAAGACGTCGCACGTCGTGATCGGCTGACAGCTCCTGGCGATGACTCGCGATGGCGACCGGCGGCTCGGTCAGGAACCACTGCACCGATCGTCCGAGCGTGTCAGCGAGGCCGGCCAGCTCAAGGGCATCGAGCTGGCGCTGGCCAAGCTCGATCCGGGTGATGGCCGAACGGCCCAGCCCGAGTCGATCACCGAGCTCCCGCTGGGTGAAGCCCGCTCGTGCCCGGGCGGCCGCCACCCGTGCGCCGACATCGGCCCACCGGGTCAACCGCGCACCTGCCATGGTCGCCCCCTCCGTGAGGTGCTAATTCAGCACACGACAAGAGTAACGGGCGTCTAGGAAAGTGCAAGGACAGCGCTCGAGGATGTCGCGATCCTGTGCACCTGGACCGTGGTCGGATCGGCGCGGCACCAGCAGGTGGTCACCTGGCCGGGGTCGCGGCGGACCGTCCCACCCGGATGTTGCCGGTCATCGTCCGCAGGTGCAGCTCCAGCGGCACGCCGCCGACCGGCGGCGCGTCGTCGACCGCGAGGTCGGAGCGGACGTCGCCGCTGTGGCTGGCGAGGTCCAGCCGGACACCCGTGCCGGGGCGCACCTGGACCCGGACGTTCCCCGACATCGTCTGCACGGTGACCTCGCCGCGCGACACCTCGCCGATCTCGACGTCGCCGCTGGCCGTGCGGGCCCGGACCCGTCCGGTCACCTCGCCGATGCTGGTGTCCCCGTTGGCGGTGTCGACCTCGACCTCGCTGGCGGAGGCCACCGTGAGGCGTCCGTTGGCGCGCCGGGCCCGGAGCCGCCCGCCGACGGTGGCCAGCCGCACGTCGCCGTTCGCCAGGTTGACCGTGACGTCGCCGGTGACCGCCTCGGCCGTGACATCCCCGCTGGCGGTGTTGACCGACAGCTCTCCCAGCGGGCCACGGCAGGTGACGTCCGCCACGGCGGCACGGGTGGCCAGCCGGGACCCCTCGGGGGCGGTGATCGTCACGGTCAGTCGTGGTGCCGGGCTCCACCAGCGGCGCGGGGAGCGCACCTGCAGGCGGGACCCGTCCAGCTCGACGGTCACCTGCTCGGCGAGAGCCTGGGCCTCCGGGTCCGGGCGGGTCGGCTCGACGGTGACCTCGGTGCGCGCGGTCTCGGCGCAGACGAGCTCGACCCGACCCAGGCCGATCTCCACCACGATCTCCAGCGGACCGGCGGTGTCGAATGCGTGCTGTGGCATGACGCTCCTTCGCGGTAGTCGGGCCGGCCCGGGTCAGGCCCGTCAGGCCCGTCAGGCCTGGGCATACCCGGAGACCGAGGTCCGGCCGGGCCTGCGGGACGGGGTGTCGAGGGCCTGCCTGGCCGCCCGGACCAGCCACGAGTTGACCGAGGTGGCGGCCCGGCCGGCGGCGTCCTCGATGGCGTTCTTCATCGGTTCGGGCAGCCGGAGGGTGATCCGGACCGTGTTCGAGTCGGACTCCACCGACACCGGTTCGTCCGGCTCGGTGGCGACCGTCTCGGCGTGGGTGACGACGAACTCCGGTTCACGACCGCGCAGCCGGATCTCGACCGTGTCGTGCGGCAGCGCCATGGTGATCTCGGCGGCGGCCTGGGCGAGCACGTCCATGACGACCAGCCGGACCGATGGGTCCAGGGCGGTGCCGAGCAGTTCGGCGACCCGCCGGGTCTCCTCGTTGGCGGTGGCCGCGGTGGCGGTCAGGTCCCGGCGCAGCGCCTCGACGTAGGGTGACAGCTCCATGACGCCATCTTGACGTCGGACCTGACGTCGGTCAAGTGGGGCGGCTAGGCTGCCCGCGAGCATGTGGTCAGTTCGCAACGTCGGAGTGTCGTCAGGGAGGTCGACGTGCCGCATTCTGCGCCGTTCTCGGTCCGGGTCATCGCCACCACGCAGTTCGAGACGCCAGCCGAGGTGCCGTGGTCCACCGACGCCGACGGTGGTCAGGCGCTCGCCGAGTTCGCCGGGCGCGCCTGCTACCAGTCGTGGACCAAGCCCAACCCGGCCACCGCCACCAACGCCGGCTACCTCCGGCACATCCTGGAGGTCGGGCACCTGTCGGTGCTTGAGCACGGGGTCGTGACGATGTACTTCACCGGGGTGTCCCGGTCACTCACCCACGAGCTCGTCCGGCACCGGCACTTCTCCTACAGCCAGCTCTCCCAGCGGTACGTCCCGGAGCGGGACGCGGCGATGGTCGAGCCCACGGTCATCGCCGCCGACCCCGAGCTGCACGCCACCTTCCTCGCCGCCACCGAGGCGGCCCGCGACGCCTACACCGAGCTGCTGGAGGGGCTGGAGAAGAAGTTCGCCGACGTGGCCAACTCGACCCTGCGCCGCAAGCAGGCCCGGCAGGCCGCCCGCGCGGTGCTCCCGAACGCCACCGAGACCAGGATCGTGGTCACCGGCAACTACCGGGCCTGGCGACATTTCGTCGCGATGCGGGCCAGCGAGCACGCCGACGTCGAGATCCGGGAGTGCGCCATCGCCTGCCTGCGCGAGCTGCGCCGGGTCGCCCCGAACGTCTTCGAGGACTTCACCATCGGCAGCCTGGAGGACGGCACCGAGGTGGCCTCCAGCCCCTTCGTCACCGAGGGCTGAACCCGCCTGCGCGGCGTCTTGTAACGGGATCGGGCGTGCCGTCGATATCTCGGTCAGAGACCCCGCGGCGGCCCGGACCCCCGACCGGCACGCCGCGGGGGCTCTGTGTTGGCGGACCGGCGGGCTCACCCGCGCCGGGTTGGCCGGCGACGGACTTTGGCCGGAGCGGTAGCGTTCTCGGCATGATGGACGATCCGCGAACGACGTTCGGCCGCATGCTGACGGCCATGGTGACCCCGTTCCATCCGGACGGCACCCTTGATCTCGACACGGCGCAGCGGCTGGCGACCCACCTGGTGGATGCCGGTGGTAACGACGGGCTGGTGATCAGCGGCACCACCGGGGAGTCGCCCACCACGACCGATGAGGAGAAGGAGCGGCTGCTGCGCGCGGTGGTCGAGGCTGTCGGGGACCGGGCCCGGGTGATCGCGGGCGTGGGCAGCAACGACACCGCGCACACGATGCACCTGGCCCAGACGGCGGAGAAGGCCGGGGCGCACGCGCTGCTCGTCGTCACGCCGTACTACAGCAAGCCCCCCCAGGCGGGTCTGCTCCGGCACTTCGCCGCGGTCGCCGACGCCACCGCGCTACCGGTGATGCTCTACGACATCCCCGGCCGGACCGGGACCGCGATCCACTCCGACACGCTTGTCCGACTGGCCGCGCATCCGCGGATCCGGGCGGTCAAGGACGCCAAGGCCGACCTGATGGCGATCGAGGAGCTGAGGGCCACCACCGACCTGGCGTTCTACTGCGGGGACGACGCGTACAACCTGCCGATGCTCGCGATCGGCGCGGTCGGCCTGGTCAGCGTCGTCGGGCACGTCGCGGGGCTCCAGTACGCCGAGATGATCACCGCGGTGGACGCCGGCGACCTGGCGACCGCGCGCCGGATCAGCGTGCGGCAGCTGCCCGCGGTCCGTGGGATCATGACCCGGACCCAGGGCGCCATCATGGCCAAGGCGGCGCTGGAGCTGCTCGGGGTGATCCCGGCCCGGACCGTCCGCTCCCCGCTGGTGGAGGCCACCGCCGAGCAGCTCGCAGTGCTGCGTGACGACCTCGCCGCGGCGGGGATCGAAGGGGTGTCAGCGTGAGCCATCCACATCCCGATCTCGGCGCCCCACCGCCGCTGCCCGCTGGCGGCCTGCGCGTCGTCGCGCTGGGCGGCCTGGGCGAGATCGGCCGCAACATGACCGTGTTCGAACACGCCGGCCGGCTGCTGATCGTCGACTGTGGCGTGCTCTTCCCCGAGGACGAGCAGCCCGGGGTCGACCTGATCCTGCCGGACTTCTCCTACCTCGCCGATCGGCTCGGTGACATCGAGGCCGTCGTCCTCACCCACGGGCACGAGGATCACATCGGCGCCCTCCCGTACCTGCTGCGCGAGAAGCCGGACCTGCCGCTGATCGGCTCCCAGTTCACCCTCGCCCTGGCCGAGGCGAAGCTGCGCGAGCACCGGATCGAGCCGTACACGCTCACCGTCGCCGCCGGCCAGCGCGAGCGGCTGGGGCCGTTCGAGTGCGAGTTCTTCGCGGTGAACCACTCCATCCCGGACGCCCTCGCGGTCGCCATCCGGACCCAGGCCGGGCTGGTGCTGCACACCGGCGACTTCAAGATGGACCAGCTCCCGCTGGACGGTCGGCTGACCGATCTGGGCGGCTTCGCCCGGCTCGGCGCGGAGGGCATCGACCTGCTGCTCAGCGACTCCACGAACGCCGAGATGCCCGGTTTCGTCACCCCGGAGCGGGAGATCGGCCCGGTACTCGACGGCATCGTGCGCGGCGCCGCCAAGCGGGTGATCGTGGCCTGCTTCGCCTCGCACGTGCACCGGGTGCAGCAGGTGCTGGACGTGGCCGCCGAGCACGGCCGGCACGTCGCCTATGTCGGACGCTCGATGGTGCGCAACATGGGGTTGGCCGCCGAGCTCGGGCTGCTGCGGGTGCCGCCCGGCCTGCTGGTCAGCATCGACGACGCGGCCGCGATGCCCGCCGACCGGCTGGTGCTGATCTCCACCGGCTCGCAGGGTGAGCCGCTGTCGGCGTTGGCCCGGATGGCGTCCCGGGAGCACCGGCAGATCCGGATCTGTGAGGGCGACACCGTCATCCTCGCCTCCAGCCTGGTCCCCGGCAACGAGACCGCGGTGTACCGGGTCATCAACGGCCTGTCCCGCTGGGGTGCCAGGGTGGTGCACCGGGACGTCGCCCGGGTGCACGTCTCCGGGCACGCGCCAGCCGGTGAGCTGCTGTACCTGCTCAACGTCACCAGGCCGAGCAACGTGATGCCGGTGCATGGGGAGTGGCGGCACCTGCGCGCGCACGGCCGGCTCGCCGAGCTCACCGGGGTGCCGTCCGAGCGGGTCGTGCTCGTCGACGACGGCGTGGTCGTCGACCTCGTCGACGGGCTCGCCTCGGTGGTCGGCAAGGTCGACTGCGGCTATGTCTACGTCGACGGCCTCGCCGTCGGGGACGTCGGCGAGGAGTCGCTGAAGGACCGCCGCATCCTCGGCGACGAGGGGTTCATCGCGGTCACCCTCGCGATCGACTCGGTCACCGGGAAGGTTGCCGCGCCGGTCAACATCTCCGCGCGTGGCTTCTCCGACGAGCCGGATGCCTTCGACCCGGTGCTCGCGCTCATCGACGCCGAGCTGGAGCTCGCCGCGGCCAACGGGGTGGCCGACCCGCACCGGCTCGCCCAGGCGGTCCGGCGGATCGTCGGGCGCTGGGTCGCCGACACCTACCGGCGCCGGCCGATGATCGTGCCGACGGTGGTGGAGATCTGACCGGTGTCCGGCGTGAGCCGGGGCGCCAACCATCACGCCCGGTTTGCCGCTCGATCGCGCGTCCGGCTGGGTGACCTGCCGATATCTATGGCAGATCGACGCGGGAGGGGCCGGCGTGGAGCGGTATGACGTGGTGGTGGTCGGCGGGGGCATCGTGGGGGCGGCGACCGCGCTCGCGCTGACCAGCGCGCGGCCCGAACTGCGGGTGCTGGTGGTGGAGAAGGAGGCCGAGCTGGCCCGGCACCAGACCGGACACAACAGCGGCGTGATCCACACCGGGGTGTACTACCCGCCGGGCAGCGCCAAGGCCCGGTTCGCCATCGAGGGTGCGCGCCGGATGGTGGAGTTCTGCCGGGAGCAGGGGCTGCCGATCCAGGTGCCCGGCAAGGTGATCGTCGCCACCGAGGCCGGCGAGCTGCCGGGGTTGTTCCGGCTGGCCGAGCGCGGCCGGGCGAACGGCATCGAGGTCGCCGTGCTCGGCCCGGAGGAGCTGCACGAGCGGGAGCCGCACGTCGCCGGGGTGCGCGCGCTGCACCTGCCGGCGGCGGCGATCTGTGACTTCGCCGCGGTGACCCGCCGGTACGCCGAACTCGCCCAGCGGGCCGGCGCGCAGGTGTGGACCTCGGCGGAGGTGGTCTCGGTCCGGATCGACTCGGCCGGTGTGGTCGTCGGCACCACCCGCGGCGAGGTCGAGGCACGGGTGCTGGTCGGCTGCGCCGGGCTGCATGGCGACCAGGTGGCGCGGCTCGCCGGCCACCCGGTCGGGCACCGGATCGTGCCGTTCCGTGGCGAGTACTACGAGCTGCTGCCGGAGCGGCGTGACCTGGTGCGCGGGCTGGTCTACCCGGTGCCGGACCCACGCTTCCCGTTCCTCGGGGTACACCTGACCCGGATGGTCGATGGCAGCGTGCACGCCGGCCCGAACGCGGTGCTCGCGCTGCGCCGCGAGGGGTACCGGTGGCGGGACGCCTCACTGACCGACCTGCGCGAGCTGGTGGCGTTCCCGGGGTTCCGGCGGATGGCACGGCGGCACTGGTCGATGGGCGCGCGGGAGGTGTGGCGGTCGGCGTCGAAGGCGGCGTTCGCGCGCAGCGTCGCCCGGCTGGTGCCGGAGCTCGCCGGCCGGGACCTGGTGCCGGCCGGCTCCGGTGTCCGGGCCCAGGCGGTGCTGCCGGACGGCACCCTCGCCGACGACTTCCTGATCACCGAGGAGGAGCACGCCGTGCACGTGCTCAACGCACCGTCGCCCGCGGCGACCGCGTCGCTGCCGATCGGTGCGGAGATCGCCCGCCGGGTGCTCGACCGGTTCTGAGCCGGCACGCCCCGGTCCTCCGTCCAGTCCCGCGTGTCGGCGGCCGGCTGTCGGTGGTCCGTCCCGATACCGTATGGCTCATGCCCGCAGGCGCAGGCCCCCGTTCGCGCACCCGCAAGGCCGCCGCGGCCAGCGGTCGTGCTGCCGCCGGCCGGGGTCGCCCGCCGGCCGCCCGGCGTGCCCCGGCCCGGCGCCCCGCCGCCCGCCGGCCGGCGCGGTCCCGGGCCACCTGGTCCCGACGCCCCGGCGCCGGCACCGCCCTTGCCAGGGCCCTGATCCGGCCACTGGGCGGGAGCTGGATGCTCCTCGCGCACGGCCTCGGCGGCGCGGCCCGGGCGGTCGGGCGGCACGCTGCCGCGACCCGCGAGCTGGACGCGGCGCACCGGCGCGACGGTGCGGGCCTCGGCGTTCTCGGCGTCGCCGTCGTGCTCGGTGTCGGCCTGTGGTGGCGTGCCGCCGGACCGGTCGGCAGGTGGCTGGCCGACGGGCTGCGGACCGGGCTGGGTGGCCCGGCGCTGGCGGTCCCGGCGCTGCTCGCGCTCGCCGCCGGCTTCCTGCTCAGGCATCCGGCCAGGCCCGAGACCCATGGCCGGCTGCTGGTCGGCTGGAGCGCCATGGGCCTCGCCGTGCTCGGGCTGTCCCACATCGCCGGCGGCACACCGGCCGATGCCGCCAGCCGTCGCTCCGCCGGTGGGGTGATCGGTGCGATCGTCGGTGGCCCGTTGGTGTCCGGCTTCGGGGCGTTCCTCGGCATCATGGTGCTCAGCCTGATGGCGGTCTTCGGCGTGCTGGTGATCACCGCGACCCCGGTCAACCAGGTCCCGACCCGCCTCCGTGACCTGTGGCACCGCCTGGTGACCCCCGCGGCAGACCGGGTGGCGGACCCGGCGGCGGTGGAGTCCGGGCCGCCGGCCACCCGGCCAGCCGCCCCGGCGCGGGCGGTCACCGAGCTCGGTCCGGCGCCGCCGGTCCGGCTCCGCCGCGCCTCGCGCCGCCGCCGGGGCGTGCTCGCCGACGACGTGGCCGCCAGCCACGCCGGGCCGACCGACCCACCCGACGCGTCAGGACCGTCCGGGTCGCCCCTGGCGGCCGTGGCACGGCCGGCCCCGGTCACGCCGATCCCGGTCACGCCGATCCCGCCGAGGGCCGAGCCGGTGCCGTTACCGACCCGGGCCGAGCAGCTGGCGCTCGCCGGCGACAGCGACTACCGGCTCCCGCCACCGGTGCTGCTGTCCCACGGGGCCGCGAGCAAGGCCCACAGCCGCGCCAACGATCTGGTGATCGCGGCGCTGGCGGAGGTGTTCGAGCAGTTCAACGTCGACGCGCAGGTCACCGGCTTCACCCGCGGCCCCACCGTCACCCGGTACGAGGTGGAGCTCGGCCCCGGCGTCAAGGTCGAGCGGATCATCAACCTGTCCCGCAACATCACCTACGCGGTGAAGAGCCCGGACGTGCGGATCATCAGCCCGATCCCGGGCAAGAGCGCCGTCGGGGTGGAGGTCCCCAACACCGACCGGGAGAACGTCCACCTCGGCGACGTGCTCCGCTCGCACACCGCCACCTCCGACCCGCATCCGATGGTCGCGGCGGTGGGCAAGGACATCGAGGGCGGGTTCGTCGTGGCGAACCTGACCCGGATGCCGCACATCCTCATCGCCGGCGCCACCGGTGCGGGCAAGTCGAGCTGCATCAACGCGCTGATCATCTCGGTACTCACCCGGGCCACCCCGGAGGAGGTGCGGATGGTGCTGATCGACCCCAAGCGGGTCGAGCTGTCGGCGTACCAGGGCATCCCGCACCTCGTCACCCCGATCATCACCAGCCCGAAGAAGGCGGCCGACGCGTTGGCCTGGGTGGTCAAGGAGATGGACGAGCGGTACTCCGACATGGAGGCGACCGGGGTCCGGCACATCGACGACTTCAACCGCAAGGTGCGCAAGGGGGAGATCAAGGCGCCGCCCGGCAGCGAGCGCGTCTACGTGCCCTACCCGTACCTGCTGGTGATCGTCGACGAGCTGGCGGACCTCATGATGGTCGCCCCCCGCGACGTCGAGGACGCGGTCGTCCGGATCACCCAGCTCGCCCGGGCGGCCGGCATCCACCTGGTCCTGGCCACCCAGCGCCCCAGCGTCGACGTGGTCACCGGCCTGATCAAGGCGAACGTGCCGAGCCGGCTGGCGTTCTCCACCGCCAGCCTGGCCGACTCCCGGGTGATCCTGGACCAGCCCGGTGCGGAGAAGCTGATCGGCCGTGGCGACGGGTTGTTCCTGCCGATGGGTGCCAGCAAGGCGCAGCGCATCCAGGGCGCCTACGTCTCCGACGCCGAGATCCACGCCGTGGTGGAGCACACCCGACGGCAGGCCCAGCCGACCTACCGGGAGGAGGTCGTCGCACCGCAGCAGCTCCGCAGGGAGGTCGACGAGGACATCGGGGACGATCTCGACCTGCTCTGCCAGGCGATCGAGCTGGTGGTGTCCACGCAGTTCGGCTCCACCTCGATGTTGCAGCGCAAGCTGCGGGTCGGGTTCGCCAAGGCCGGCCGGCTGATGGACCTGATGGAGAGCCGCGGCATCGTCGGCCCGTCGGAGGGGTCGAAGGCGAGGGACGTTCTGCTCGTCCCTGATGAGCTGGACGGCACGCTGCTGGCCGTCCGGGGTGGTGACTGATGTTCGATCACCCTTTGTCCGGAGCCGGCGGCGCTCCATAGACTAGCCTCGGTGACCGATCCGCCGCCGATCCGGCGTTCTCCCACGAGCGATGAGGGGCCGCAGCGTGACCGAGGAGCCCGGGCAGCTCGCCGGTGACAGCCCCGGTGCCGTGCTCGCCACGGCCCGCCGGAGCGCCGGCCTGTCGGTGGAGGACGTGGCCGCGGTCACCCGGATCCGGGTGACTCTGGTCCGCGCCATCGAGCAGGACGACTACGCACCGTGCGGTGCCGACGTCTACGCCCGGGGACACCTGCGGTCCCTCGCGCACGCGGTCGGTGCCGACGCCGAGGCGCTCGTCGCCGATTTCGACCTGCGCTACTCGGCTCCGCCGGCACCGGCCCTGTCGATGACCCCGATCGGTGGAGTCAGCGAGCCGGTGCGCGACATCGCCCGCCGGGCGGCCCGGGTGGCCCCGCGCTGGCCGGCGGCGATCATGGGCGTGCTGGGGGTCGTGATCGTGCTGCTGGTCGTGGGCTGGCTGACCGGGGGCCGGCCGTCGGACCGCACCCCGCAGGCGCCCTCTCCCGCGCCCCGTGCCTCGGCGCCCGAGACGGCCCCGTCCCCGACTCCGGCCGCTCCGACCGGAGGCGCGGCGGTCCCGACGGCGCCGTCCCGGTCCAACACCACCTCGGCGATCCCCGCCGGGGTCGCGTTGCGGGTGAGTGTTGCCGCCCAGTCGAGCTGGCTGCGGGTGCTCTCCAGCGCCGGTAGCGAGGTCTACCAGGGGATCCTCACGGCCGGGCAGACGATGACCTTCCAGGACCCGGTCATGTTGCGGGTGAAGTACGGCAACGCGTATGTGGTCACCGTGCAGGTCAACGGCCGTGACCTGGGCCGCCCGGCGTGCCCGAGCCAGGTCTGCGTCCAGGAGTACGGGGCCACCGGCACACAGGCCGGCTGAGTCGGCGCCCGCCGGTACCCTCTACCTGTGCCGCCACCGCCCACCCCAGCCGACCAGACCGCCACCGATCCGCGCAGCGTCGCCGTGGTCACCCTCGGCTGCGCCCGCAACGAGGTCGACTCCGAGGAGCTGGCCGGACGGTTGGCCGGCGCGGGTTGGCGGCTCGTGCCCGAGCCGGGTGAGGCAGCCGTGGTGCTCGTCAACACCTGCGGCTTCATCGAGTCGGCGAAGAAGGACTCCATCGACACCCTGCTCGCGGCGGCCGACACCGGCAGCCGGGTGGTGGCCGTCGGTTGCCTCGCCGAGCGGTACGGCGACCAGCTTGCGGCGAGCCTGCCGGAGGCCGACGCGGTGCTCGGGTTCGACGACTACCCGCAGATCGACAGCCGGCTGGCCGACGTGCTCGCGGGGCGGCCAACCCGGCCGCACCAGCCCCGCGACCGCCGCGCGCTGCTGCCGATCTCGCCGGTGGACCGGTCGGCGGCGGCGGTGTCGGTGGCGGTGCCCGGCCACGGGCCGCGGGTGCTGCGCCGCCGCCTCGAGGAGTCGCCGGTCGCTCCGCTGAAGCTGGCCAGTGGCTGCGACCGCCGGTGCGCCTTCTGCGCGATCCCGTCCTTCCGGGGGGCGTTCGTGTCCCGCCCGCCGGCCGAGGTGCTCGCCGAGGCCCGCTGGCTGGTCGAGCAGGGGGTCCGGGAGCTGGTGCTGGTCAGCGAGAACACGACGTCCTACGGCAAGGACCTCGGTGACCTCACGTTGCTGGAGCAGCTGCTGCCGGAGCTGGCCAAGGTCGACGGCGTCGAGTGGGTCCGGTTGTCCTATCTCCAGCCGGCCGAGCTGCGTCCCAGGCTGATCGAGACGTTGTGCGACACCGACCGGGTGGTGCCGTACTTCGACCTGTCCTTCCAGCACGCGAGCGAGCCGGTGCTGCGGCGCATGCGTCGGTTCGGTTCACCGGCCCGGTTCCTCGACCAGCTCCAGCGGATCCGGGACATGCGCCCCGACGCGGGCGTCCGTTCGAACGTGATCGTCGGGTTCCCCGGTGAGACCGACGACGACGTGGCCGAGCTGGAGCGGTTCCTCACCGATGCCCGGCTGGACGTCGTCGGGGTGTTCGGCTACTCCGACGAGGAGGGCACCGAGGCGGCCGGCTACGACGGCAAGGTGCCGGCGGAGGTGGTGGCGGAGCGGGTCGGCCGGTTGACCGGGCTCGTCGAGGAGCTGACCGCACAGCGGGCCGAGGACCGGGTCCGGGTCCGGGAGCGGCTGCAGGTGCTGGTGGAGTCGGTGCGGCCGGCCGGGGACGGCGCCGGCGGGCTCATCGTGGACGGCCGGGCCGCGCACCAGGCGCCGGAGGTTGACGGTGCCACCACCGTGTTGGGGGTGCCGGCGGCCCGGGTCGGGTCGATCGTGCCCGCCAGGGCCACCGGCAGCAGCGGCGTCGACCTGACCGCGGCGTACGCCGGGTGAGCAACCTGGTGCCGGATCCGGCGGCCGCTCCGGCCCAGACCGTCCGGATCGTCAACATCGCCAACGGTCTCACCGTCCTCAGGCTGCTGATGGTGCCGGTGTTCGCCATGCTGCTGGTCCACCACCGGGGCGAGGACCCGGGCTGGCGGCTGGCGGCGGCCGCGGCGTTCGTCGGCGCGTCGCTGACCGACCAGCTGGACGGACACGTCGCCAGGAGCCGGGGGTTGATCACCGACTTCGGCAAGCTCGCCGACCCGATCGCGGACAAGGCGCTCACCGGCACCGCGCTGGTGGGGCTGTCAGCGCTCGACCTGCTGCCGTGGTGGATAACGCTGGTCATTCTCAGCCGCGAGATCGGTGTCACGGTGCTGAGGTTCTGGGTGATCCGGCACGGGGTGATCCCGGCGAGCCGTGGGGGCAAGCTGAAGACGCTGCTCCAGGCCATCGCGATCACCCTCGCGCTGCTGCCCGGTGCCGCCGTCACAAGGCCGGCCATGTGGGTGATGGTGGCGGCGGTCGCCGTCACGCTGGTGACCGGCGGCGACTACGTCATGCGGGCGGTCACGGTGCGCCGCGCCGACCGGCGTGCCCCCGGTGTGGGGTGAGGGATGGCTGAGGCGCCGTCCGTGCCCCGGCTGCATGCCGCGTTGCGCCGCGCCCAGGCGAGCGTCGGGGTGGCCGAGTCGGTGACCGCTGGTCTGCTCGCGGCGGCGTTCACCGAGACGCCGGGGGCGAGCCGGACCTTCCGGGGTGGGGTGGTGGTCTATGCGACGGATCTGAAGTCGAGCCTCGGTGGCGTCCCGGAGCGCCTGCTGGCCGCGCACGGTCCGGTCAGCGCCGAGGTGGCGGCCGCGCTGGCCGACGGGGTGCGGGCCCGACTTGCCGTCACCTACGGCCTCGCCGTGACCGGCGTCGCCGGACCCGACCCGCAGGGACCCGAGCCGGTGGGGACGGTGTACGTGGCAGTGGCCGGCCCCGGTGTCGCCGAGGTCCGCCGGATCGCGGTGCCCGGCGACCTCGCGGCGGTCCGGGCCGGCGCGGTGCGGGCCGCGCTGGGCCTGTTGGCCGAGGTGCTGCCGGCGGGTGAGGTGTCGCTCGGGTGAGGTGCGGGTGGACCATTACACCGTTACAATTCGCGGTTACGCCAGCGGCGTAACCGATCGGCCACCCTCGGGTGTTCGACAACGCCCGATGTACCGTGACAACACCTGCTGTGGGAGAGAGGGGTGCACCGAATGGCTTTGCTCCGTCGGGTGCTCGGCGAGACGCTGCGCGGGCAGCGTCAGCGCCAGCACCGCACCCTGCGTGAGGTCTCCGCTGCCGCCCGGGTCAGCCTGGGGTACCTGTCCGAGGTTGAGCGAGGCCAGAAGGAAGCGTCCTCCGAGCTGCTCGGTGCCATCTGTGACGCGCTGGACCTGCGGTTGTGGGACCTGCTGCGCGAGGTCAGCGACACCATGCGGCAGGCCGAGTCCGCCACGGCGGGAGCGGTGAGCCGGCAGCACGGGCTCGGTCCCATCCGGCGGGTGCCCGCGCTCGGCGCTGACCACGCCGACGAGGCGTTCGCGCCGGTGCGCGCCGGCGGCCCCGAGGCCGCGCCGGCCGCCGAGGAGCTCGCGGCGGTTTCTGGACAGCCGGCGGTCGGCCGGTCGGGCGTGGGAGTCGGACAACCGGTCCTGGAGCCCATGGGAGGCGACTCGCGCGAGGTGCTGGACTCTGTGCTGCGGCGCGTCGACGCCTCCGGGGTGATCGCCGCGTAGTGCGTGGGAGCGTTGGGCGGCTGGGTCAGCGACGACCGGTGACCAGACTGCCGCCTGGCTCCTTCCGCGTGTCGCTTGACGCTTCGGCCGTTGACTGGCAGGAAATGACCATGGCCGAGCTGTCCCGCGATCTCATGGCCCCGCCAGGGACGCTGGCCTCGGCGCCCCCGCGCCGGGAGGCCGGCACCAGATCGAGGGCGGGCAACGCGATGGCGCGCACCCGCTCCGGACTGCTGGCGGGCGCGCTGCGAGCCGTTGCCGCCCACGGCACCCGCCGAACGACCATGGGCGATATCGCCACCCACGCGGGGCTGGCCAAGGCGACGCTGTACAACCACTTCCGGACCAAGGAGGACGTCTGGGTCGCGCTGGTGGCCGTCGAGGTCGCCCAGCTTGCCGAGGAGTGCGCGGGTCTGCCGCTCGTCGAGGCGCTGGCGCACGCGGCGAACCGGATCGGCACCCATCCCGCCGTCCGCACCGTCGCCCGGGAGGAGCCGGCGGTACTGGCCCGGATGTTCCCCGGTGAGTCGCCCTCGGGCAGCTGGCAGGTCGCCCGCGAGCTGCTCGCACACGGGCTCCGGGCGTCCGGCGAGGTGGGGTCCGGTGACCCGGAGTCGGCGGCGCGGCTCGCCACCGCAGGTGAGATCGTCCTGCGGTGGCTGGCCTCCTACCTCGTACGGCCGGGTGATCCGCACACCATCCGGTTGGCGGCGGAGCGCCTCGGCCGGTTGCTCCCGGGTCCGCCGCGGTCGGCGTAACCTGCGACCTTCTTGCCTCGGCAGCGCCCACCGCTGGCAGAATCGCCGTATTTTCGGGACTGTTCGGTTTGGGGGGAATGCGTGAGCAGCGGTTCGGGATCGCGTCGGCGAGTGCCCTTGCTGGTGGCCGCCATCGCTGGCGTGGTGCTTGTCGTGGTCGTCCGCCAGCTGGTGGTCGGCGGCAGCGCGCCAGGTGACCGGGGTCAGGCGAAGGCCCCCCGGACCGGCTGCGTGTCGCTGCGGGTCACCGCCTCCAGCGAGAAGGCCGCGTTGCTGTCGGGGATCGCCGAGGACTACAACCGGACCGATCGGACCGCGAACGGCAGCTGCGTCGAGGTGCGGGTGGCCAGCAAGGCCTCGGGCGCTGCCGCCGAGGCGCTGGCGCGCGGCTGGGACGAGCGGGTCGACGGGCCGCGACCCGATGTCTGGAGCCCGGCATCCCGGTCGTGGACGGTGCTGCTGCGGCAGCGCACGACGGCCCAGGACAAGGCCGACCTCGTACCCAAGGACACCCCGTCGATCGCGCAGACGCCACTGGTGATCGCGATGCCCCGGCCGATGGCCGAGGCGCTGGGGTGGCCGGGAAAGCAGCTCGGCTGGTCCGATGTCCTGGCGCTGTCCCGTGACCCTCGGGGCTGGGGCGGGCACGGGCACCCAGAGTGGGGCCGGTTCAAGCTCGGCAAGACCAACCCGAACTTCTCCACCTCCGGCCTGAACGCCACGATCGCGACCTACTTCGCGGCCACCGGGCGGTCGTCCGACCTGACCAGCGCCGACATCGTGAGTCCGAAGGTGATCGACTACGTGCGCGGGGTGGAGCGGGCGGTCGTGCACTACGGCGACACCACCCTGACCTTCCTCAGCAACCTGTACGCCGCGGGCCAACGCGGCCAGGGCCTGAACTACATCAGCGCGGTGACCGTGGAGGAGAAGTCGGTCTGGGACTACAACCAGGGCAACCCGACCGGCGACCCGGCGACCCTGGGCCGGCAGGCCAAGCCCCAGGTGCCGCTGGCAGCGATCTACCCCAAGGAGGGGACGCTGGTCTCGGACAACCCGTTCGTGGTGCTGCAGGCGGAGTGGGTGGACGCCGGCAAGCGGGCCGCCGCCGCGGACTTCCTCGGCTATGTCCGGGAGCCGGCCCAGCAGCGGCGGTTCACCGACGCGGCGTTCCGGTCCTTCGAGGGCAGGCCGGCCTCGGCGATCAACCAGGCCAACGGCATGCTGCCGGAGCTGGCCTACACCGTCATCGACCCGCCGCCGCCCGCGGTGCTGGATGAGGTGGCTCGGTCCTGGGCGTCGCTGCGCAAGCGGGCGCGGGTGTTGATGGTGATCGACGTCTCCGGCTCGATGGGCAGCCAGGTGGCCAACGCCAGCCAGAGCAAGCTGGACCTGGCCAAGCGGGCCGCGCATGCCGCGATCGGCCAGCTCGAACCCGACGACCAGCTCGGGCTGTGGACCTTCAGCACGGCGGACCAGGCGGGCGCCCCGCCGTACCAGGAGCTGATCCCACCGGCTCCGGTGAGGCAGGTCAAGGGCCGGTTCGGCGGCACCGTCGACGGGCTGGTGCCGAGCGGTGGCACCGCCCTGTACGCCACGATCCGGGCCGCCACGGAGGCGGGACGGCGCAGCTTCGACCCAGACAAGATCAACGCGGTGGTGGTGCTCACCGATGGCAAGAATGAGTTCCCGCCCGACAACGACCTCTCGTCGCTGCTGGCCGACCTGTCCGCGGAGGACGCCGAGAAGGCCGTGCGGGTGTTCCCGATCGCGTATGGCGCGCAGACCGACCTGGACGTGCTCCAGCAGGTCGGGGCGGCCTCCCGGGCGACCGCCTACGACGCGAGGGATCCGGCCAGCATCGAGAAGGTCATGATCAACGTGTTCAGCAACTTCTGACGCGGTGGCGTCGGGTGGTGCAACGTCGGTGCTTTGGGACGCGGCCGGCCGGCCGTCAGGGGAGACTGGGATCGTGGGACTGCGCGAGGACCTGCTCGACCCGTGGGGCGGGATCGTGGCCGGGGTGGCCGGCGGGATGGCCTGGGCGGTCACCGCGTCGGCGACCGGTGCCGCGGTGCCGATCGGGCTGGGCGTGGCCGCCGCCGTCTACGGCACGAAGGTGGCCGTCGGCGCGCTGACCGGGCAGCGCGGCCGGCCGGTCCGGGCCGAGCCGGAGCTCCCCAGCCCGGAACGGGGAAGCGCGGCGGACCTCTGGCAGACCCGCGCCCTGCGGGCCATCGACGACCTGCATGAGCTGACCCGGTCGCAGCCGGACGGCCCGGCCGCGCTGCTGGCCGTGGACGAGCGGACGGCGGGCACCCGGCAGCTGGTCCGGCGGCTGGCCGGTCAGGCCGCCGCGGTGGGCCAGGCATTGCGCCGGATCCCGGCGCCGGCGTTGGCCGACGAGCGGGACCGGCTCCGGGCACAGCTCGCCAGGGTGGACCGGGCCGGTTCGGGCGTACCGCCGGACGAGGTCAGCGTGCAGCGGCGCAGCTCGCTGCGCAGCGTGGAGGAGCAGCTCGCGGTCGCGGAGCGGCTCGCCATGGCGCAGGACACGCTGATCGCACGGCTGCAGTCGACCGCGCTCGGGTTGGAGGGGCTGATCGCTCGGACCGCGGAGGTGCTGGCCATGTCGGTGTCGATGAGCGCGGGAGCCGCCGACGACCAGATCGTCGAGCTCGCCGGCGAGCTCGACGGGTTGCGGGCCGGCATGGCGGAGACGGAACGGCTGTCTCGCCAGGTGCTGGGGCGGCAGTAGCAGGGTCGCGCCAGGGGCGCGTGCTCTGACACGATGGCGAATGTGCGGCGTACGGTGAGGAACGCCGCTGACAGGAGGACTGAGGAGCCATGGCCAACCCGTTCGTCAAGGGCTGGAAGTATCTTTTGTCGTGGTTTGGTGCCAAGATCGATGAGAAGGCGGATCCGAAGATCCAGATCCAGCAGGCCATCGAGGAGGCCCAGCGGGCGCACCAGGCTCTCTGCCAGCAGGCCGCACAGGTGATCGGCAACCAGCGTCAGCTGGAGATGAAGTTGTCCCGCCAGATGTCCGACGTGGAGAAGCTGCAGTCCTCCGCCCGTCAGGCGCTCGTGCTGGCCGACCAGAGCCGGGCCGCCGGTGACGAGAAGAAGGCCGGTGAGTACGAGCAGACGGCGCAGACCTTCGCCACCCAGCTCGTCGCCGCCGAGAGTTCGATGGAGGACCTGAAGAACCTGCACGACCAGTCGCTCCAGGCCGCCGAGCAGGCCAAGAAGGCGGTGGAGAACAACTCCCACCTGCTGCAGCAGAAGCTCGCCGAGCGGACCCGGCTGCTCAGCCAGCTGGAGCAGGCCAAGATGCAGGAGCAGGTGTCGGCCTCGCTGAACCAGATGTCCGAGCTGGCCGCGCCCGGCAACGTCCCGTCGTTGGCCGAGGTGCGGGAGAAGATCGAGCGTCGGTACGCGACGGCGCTGGGGCAGGCGGAGCTCGCCGAGAACTCCGTCGAGGGGCGGATGCTCGAGGTGCAGAAGTCGACCCTGGACATGGCTGGCTCGGCCCGGCTGGAGCAGATCCGGGCCGGCATGCTCGGTGGTCAGCTCGCGGCCACCCCCACGCCCCAGGTCACCGGCGGGCAGACCGGCACCCCGTCCGCCGAGACCGCCCAGAACGCCGCCGACCCTGCCGCTCAGCAGTCCTGACCTGGACTGCCGGGCGGCGGGCCGGCGGTACCATGGCCGCAGGCTGACCGTCACCGGGCGACCGGGTGTCGGGCCGAACGTCTCCCGTCACCGTGGCACGCCGGAGGTCCGATGCATTCCCCTGCCATCCCGCAGCTGACCGAGTCCGACCCGCAGCTCGCCGAGCTGATCGAGGCCGAGGCACGGCGGCAGTTCGAGAAGGTGCGGCTGATCGCCAGCGAGAACTACGTGTCGACCGCGGTGCTGGAGGCCGCCGGCACGGTGCTGACGAACAAGTACGCCGAGGGGTACGCCGGCAAGCGGTACTACGAGGGGCAGCAGTTCATCGACCCGATCGAGCGGATGGCGATCGAGCGGGCGAAGGCGCTCTTCGGGGTGGAGCACGCGAATGTCCAGCCGTACTCGGGCTCGCCCGCCAACCTCGCCATCTACCTGGCCTTCATGCAGCCTGGTGACACCTTCCTGTCGCTGGAGCTCGCGCACGGCGGCCACCTGACCCACGGCTCGCCGGTGTCGGCGACCGGAAAGTGGTTCCGGCCGGTGCACTACGGCGTGAGCAAGGAGACCGGCCGGATCGACATGGACTCGGTCCGCGACGTGGCCCGCGCGGAGCGGCCAAAGATGATCTTCTGCGGCGGCACGGCCATCCCGCGCACCATCGACTTCCCGGCGTTCGCCGAGATCGCCCGCGAGGTCGGTGCGCTGCTGGTCGCCGACGTCGCGCACATCGCCGGCCTGATCGCCGGCGGCGCGCACCCCTCCCCGGTCGGGTACGCCGAGGTGATCTCCACGACCACCCACAAGACGCTGCGCGGGCCCCGCGGCGCCATGCTGATGAGCACCGCCGAGCACGCCGTCGCGCTGGACAAGGCCGTCTTCCCGGGCCTGCAGGGCGGCCCGCACAACCACACCACGGCCGCGATCGCGGTCGCCCTGAAGGAGGCGGCGACCCCGGAGTTCGCCGCGTACGCGCACGCGGTGGTCCGCAACGCCGACGCGCTCGCCCGGGCCCTGGTCGAGCTCGGCTTCGACGTGGTCTCCGGTGGCACCGACAACCATCTGGTCCTGCTCGACCTGACCGGGCAGGGGATCGGCGGCAAGCCGGCCGCGAAGGCGCTGGACCGGGCCGGTATCGAGCTGAACTTCAACACCGTGCCGTTCGACCCGCGCAAGCCGTGGGACCCCTCCGGCGTCCGGCTGGGCACGGCCGCCGTCACCACCCGCGGGCTCGGCGTCGCGGAGATGCCACGGATCGCGGGGTGGATGGAGCGGGCGATCCGCGCCGCGCAGCGGGAGGACGAGGCGGCCCTGGAGCGGGTCGCGGCGGAGGTCCGCGAGCTGATGGTCGGCTACCCGATGCCGGGTTGGGCGCCCACCCCGTAGCGGGCGCCCAACCCGGACGGTCCGGGCCGGTGGGTCCGGCCCGGACCAAGTTCCGGTCAGGCCAGCTTCGTGATCCGGTCCCGCGGGCCGGGTGCGATCGGCTGGGTCGGGCCGCCGAGGTAGCCGGTCAAGGCGTCCACGTCGAACCCTGGCGCGGTGGCGCGGCTGGTGCCCCCGGTGAGCAGGCGGAAGCCGTCGCCGCCGTTGGCGAGGAAGTCGTTCGTGGTGACCCGGTAGCTGGCCACCGGGTCGAGGGCGACGCCGTTGAGCTGGATGCCCGACACCCGCTGCCCCAGCGGCTGGGTGGTGTCGTAGGAGTAGCTGAAGCCCGCCGAGACCTGCAGGATCCGGGTGGTGGTCTGGCCGGCGTACCCGCTGAACTGCTGCTCCAGCACGTCCTTGAGCTGCGCGCCGGTGAAGGTCTGGGTGACCACCAGGTTGTTGAACGGCTGCACGGCGAAGCACTCGCCGTAGGTCACCTGGCCGGGCGCCTCACCGCCGGGAGAGTTGCCGTAGATCAGGGACGTCCGGATCCCGCCTGGGTTCATCAGGGCGATCTGCGCCTGCGCGGTGGCGGCCGTGTAGGCGAGCTGGGCGTCGGCGATCACGTCACCGAGCGCGCTCTCGCCGGCCGTGCTCGCCGCGTTGGTGATGTCCGCGCTGATCGAGCCGACCACCCGGTTGGCCAGCGGCCGTACCAGCTCCCGGTACTTGTCGGCGATCACCTTCTCGGCCGGGTCGACCAGGGCGGGGTTGCGCACGTAGTTTCCGGCGGCGTCCTTCTGCCAGGTCCCGTCCGGGTTGCGCACGCCGTTCTCCACGATCACGTTCTGCGCGCTGATCGAGGCGAACCGGCCGGTCTTCTGGTCCAGGGTCGCGGAGACGTCGGTGACCAGGACACCGAACGCCCCGGCGCTGGTCACCACCGTGTTCGTGCCGGCGGAGTTGGGTAGCGCGCAGGTGTAGTAGCGGTGCGTGTGGCCGGAGATCACCACGCCGAACTCGGGGCGCAGCCCGGCGACGATCGGCGTGACGTCACCCGCGAAGGATGCGCAGTCGTTCGGGTTGGGGGGGTTGACGCCCTGGCTGCCGCCCTGGTGCAGGAGCAGCACCAGCGCCTTGACGTGGTGCTTGCGCAGCAGCAGGTCGGCGTAGTAGTTGGCGGTCTGCACCTCGTCGAGGAAGTCGACGGTCTGCACGCCGGCCGGGTTGACGATGCCGGGGGTGCCGCGCAGGGTCATCCCGATGAAGCCGACCTTCACCTCACCGACCTCGCGGATCTGGTACGCCGGCAGGATCGGCCGGCGGGTCGCGCGGTCCACGACGTTCGCGGCGAGGTAGGGGAAGTCCGCGCCGGCGAAGCCGTCACCGTCCTGGCAGCCGTCCACCGGGTGGCAGCCGCCGTACTGCATCCGGAGCAGCTCGATGACACCCTCGTCGAACTCGTGGTTACCCACCGCGCTGATCTGCAGGCCGAGCGCGTTCATCGTCTCGATCGCCGGCTCGTCGTGGAACGCCGCGCTGACCAGCGGCGAGGCGCCGATCAGGTCACCGGCGCCGACGGTGAGCACCCGGGCGCCCCGCTGCTGCTCGGTGGCGCGCAGCGTCCTGACCGTCGTGGCCAGGTACTCCACGCCACCGGCCGGGGTGCCGGCGACGAGCCCGGAGCTGCCGGTCGGCGGGTCGATGTTGCCGTGGAAGTCGTTGAAGGACAGCAGGTTCAGCGAGCTGCCGTTCTCCGGCCGGGAGTAGTCCACCTTCACCGGGCTCAACGGCGTCCAGGCCGGCGCGGCGGTGGGTGCGGTGACAGCTGTGGTGGCCCGGGCGACGGGTGCGATGGCGACCGCGCCCAGCACGAGGGCGGGTAACGCGAAGCGTGCCGCGGCGACGATCCGGCTGCGTTGACGGATGGTGAACATGTGCTCCCCAGAACGGTCGGCGTGGGACGCTGCGGCCCGCCGACGATCACGGCTGGCCCAAAGCCTGGTGAATTGTCCGCCGGCGCCGGCCGTGCCGGCTAGATCCGTTCAGCCCCGTGAATCGCGGTGTCCCGCCGTACCGGTGGCCTATCGGCTGCGCAGCTCAAGGGCTGCGCAGCTCAAGGGCGAGGTCGAGCTCGTCGCGGATGGCGATGCCGTAGGCACCGACGGTCGGGATCTCGGGCCTTCGCCGGCGGGACTGGTCGACCGCGCCCGGCCGGATGCCGACGAGGCGGAAGCCGCGCCGCTGGTAGAAGCGCAGCGCGTCGAGGTTGTCGTTGGTGGTGGTGCACCACACCAGGTCGGCGCCGCGGTGCCGGGCGGTCCGCACCACGGCACCGAGCAGCGCGGTGCCGATGCCCCGCCGCGGTTGGAACGCGTTCATGCTGGCCAGCTCCATCCGACCGGCGTCGATCCGGTACGTCACCGCCCCGACCAGGTGCCCGCGGTGCATGGCCACGATCACCGGCAGGGCGGTCAGGTCGTACCCGACCCCGTGCACCACCATGATCGGCGCGCCCCACGCGGCGATCACCCGCCGGTGCACCGCCGGCAGCTCGACCATGGTCGGGGCCCGCACCTCGATGCCGTCCATCCCACCGACGTTAGCGTCGGCGTGGCGTGCTGTCGCCCTTCGGGGTGGTCGCCCTCGGCTCGGCTCAGCGACGCAGCCGGAGTCCGCTCGGGGTCGCCCGGAAACCGGCCGTCGCCAGCACGTCCGGTAGCGGGCCGGCGCGGTCGAGCACCCGGTCACCGTCGGCGCGCCGCACCGACAGCGGGCCGAGGCTGCCGTCGTGGACGGCGCGGGCGAGCGCGTCAGCGGCCGGTTGCAGGACGGCGGGGTCGTCGCTCCAGGACAGCAGCGTCCGGCCGCCGCGCTCGACGTACAGGACGAGCTGGCCGTCGACGAGGACCACCAGCGCGCCAGCCTTCCGGCCCGGCTTGTGCCCGGTGCCGCCCAGCGCGGTGGTGACCCGCTCCGGCCAGCCGAGGGCGGCACCGTAGGCGTTGGCCGGGTCGGTGGCGGCGAGCACCAGCGCGGGGGCCGGCGCCCGGCCGTCCGCGGCGTGGGCGCGCAGCCGGTCGACCGCACCGGGCGAGGCGAACTGCGCGGCGCCGAGCCCGTCGACGAAGTAGCCGCGCCGGCACCGGCCGGCCTCCTCGGCGGCCCGCAGCACCGGGTACACCACGGCGAACCCGCCCGGCGTCCGTTCCGCCGCCACCGCCTGCCGGATCACCACGCCGTGCCGGTCCAGCAGCGCCTCGGCGAGGGCATGCGCCCGCCGGGTCGGGTCCGGCTCCCGGTCGGCCAGCCTGGACCACCGGCCGGCGACGTCCGGCGCGGCACCCCGGCCGGGGAGCACCGCCCCGCCGGCCCGTCCCAGCCCGCCGGCCCGCCCGTACCGGCCGCGCGGCGCGGTGCTGGGGCGCCGGTGGGTGGGGCGTCCGGTGCCGATCCGGGCCCGCAGCGGCGCGAGGGTGTCGTTGCTGAGCAGACCGGCCCACACCAGGTCCCACACGACGACACCCAGCTCGCGCTCGTCGACGGCGTCGCCGGCGGCGACCGCGCCGCGCACCCGCTCCGCCAGCGACCGGAAGAAGAGCGCCTGGTCACCCTCGAGCGCGTCCAGCACCGCCCGGTGCACCGGGGTGAGGGTGATCTCCGCCGGCTCCGGGAGGACGAGCGGAGCGGTGTCGGCCGGGGCGAGCACCACCCAGCCGTCGCCGCCGGGCAGGGCACCGGCACCACCCCAGACCACCTCGCCGGCGGCGGTGAGCTCGTCGAGCAGCGCGTTCGAGTAGCCGTCCACCCGGGCCGGCAGCAGCAGCGACTCCAGCGCGGAGGCCGGCACCGGCACCCCCTGGAGCTGCTCCACCGCCCGCAGCACGCCGTCTGCGCCGCGCAGCCGCGCCGACCGGCTGGCGGCCCCGGACACGCCGTGCCAGGACGGCAGGAACCGGGCCAGCGCGTCCTGGGGCACCGGCTCGACCTCGCGGCGCAGGGCCGCCAGGGATCGCCGCCGCAGCCGGCGCAGCACCTCGGCGTCGCACCACTCGGCCCCGGCCCCGCCCGGCCGGAACTCCCCGGCCACCACCCGCCCGGTGGCCGCGAGGCGGCGCAGCGCCTCGGTGACGACGGCCGGGCCGAGCCCGAGCCGCTGCGCGCAGGCGGCGGCGGGGAACGGCCCCCGGGTGCGGGCGTACCGGCCGACCAGGTCGCCCAGCGGGTCGGTGACCGGCTCGGTGAACGCCTCGGGTACGCCGACCGGCAGCGCAACCCCGAGGGCGTCCCGGACCCGGCCGGCGTCCTCGATCGCGATCCACCGCTCCTCGCCACCGATCCGGACCGGCAGCGCCCGGTGGCCGGCGACCAGCTCGGCGAGCATGGCCCCGGTCGCACCCCGGGCCCCGGCCTCGGCGAGGGTCAGGTCGCCGAGCACCCGCAGCGCGTCGTGCAGGGCGTCGAGGGTGCCGATCCGGCGGGTCGGGGTGAGCCAGGCCAGCTCCGCCTCGACCTCGGCGACGGCGGCCGGGTCGAGCAGCTCGCGCAGCTCCGCCCGGCCGAGCAGCTCGGCCAGCAGGCTGGAGTCCAGCGCCAGCGCCTGGGCCCGCCGTTCGGCCAGCGGCGCGTCGCCCTCGTAGACGAACGCGCCGACGTACCCGAAGAGAAGGGATCGGGCGAACGGCGACGGCTCCCGGGTCTCCACCTCGACGACCCGCACCCGCCGCGCGGCCAGGTCCCGCATCAGGCCGACCAGCCCGGGCAGGTCGAAGACGTCCTGCAGGCACTCCCGCATCGCCTCCAGGGTGATCGGGAAGCTGGGGAACTGCGCGGCCACGGCGAGCAGCTGCGCGGACCGTTGCCGCTGCTGCCACAGCGGGGTACGCCGCCGCGGGTCGCGCCTGGGCAGCAGCAGCGCCCGCGCCGCGCACTCCCGGAACCGCGCCGCGAACGCCGCCGACGTGCCGGTGGCGTCGGTGACCAGCGCCTCGATCTCGTCGGGGTCGAAGACGGCCAGATCCGCACCGGCGGCGGCGCCGCCCGGGTCGGTGCCGTCGGTCCCGTCGGTCCCGTCGGTCCCGTCGGTGTCCGGCAGCCGGATCACGATGCCGTCGTCGGAGTGCAGCGACTGCACGTCCATGCCGTGCCGTTCGCGCAGCCGGGCGGCGATCGCCAGCGCCCACGGCGCGTTCACCGGGGCGCCGAAGGGGGAGTGGACGACGATCCGCCAGTCGCCCAGCTCGTCGTGGAACCGTTCCACCAGCACGGTCCGGTCGTCGGGCAGGTGGCCGGTGGCCTGCCGCTGCTCGGCGAGGTAGGCGAGGAGGTTGCTTGCGGCCAGCGGGTCCATCCCGGCGCGGCGGGCCCGCTCGCCGGCCGTCTCGGCGTCCGCCCCGGCCAGCTCGCGCAGGAACGCGCCGAGCGCCCGCCCCAGCTCGGCGGGGCGTCCCGGCGTGTCGCCCTTCCAGAACGGCATCCGGCCGGGCTGGCCGGGCACGGGGGAGACCAGGACCCGGTCGTGGCTGATGTCCTCGATCCGCCAGGAGCTGGAGCCGAGCAGGAACACGTCCCCGACCCGGGACTCGTAGACCATCTCCTCGTCCAGCTCGCCGACCCGCACCGGCCGGCCCGCCTCCGTGCCGGCGAGGAAGACACCGAACAGCCCCCGGTCGGGGATCGTGCCGCCGCTGGTCACCGCCAGCCACTGGGTGCCGGCCCGGGCCGACAGCACGCCGGTGACCCGGTCCCACACGATGCGGGGTCGCAACTCCGCGAACCCGTCGGAGGGGTAGCGGCCGGAGAGCATGTCCAGCACCGCGTCCAGCGCGGAGGCGGGGAGCTCGGCGTACGGCGCGGCGCGGCGGACCAGGGCGGCGAGGTCAGCCACCGGCCACGGCTCGATCGCGACCATCGCGGCGACGTGCTGGGCGAGCACGTCCAGCGGGTTGCGCGGGTAGCGGATCTCCTCGATCAGCCCGGCCCGCATCCGCTCGGCGACGACCGCGGACTCCACCAGGTCGCCGCGGTACTTCGGGAAGATCACGCCCCGGCTGACGGCCCCGACCTGGTGCCCGGCCCGGCCGACCCGTTGCAGCCCGGCGGCGACGCTCGGCGGTGACTCGACCTGGATGACCAGGTCGACCGCCCCCATGTCAATGCCGAGCTCCAGGGTGCTGGTGGCCACCACCGCGGGCAGCCGGCCGGACTTCAGCTCCTCCTCGACGTCGGCCCGCTGCTCCCGGGACATCGAGCCGTGGTGGCTGCGGGCCATGACGGTGGGCACGCCGTGCCCGGTGCCGGACTGGGCCATGAGCTGGGCGGGCGGGGCGGCTGGTGGCAGCGGCTCGCCGGTGCGGCGTTCGAGGGCGAGCTCGTTGAGCCGGGCGGTGAGCCGCTCGGCGAGGCGCCGGGAGTTGACGAACACGATCGTCGAGCGGTGCTTCTCGATGAGGTCGAGCACCCGCTCCTCGACGTGCGGCCAGATCGACGCCCGGCGGGCCGGGTCGGCGCCGTCCCGGCCAGGGTCGGCACCGGCCGCCGCGAGGTCGCCGAGGTCCTCCACCGGTACGACGATCTCCAGCTCGATCACCTTGGTGACCGGCGGCTGCACCACGGTGACCGGCCGACCCCCGGCGAGGAACCTGGCCACCTCGGCCACCGGGCGCACCGTCGCCGACAGCCCGACCCGCTGGGCGGGGCGCTCCAGCAGCGTGTCCAGCCGCTCCAGGGACAGCGCCAGGTGGGCGCCGCGCTTGGTCCCGCACACGGCGTGGATCTCATCGAGGATCACGGTCCGCACGCCCGCGAGGGCCTGCCGGGCACCGCTGGTCAACAGCAGGAAGAACGACTCGGGGGTGGTGATGAGCACGTCGGTGGGGCGGCGGCCGAAGCGGCGCCGTTCGTCGGCCGGGGTGTCCCCGGAGCGGATGGCCACGGTGATGTCGGGTGGCGGCAGGCCGAGCCGGTGCGCGGCCTGCCGGATGCCGACGAGGGGCGCCCGGAGGTTCTTCTCGACGTCAACGGCCAGCGCCTTGAGCGGGCTGACGTAGAGCACCCGGCAGCGGCGGGTGGGGTCGTCGGGTGGCGGAGTGCGGGCCAGCCGGTCCAGCGACCAGAGGAACGCGGCGAGGGTCTTGCCGGAGCCGGTGGGCGCGACGACGAGGGTGTGGTCGCCGGCCCCGATCGCCGACCAGGCCTGCCGCTGTGCCTCGGTGGGTGCGGCGAACGCGCCCCGGAACCACGCCTCGGTCGCGGCGGAGAAGGCGCCGCCGTCGAACAGCTCGGCTGGGACTGCGGGCTCGGCTGGGACCGCGGGCTCGCTCACCCGGCCAGTGTGCCCCGTACCGCTGACGCTGAGTGCCCCGCATTCCTGCGCCGTGACCTCGGTCAGCCAGCCGGGATCGAACCAGACCACGACGTCCAGCTACACGGGTGGCCGGCCGAGGCTGCGGGAGAGCCCTGACGTCCCGGTCACCGGGACGTCGGTCTGCACGCACCGCGCCACATTCGAACCGATCATGCCCGGCCGGTAGTCCAGGTTCGCCCCATCCCCGCTGAGGGTGACGTTGTAGACGGCCGTGCTGGTCTCGGTGCCGCCACCATGGGCGGCGTCGTGGGTACGGGAGGCGGTGGCCACCCGGCCGGTGGCGTCGTAGCCGACGTTCCACGCCGCCAGCCCCGGTGGCGTGATCGTGGTCAGCCGACCGGTACCCGCGTCGTAGCCGTACCCGGTGGCCACCACCGGGGCACCGCACACCACCGGGTGCGCGCCGGTGCCGGAGGTGCCGTCGCGCGGGTCCCACGCATGACCGAGCCGACCGGTGGCGTCATAGCCGTAGCAGGCGGTGTCCACCGACACCACCCCGCCACCGGGGTTGGTGACCAGGGTGACGGAGGTGAGGTGGTTGCTCGCGTCGTAACCGAACATCAACGCCCGGCACCCCTCGGTCCACGGCGACGCGTTCGCCGGGTCGGTGCAGGTGCCACCCGGCGGGACCGGAGCCAGGACCCGGGCCGCGCCCTGCTCGGCGGCATGCGCACGGTAGCGCGCCCAACAACGATCGAAGAGGGCCGCTCCGTGGCACGGGCGGATGGGCGGGTATGAGCTATTTGTGGTTTCTGGTCTGGGCCGGGCGACATGTGATCTCGTCCGTCCAGGTGACTCACTCGCGCGCCGATGCTAGCATTGCTAGCAAGAAGGGAAGTGATGATCATGGCTGCGGTCAGTATCCGAGATCTCGACGACTCCGTACGGGAGAAGCTACGGGTTCGTGCAGCCCAGCACGGCAGATCGATGGAGGCCGAGATGCGCGCGATCCTGACCGCCGCCGTCAGCGACGACGACTCCGCCCGGGGGCTGTGTCAGCGGACACGGCAAACTCCCCGTTGGTGGCCAGTTGGCTTCCCCGCTGGCGGACAGGAAAACTCCCCACTGACGGACAGTGGATCTCCCCGCGGATGGGCCGGACCCATCACTCACAGTGGTTCCGGTGAAGAG
>JACQDL010000045.1 GCA_016201065.1 Actinomycetota bacterium
CTCCCGGTGAAGATGATCTTTCGTAGGACCACCTTCATACCGGGGGTTCCGCGTCTTTTGTCGCACCCGCCCCGGCGTGTCGCACCACCACCCCAACAATCACACACAGTCACAACCGGTTACGCGGAATGCCTCAGTGCCTTCCGGTCGGGAGCGTTGACCGAACCAAAGGCCCAGCGGCTGATCATGAATCTCGCGGACTCCGATGCGCGCTTCCCGCAAGCGGCACGGACGGACCTTTTCGGGTGGGCACGGTCACGAACACCTCCGCTACTGTAGGGATCGAGTCGGACAGAGCGCGCACAGCCGTGCGCCGGGCGCATGGTCGTGCGGTGGTCCACAGGCCCAACCTCCAACGTTGAGGCGGTTCTGTTGGAACTGACGAGGCCAACTCCAACGAACGTTGGAGCGTCACGCCGAACCGCCCACCCGACGACGGTGGCGTGGCGGGTCAGCCGGCGGCGCGCAGGAGGGCGGCGAGCGGGGCGGCGAGGTCGCCCCGTCCGGTGACGACGACACCGGACAGCTCCAGCCGCCCGGCCAGCTCGGCGAGGGACGCGGCCAGCTCCGCTGCCACCTCCCCCGGTTCGGCGCCCGGCTCGATGTGCGCGGCCTGCACCCGCAGCACGCCGGCCGCGCGGTCCGCCTTGAGGTCGACCCGCCCGACCAGCTGCTCACCGAGCAGGAACGGGAGCACGTAGTACCCGTGCACCCGCTGGGCGGCCGGGGTGTAGATCTCGATCCGGTACCGCATGCCGAACAGCCGCTCGGTCCGGGACCGCTCCCAGATCAGCGAGTCGAACGGGCTGAGCAGCGCCCGTGCCCGTACCAGGCGGGGTTGCCGCGCCCCATGCCACAGGTACGCCGGCTGCGGCCACCCATCGACCATGACCGGAACCAGCTCCCCGGCGTCCACCAGGTCGGCGATGCCCGGCCGGGCGGTGGCGGGCCGCAGCCGGAAGTAGTCGCGCAGGTCCCGCTCGGTGGCCACGCCGAGCGCCCGGCCCGAGATCCGGAGCAGCTCACGGACCGCGTCCGCCGGCTGCGGGGTCGGCGCCCGCAGCACCGGCTCCGGCAGCACCCGCTCCGGAAGGTCGTAGCTGCGCTCGAAGTTGCGCCGCTGGGCGCAGGTCACCGCGCCGGTGTAGAACAGCCACTCCAGCGCGACCTTGCCGTCGTGCCAGTTCCACATCGCGCCGGGCACCCGCGCGGGGCGGGCCACCTCCAGCGCCGCCGCCGTGATCGGTCCCTCCTCGGTGACCAGCCGCAGCGCCCGCTCGACCAACCCCGGCTGCTCGACGGCGACCCGGGCCACCGAGGCCCAGGCCTGCTCGTCGGCCCGGGCCATCCGCCAGCGCAGCAGCGGCTGGAGCTGCCAGGGCAGCAGCGACGCCTCGTGCCCCCAGTACTCGAACAGGCCACGACCGGTCGGGCCCCAGCTGTAGCGGTCGAGCGCGGCCCGGGGGTACGGGCCGAGCCGGGCGAGGACCGGCAGGTAGTGCGAGCGGCTGAGCACGTTCACCGAGTCGATCTGGAGCAGGCCGACCCGGTCGAGCACCCGGCGGAGGTGCCGGGCGTCGATCCGTCCGGACGGCCGCGGCTCACCGAAGCCCTGGGCGGCGAGCGCGATCCGGCGGGCGGTGGGCAACGAGAGGGTCTGCACCGTCCGGATGGTGCCAGGTCGCTCTGACGGTCGCGCGGGCCCGGGCCTCGGCGGTGACCACCACGGCCACCGCCACCACGATCACCGCGGCGGCGAGGATCTCCGGCCCGGCCAGCCGCTCGCCGGCGACCAGCACACCGAGCAGCACCGCGATCACCGGGTTGACGAACGCGTACGTCGACACCAGGGACACCGGCGCCGTGCCGAGCAGGTAGACGTACGCCGGGTAGGCGACCACCGCGCCGAAACTGACCAGGTACCCGATCGCCAGCCACGACGTGCCGGAGACCTGGGCGGGGTGGAACCCGCGCCACTCCCCGATCGCCGCCGAGCACGCCAGCGAGACCACCCCGCCGGCCATCATCTGCACGGTGGACAGGGCGAGCGGCTCCGGTGGCACGGGCCTGCGCACCGCGACCAGCGACCCGACCGCCCAGGACAGCGAGGCGAGCACGGTGAGCAGCGCGTACCGGACGTCCAGCCGGCCGGTGCCGCCGCCGGGCAGGAACAGCGCGGCGACCCCGGCGACCCCCACGCCCACCCCGAGCACGGTGACCCTGGCCGGCCGGTCACCGAGCGCCGCCCGCAACAGCACGATCCACAGCGGCACGCCTGCCACGATCAGCGCGGCGATCCCCGAGGGCACCCGCTGCTCGCCAACGGTCACGAGCCCGTTGCCACCGAGCACCAGCAGCACGCCGGAGAGCACCGCGGTGCCGGCCTGCGCGCGGGTCATCCGCCAGACCCGCATGCCGCGCAGCGCGGACGTGATCCCGACCATGATCAGCCCGGCGGCGACGAACCGGGCACCCGCCATCAGCAGCGGCGGCGCGCTGGTCACCGCGTACCGGATGCCGAGGTACGTGCTCCCCCAGATCAGGTACACCGTCCCCAGCGCCGCCCACACCCGCCAGCCCAGCCGGCCGGCCATCAGCGCCACCGGACCCGCTGGGTGGCCGCCGTGCTGACCAGCACCGCGGCGGCGGCGATCATCATGGTGGCGTCGATCCGCTCCCGGAGCAGCAGCACCGACCAGATCAGGGTGAGCACCGGCTGGGCGAGCTGGAGCTGACCGATCCGGGCCACCCCGCCGAGCGCGAGACCGCGGTACCACGGCACGAAGCCGAGGAACATGCTCACCACGGAGACATAGCCGAACCCGAGCCAGCCGGCCGGGCCGGGCGCCACCGGAGGGTGCCACCACAGCGCGGCGACGGTGACCGGCACCGTGACCGGTAGCGCCAGCGCCAGCGCCCAGCCGATGACCTGCCAGCCCGGCATCTCGCGGGCCAGCGCACCGCCCTCGGCGTACCCGATCGCCGCGGCGGCCACCGCGCCGAGCAGCAGCAGGTCCGCGAGCTGGATGCCGGCGCCGCTGGCCCAGGCGAAGCCGAGCACGGCGGCCGCGCCGACGGCACTGCTGGCCCAGAACGCCGGGCCTGGTCGTTCGCCGGCGCGGTACACCGCGGCGAGGGCGGTGCCGATCGGTATCAGCCCGACGATGACCGCTCCGTGCGCGGAGCCGACCACCGTCAACGCGGTCGACGACAGCAGCGGGAAGCCCAGCACCACACCGAGGGCGACGATGACCAGCCGCCGCAGCTGCGCCCGGGTCGGGCGGCGGGCCCGGCCGCGCCACAGCCAGATCCCGGCGAGTCCGGCGGCGACCACCGCGCGACCGGCCCCCACCGGCACGGCACCGAGCGCGGGGACGGCGGCCCGGGTCGCCGGCAGGGACATGCTGAAGGCGAGGACACCCAGCGCCCCGAGCCAGGTCGCGCGGGAGGAGCGCAGGCCGGCGGCTGGCGGTGCTACCTCGACAAGCGCGATAGCGCTATCCTCGACACTCATGTCCCACGATAGCAGTATCGACCGGGTGGCGGCCGAGCTTCGCCGGCTCGTGGCCGTCCGGCCTCCCGGCGCCGCGCTGCCGTCCTCCCGCGAGATCGGGGGGCGCCTCGGCGTCGGCCCGGTCACCGTCTCCCGGGCGGTCGGTCGGCTCGTCGCCGAGGGGGTGGTGGTCACCGAGCCCGGCAGGGGCACGTTCGTGGCCCGGCGGACGGCTCCGCACCCGGGCACCGCCGCCGACTTCTGCTGGCAGACCGTGGCGCTGGCGGACCGGGCCGTCGACGCGAGCGCGATGGTCCGCCAGCTGTCCGCCCCCCGGCCGGGCATGATCTCGCTCGTCGGCGGGTACCTCGACCCGGCGTTGCTGCCCACCCGCGCGCTGGCCGACATGGTGTGCCGGGCGGCCCGCCGGCCCGGCGGGTGGGACCGTCCGCCGACCAGCGGGCTGCCCGCGCTGCGCGCGGTCTTCGCCGACCTCATCGGGGTACAGCCGGCCGACGTGGTCATCGTGCCCGGTGGTCAGGGCGGGCTCTCCACGACGCTGCGCGCGCTGGTCCCGCCGGGCGCGCCGATCCTGGTGGAGTCGCCGACGTACATGGGGCTGCTGGCGCTGGCCCGGGCCGCCGACCTTCGGGTGATCCCGGTGCCGGCCGACCGGCACGGCATCCGACCTGACCTGCTGGCCGAGGCGCTCACCCTCTCCGGCGCCCGGCTGGTCTACTGCCAGCCGTCGTTCGCGAACCCCACCGGTTCGCTGATGCCGCCCGAACGCCGCGCCGAGGTGCTGGCGGCGGTCCGCGCGGCCGGCGCGTTCCTGATCGAGGACGACACCGCCCGGCTGCTCCCGCTGGACGCCGACCCGCCGCCGCCGATGATCGCCGACGACCCGGACGGGCACGTGGTCCACCTGCTCTCGCTGACCAAGGTCGCGGCGCCGAGCCTGCGGATCGGGGCGCTGGCCGCCCGGGGACCGGCGGCCAGCCGGCTGCGGGCGCTGCGCCTGCTGGACGACTTCTACGTGCCGCAACCGCTACAGGAGGCCGCCGTCGAGCTGCTCGGCTCACCGGCCTGGGGTCGGCACCGGGCGGCGTTGCGGCGGGAGCTGACGGCCCGGCGCGACGCGCTGCTCACCGCGCTGGCCCGGTACGCCCCGCAGGTGTCGGTGGCCGACCCGCCGCACGGCGGAGTGCACCTGTGGTGCCGGCTGCCGGACGGGTGCGACGAGGCGGAGCTGACCCGCCGGGCCGAGCTGCGCGGGGTCCTGGTCGGCGCCGGCGCGGAGTACCACGCCACCGAGCCCCCCGCGCCCCACCTCCGGCTGACCTACTGCGCCGAGCCGGTGGACCGGCTGGCGCGCGGGGTCCAGCTGCTCGGCGAGACACTGGTCGAGACCGGCTGAGCCGACCAGACTCCCGGCCCGCGACGGACCAGGCACACTGTGCGGGTGACCGAGATCCTCCAACACCTCGGCGGCCAGGTGGGCGGCTGGCTGTACCTGATCGCGGCGCTGCTCACGTTCGCCGAGGCGGCCATCCTGGTCGGGATGGTGCTGCCGGGCGAGACCGCGCTGCTGGTTGCCGGCTACTTCTGCCACGAGCACGTCCTCGACCTGCGGGTGATGATCGTGGTCGCGATCGGGTCGGCGGTGCTCGGCGACTCGGTCGGCTACGCGCTGGGTGCCCGGTTCGGACCGCCGCTGCGCGGTTCCCGGATCGGGTTGTGGGTCGGCGAGCAGCGCTGGGGCCGGGTCGACGAGTTCCTGCACCGGCACGGCGGCAAGGCCGTGCTGCTCGGGCGGCTGACGGCCCTGCTCCGCGCGCTGGTGCCCAGCATGGCCGGGATGGCCCGGATGCGGTACCGGACCTTCCTGTTCTGGAACGCCGTGGGTGGGGTGCTCTGGGCCAGCTCGGCGGTGATCCTCGGGTACCTCTTCGCCGCCTCGCTGCACACGGTCGAGAACTACGCGACCTGGGCGCCGGTGCCGATCGTCACCCTCGTGATCGGTGGGGCGGTGCTGGTCGAGATCCGCCGGCGCCGCGCCGAGCGGGTCCCGGTGACCCCGACGGCGGGTCCACTCCCGGTCGGCCGGCTGTCGGACACCGACGGTTCCTGACCGGCGCCCCGGCCGCATAGGGTGTGACGCCATGGCCGACGTGAGCGTGCGCCCCGCCCGGCTCGACGACGCCCCCGAAATCGCCCGGATCCAGCTGGAGAGCTGGCGGATCGGGTACGCCCGGTGGCTGCCGAGCACGGTGCTGGCCGGCATCGACCCCGGCCAGGCCGCCGCCCGCTGGCACGCCGCGGTCAGCGCACCACCCACCCCCAGGCACCATGTCCTCGTCGCCCAGGAGCAGGGCTGGCGGGTCGGCTTCGCCGCCTTCGGTCCCGCCGACCCCACCGGGGACCCCGCCGGCGCTCCGCCGCTGGTCGACCCGGCCGGCACCGGCGTGCTCCATGCCATCCTGGTCGAGCCCCGCTGGGGACGCCGCGGTCACGGCAGCCGGATGCTCGCCGCGACGGTGGAGCTGATGCGGGCCGACGGGTTCGGCACGGCGGTGGCATGGGTGCCCGAGCAGGACGGCGCCACGCTGGGTCTGCTCGGCTCCACGGGGTGGGACCGGGACGGCTACGCGCGCACCCTGCAGGCTGGCGGGGTGGAGATCGCCGAGGTGCGGATGCACGTCGCCATCGAGGAAGGCCCGACATGAGTTTCACCGGATTCCCCGTGGAGGCGTTGGACTTCTACGAGGGGCTCGAAGCGGACAACTCCCGGACCTACTGGCAGGCGCACCGGGACGGCTACGAGCGGCACGTGCGGGCGCCGATGGAGGCCCTGCTCACCGAGCTCGCGGCCGAGTTCGGGGCGGCGAAGATCTTCCGACCCAACCGGGACGTGCGGTTCTCCCCGGACAAGTCGCCGTACAAGACGCACTGCGGTGCCGTGGTCCGCGCCGGTGACGGCATGGCAGCGGGGTACGTGCAGATCTCGGCCGACGGCCTGCTGGTCGCTGGCGGCTACTACGCGACCGCCAGCGACCAGGTCGACCGGTACCGGCGGGCCGTGACCGACGACGTGCAGGGTGCCGCCCTGGAGCGGATCGTGGCGACCCTCCGGGACGGCGACTACCGGGTGGAGGGGTACCGGCTGAAGTCGGCGCCCCGCGGCTACCCCCGGGACCACCCGCGCATCGAGCTGCTGCGCCACCGCACGCTCAACGCCGCCCGATCCTGGCCCCCCGAGCCGTGGCTGGCCACACCCCGCCCGGTTGGCGAGGTGCGCACCGCCTGGCACGCCTTCGTCCCGCTGCTGGAGTGGCTGACCCGCAACGTGGGCCCCTCGACCCGCGGCACCTGAGGTCGTGGGCCGCACCGTGCCGGCCCACGACCGCGCCGGCCACTAGCATCGCAGGCACCGCCCGGGCACCCGGGTCCGCCGCACGCCGAGGAGCAGCCTGCCGTGATCACCGCGATCGTCATGATCACCGCCGCCACGGACCGCATCCCCGAGGTCGCCGCCGAGATCGCCGCGATCGACGGGGTGAGCGAGGTCTACTCGGTGGCCGGCCACGTGGACCTGATCGCCGTCGTCCGGGTGCGGCAGTTCGACGACGTCGCCGACGTCATCGCCGGACGGCTGGACAAGGTGCCCGGCGTGCTCGACACCGAGACGCACATCGCCTTCCGCGCCTACTCCCGGCATGACCTCGAGGCGGCGTTCGCGATCGGGTTCGACGAGACGGACTGACCCCCGGTCCCGCCGGCCGGCCTAGCCGACCGAGCCGGCCAGGTCGGCCCGGGCCCGCTGGCTGACCCGCACCCACCGGTCGAGCACCGCCGCCGCGGCGCCGGAGTCGACCGCGGTCGCCGCCGTGACCAGGCCGGCCCGCAGCCCGTCCGGTACCGTGCCGGTCAGGCCGCCGTACGCGGCGATCCCGGCCGCGGCGTTGAGTAGCACGGCGTCCCGGACCGGGCCGTGCGCACCGCCGAGCACGGACCGCGCCACCTGGGCGTTGTACGCCGCGTCGGCCCCCCGTAACGAGGCGAGGGTGGCCGGCGGGAGGCCGAGCTCCCCCGCCGCCACCGTGGTCTGCGTCACCGTGCCCTCGCGGACCAGCCAGACCGCGGTGCTGGCGGTCGTGGTCAGCTCGTCCAGCCCGTCCTCGCCCCGGAAGACAAGCGCGGTACCGCCCCGGTCAGCCAGCACCTGAGCCATCACCGGCGCCATCCGCACGTCGGCGCACCCGACGGCGGCGGCCGCCGGCTGCGCCGGGTTGGTCAGCGGGCCGAGAAAGTTGAACGCGGTCGGCACGCCGAGCTCCCGGCGGGGTGCCGCGGCGTGCCGCATCCCCGGGTGGAACACCGGCGCGAAGCAGAACCCGATGCCGGCCTCGGCCACGCACCGCTCGACACCGGGACCGGGCAGGTCGATGGCGACCCCGAGCTCCTCCAGCAGGTCGGCCGCTCCGCAGGCCGAGGACGCTGCCCGGTTGCCGTGCTTGACCACCGGCGCGCCGGTCGCGGCCGTGACGATCGCCGCCATGGTGGAGAGGTTCACGGTGTGCGCGCGATCGCCACCGGTGCCCACGATGTCGACGGCGCGGACCGGGATCTCCACCCGCCCGGCGTTCGCGATCATCGTGCGGACCATCCCGGCCATCTCCGCGGCGGTCTCCCCCTTGGCCCGCAGCAGCACCGCGAAGGCGGCGACCTGCGCGGCGGTGGCCGCGCCGGCCATGATCTCGCCCATCGCCCACGCCGTGTCGCCGTCCGCCAGCGGCTCGGCCCGCAGCAGCGCGCCGAGCACGGCCGACCAGCTGCGGGCGCCCGGCTGGACCCCGGTCACCGTGCCACGGTGAGCCGACGGAGCAGGCCGGCGACCGTCGCGGCCGCCTCGACCGCGTCGACCGGATACATGACCGTCCCGTCGGCCCGCGCCCAGGCGGCCAGCCAGCGGTCGTCCCGGCGACGGACGAGCAGCACCATCAACGGCGGGTCGACGACCTCCTGGTGGATGGTGTGCCCGAGACCGAAACCACCGGTGGGTTGGGCCTCGGCGTCGAGGATGACGAGGTCGACCCCGCCGGCGTCCGCGGCAGCCATGACCTCGGCGGCGGTGCTGACCTCACGGAACTCGATCCGGCCGAGGTCGCTCGCCGGACGCCGCCCCACCGCGGTGCGGACCTGCTCCCGGATGGCCGGGTCGTGGCTGAACACGAGCACGGTGTGCGTGCCACCGGCGGTCGAGCTGCTCATGATGGGCTGGCTCCCGAGGTGGTCGGGGGTGGGACCGGCACTGGAGCAGTGGCCGGCATCGCCTGCGGATCGTATCCCTTCCCAGCGGCCCACCCGGTGTCGAACCCCTCTTCGACACGTCGTAGGACCCAATCGTCGGCGACCGAAGTGCGGTCGTCATACTGACCGACGTGACGGCGACTACTGTCCAGGCCAGCGGCTTCGAGCCGAGCAAGGTGCACTCGCTGACCCGCCCCAACATGGTCAGCGTCGGCACGATCGTATGGCTGTCCAGCGAGCTGATGTTCTTCGCTGGGCTCTTTGCCATGTACTTCACGGTGCGGGCGGCCAGTACGAGCGGCTGGCCACAGCCGCCGACCCACCTGGATGTGCCCTACGCCCTGCCGGTGACGCTGGTGCTCATCGCATCCTCGTTCACCTGCCAGGCCGGCGTGTACGCCGCCGAGCGCGGCAACGTCTTCGGCCTGCGCCGGTGGTTCACGATCACCTTCGTGCTCGGACTCATGTTCGTGCTCGGCCAGGCCAACGAGTACCGCATGCTCGTCGAGGAGGGCACCACGATCTCCTCGACCGGCTTCGGCTCGGTGTTCTACATGACCACCGGGTTCCACGGCCTGCACGTGGTCGGTGGTCTGCTGGCGTTCATCTTCCTGCTGATCCGGACCACCATGGGTCGCTTCACGCCAGCCCAGGCCACCAGCGCCATCGTGGTGTCCTACTACTGGCACTTCGTCGACGTGGTGTGGATCGGCCTGTTCGTCACGATCTACCTGATCCAGTAACCCCAGCGCACGGAGCTCCCTCCGCCGAACCGCAAGGTGTGCCCATGACGAAGCCGACCGCCGCCGAACCGGCGGACCCGTCTCCTGGCCTGCTGGCCCGCGCCCGGCGCCGGGCCTCCAGCACGATCGCACTGACCGTCGCGCTCGGAGCCGTGGGATTCGGGTACGCCGCGATCGCTCCCAGCAGCGCCGCGGCCGACCAGACGCCGTCCGCCGACGCCCAGCGCGGCCAGCAGATCTACCAGACCGCCTGCATCACCTGCCACGGCCGCAACCTGCAGGGGGTGCCGGACCGCGGGCCCAGCCTGATCGGGGTCGGCGAGGCGGCGACGTACTTCCAGGTCGCCACCGGCCGGATGCCCGCCGCCGCCCAGGGATCGCAGATCCCCGCGAAGCCACCGCAGTACACCGAGGAGCAGGTCAACCAGATCGCCGGCTACGTGCAGTCGGTGGGCGGCGGCCCGCAGGTGCCGAGCGGCAACCTGCGCGACGGCGACATGGCGCTCGGCGGCGAGCTGTTCCGGCTGAACTGCGCGCAGTGCCACAACTTCGCCGGCAAGGGTGGCGCGCTGTCCTCGGGCAAGAGCGCGCCGGGCCTCGGCACCTCCACCGACCAGGTGATCTACGCGGCGATGCTCTCCGGCCCGGAGAACATGCCGGTGTTCGGCGACAACAACATCACCCCCGCGGAGAAGCGGGCCATCGTCAGCTACGTGCAGACGCTGAAGGAGACCAAGGACCCGGGCGGCAACGGCGTGGGCCGGCTCGGCCCGGTGCCGGAGAGCATCGTCCTGTGGGTCGCCGGCATCGGCGCGCTGATGTTCGCGGTGCTGTGGATCGGAGCGAAGTCATGAGCGGCGAGGGCACCTCGCAGCCGGCCCGCACGGCGGCCGACCTCGACGGGTTGTCCGACGAGGAGCTCACCCACCTCGGCGCGGGTCTCGACGGGGTCCGCATCCTGGAACGCGAGCACCGGTTCGCGCCGGGCTCCAAGGCCGAACGGCGGGCCGAGCGGCTGGTGGCCGGCTGTTTCGTGATCGCCTTCCTCAGCGTGGTCGGGTTCATCGCGGTCTACCTCTTCTACCCGTGGCGGTTCTCGCTGGCCGACCAGCGCTACTTCCTCTACACGCCGCTTCTCGGCCTGACCATGGGGCTGGCCCTGCTCGCGGTCGGTGCCGGGATCGTGCTGTGGGGCAAGCTCCTGATGCCGCACGAGACCGCGGTGCAGGACCGGCACGATGGCTTCTCCGACGAGACCGACCGGAGGACCATCGCCGCGACCTTCCGGGACAGCCTGGAGATGACCGGTCTGGCCCGCAGGTCCCTGCTGCGCCGCTCGCTGTTCCTCGGCTCCGGCGCGCTGGGGCTGATGGCGGTCGTTCCGCTCGGCGGGCTGGTGAAGAACCCCTGGGCGAAAAAGGAGCTGCTGGGCACCCCGTGGAAGGCCGGCATGCGGCTCGTCCGGCTCGACGGCGTCGCCGTGCGGCCGGAGGACCTGCGGCCGGGCGGCATGGAGACCGTGTTTCCCGACGTACCCGGTGGCCGGCACGCCCCGGACGGCCCGGTGATGCTGATCCGGCTCTACCCGGACGTCACCCGGCGGCCGCGGGCCGGCCAGGCGGACTACAGCTGGGGCAGCTACGTCGCCTTCTCCAAGATCTGCACCCACGTCGGGTGCCCGACGTCGCTGTACGAACAGCAGACGAACAAGATCCTCTGTCCGTGCCACCAGTCGCAGTTCGACGCGACCCGGGACGCCAAGCCAATCTTCGGCCCGGCCACCCGGTCGTTGCCGATGCTGCCGATCACGGTGGACAGCGAGGGTTTCTTCGTGGCGCGCAGCGACTTCCGCGAACCCATCGGTCCGGCCTTCTGGGAGCGACGGAACTATGACTAAGCCACCCGCCAGCTCAACCAGCCCGACCGGCAAGGCGGCGGCCAACGGTGCCGCGCCGTCGGCCAAGGCCGGCCGGCTCGCGACCCGCGCGAACGAGGCGGATCAGCGGCTGACGCTCGCCAGCCCGATCCGGCGGGCGCTGAACAAGGTCTTCCCCGACCACTGGTCGTTCATGCTCGGCGAGGTCGCGCTGTACTCGTTCGTGATCCTGCTGCTCACCGGGACCTACCTGACCCTGTTCTTCGACCCCTCGATGGCGGAGACGAAGTACAGCGGCAGCTACGACCCGCTGCGCGGGGTGGAGATGTCCCGGGCGTACAGCACCACGCTGGACCTGTCCTTCGACATCCGCGGTGGGCTGATCATCCGGCAGATCCACCACTGGGCCGCGCTGATCTTCGTCGCCGCGATCATGGTCCACATGCTTCGGGTGTTCTTCACCGGGGCGTTCCGGCGGCCGCGGGAGCTCAACTGGCTGATCGGGATCGGCCTGCTCCTGCTGTCCCTGGTCGAGGGGTTCGCCGGCTACTCGCTCCCCGACGACCTGCTCTCCGGGACCGGCCTGCGGATCGCCTCGGGCATCATCCTCTCCATCCCGGTGATCGGCACGTGGCTGTACTTCCTCGTCTTCAACGGCGACTTCCCCGGCACGGAGATCCTCGGCCGGCTGTACATCCTGCACGTCCTGGTGATTCCCGCGCTGCTGCTCGCGCTGATCGCGCTGCACCTCGGTCTGGTGGTCAAGCAGAAGCACTCCCAGTACCCCGGAGCGGGCCGGACCGAGAAGAACGTCAAGGGTGTGCGGGTCATGCCGCTGTTCGCCGCCAAGGGCGGTGGGCTGTTCATGTTCGTGTTCGGGGTGACCGCGCTGCTCGGCGGGCTGAGCCAGGTCAACCCGATCTGGCTGTACGGGCCGTACGCCCCGGCGGACGTCTCCGCCGGCTCGCAGCCCGACTTCTACATGTGGTTCCTGGAGGGGGACACCCGGATCTGGCCGTCCTGGGAGTTCCGCGGCCTCGGCTACACGATCCCGGCGGTGTTCTTCCCGACCGTGGTGGTGCCCGGGCTGGTGTTCACCATCGCCGCGATCTACCCGTGGATCGAGGCCCGGCTGACCAAGGACCGGGCGCTGCACAACCTCCTGCAGCGCCCCCGGGACGTGCCGGTCCGCACCGCCCTCGGCGCGATGGCGCTCACCTGGTTCCTCTGGATGACCGTCCTCGGCGCCAACGACGTGTGGGCCAAGGTGTTCGACATCAGCCTGAACGCCACGATCTGGATCGGCCGGATCGGCATGCTCCTGCTGCCGCCGCTGGCCTACTGGGTCGCCTACCGGGTCAGCCTCGGGCTGGAGCGGCATGACCGGGAGGTCCTCGAGCACGGTGTGGAGACCGGGATCATCAAGCGGCTGCCGACCGGTGAGTTCATCGAGATCCACCAGCCGCTCGGCCCGGTCGACGAGCACGGACACGGGCAGCTGGAGTACGCCGGCGCACCGGTGCCGAAGAAGGTCAACAAGCTGGGCTCGACCGGTCGGGCGATCCGTGGCTTCTTCTCCCCGGTCGAGGAACCGTCCGAGGTGGCAGCGGTCACTGGCGGCAACGGCGATCGCGCCGGCCAGCGGGAGCTGGCGAGCCAGCAGCAGCCGGAGTAACTGGCCAGCTCGCACAGGACGGTACGACGAGGGGCCCGGGCATCCCACCCGCCCGGGCCCCTCGTCGTGTCAGGTGGTCCCGCCATGCTCGCGCCACGGCGGCGAGACGTCGCCGATCGAGGTGCCGGCGACCAGCACCTCGCGGGCCACCCATGCGCGCAGAGCACGTCGGCACCTGCCGCCTCGGACGCCCGCTCGACCGCACCGGCTCGCGCCGCGAGGTTGTGCAACGTCTCCCCCGACCCACCAGGTTGAGACCATCGGCACGGCCACCAATCTTCTACGGGAGCCCCCACCATCCCGGGCCCAGCACACCGAACCACCCACACGGGTCAATCGTCACTCGACGTGACCACAGCGACCAACCCCAAGCCCCTCCCCCGAAAACGCGCATCTTCCTGGCGTTGACCCGCACCCCCATCGAATCCGGGGCAACACACCCATTTCATTGCGGCTCCTACCCCGGAGGGGGCAACTCCTGGATAGCGGCACGAAGGTCAGCACGCAACTTTCGCGCCGCCTTCTTCTCAACGCCGAGTCGAGTCGAGAACTCCCAATCCTCGACTGCCTCGATGGCTTCATTGACCGATCCCGCAATCAGGTACAACTCCTCGCGCGTGAGCCCGAGGAGAACACGCTCTGCGTTGTCCACCCACCCAACTTCGATGTCCATCACTGCAACCCTAGGAAGTAGTCATACCCATCGGCGGGGCGGAAGGCCGTCCCACCGTCTACATTGAGGCATTCCGCGTAACTGGTGCTCACGGTGTGTGATTGCCGGTGTGGGTCAGGTGGTGCGGTGGTGCTCGTGGTGAAGCAGGACCAGGGCTGCGGCGACGATATCGCCGATGCGTTGCGGGCAGCCACGCCAGC